>JAWKUI010000007.1:0-251609 GCA_041398705.1 Planctomycetota bacterium | reverse complement strand
TCCCTTTGGCGCGCTGCAAGGCGGCACGCCGGGCTTCGATGCGTTCGCGCCTCCTGCTCTGTTCCGCCTGGCGGGCAGCGATCCGGCCTGGACGGTGGGGATGCAGGCGAGCGATCCGGTGGTGCTTTCGTTCGAAGGTGGATCGGTGAACGCCGGTTCGGTCGGTAGCGGGGTCGAGGTGATCGACGGGGCCGGGGATCCGGTGGTCTTCAGCACCAGCATGCCCGGTGGTGTGCTCATGTTGCTGCCCCCGGGCGGTGGTTGGCCGACTGGCGCTCAATTGCGCCTGCATGGCAACCTGCAGAACACCTCCGGTGCGGCTTTGGCGGCCCCCCTGTTGCTGCCCCTGCCGATCCCCTGACAAGAACCCTCCATGCCCTGACTGCGGCGTGCGCCGCGGGGGCGTGGATGCGGCAAGTGGCTCCGTCCGCAATCGATGGTTGCGGGCGGGGAGACGAGAAGCAAGGTCCGCCGGTTTCTGCTTTGGCAGGGGCCGGCGGACTTTAAGTTTCCGCGCCATTCGGGGCATGGGGCCCGTCGTCGGGGGTTTTCTGAATATTCCCGAAATCCGCCGTTGGGTGGGCGGAAGTGCACGACAAGCGGGGTGCGGACGGCGGATGGCGCTTCTTTGGCTCCTGTGGGGGGCATGGGGCCAGCCGCTGCGTGCGCATCCGCGCAGGGCAAGGCAGCAGGGGATTTCGCCCTGCGGGTACCCCGAGAAATCCCCCTTGTGCGATGGCTTGCAATGGATTGGGATTCCATGGAGACCCCTTCCCGGATGTCCGTTCGCGAGTCCTGGGGTCGCAACCACGATTCCGTCCATGTTCCAGAACTTGCTTTCTTTCGCGTTCACGATCGCCCTTGCCGCGTCGGCGGCTGCCCAAGGGATCGACTGCACTTCCGCCGCTCCGATCACCGGCTTTGGGGCTGTTGCCTACGACACCACGGTGGGGGGCTCGGGTGGCATTTCGTTCCAAGGGTGTGTGATCACTTCGATGGGCACGGCCCACGAAGGGTGGTTCCTTTGGACGGCACCCATCGATGGGCCGATTTCGTTCGAAGTCGACAACGTGGCGGGGGACCGGCGGGTGGTGTTGATGGATGGGCCAGGTTGCCCGTCGAGTTGCCTAGCGCGCACGCAGTTCGCCAGTCCGGAGGGCAATCCGATCGCCTACTGCTCCCTGGATCAGGCCGTGGCCGGTGAGTCGTATCACGTGGTGATCTACAACTCGGTGGGTTTGGCCGTGTCGGGGCCGGGGGGGCCGGGCGAGCTGCGCATTGGGACTTTTCCGTGCGATCCGGCCGTGCAGGTGCCGGATGCGCTCGAACCGAACTACGATTGTGCCCAGCCCATGGGGTTGGCCACCGGGACCTACCCGGTTCTCACCGTGCAAGCGAGCGACTTGGACTACTACCGGGTGGATTTGTCACCCATGCAGCGGCTGGTCGTGGACTTGGGGACGGGGACGGGTGTGATCGGGGAGGTGCTCGATGGTGCCTGTGGAGCGGTACTGGATTCGGGCCTGATCCTCCCTCTGACGAACTACTCGACCACGCCGCGTTCGGCCTTCCTGCGCGTTGCGCCGGAAGACGGCGTGCTGTGCGCCAAGTACTCCATGGTGGTTGCCCAATACAGCCTGGGTTGTCCGGCAGACCTATGGGCGGACGACAGCTTGGAAGACAACGACACCGTTGCCACCGCGTACCCGTTGGGGCCGGGTTGGCTCGCCGGGCTTTGGGTGGGAGCGGACGATCCGGACTTCTACGAAGTGACCGTTCCGCCGCGCCAGATTCTGGAAGTGCAGGCCGATCCCTTGTTGGGTTCGTTGCCCGACATGCGCCTCTTCGATGGCGGCGGAGATTTGCTCGAGGAGCAGTGGACCAGCGGAATCTTGGTCAACCCTTCGCTCGCACCGCGCACCGTGGTGTTCGAGGTGCGTTCGGATAGCTGTCACCGGTACGACTTGTTCGTGGCGTTGAATGCCAGCAGTTGCCTGGAAGCTCCCTTCGAATTGCTGTCACCCGTTCAAGGCGTGTACTCCTCTCGCAATGGCCTGCTCGCGGGCACGTACTCCGGCTTCGAGGCAAACGGGGACCTGCGCTTCCGCGTATCCCTGGCCCCGGGCCAAACCGCCACGGTGCGGGCTTTCCATACGGGCACGCCGGACCTTCGGGTCCGGTGGTGCGACCCTGCGACCTACTACGGATATGGGTGCTTCGAAAACGGTACGGCCAATACTACGGTGGGCAATCCAGCGATCGTCGTGGTCCAGAATCCATCCCCCTGGGAGGAATCCGAGTTCCAGTTCGATGTGGCCCCCGCAACCTCCTTTGGCGCGCACCCCTGCGACCGCATCCGCATCGAGTTGGATGGAGTCGGTGGGGCCTTCGGTTCGCCCTTGCAGCAATCCTTCTGCGACCCGGGCCACAACCACTCGCTAGGCTGGTCTGCCGAGCTGGTGGCTTGGCAGCCCCTTGGCATCTACGAACCCGAGGTGCAGTTCGAATGCCGGCATGGGGTGCCGGGGATGTTCGGCTATCTGGTGGTCGCGACCGGGTTGCAACTGCCCGGAGTCGCCCTTTCGCAGGGCGAGTTGTGCCTGAGCGGAG
Source organism: Planctomycetota bacterium (assembly GCA_041398705.1). GTDB lineage: Bacteria > Planctomycetota > UBA1135 > UBA1135 > NORP259. Next base: position 248,999 of record JAWKUI010000007.1, on the reverse strand, counting down.
CGGGTGGATTCCTCGGCCGCTACAACGTGCCGGGTGAATTGCAGTCGCTCGGGCAGTTCGATGTCGATGGATTGTGGCGCAGCGCGGTGGGCAATTCGACCACGGCGAGTGGGTACCTGGTGCCGGATCAGACCCCTTGGGGTGCGACCGTGACGGCGGGTTTGGCCTTGCACTTCCAGCTTTGGTATCGGGACTTCGGCGGCATGAGCAACCTGTCGAATGGCATTTCGCTGACCTTTTGAGGGCCCAAGGGCCGCAACGGGGTGCGGAATCGGGTGGGATCGCCGCCTTCTCTTCACCCGGACGGGACCAGGGGCAGGGGCCCTGGCTAGAATTGCGCCATGCGAAAACTCACCCTGATCGTCCCGTTGCTGCTGGCCGCCTGTGCTTCCCTCGATGCGCCGATGCCCGTGCAGGAGGAGCGCAGCCCCGTGCCCGAGAACATCAACGCCCCGTTCCTCGACGAGGACCTGAACCCCGAGGATTGGCAGAACCGTTGGGAGGTGGAGAGCCGCGAGATCTGCGCGCAGCGGGCGGCGGTGGTGGGGTCCTTGGACTTGCAGCCGGGGGAACGCATCGTGGATGTGGGGGCGGGTACGGGGCTTTTCACCGCACCCTTCTCGGAAGCCGTGGGGCCCGACGGCCGCGTCCTGGCGGCGGATATCTCGCCGGCATTCGTCGAGCACCTGCGCACCCGCGTCGCGGAAGCCGGGCTCGCCAACGTGCGACCCTACCAGTCGCTGGAACACTCGGTCGAACTGCCCAAGGCCTCCGTGGACGTCGCTTTCGTCTGCGACACCTACCACCACTTCGAGTACCACCAGGACATGCTCGCCTCCCTCCAGCGCGCCCTGAAGCCCGGCGGCCGCTTGGTCATCGTCGACTTCGAACGCATCCCCGATGTGTCCCGCGAGTGGATCCTCGGCCACGTGCGCGCGGGCAAGGCGGAGGTGCGCGCCGAAGTCGAGGCCGCGGGCTTCCGCTTCGTCGAAGAGGTCACCATCCCGGGATTCCACGAGAACTATTTCCTGCGCTTCGAGCGGCCGTAGCCTCGGGAGTCGAGGGGGTGGCGGGAACCCGCCGGATTCGAGGAAACTCTCGATTCCCATTTCCTTTCTCCCATATCGTTTGGATGGGCTGTTGAGTTTGGCAGGCGAGCCGCTCAGGCGGTCGAATTCTCAGGGCGACGCGAGAAGGGGCCAGGCGACAAAATTGTGGAATTGCAGACCCGCCGTGCTGACGGTTGGCAGAATCGGAGGGGATGCGAACTGCCTCCTCTCCCATTGTCCGCATTGAATCCGCGACCATGATGTCCCTCACGATCCGGCGCTTGCTTGCGCCACTCGCAACCTCGCTGTTCCTTGGGCCAGTCGCCGCCTTTGCGCAGGGGCCCGATTGTGGTTCGGCCCAGGCGATCGCCGGTTTTGGCGTGTTCCCCTACGACACCACGGCTGGAGCTGCCGGCGGCATCGCGTTTGCCGGTTGTTCCATCACCTCGATGGGCACGGCCTACGAGGGCTGGTTCGAGTGGACCGCGACCCAGGCGGGTCCGGTGCGCTTCGAGGTGGACAACATCGCGGGCGATCGGCGCGTGCTGTTGATGACGCCGGGTGCTTGTCCGGCGGCGTGTTTGGAGGGAACCCTGTACGAAAACACTGGGGGGTCTGCTGTCGCATTCACCGGATTGATGGACGCGCAGGTGGGGGACATGGTGCGCGTGGTGATCTTCAACAGTACCGGCTTGGCCGTATCCGGCGTCGGGGGGCCGGGGGACTTGCGAATCTTGCAGGCTCTGCCTTGCACCCAGCTTGGCGCGTCGACAGATGCCCTGGAGGACAACGATGATTGCAGCCAGGCCGTTGCACTCGGGCCGGGCGTGTATTCGGGTTTGTCGGTACAGCCGGGGGACGATGACTACTATTCCGTCACGATCCCACCTTTGACGGAGTTGGTTGTATGGCCGAATGGCGGGTCCAGCGGTTCTATCGAAGTGCAGTATCGCGGTACGGATTGTTCCGCGCCTCCCACAACGCCATTCGGGGCACCTATTCAGAACTTCACGCTGGACCCCGTCGAACATTTCTTCCGGATCCACACATCCGATGCCGTGCATTGCGGGACGTACGATCTGCAAGTGACCTTTGCGAACGTCGACTGTACGACTGCGAACACGAGTGACGATGGGTTTGAACCCAACGATACGCTGGCCCAGGCTGCCGTGGCGCTCCCGGGGATGCACGCGGGACTCTTTGTTGCGGTAGGGGATTCGGACTTCTACCGGGTCGATGTGCCACCGAGCCACATGCTCGAAGTCGAGCTGGTTTCCGCGTCCTACCTGCAGCTGCATTTCACCGATGCTCTCGGATCCCCGCTCAACGATGTGCGGAACCAGCGCTTGGTCAATCGGACCGATCAGCCCTATCCGGTCTACATCGAAGTGGGTAGCTCTACTTGTGCAGACTACGACGCGGTATTCGATGTGACCCCGCTCACCTGCAGCCATACCGTGTACGACCTGGGGGGGCGCTTGACCTACCCGCTCCTGCTCGAGGGCTTCTATCCGTGGATCGATCCGTTCGATGTCGAGGACTTCGTCGTCGAAGTCCCTCTTGGCCAGAGGGTCGAATTGGACATTCTTCTGCCGGCCGGAGTCACCGGGGAAATCCGATGCTGCGAGAGCTGGTTCGACTGCTTCTTGAGCGGGAACTACATCATGGACAGCGGCAACGCGATGCACGTGGAATGGACCAACCCGAATACGAGTCCCATGGATACCCGACTGACGTGCGGCTTGAGTGTGGATTGGCCTGGCGGCGTCTATGATCCGTGTATCGGTGCCACGATTTTGGTCCGTGGATCGGGGGGCACGCTTGCCGCTCCGGAAATCGGGTACTTCTGCAACCAGGCCACCCCGAACTCCACGGGTTCTCCCGTGGATCTGTTCGCCTGGGTCGACGTGGGGTCGCTTGCGAATCTCCAAGCGGAGGCGACCCAGGGGCCGCCTGGGCAATTCGGCATCCTGGTGGGCGGATCCGGTCAGAATGTTACCGGCGTGGTGGTGGGCAGCGGAGTATTGTGCCTGGACCCCACGGTGGGCCCGCTGGGGCGTTACAACATCGGGCCGGGGCCGCTGCAATCCCTCGGCTACTTCGACCCGCATGGGGTCTGGCGCAACTTGTCCGGCAATTCGGCGGCGAGTTCGGGCTACGCGATTCCTGCGACCACGCCGTGGGGGAGCACCTTGGCAGCGGGTTCGACCTTGTACCTGCAGCTCTGGTACCGCGACGTGGGGGGCACGAGCAATCTGTCGAATGGGGTTTCGCTGACGTTCTGATGGCCACCGTGTGCCGGATTTCGCTACGCCAGGGTTCTCCTTGGCGAGGCGAATTGTCGGTAGTCCACCCGCGGGCGGGCACTAGGAACAGGAGGAAGCGACTTACGGAGCATGCGCCGGAGGGGCATCCTCCTCGGGGCATGCCGTTTGCACCGCTTCTTTTCCATTCCCGTGATTCGGCCGCTTTCGCGGTCGAAGCCCCTGCTTCCGTATCATGAAACGATCTCGCCTGCTGATGGCTGCGGTTCCCGCGTGCCTCGTACCCATATTGACCCAGACGGCACCGGCCCAGGGCACTTCCTGCGTGAATCCCGTGCCCATTGCGGGGCTGGGGCTGGTGCCCTACGACACCACCACCGGGGGGACAGGGGGAATGGCCTACGCCGGCTGTTCCATCATGACCTTGGGAACGGCGTATGAGGGCTGGTTCGAATGGACGGCGCTTCAATCCGGTCCCGTGCGCTTCGAGGTGGAAAACGTAGGTGGCGATCGGCGAGTGCTCGTGCTCGACGGCAACGGCTGCAACCTGAGCTGTGTGGCCGGCACGCAATTCGAAAACGTGGGCGGGCCGCTCGCATTCGCCGAGTTGGATGCGGTGGTCCCCGGGGAAGTGTTCACGGTGGTGATCTACAACACGACTGGGCTGGCCGTCTCGGATGTGGGGGGACCTGGGACCCTGGCGATCACGCCCATGCACTGCGCTGCTGCAGGCCAGGAAGTGGATGCGCTCGAACCCAACAACAGTTGCGTGGCCGCCGCCCCCCTCGTTGTGGGCACCCATACGGGCCTTACGGTCCAGCAGGGGGATCCCGATTACTACAAGGTATGGGTTCCCGCAATGAACCGATTGCAGGTGCAGATCCCGGGTAGTGCCGTGCCCATGGCCGTGGCGCGCATCCTCGGGGATGATTGCGAACCCCCGTATTCGGTAGGTATGGAGTTTGACAACTTCTCGTTCGAAGACCGCGAAGTCATGATCCAGGTGGGAACTGCGTCCAGCGTGGAGTGCGCGCAGTACAAGTTGGTTGTGGAGCTGTTGCCGACAAGTTGTTCTGGCTCGGGGGGCAGCGACGACGCGTTTGAACCCAATGAGTCCTGCTCGGAGGCCGCGCCGATCCAACCGGGGTTCTGGCCGGGGTTGTTTGCCTCCAACCTGGATCCGGACTTCTACCAGGTCATGATGCCCCCGCAGAGTGTGCTCCGGTATTCGGTAAGTAGTGCCGACCCGGTGACGATCGAACCTGACCTGGATTGCGCCCCGATCACCACGACCGTACCTGGCTACCTGTTCAATCCAGACAGCCAGCCGGCACCGGCAATCCTGCAGGTCCGAGCGACAGAATGCGCGGTCTACGATTTGACCCTCGACGTGACCACGCACCAATGCATGCGACCCGCGTTTGAGCTCTCTTCAGGGGAATATGGGCCGTTCTTGCTGGACGGCACCTATCTGGACATCGATCCCTGGTCCATCCAGAAATTGAGGATCAACGTGTATCCAGGCCGCACGCTGGACGTTCAGGTGGACCTGCCGTTCGGCATCGGCCACTTGGAGATCCTCGATATGCTCACGGATACCTTCCCGTTTGGCCTCATCCAGGCTTCCACAGGCAATCCAGCCCATGTCACCTGGACGAACAACACGAATTGGCCGGAGATGGTGGGGCTGAACTTCGCTCCCGTGCCGGGCGCGGCAGGACCGGATCCTTGCCAGACTGCGCAATTGACGGTTCAGGGGGCAGGTGGACTAGCGCCTGAACCGTTGGCTCAGGACTTCTGCGGTGGGGCCGCGGCCAATTCGACCGGATTGCCCGTGGATTTGTTTGCGTGGCAGCCCGAGGGTCCCTCGTACCTGTCGATCCAGATCGACGCGGTCCAGGGGCCGGTGGGTGCATTTGGCATTCTGATTGCCGGCGAAGCCGCACCTACCGCAGGCACGGCCCTCGGTGCTGGCCTGCTCTGCTTGGATCCGCTATCGGGGCCGGTCGGTCGCTACAACTTCGACGCGGGCGGCTTCCAATCCCTGGGCGTTTTCGATGCATCCGGCCACTGGCAGAACCTCGCCGCGAATACGGTTTCCGGGAGCGGGTTCCGGCTTCCGGTGAATACGCCGTGGGGGTCGGGTCTTTGGGGCGGATCCACCGTGCACCTTCAGCTTTGGTACCGCGATGGGTTCGGTATGAGCAACCTATCGAACGGCATTTCGCTGACGTTCTGAAACGCAGCGCGGGCCGCTCCCCGGGGTAGGGGAGCGGCCCGCGCGAATGGCGCGAGGGCGGACTACTTCGGCATGGCCTGGGCCAGGTCGGCGATGAGGTCGTCGACGTGTTCGACGCCCACCGAGAGGCGCACGAGGCCGTCTTGCAGGCCGGCGGCGTGGCGCACGGCGGGGGGGATGGAGGCGTGGGTCATCGAGGGCGGGGTTTCGATGAGGCTTTCGACGCCGCCGAGGGATTCGGCGAGGGTGAAGATGTGGGTGCTCGAGGCCATGTGGTTGCCGGCGGGTACGCCGCCTTTGAGCTCGAAGGACACCATGCCGCCGCCGGTTTTCATTTGGCGCCGGCAGAGGTCGTGCTGGGGGTGCGAGGCGAGGCCGGGGTAGAAGACGCGGTCGACCTGGGGCTGGGCTTCGAGCCATTGGGCCACGGCCAGGGCGTTGTCGCTGTGCCGATCCATGCGCAGCGCCAGGGTCTTGGTGCCGCGCAGCACCAGGAAGCAGTCCATGGCGCCGGGGGTGCCGCCCACCGAGTTCTGGAAGAAGGCCAGTTCGTCGCGCAGGGTTTCGTCGTTCACGATCAGCGCGCCCGCCACCACGTCCGAGTGACCGCCGAGGTACTTGGTGAGCGAGTGCAGCACGATGTCCGCTCCCATCTCGAGCGGGCGCTGCAGGTAGGGCGTGGCGAAGGTGTTGTCGACGACGAGTTTGGCGCCGCCCTTGTGGGCGATCTCGGCGCAGGCTGCGATGTCGGTCAGGCGCAGCAGGGGGTTGGTCGGGGTTTCGATGTAGACGTAACGGGTCTTGCTGTCGACCGCCGCACGCACTTCGTCGAGGTTGCTGCTGTCGACGAACACGAACTCGATGCCGTACCGCTCGAAGACCTTGGTGAAGATGCGGTAGGTGCCCCCGTACAGATCGTTAGCGGCCACGACCTTGTCACCGGGCACCAGGCGATCGAGCAGCGCGTTGGTCGCGGCGAGGCCCGACGAGAAGCACAGGCCAAAGCGACCGCTTTCGAGGCTCGCGAGGTTGTCCTGCAAGGCTGTGCGGGTCGGGTTGTGCGTGCGCGAGTACTCGTACCCGCCGATCGGCTGACCGGGGGCGGTTTGCGCGTAGGTGCTGGTCAGGTAGACCGGCGTCATCACCGCCCCGGTCTGGGGGTCGGGGTGCTGACCGGCATGGATGGCGCGCGTCTCGAAGCGTCCGTGGGTGCTGTGCTTGTGCATGGCTGGGGTGGCAGGGGGCGAATTGGCGGGGCGGATGTAGGCGGCGGGCAGTGTACGGCCTACCCTGTCCGACTCCAATGAAACCCCCGCGCCGTGCCCCACTCTTCGACTCTCCGCTCGAGCGCAGCGCGTTCGCGTGGGAGGTGCTCGATCTGCCCGAGGTCCTGGGGCTGTTGCGGCCCTTTTGCTCCTCGGGGCTCGGGCGGCGGGCGCTGGAGGAATGCCGGCCCCTGGGGGCCGAGGCGGCCCGGGCGGCGCTGGCGCGCTGCCGGGAGATGGGCGGGCTGCTCGATGAAGAAGCGGCCCCGAGCCTGGCGGGTCTGGGGGACCCCTTGCCGGACGACCCGACCGACCTGCTCGCCTACGACGAGGATCGTTTCGCGGCCTTGCGCGGGGTGCTCGATGCGGGTCTGCGCCTGAAGGGTTGGTTCGCGCAGCGGGCGGAGTCCGTGCCGGCCTTGGCCGAGGGTTTCGCCAGCATGCCGGACGTGGCGCCGCTGCTCGCGCGCATCGACCAGACCGTCGACGAACGCGGGCGCGTGCGGCGCGAGGCTTCGGACCTCCTGATGCGCCTCGACCGCAAGATCGAGGAACTTTCGGGCCAGCGCACCGCGCTCTTGCGGGCCGTGCTCGCCAAGGCAGAAGTGCGTGCGGTGCTTTCGGACAACGTCGTGCATCGCCGCGGCGGGCGGCCGGTGCTGGCCGTGAAAGCCAAGAGCGCGGGGCGCGTGCGCGGCATCGTGCACGATACGAGTCAGAGCGGCGAATCGGTGTTCATCGAACCGCGCGAGGTGATCGAAGTCGGCAACCGACTGGCGTCGGCCGAAGCGGATCGCGGACGCGAAGTACAGCGCGTGTTGGTAGAGCTCACCCGCAGCCTGATCGAACGGCTCGATCGCATCGAAGGCTGTGTGGCGTGCCTAGCGCGCATCGAGTGGGCTTCGATCGGCGCGTCGTATGCGCGCGCGGTGGGCGGGCATTGCGCGATGCAGCCCGGGGATGTGGGCGCAGGCCGCGGCCTCGTCTTGCGCGCCGCGCGCCATCCGCTCCTGATCGATCAGGCCAGCCAAGGCGCCCTCGACGAGGTCGTGCCCATCGACCTGCGCGTGGGGGATACCTTCGACATGCTGATCGTCACGGGGCCCAACACCGGCGGCAAGACCCTGGCGATGAAGACCGCCGGCTTGTTCGCCACCCTGACCCACCTCGGGCTGCCCCTGCCCTGCGCCGAAGGCACCACGGTGCCGCTCTACGACTGCGTGCTGGCCGACATCGGCGACGAGCAGGAGATCCGCCAGAACCTGTCGACCTTCGCGTCGCACCTGGTGCGCATCCGCGCCGCGCTCGAAGGGGCAGGCGCGAACACCTTGGTGCTGCTCGATGAGTTGGGCGGCGGCACCGACCCCGACGAGGGCGCGGCCCTGGGTGAAGCGGTGCTCGAAACCCTGTTGAAGCGCGCCGCGCCGACCTTGGTCTCGACCCACATCGGCCGGCTCAAGGAATTCGCCTTCCGCCACAAACGGGTGGAGAACGCGTGCACGGAATTCGACCTGGCGACCCTGGCGCCGCGGTATTCGCTGCTCGTGGGCACGCCGGGGGAGTCGGGGGCGCTGGTGATCGCGCGGCGCTTGGGCCTGCCGCCGGCGGTGGTCGAGCTGGGCGAGACCCGTATGCAGCGGCGCGATAGCGAGCTGCTCGAGCTGATGGGGGACGTGCGTCAGGCGCGGGTCGAAGCCGAGAATACGCGCAAGTCCGCCGAGCAGGAGCTCGAGTCCGCCCGGGCGAAAGCCCGTCAAGTCGAAGAGCGCGCCCAGGAGATCGAGCGCCGTTCGGACCAACTCGAACGCGAAGCCCAGCGGGGCCTGGAAGAGCGCCTGCGCGATGGCATGCGCAACATCGAGCGGGCCCGGGCCTTGCTGCCGCAGATCAAGGGCGAAGTGGCGGGCCGCCTCGAAGGCGTGCTCGACCAACTCGCCGCGGACTTGTCCGGCGCCACCCTGACCGATCGCCGCGCCGCGTTCCTGCAGGGGCTGGGCAAGGGCTCCCTCGTCTACCTGCCGCGCTACCGCCAACGCGTCATGGTGCACAAGGTCGACCGCGAGAAACGGATCGTGGTCTGCAAACTCGGCTCGATGAAGGTGCAGGTCGCCTTCGACGAAGTGACTCCCTATGAATCCCTCTGATTCCGACGAACCGCTTCCGCACCGCGAGCACATCGCGATGCGCCTCTTGGATCTGGAGAGCCTGGCCGCCGGGGAGATCCACCACGTCTGGTTGCACGTGGCCAACAACGGCATCGGCGAGCCGATCCGCATTCCGATCCTGGTGGCCAAGGGCCTCGAGCCCGGCCCGACCTTCGGCATCACGGCGGCGCTACACGGGAACGAGCTCAACGGCATCTCGGTCATCCAGAAGCTATTTGCCGACCTGGATCCGGCGCATCTCAAGGGCACGATCGTGGGGGTGCTGGCCCTCAACGTGCCCGGCGTGCTGATGAAGCAGCGCCAGTTCAACGACAACGTCGACTTGAACTCGATCGCCCCGGGCAAACCCGCCGGTCGCGGCAGTGCGGTGTACCTGCACCGCTTCATCGATCGAGTCGTGCGGCAGTTCCATTACCTGATCGACCTGCACACGGCGAGCGTTGGGCGGGTCAACTCGCTCTATGTGCGCGCCGACATGAACGCCCCCGAGGCCGCGCGCATGGCCCGTCTGCAGGTGCCCGAGATCATCGTGCACAACCCGCCGAACGACACCACGTTGCGGGGCAGCGCGGCGGCCCTCGGCATCCCGGCGATCACGGTTGAATTGCGCGATCCGAGCCGCTTCCAGCCGCGCACGATCGAAGACGGCCTGGCCGGGGTACTGAACGTGCTGCGCGACCTCGGCATGCTGCCCGGCCTGCCGGTGTTTAGCGACCAGGAGACCATCCTGTGCAACGGTTCGAGCTGGATGTATACCGACGAAGGGGGGCTGTTACAGGTGTTCCCGCAGGTCACCGACATGGTGTCCAAGGGAGCGCCTGTGGCGGAAGTGCGCACGATCTTCGGCGAAGTCACCAAAACCTTCTTTTGCCCCCAGGACTCGATCGTGGTGGGGCGTAGCGTCGATCCGATCAACCAGACCGGCAGCCGCATCCTGCACCTGGGGCGCGATCCGCGCGTGATCTCCTGCACGGTGGAGCCGCGCTGAAACGCAAGGGGCGAGGCCTTGCGGCCCCGCCCCTTTGGGTCTTCCGTCAGGAATCGATCACTCGAACGTGATGCCGACGCCGTCGGAGAAGTTCGAGTGGCCTAGGCCCGCGGGGTTGTCGCGGAACCAGGACTGGAAGTAGTACGTCTGGCCAGCGAATGCGGCCACATTGCCGGTGGCCTGACGGATGTTGGTCGGGTCGATTTGCATCTCGATGAAACCAACGGTGCCCGTGAATTGGATCTCACTGGCCAGGTTGTAGCGACCCAGGGTGCCACCGAGGCACAGGGCTCCGTCGCTGCCGCCGGGATGGTCCACGAAACCCGGGCTCGAGCCCGCCAAGAAGTAGGCGAACTGGTTCAGGGGCATGCGCATGGTTCCCAGGGTTTTGCTCGACGTCGTGTCCTGGTTGCCACCGGCATACATCAGGGCGCGCTCCCCGGTGCTGTTGGGGTGGCCATAGCAGTACTGGGCGCCGCAGGGGTCGAATCCGTTGGACTGCACGACCGCACCGAGCACGTTGTAGTCCGGGCTGTTCGCCGCATCTTGGTATGCGATCATCGCTTGCAGGCCGTTGGTGGAGTCGCCACCTGAAAGGGCGGAAGCGAATCCAAGCAGCGGAGCGTCCCCAGGAAGGGGGGTGGTACCGACCACATTGTACGGGGGTTCATTGAGGCCCAGGTGATTCACCGAGGGTTCCGCGCCGAAGACGCGAATGGTGGAACCACCGCTACCGTACTCGGTGTACCCCACCAGGAATCCCGTCGTGGTGGTGGCAATCGTCGCACCATCGCGGTCGATGGTGTCGTCGGTATGCTCCAGAACTGGAATCGAGGTTCCGCTCAGCTTGGTGTTGCCTGCGCAGAGGGACAGGGTCAGGTCGTTGTTGATCGCGCCGATGCTGTCATAGGCCACCAGGAAGTAGGGCTCGCCGGTGGCGGTGTGGGTCTGGGGAAGTTGCTCCGAGACATCGAGCGAGAACCAGGAAACCGTGGGGGATTGGTCCACGGCCCAGTGGGGGTAGAGCACGGTGCCGTCGTAGTCGAGCGTGATGACCCGGATCGAATTGTCGTTACCCCCGAGATCTTCTTGCACGAACGCGATGTTCCAACCATCGTTGGCGGAGGTCAGGCCCGAACTCTTGGAGATGGCGGGCAATGTGATGTCGTTCTGGAGCGTCACATAGAGCGACGTCGGACTGACGAAGAAAGCCCCGGTTCCATCGATCAGGGCGTATCCCAGATCGTGATCCGTCCCGTAATCCTTCTCCCATACCGCGCAGAAGTAGGAAACCGAGGCATTGAAAACATCGCCACCGACATCCGGGTTGGTGCGGTCGTGCAGCGTGCTGGAGTCGATCAAGAAGGCCGTGCCCACGGTGGAGGCGCTAGCGGCGCGCATGCGACCCCAGATCTGCCAGAACGATGAGCCCGCCGGCATGGCTTCAGCCACGACGAGGAACTGATCCGAGTTCAGGTGATAGGCGATGGAGGGGTTGCGCCAAGGGTCTGCACTGATGTCGATGTAGGCGGAAAGGGAGATGTTGGTCCCCGCGTTGTCGAAGACTCGGGACCAGATGTCCATGTCCGTGGCAGAGAAGGCGTCCTCCATGACGACGCAATAGCCCTGGGAGACTCCCCCGTAAGCGACATCCGGATCCCAGTCGTTGTAGAGGGTCGAGGAATCCACGGTGAATGTTGTCACCAAAGGGTCGATGACAAGATCCCCACGGACTTGGTCGCGGATCGAGGCCGGAACGGTGATGACCAGGTTGCCGCCTTCGAGCGTCACGGGAACCGGGGCGATAGGCTGGTTGCCGTCGAGAACGAAGGCTTCGGAATACTCCACGCCGCCGTCCGGGCCTTCGAAGCGCCAACCGCGACCGTTGGCGGCCGCTTCCAGCTCGCTATCGACGGTCAGGGTGAGCACGAGGTCGCCAGCGAGGGGCAGGGGATCGAAGTGGAAGGACTGCTCGACGCCTTGTGCGGTGCAGTCATATTGCACGGACAGCGGACCGCGGTCGAAGGACAGACGATCTGCGTCGCGGGCCGGGGATTGGGTGCGATCGAGGCTCAGTGCCTCGCCGCCGACCTGGACCGATGCGAGGCTCAGGTGCAGGGGGTAGTTCTGCGGCGCATCGGCGCCGAGGAAGGGGATGTACGTGAAGCCGGACTTGTCGGCGTGCAATTTGTATTGGCCCGTGCGCATCCAGAACTCGCCGGTTGCCGGGGAATCCCAGTAGAGCGCTTGGCGGTCCGGGCCGAGTTCGAGGTTCCCGGGGATGTTGAGTTCGGTGGTGGGGACCCCGCTGGGCACGTGCGGGCGCGGCGGAGCGGGTTGACCCACGGGCACGGAGACTCCGCGGGCCTCTTGGGAGCCGCCGGGAACCACCTGGGAGCGGTCCTTGGGCTGGGGTCCGTCGTGGACTTGGGAGAAGGCGGCAGGGACCAGGCCCACCGCGAGCATGGATAGGATCAGTGAGTTCTTCATGGGACTTGGGGTTGGAACGAAGGGGCAAAGGCCCCTCCCGGGATGCGGGAGGTGGGGGCAGGCTCCCTCAGGGAGTTGGGAGAATCCGCGGGACCCCCGTTGCAGGGGGCGCCAGGGGGGACCGCGTGCGGGTTTCCCCTGCATTGCTCCGCCCGGTGCGTTTTCCCGGAAAGCTGGCGGAGGGGCGGTAATCGGCGTCTTGCACGGCCATCCACGCCAGGCAGGGCGCGGGATCCCCCTCGGAGTGGAGCCGGGAGTGCCGACCGCTTCGTAGAATGCGCCCCATGTTCCACCGTCTGCTCGGGCCCCTGGCCCTGACCCTCTGCCTGCCCGCCCCTGCCCTGCAGTCCGCCGACCGCGTATTGCCGCGCGGGGACCGGGAAGAACACCAGTACTCGGCCGACTTCTTCCCCGGTGCCGCCCACAGCGACGCGATCACCCCGGTCGGCGCGGTGCTGGGTGCTCCGGCCGGTTCGCGCCTGGCCTCCCCCGAGCAGATCGTCGAACTCTTCCGCATCTGGGCCAGCGAAAGCGATCGCATTCAAGTGCGCACCTATGGGCGCACCTACGAAGGCCGCAATCAGATCGCGGCTTGGATCACCTCGCCGCGCAACCACGCGCGGCTCGACGCGATCCAGCAGGCCAACCGGCGCATGGTGGACCCGCGCGGGGTTTCGGACGAGGAACTGACGCGCCTGTGCGCGGAAACCCCGCCGATCGCCTGGCTCGGCTATTCGATCCACGGGGACGAGACCAGCGGCAGCGACGCGGCCTTGGCGCTCACCTGGCACCTGCTCGCCGCCACCGATGCGCAGGTTTCCGATCTGCTCGAGCGCGTGGTGATCGTGCTCGATCCCTCGCTCAACCCCGACGGCCGTGCGCGCATCCTGTCGATGGTCGAGCAGTTCGGCGGCAAACGCGTCAACCTCGACTACGAAACCATGGCCCGCGGGCGTTGGCCCGAAGGCCGCGGCAACCACTACCTGTTCGACATGAACCGGGATTGGATGGCGGGCATCGCGCCGGAGACCCGCGCGCGTTGGGCGCTCTTGCGCGACTGGGTGCCGCAGCTCTTCGTCGACGGGCACGAGATGAGCGGGCTCGACACCTTCCTGATGTATCCGCAGGCCGCGCCGCGGCATCCGGCCTTGCCCAAGAACCTGATCGATTGGCAGGGGCGTTTCGCCGATGCCCAGGCGACCGAATTCGACGGCCAGGGCTGGGGGTACTACACGCGCGAATGGGCGGATGCGTGGTATCCGGGGTACAGCGATGCGTGGGGCAGCCTGCACGGCGGCGTCGGCATGTTGTACGAGCAGGGACGCGGCGAAGGCGCGCCGATCCGGCGGCTTGGCGGCGAAGTCGTTTCGTACCGGGAGGCCGTGCACGGGCAGGTGCTCGCAAGCTGGTCGAACCTGCGCACGTTGGCGGCGAACGGGGAGGCCTTGCGGCGCGACTTCGTGGCGCACCGGTTGGCGCAGCTTGCGCCGCCCGAGGGCGAAACGCGTGCCTGGGTGGTGCCCGCTGGCGATCCGTCGCGGCGAGTGGAGTTCCTGATCGATGCCCTGCGGGGTCAGAACATCGAGGTCGAGCGGCTGACGGCGCCCCGCAAGGCCCGCGCGGCGGTTTCGGCGCTGGGGGAGAGCCGCGACGAACTCGAGCTGCCCGCGGGCAGCTTCGTGGTGCGCCTGGCCCAACCCCAGGGCGCGCTCGTGCGTTCGTACCTGGACTTCGACCCGCGCATCGACGCGGCCACCTTGGCCGATGAACGCGCGCGGCTCGAGCGCGGCGAAGGATCGCGGCTGTACGACGTAACCGCCTGGGACCTGGCGCGCCAATGCGACGTGGCGGCGTGGTGGTGCGACCTCGAAGCGGGGGATAGCGAGGTGCTGGTGCAGTCGCCGGCGGCGATCGGCGGATTGATCGCTCCCGACGGGATGCAGGTGCCTTGGGGCTTTGCGGTTGACGGCAGCGACGACCAAGTGCTGGCCTTCGCCGCCCGGGCCATGGAGCTCGGGTATGTGCTGCACGCCTCCGACGAGCCCTTCCTCGGTGCCGTCGGCCGGGGCGCGACGCGCACCTTCCCGCGCGGTTCGCTGTTGCTGCGGCGACACGAGAACCCGGAAGCGCTTTGGGGCCTGGCGGGATCGCCGCTCGAGGGGGCCGCGGCCCAAAGCGGGGTGCAACTCTTCGCCCTGGAAAGCGGTCGGGCCCCCGACCTCGATCATCCCGACCTCGGCGGCGGGCACTTCTCGCTGCTGCATCGCCCTCGGGTGGGATTGTTGTGCGGCGAGCCCCTGGGGCAAACCGACTTCGGCCACACCTGGCACTACCTCGATCAGGTCCTGTCGATGCCCGTCAGCCTGCTCGGCGCGGGCGGCCTCGGTGGCGTGGATCTGCGTCGTTACAACGTGCTCGTGGTGCCCTCCGGGGATACGGGCGAAATCCTGCAGGGCAACTGGCAGCGGCTGGCGGCTTGGGTGCGCGGCGGCGGAACGTTGATCGCGATCGGCGATTCGGCGGCGGCCTTGGCGGAACTCGATCCGGCCCTGGGCGATGTGCGCACCCGCGGCGCGGCGATCGAAGAGCTCGACAAGTACCAGGCCGCCGCGCGCCGGGCGCGGGCGGCGGGGCGTACGCCGATCGATGAGGCGTTGGTTTGGGGCGATGCGCAGCCGGCGACGGAAGCCGCCGAAACGGCGCAAGGCGCGGCCAGCGATGGGGGCGAAGACGCGGAACCCGCTCCGGGCAGCCTAGCGGCCCTCGACGAAGACCTTGCCGCCGCCGACCGCCTCGCCCGCCGCTTCATGCCCGCTGGTGCGATCCTGCGCAGCGAATGCGACGCGCACTCGTGGTTGACCTTTGGCCTGGGCGAGCAACTCGCGGTGCCCTATGCCGGTTCGACCGTGCTGCTGTCCACCGGCGAGGTGCCGGTGCGCTTGGCGCCCGCCGAACGGGTGCGCCTCGCCGGCCTCGTCTGGCCCGAAGCCCGCGAGCGCCTCGCCGACGGCGCGTGGCTGGCGCGCGAGGGGATGGGCAACGGGCAGGTGCTGCTCTTCGCCCAGGACCCCGCGTACCGCGGATCGTGGCTCGGCACCGCGCGCTTGCTCGGCAACGCCGTGGTTTTCGGCCCGGGCCTCGGTGCCCGGGCGCCGGGGCAGTGGTAGGCCTGCGGTCTGAAAAACGTTACATACCGAACCGGTTCGTCAGTCCCACAATTCGCCGCGGAAGGGCGTGCGCAGCGACGCCTTCCCGAAGTGTGACAACTTAGGACCTGCTTCCGTGTAACGTTATTCAGACCGCCCCTGGCACTTCCCGGCAAACCGGGCCCCCCAATCCGATCTCCCCGCGCCCAGGGAATCCACCCCCCACCCCCAAGAACCTGATACCCCCGGCCCCGGCTGGCCTATGATGGCAGACCCCATGACCCTACCCATGCGTCTCCCCATCGCCCTCGCCCTCATCGCTGCCCTGTTCGTCCCCTCCGCCGCCGCCCAAGGCCAGGAAGCCGGCTCCGTGCCGCGCGAGGTCATGTGGCAGGCGCCCACCCGCGCCGATTGGGAAAACCCTGCCTGATCCGCTGGCAGCGCAACTTCGACGATGCTCTGGCCGTGGCCGAAACCACGGGCAAGCCGATCCTGATCTGCGTCAACATGGACGGCGAGATCGCCAGCGAACACTACGCGGGAATCCGCTACCGCCAGGCGGAAACCGCGGCCCTCTACGAGCCCTACGTGCCTGTGATCGCGTCGACCTACCGCCACAGCCCGCGCGACTACGACGAACACGGCAACCGCGTGCCCTGCCCGCGCTTCGGCACGGTCACTTGCGGCGAACACATCGAGATCGAACCGCTGCTCTTCGAGAAGTACTTCGAAGGCCAGCGCGTGGCGCCGCGCCACATCCTGGTGGAAGTGGACGGCTCCGAGGGCTTCGACGTGTTCTACGCCTTCGACACGAAGAGCGTTTTCGAGACCCTGAAAAAGGGGGTCGAAGGCCGGGAGATCAAGCCGCGTGTGCCCAATGCGGACCGCGATTGGACCGAACGTCTGCTGAGCCGCGATAGCGAGGACCGGGAGTTCATCGAGAGCCGTTTCCTGACCGGCGACGAGAACGTGCGCAGCGAGATGCTGGGCAAGGCCCTGGCGGCGGGGGACGTGTACAGCACGCAGTTGATGCGGCTGGCGATCCTCACCGAGAGCAAAGCCGGTCTCAATGCCGAAGCGAGCTCGCGGCACCTGGCCTGGAAGGCCATGACCGAAGACCCGACGATGGGCAACCTGCCGCTCATGATCCAGACCCTGGAGTTGTCCCTGGCGGATGACGAGCGCGAAAGCCTGGTCGGGGCCATGGAGACCCTCGGCAGCCAGTCGCCGAAGGCCGCGGGCTTGGCGAAGGTGCAGCGCGGGTTGCTCGCGAGCGGGGAACGCCTCGGTGGCGAACAGCGTGCGGAGGCCGCGCGCAACGCGGACCTGGCGAGCATCCTGGCCGAGTCCCAGGCGGCCAAACGCGACCTGGAGAAACGCGCCGCGCGCCTGCAGAGCGACGGCGTCGGCGACGGCTCGGCCGAGCTGCAATTGGCCGATTCCTTCATGGCGCGCGCCTTGGATGCCGACTTCCGCAGCAAAGAGGGCAAACTCCTGTATCAGGACGCCCGCGACCTGGCCCAGGCCGCCCTCGATCGCGGTCAGGATAGTTGGTTGAGCCACGCGATCCTCGCCCAGTGCATGCTGCGGCTCGGCACGGCGGGGGAGACGATGGCGCACGTGGACCGCGCGATGGAGACCATGCCGGTGCACGCCGTCGGGCGCCTGGCCCTGGAAACCCTGCGCTTGTACGTGCGCGGCAAGCGCCGCGCGGTGCGCGAGGCGCTGGGTGTCGAGGGCGCCGAACTGTCGCCCGAGATGGTGGCGGATACCCAAGCCGCCTACCGCGTACTCGAAAACCATCCCCTGTGCACCGATGAGGATTGCAGCACCCAGGTGGATTTCCTGAACCGCATGCGCGCCCACGCCCAGGCGGAAGAAGCCCTGCAGCGCGCCCTCGTGCGTTTCCCCGACTCCGCCGAGCTGCACCTGCGCCTGCGCAACCGCATCCTCGCCACCCGCGGCGCCACCGGCTTGGGCGGCCTCGAAGCCACCTACGAAAGCATGCTGGCCGCCCCGACGGCCACGCCGAACCTGACCTGGTTCGCGGGGTACGCCAGCCTGCTCGCGGCCGAATACCACCGCCGCGACAAGGACATGGAGGGGGCCGCCGCGGCCTACCAGCGCTCGATCGACCACTTCGAGAAGAACCAAGCCGATCTGCCCGCCAACCAGGCCACCTGCTCGCACTTCATCGCCATCGCCCACGCCGCCCTCGCGCGCCTCGCCATGGAGCGCGCCGACTGGCCCGTGGCCGTGTCCCACATGATCGCCGCGATCGAAACGAACCCCGCCTCGATGTCGACCATCGACGGCATGGGCTTCACCGGCGTGATGACCGCCACGACCCTGACCGCGCGCCTCGAGGAGAACGAACAAACCGAGCTGCTCGAACGCCTGCGGACCGCCGTCGAAGGCCTCACCACCGAAACCCGCCGCCCCCCCGCCTTCGATCGGGTCGGCCCGGGCCGGCGCTGAGAGCGGGGGAGAGGGCCGGCGGGGGCAAGCCTGTTGCGGGTATGCCTGACCTGAGTTCGGCAGACGCAGGGTCTGCTGGCGCGGGTATGCCACCCGGCGCGGCGGGATCGGCCGCGCCGCCTATACTCGGTTGATGGTCTCGCCCCGAATCCATTTCGCAGGCCGCGCTGGCGCGGTGTTTTGCCTCGCGTGGGTCCTGTCCGCGTTCGTCTTGGCCCAAGAGGCAGGCACCGAGCCGCCGCTCCGACCCAACATCGTACTCGTGCTCGTGGACGACCTCGGGTGGCGGGATACCGGGGTGCCGCTGCCGGGGGTGGAGTCGCACTTCCGGACGCCGAATCTGAAGTTCTTGGCGTCGCAGGCCATGGGGTTTTCGAGTGCCTATGCCAGCGCGCCGGTCTGCACGCCGACGCGGGCGGCGTTGCTCACCGGGCGCGCGCCGGCGCGTAGCCACATCACGTGGTGGACGTTGCACAAGGGGCAGGACACGAGTCGAGCGCATCCGCGGCTGGCGGCGCCGGCCTGGCAGGTGGATGGTTTGCAGCCGGAGGACGGCGAGACTTTGCCCGGGATCCTGCGGCAGGTGGGGTATACGACGATCCTCGCCGGCAAGGCTCACTTCGGTGCGTTGGGCACTCCGGGGGCGGATCCGAGGAACCTGGGATTCGACGTGAACATCGCGGGCCATGCGGCGGGGGCACCGGGTTCGTATCGGGCGCGTGAGCACTTCGAGCAGGCGGGGCGGCAGGGCAAGGCACCCGGCAGCGCGCCGTCGGTGTGGGATGTGCCGGGGCTCGAGAACTACCACGGCCACGACCTGTTCCTGACCGAATGCCTGGCGCTGGAAGCCACAAACGCCATGCGCGCCAGCGCCGCCGCGGGCAAACCCTTCTACCTGCACTTCGCACCCTACGCGGTGCACATGCCGATCACGGCCAACGAACGTTTCGTCGCGCACTTCAGCGATCTCGACGGGACCGAAGCCGCCTACGCTTCGATGGTGGAGGGCGTCGACGCAGCCCTCGGCGCGATCCTCGCCTGCATCGAGCAGCTCGGCGCCGCCGACCACACCATCGTGATCTTCCACTCCGACAACGGCGGCCTCTCGGCCCACGGCCGCGGCGCCGCGCCCGATGGGGGCGGCGCGCACCACCACAACGCGCCGCTGCGCAGCGGCAAGGGGTCGGCCTATGAAGGTGGCGTGCGTGTGCCGATGTGGATCGCCTGGCCGGGCATCACCGACCGCGAGGGCCGCGCTGGCTCCACGTGCGACGTGCCCGTGGTCAGTCACGACCTCTTCCCGACCGTGCTGTCCCTCGCCGGCCTGCAGACCGACCATGGCCCCGAGATCGACGGCCGCGACCTGACGCCGCTGCTCACCGGCCGGGACTGGCTCTTCCAGCGCAGCCCACGCTCCTTGTTCTGGCACCAACCCCACCGCTGGGGCGCCGACGGCCCGGGCATCGAACCCTTCAGCGCCGTGCGCACGGGGCCATGGAAGCTGATCTACTTCCACGACGGCCCGCGTTTCGAACTCTACAACCTGAGCGAAGATCCCGGCGAACGCACCGATCTCGCATCCAAACACCCAGACCAAGCCGCCATCCTGGTGCAAACCCTGGATCAGTGGTTGAAGGCCACGGGAGCCCAACTCTCGATCGACAAGCAAACCGGAGAGGCGGTGCCAGGGCCCGCCATGGCTTGGCAGGGAATCGCCCGCGCACCGCAGGAGCGGTGATAGGAAACCGGGCGGCCCCGCGTAGTGGCGGGGCCGCCCGGGGAGCGGATGGCGGGAGCTGTGAAGCTCCGGCTACTCGAACGAGATCGCGATGGCGTTCGTGAAGTTCGAGGTGTTGCCCGGGTTCTGGTCGCGGTACCAGCACTGGAAGTTCCAGGTCTGGCCGGCGAGGATCTGGGTGGTGGGGTTGAGGGGGATGGCGAGGGTGTCCACGTCGAGGTGGAAGGCGCCTTGCGTGCCCGAGAAGCCGATCTGGCTGAGTTGGTTGAAGCGGCCGAGGAAACCGGAGAGGCAGAAGGTGCCTTGGCTGCCGGGCGGGATGACCGGACTGCCGGCGGATTGGCCGACGAGGAAGTAGCCGAAGTTGTTCAGCGACAGGCGGCCGGCCACGAGGCGCAGGGGATACCCACCGGCGAGGAAGGTGCCTTCGGCGTACATCGAGCCGAACTCCCCGGCAGAGTTGAGGTTGATCGGGTCGCAGTAGGTGCCGATGATGCCGCCGAAACGTACGAGGTTGACGAAGTCGCTCGCGCCGGGGTCGGTGGTGAGGGCCGTGCCCAGGGCCGGAGAGAAAACCATGGCCGCCGGGGAACCGCTGAGCACTTCGGACTCGATCAAACTCAAGCTGGAGCCGCTCACGACGATGCGGTTGATCCAGCTATCGGTCTGCGTGACGAACAACTGATCTTGCATGAGTTCCATCGAGCGCGGAGCGCCGCCCAGGAACAGGTTGCCCGGTACCGCCATGTCCGAGGTGCGGACGGCGTAGACCCGGTTCGCACCGAAGGAGGCCACGTACAGGTAGTCGCCGGTCGCATTGGTCACGACGTCGAGCGGGAAGTCGATGCCGACGGCGGTACCGACCACGGCGGGCACGGCTTGGTTCACCGCGACCTTGCTCACCGTGTCGCTGAAGGAGTTCGTGACGTAGGCGAACTGACTGTCCGGGGAGAAGGTCACTTGGATCGGGAAATCGCCCACCGGCACCTGGGCTACGATCGCATGGGTCTGCGTATCCACCAGCAGGAGGATGTCGTCGAAGCTGATGCACACCGCGAGCAGCGAGCCGTCAGGGGAGACCGCCATGCCGCTGATCACGTTGAAGGTGTACAGGATCGAACCGGTCTGGCCGGGCAGCAGCGAGCCGGTGACCGAGCTGGCGGCGCCAGCCAGATTGATGAAGTGCAGCTGGTCGCTGCCGGCAACCGAGAGCACGAAGGCCTGGCTGCCGTCGGGGGAGATCACCACGTTGCCGGGGCGCGAGGGCACGTTCAATGTGGCAAGCACGGTTTGCGCGTCGGTGTCGATCACGGTGGCCGTGTTGGTCTCCGAGTTGACCGCCACGGCCACGCCGCCGGCGGGGGAGGTGGCGACCTCCAGGGTGCGGTTGCCGGTGGGCACGTACCCGAGCACGCTGCCGCTGGCCATGTCGACCAGGGCCACGTTGTCCGAGGTGTTGCCCGCGACCAGGGCGGTGTGTCCATCCGCGGTCAAAGCCGCAGCCCGCGGGGCGTCGCACTCCACCGGTTGGCCGGCCATCGCCACGTGGTCAAAGGTCGTCGCTGCGCCGCTGGTGTTGTAGAACTGCAGGTCCTCGCGGAAACGGTTGTTCAGGGCCACGAAGCGGTGTGCCACCGGGCTGGCGGCGGCGTCGGCACAGGCGGCAAACGGAATCACCGCGAGTTGGCCCATCGTGGCCAGGGAGATCACGCGGGTGTTGAAGTTCGACACCATCGCGTACTGGCCGTCGTAACTGATCTCGATGTCGCCCACGGTGCCCGTGGAGACAGTCGAGGGCACAGCCCCGGTGCTGAGGTTGACGAAACTGACGGCGTTGAGCACCGATACGATGGCATGGCTCTTGTCGGGAGTGATACGCACCGCTGGCCAGGTGATGTCGACGGCGGGGGCGAGCAGGCTCAACGAGTTGCTGGTGAGGTCCACCATGCCTACCTGCTCGGCAGTGCCCATGTAGGCGACAACCGCGGTGGTGCCGTCAGTGGAGATATCCACGCCCGCAGGCCAGTCGGATCCCGGCAGCAGCGCCAGCTGGCTATGGGAAGCGAGGTCATAGACGGCGACCTGATCGTTCGCGCCATCGGGCAGCACGAGGCGGCTGTCGTCGGGAGTGATGGCCCAGGATGTGAACAAGTTGCCGAAGATGCCGCTCTCGGGGGTCAGGAAGAATCCCGTCGAGCCGGCCGGCACGGTCGCGAAGCTCGCGGTCTCGCTGGCACTGGCGACCGAGATCTCCGAGACGCGACTGGTGCTGCCATCGGTGATCACGCCGGCGAACAGGCGGCTGGAGTCGCTCGAGAAGTGCACCCAGAAGGGTTGCTCGCCGGTGATCGGGACCATTTGCACCGCCAGGGTCGACAGGTTCACCAGGGCGACCGCGTTGTCGAACACGCAGGGCAAAGCCGCGAATTGTCCGTTGGGGCTGAAGTCCACGTGCACGGGGAAATCCCCGACCGGCACCATGGCCACCAGGCTGTGGCTGGTGGACGAGTAGAGCATCAGGTGATCAGTGTCCCGGCACGCCACGCCGACCAGGTCGCCGCCGGGGTGGAAGGCCACGTCGCGGGGCATGTCGCCTTCAGGATCTTGGTTGACGGTGTAGGCGGTACCCGTGGCGACCAGCGCGGAAAGACCCGCGCTGCCCAGGGATTGGCCGGCGCGGTTGGCGGCGGTGCGCACATCGACGGGGTCCTGCCAGAACTCCTGGACCGTGGCGATCTCGCCTTCGGTCGAGGTCCGAGTGCTTGCGTGGTCGAGCACCGGAGTGGAGTGGCTTTGGGGAGTGGACAGGGCCGCAGCGAGCAGGAGCAAGGTGGCGGACATGGGAGAGTCGTGGGGGAAAGGGAGTGGGGCAGGACGAGTGGCTCCATCTTAGCCGCGTATCGAATTCGCGCCGGGTGGGCTCACGGTGGGGCAGCAGGGGGGGGCGGTGCGCGCGGTGGCCCGCCCCCCCGAGCCGCGGACCCGGCCGCCGGAATCCTTGCCAGGGGGCGCTTTTCCCTGGGCCGGGGCCCGCCAGCGGGGCGAGGCCCCGGCGAGCGGGCACCGCCAAGGCCAACAAACGACCGCGGGGGCCGGCAACGCAGCCGGCCCCCGCGGAATCGGGTGGGTGCCCGGGGAGGGGCTTACTCCTTTACTTCGATGCGCAACTCGGTCGAGTTGCCGCGGATCTCCGGCACGTACATCGCTTCGGCGATGGCCGGAAGGCCGTGGAAGGTGCCGGGGGTCTCCGCGCGCAGGGTGGTGCGGATCTGCCAGGTGCCGGCGGGCATGCGGTCGGCGAAGAAGATCTGGGCCTGGTCGCGCAGCTCGTGGTACAGCCAGGTGCTGTGCCCCGTGGTGCCGATGCGGTCCCACACGGTGCCGTCGCCCACGGTCCAGCCGGGCTGGTTCGAGCCGGCGGGGCCGAAGCGTTTCGTGACTTCGTCCGCGCGCAGCTCCTGGGCGTACATCGGTTGGCCCGACTGCAACACCGTGGCTTCGAGCCCGGCGGGTTTATTGTCGCGCACCATCAGGTACTCGAGGTCGTTCGGAGCGTGTACCGTAAGGACCACTTCGAGTCGATCGCCGCTCTGCACGGCGTCGCCGTCCTTCAGGTGCACGCGCTCGAAGACCTTGCCCGCGAGCAGGGTCTCGCGGCCCACCAGGCGGAACACATCGCGGCGGATGAACACATCGCTGGCGCGCGCCTGGATCGGTTCTTCGGCGCTGAAGAGGCGCGCCTGGACCGACCAGTACAACGGGCCGGACCCTTCGGTCCGCTCGATGCGGATGCGGTGGCGGCCGGCCGTTTCGGTCGGCACCACGAACGAGGTACGACCGAGCAGCAGCTGCCGCCCTTCGAGGCGCGTTTCGCCGAGGACCTGCTTGCCCAGGCTCACGCGGAAGGCCACCGGCTGGGCGACTTCGCCGCTGCCTTCGAGGTAGCGGCACAGGGCCATCACGCAGAAGGCGGTGTCGCGGGTGCTGTTCCACTGGGCACCGCGGCGGTTCGCCACGAGCCACTGCATGGTCGGCACGACGAGCTCGTTGCCCGGGTCGCACTGCATCAGCGCCATCAGGGTCAGCGCGGTGCTCTCCACGGCGCCTTCGCGCCAGTGCCAGTAGACGCCGGTGCTGCCCCAGTGGGCGGTGCGATCGCGCGCGCCACCCGAAGTGCCGCTGATGCCGCTCTGGCCCGGATCGGTGAAGACCACGCCGTTGCGCAGGTTGTCGACCAGCACAGGCAGCTCGCTGCGTCCAAGAGCCTTACCCGCCATCGCCAGCAGGGCGCGCCCATAGGCGGTGAGACCATCGCGCGCGCCGAAGACCGTTTCGAAGGCGGCGGTCAGCACCGGCGTACCTTCCTTCTGGCCGAGGGCGCCGTTGGCGGCCAATGCGGCGTGCAACAGCCACGCACGCTGGTTGGGCTCCATGTTCGCTTCGGGCAGGGTGTTCAGCAGCCAGTTGCGGCCCTGGATCAGCACCGCATCGCTGGTTTCGAGGCCGGCGTTTTTCGCCAGGGCCAACGACCAGACGGCGTACGCGCTCATCCAGGGGTTCGACGGGCCGCCCGGCCACCAGGACCAGGAACCGTCGCCCTTCTGCTCGCCTTCGACCTTCGCGAGGCCGGCGCGGGCGATCTCCTGCCACTTCTCCACGGGCTCGCGGCCCAGGGGCTGGGTGCGCGCGGCGAATTCCGCGTTGACCCCGCCGAACGAAGCGGCGGCGACCCATTCCGGATCGAGTCCCATGCGCTTCATGGTGTCCATGGCGATCGCCGTGGGCACGAAGCGCGACAGGCTTTGCTCGAGGCAGCCGTAGGGGTAGTGGGTGAGGTAGGGCAGGGCGTCGAGCATCGACGAGGCGATGCTCGGGGCGACCTGGATTTCGAAGCGCACGGTGCCGGGGGCGCCGGCGGGCAGCTCGAACTCATGATCGAGCGTCGCTTGGGTCATGCGACCGGTGTCGCTGACGAAGACCTCGATGCCGTGTTCGATCACCGGCAGGGTGCGCAGGGCGGCGTCGGAGTATTCCTTGCCGCGGGCGGTCATCGTCACCTTGGCCAGACCGGCGAAGGGGCGGACCGGCTTGCCGTCCTTGTCCCGCGCCGGCGGGCCCAGGGTGAGTTCATGCTGGGGCCCATGGGGCTCCACCAGGAAGTCCACGCGCAGATCGCCGTGGGCGGGCACGCGCACGGGCACTTGATGGCCCTGCTTGAGCTCGCCATCGGCGAAGTGGCCGAGCACGACCAGGCCTTCGGTATCGATTTCCACCGTGGCTTCGATCGGGGTGTCGGTGGTGTTGGTGAGCAGGGCCGCCAGGCGGGCCTGGTCGCCTTGCACCAAGAAGCGCGGCATTTGCGGGCGCACGATCAGGGGCAGCTCGGTGCGGGCGCCGTCGCGGCGCTCGATTCCGAAGCGCGATCCCTGGTCGCCGGCCACCGCTTGGATACGCCAGCGCGTGGTGCTTTCGGGCAGGGTGAAGCTGCCGCTGGCTTTGCCATCCGCGCCGGTCAGCACGTCGGGCAGCCACATGGCGGTTTCGCGGAAGTCCGAACGCACGGTGATCGTGCCGCCGGGTTGCGGGTCGCCGCCGTCGGGGCGGCCAGCGGGTTCGGGATTTGGAGCCGCGGCCGGGGCGGCGAGCTCATCCCCCGCGACCATACCCTTAGCCATGCGCGCGCGCTCCATCGGGGCGCCGGGAGCCGAGTCTTCCATGCTTCCGAGATAACCCACTTCGAATTGGCTCGTCGCCGCGGTATCGCGGGTCACTTCCAACAGGTTGCCGGTTTCGGCTTTCCCCGTCTGCCAGGCACCCTTGCCTTCTGCCTCCCAACGCAGGTTCTCCTGCAGCGAGAGCAATTGATCCGGCGTCATCAGCCGCCCCTGCTCGTCCGCTACGAGGGTCACGTAGTTGCGTTCCTGCAACGAACTCGAGCCGCCCACGCGGTGCACGCGCTTGTGGCCGAAGAAGAACTCGCGCGGATCGGGAATGCGGTCCGGCGAGATCGCCAGCAGCGATCCGTCGAAGAGCGACAGGGACAGCTCCACCTCGACCGGTTTGCCCTCGTGGTCGGTGACGGTCACGGTGAAGGTGCCTTTGTCGCCGGGCGCGTAGGATTCGCGGTCGAGGGCCACTTCGACGTTGAGGAAGTGGCGCTTCGGGGCGACGATCAGTTCCTGCGAAGCCTGCCGCAGGCCTGCGTTGCGCACCTCCTGGGCGAACAGGGTCACGTTCGGAACGTGCTCTTCGGTGAGCGCGAGGGGCACGAGTTTGACGTTGCCCGTGAGGTGCAGCACTTCGATGTGCTGGATGGTCTCGGCTTCGACGCTGAACAGCACGTAGCGGTCCGTGGCGTCGCTGACCACCAGGATCTGCGCCGTTTCGCCTTCGCCGAGTTGATCCTGGTCCACCAGGATCGACAGGCCGTCGGCGGCCAGCGGCAGGTTCGTCGTGCCGGCTTCGGCGGCGTGCACCCAGGCCTGGGCGATCACCTCGCCGCTGCGCTCGTCCTGGCTGACCCAGCGGAACTGGTAGATGCCGACGGTGGGCAGCACCGGGGACCACGAGCCGTTGCCTTTGGCATCGGTGGAGAGGTCTAGGTGTTCGACCTCCTCAACCTTGTACTCGCCGATCTTGCGCTGCCAGCCGGGGGGCGGGAAGGCGCCTTCCGCGCGGCGTTTGCGTAGCACGTCGATGGGCACGGGCTGGCCACCTTCATCGGCCCAGACCTCGACCCACGTACCGCGGTACAGGTGCAATCGGCCCGCGACGGACAGGGCATTGCCGTTTGCGTCCTGGGTGTGCACCGTCACCGTGTGGGCCGCACCGGGGCGGCCGATGCGGTGGGGGAGTTCGAGTTCGGCGTTGTAGGACTGGCGCCGTACGCGTACCGAGCCCGTGCCGGTCACCTCGCGGCGCGAGGCGTCCACCACGCGCGCTTCGACTTCGTAGGTGAATTCCTGACCCTGGCCGTAGGGCGTGCGGAAGGTCACGTTCACGCGGCCTTCCTCATCGGTCACGAGGGTCTGGCGCGCCACTTCTTCGCGGTTCCAGTAAGGGTTGTAGCCGCGCTCCCAGTCCGGGACCATGCAGTCGGCGAACCACTGGAAACGCCCGTAGGGTTTCGGCTGGTGGGCGTACGGCATGCGGTAGATGACCGCTTCCACCTGGGCGCCGGCCACTGGCGTGCCGAAGTAGGTCTTGGCGTTCACCGACAGAGCCACCTCGTCGCCGAGGATGTAGACCTCCGGCTTGCCGTCGGCTTGTTTGGGCACGTCGACGGTCACTTCGAACTCGGGGCGTTTGTATTCCTCCAGCCGGAACAGTTCGGCGCTGCCCAGGAAGGTGCCATCCGAGGCGCGTTCGACGCGCAGGTTGTACGCACCGAGCGGCATGCTCGAGGCGGTCTCGAAGACGCCGGACGCGCTGCCGAAGGGGTTCAGGGTGACGAGGCTCGACGCGATCTCCGTGCCGCGCGGGTCCATCAGTTTGACCTTGAGCTCGGCGCCAGCGGGGGTCTGGTAACGCAGCCCGTCGTGCTGGCGTGCGATCAGTTTCCACTGCACGGTCTGGTCGGGGCGATAGGCAGGGCGGTCGGTGACCACGTGCATGCGCCAGCCCTGTTCCTGGCCGGAGGTGTAGCTCGTGATCAGCGCAAAGGCGGGGCCTTTCTCCGTGTTGACGCAGACGAAGAACTCGTGGCGATCGCGGGATTCCGGGGCGCCGAGGTGCGCGAGGCCGTCGGCCGCCGCCTGGCTGTCGAAGTCCTGCCAGTACCCCTTGCCCGAGCGGTCGCGCAAGCGCACTTTGCTGTGCACGCGCGCCCCGCCGATCGGCTTGCCGCTGCGCGCTTCGGTGACCCAGGCGTAGAGTTCGCTGCCGCTGCCCCGCAGGGTGACGTTGGCATCGGTGACGAGCACCAGGGTCTGGCTTTCTTTGCCATTGCCCGAAGCCACGAGCAGGTAGGCGCCGACCGCCAGGTCCTGCTTCACCGGCAGGAAACGCCGCACGTGTTGATACGGGCGCCCGGGCACCATCGGCTCGCGCCAAGTGGCCAGGGCCTGGGCGCGACGATGGTTCAGCGCCTCCTGCCATTGCCAGGCGTGTTCCTTCTGCTGGTCGAGGCCCACGTTGTCCTCGAGCGAGATCGGGTAGAGCCGCAGTTCCACGTCGGGCACGTTGCGGGCGGATAAATAGAAACCGACCTTCGAACCGGGCAGGAACGCCTGTTGCACCGTGACGTCGAGCTCCTCGCGCAGGATGCCTTCGACCTGTTCGCTGGCGGCGCGTTTGTACTGCGCCGAGGACTTTGCGAGGTCGCGGAAAACGGTCAGTGCCTGTTCGGGATCGGAGACGCGCGTGGCGTTGCCCTGTTCATCCCGTTCCCAGCGGCCTTGGTTGAGCAGCCAGTTGGCGTAGTGCCACTGGCCGTGTTCGCCGAATTCCCCGCGTTCCGTCAGGGCTTGCAGGTTGTCGTAGGCAAGTTGCAGGCGGCGATCCCACCACGGGCCGTCGGACTGCTGAATCGCGCCGCGCAGCAGCATGTATTCGAGCCGCGCCTTGTCGCGGCCGTGCTCGGCAATGGTGAGGGCCTTTTCGACCCACTCGATCGGCACCAGGTTGTTGCGCTCGCCATAGCTGCCCGCGCCGCCGCTCCAAGCGGGCCAACCGAGCTTGAAGATCAGGTCGAGGTAGTGGCGCCGGGCGACTTCGATGTCGCTGCTGGTCGCCCACCATTCGAGCGCCGCCTGGTAGTAGGGCAGGGCGCCGCCGAAGCTCCAGGTGCGGCGGGTCTGGTAGAGCTGGTCGCCCAGGGCTTCTTTGGCTTCGGCCCAGATGCGGGTGCGGGCGGCCAGGGGCAGGTCATCTTGGGCCAGGGCCTGCATGGCCTGGACGGCGGCGTCGAGCCCGCTGCGGTCGCGGCCCGGCGCGGCGGCCTGGTCGCGCAGGTTCGAGTGGGCGGCCCGGAATTCGAGCCACGGCTGCTGCTCGGCGGGCGGGGCCGCGGACAGGGCCGCCTGGAAGGCTTCGAAGGCCAGGCGGTAGGAGCCCTCCTGGAAGAGGGCTTCGGCGCGGCTTGCGTGGGCTTGCCAGTCTTGCTGGCGGGATTGGGATGCCATCGATTGGGTGACGAGCAGAAGGAGGGCCCAGATCAGAATCAGGTGTCTCATGATGCGGTGCGGGGTCTCGCAGCCGGGAAGCGGTGGGGCCGCCGCGCCGGTGGCCTCCAGGATAGGGGAAACGGAATAGGGGCGCGTTTTCTTGGCGCGGAGGAAACCCGCCGTTTCCTGTGACCGGAATCCGGACAACGTCTTGGCCTTGCTTTGATTTTCTTTTACGATCAGGCCCCGTGGGGACCCACGGCTGGGCCCCGTCGAAATGGGGGCCCTGGCCCCTGGAACCGCACAAATCCAGGTCGGGCCAACCACCCGCCGATCCAGTCGAGCACGCCAGAGAGGAAGGGGTATGGAACCGACGTCGAACGAATCGTTTGCAGGCCAGTGCCAAGGCACGGCCGGCCGGGAGATCCTGATCGTCGACAACGACGAGCGCATCGTCGAGCTGGTCGCTTGGTTCCTGGGCAAACGTGGCTACCACGTGCGCAAGGCCGAGTCCTTCGACCTGGCCCGCCAGCTGCTCCAGGAGCGCCCGGTGGACCTGCTGCTTTCGGACATCGACATGGGGGCCGAAAGCGCCCTCGAGGTCCTGCCCCGTTTCCACAGCGAGGGCATCCTGCCCCCGACCCTGGTCTTCTCCGGGTTCCTGAACCAGGAGACCCAGGCGGCGCTGATGGCCCTGGACCCGGTGGTGGGCACCCTGGCCAAGCCGGTCGAGTTCCAGGTCCTGGAGACCGCGGTTTCCGACTACTTCAAGACCCAGGCCCCGGTGGGGGCGGTGGAACCCCAGCGCGTGCTGCCCCGACCCGCGGCGATGCCGGCCCAGGTGGCACCGGTGGAGGCCTCGAGCGAGTGGGTCGAGATCCTGCCCCAGGAACGCTGATTCGGGAGGGCCCCGGGGAATTCGGCCATGCGCCGGATTTTTTGCCCAGGACCCTTGACCGGTGGGGGGCGAGCCGTAGGATGCTCGCTCCACTAGCCGCCCGGCGCGTTTCCGCATCCTGTGGGACGCTACGGAACGGAGTTGGGCGACGCACGAGCGGACCCGCAAACCTGGCCCAGGCCAGCCCGGTAACGCCAGCGTGGCTCAATTGGCAGAGCAGCTGATTTGTAATCAGCAGGTTGCGGGTTCGAGTCCCGCCGCTGGCTCCACTACCGGAGCAGGCGCCGCCCAGTGGGGTCCGGGTCTCCCGGTACTAGCTCCATAAAAATCCGACCGATCTCAAGGACGACACGGGAGTGCGCTCCGCCGCCGCAACGGGCGGGACAGGGGGGCACGATCGCACCGGTCTCCTGGAAAGCATCCCCGGTCCAGGCGCTATGGCGCCGGATCGACGCGCAAATCAACCCCGGTGGGCGAACCGCACGGGTTGCGGCCTTGGTCGCAAGCCGGTTGTCCCGCGGGGAAGAGGGGCCTGCGCCCAGAAGGGCAGGGCCGACCAACGAGGGGAGATACCCGAGTGGCCAAAGGGGACAGACTGTAAATCTGTTGGCTCAGCCTTCGCAGGTTCGAATCCTGCTCTCCCCACCACCCTCCGCGCGACTCAGCCTGCAGCGCTCGCTGTGGTTTTTGCTTTCTTGGAGCCGGTAGGACCCGGAGCGTGCGCTGGAATGAACGCAGCCCTGCTGCACCTGCCGTGGCATAGCGCTGGCGGTTCCTCCAGTTGGCTTCCGCCGATCACCGCGTGCGATTTTTTCGTGCGAGGCGTTTTTCGCGGGTGTAGTTCAATGGTAGAACGACAGCCTTCCAAGCTGTACACGAGGGTTCGATTCCCTTCACCCGCTCCACCCCAGGTGAACCTTCACCGCGGTGCGAGCCGAGGGTGGGGGAGCCAGGCCCCGGTCAGCAGCCCCGCCGGGCAGTACCACCTGCCGGCGACTACCTAAGGGTAGTGAGGGGCGCGCATCCTTGAGATCCCGATCACCAGTGTCCTGGGACCCGAAGCCTTCGTGGCGGAGCGGTCTGGGGCGTTGGTTCCGGCTGCTGTAGCTCAGTGGTAGAGCACTTCCTTGGTAAGGAAGAGGTCACGGGTTCAAGTCCCGTCAGCAGCTCCATCCCCGATCTCAACCTGATGTGCCTTTTGGCCCCGCCCTTCGCGTGTTCTGCGCGGGATGGGGGGTCATGGGTTCATACTCGTCCCCTGCAACCCATGAAGCGGGCCTCGGCCCACGGATAGCAAAGACATACCACCATGGCTAAGGAAGTCTTCGAAAGGAAGAAAGACCACGTCAACGTGGGCACCATTGGTCACGTCGACCACGGTAAAACCACTCTGACCTCCGTGATCTGCCGCCACCAGGCCCTCAAGGGTCTGGCTCGCGACATGAAGTTCGACGAGATCGACAAGGCCCCGGAAGAAAAAGCCCGTGGCATCACGATCTCGACCGCGCACGTGGAATACGAGACCCCGTCCCGTCACTACGCGCACGTCGACTGCCCCGGTCACGCGGACTACGTCAAGAACATGATCACCGGTGCTGCCCAGATGGACGGCGCCATCCTGGTGGTCTCCGCCGCGGACGGCCCGATGCCCCAGACCCGCGAGCACATCCTGCTTGCCCGTCAGGTGAACGTGCCCGCCATCGTGGTGTTCATGAACAAAGTCGACCAGGTCGACGACGCGGAACTGCTCGACCTCGTCGAGATGGAAATCCGCGAACTGCTGTCCAAGTACGACTTCCCGGGCGATGACATCCCCATCATCCGTGGTTCGGCTCTTGGCGCCGAGAACGCTCTGAACGCGGGCAAAGGTCTGGATGATCCGGCCTACACCTGCATCAACGAGCTGATGGACGCCATCGACAGCTACATCCCGATGCCGGAGCGCGATGTCGACAAGCCCTTCCTGATGCCCGTCGAAGACGTGTTCTCCATCAAGGGTCGTGGCACCGTGGCCACCGGCCGTGTGGAGCGTGGCATCGTGAAGGTCGGCGACTCCCTCGAGATCGTGGGTATGGCCGAGAAGACCGGCACCACCACCTGCACCGGTGTCGAGATGTTCCAGAAGACCCTCGACGAAGGTCGCGCCGGCGAGAACGTTGGCTGCCTCCTCCGCGGTGTCGACAAGGACGCGATCGTGCGTGGCATGGTTCTGGCGAAGCCGAATACCGTGAAGCCGCACAGCAAGTTCGAAGCCGAGGTGTACATCCTCTCCAAGGAAGAGGGCGGACGTCACACCCCGTTCTACTCGGGCTACCGTCCCCAGTTCTACTTCCGTACCACCGACGTGACCGGCTCGGCCAACCTTCTGGGTGGCGCTGAGATGTGCATGCCTGGTGACAACGTGAAGCTGGAAGTCACCCTGGGCACCAACGTCGCCATGGAAGAGCAGCTGCGCTTCGCTATCCGCGAAGGTGGCCGCACCGTGGGTGCCGGCGTGGTGACCAAGATCCTCGAGTGATTCAAAAGGCGCGGCCGGATCCAATCGGGGTCCGGCCGCGCCGTGCCCGATCCCCCTGGCCTGCGAGCAGGCCTAGAACGCCCCGAGCCCCATGAAGATCAAAGAACGGTACTGCTTCCTGGAGTGCACCCAGTGCAAGCACCGCAACTACACGACGCACAAGCGTCTGAAGGCGGCGTACAAGCTGGAGAAGAAGAAGTACTGCAACAGCTGCCGGGCCCACACCCCGCACAAAGAGAAGAAGCTCTAGGGCGAGCCTTCCGATGCCGCAAGCGGCCATCGGAAGGGCCCAAGGTGGGGCAGGCGCGTGACCTGCTCCTTTGAATCCGCACCCACTTCCCCGAACCCCCGAACCACACCGACAATGGCCTATCGCAAGGATCAAGGACGGATGGCGCGCATGGCGGCCTTTTGGACGCTGGCGATCCTCCTGGTGTACGGTTGCATGTCCCTGCACACGCAGTTGGGCATTTCGCTGGGGGAGACGGCCACCAAGCCCCTGATCGGTATCGACACGATTCCGATCCTGGGCCTCGTGCCGAACCTGGCGCTGATCATCTCCCTGTCTGTGTTCTTTGGCGGCTTGTGGTTGCTCAACCGCTGGCTGAACAAGCCGAAGAACGCCGATCTGCTGATCGAGACCGAGCATGAACTGCGCAAGGTGACCTGGCCGACCCTCGAGGAGACCGTCAACGGCTCCATGCTGGTGGTGGGTTGTGTGGTCTTCCTGATGGCCTTCCTGGCGGGTACGGACTACCTGCTCGCCCGGATCCTTCGCTTCGTCCTGAACGAGCTGTAGATCCGGAGGACACCCCAATGGCATACAAGTGGTACTTCATCCGCTGCCAATCCGGCCGTGAGAAGCGCATCCGCGACAACGCGGAGCAGCGCATCAAGGTCACTGGCCTGCAGGACGTCGTCGCCCAGGTGCTGGTGCCCTACGAGCTGATTACCGACATGAAGGGCGGTAAGAAGCGCACGATCGAAAACAAGCTGTACCCCGGCTACCTGATGATTCAAGCGGACCTGGATGACCATGATCCGGCCCGCATTGCCCGCGCACGGCAAGTCCTGCGTGGGGTGGATGGCCTTCGCGACTTCCTCGGAAGCCGCGGTGAGCCCGCGCCCATCTCCGAGGAGGAGGTCAACTCGATCCTGTCGCGTATGACCGATTCCGAAACCCGCCCGCAGGTCTCCATCGGCCTCAACAAGGGCGACATGGTCAAAATCAACTCAGGTCCCTTTGATGGCTTCGATGGGGCCGTCGAAGAGATCCATCCGGACAAAGGAACCGTTCGCGTGGTGGTCACGATCTTTGGTCGTCCCACCCCCGTGGACCTGAAATACTGGGAAGTAGAGGCGGTCTAAGCTATGGCCAAGGAACTCACAGCCGTCATCAAACTGCAGTGCCCCGCGGGGAAGGCCACTCCGGCTCCCCCGGTCGGCCCCGCCCTGGGTTCGCACGGTGTCAACATCGCGGAATTCGTGAAGTTGTTCAACGACCGGACCCGCGACCAGATGGGGATGATCATCCCCGTCGAGATCTCGGTCTACAAAGACCGCACCTTCGACTTCATCCTGAAGTCCCCGCCTGCCGCCGTGCTGCTCAAGAAAGCGGCCGGTCTGGAGAAGGGGTCGAGCGAAGTCGGCTACCAGGTTGCGGGCAAAGTGACCCGCGCCCAGGTGGAAGAGATCGCGAACATCAAAATGAACGACCTGAATGCGCGCGACCTCGAGCACGCCTGCAGGATCATCGAAGGTACTGCCCGCTCGGCTGGAATCGAGGTGGAGGGCTGATCCCTATGGCAAAGCGTAGCAAGCGATACAAGCAGGCCAGCGCCATGATGGAGCCCGGCCGCGTCTACGGTGTGAGTGAAGCTCTTGACCTGCTCAAGAGCCTTCCCGGACCGAAATTCGACGAGACCGTGGAAGTCGCCGTGCGTCTGGGCATCGACCCGCGCAAGTCCGACCAACTCGTCCGGGGTGCGGTTTCGCTGCCCAAGGGCCTCGGTAAGGACGTGCGCGTCGTGGTCTTCGCCGAAGGCGATAAGGCCGACGCCGCGAAGGCCGCTGGCGCCGAGGAGGTCGGTGGAGACGACCTGGCCAAGAAAATCGAAGGTGGCTGGATGGACTTCGACGTCGTCATCGCCAGCCCCGACATGATGAAGTACGTGGGTCGCCTCGGTAAGGTCCTCGGTCCGCAGGGCAAGATGCCCTCGCCGAAGTCCGGCACCGTGACCCCCGACGTGGCCCAAGCGGTCACCGACTTCAAAGCGGGTAAGGTCGAGTTCCGCACCGATTCGGGCGGCAACGTGCACGCCCCGGTGGGCAAGCGCTCGTTCGCCACCGAAGACCTTGCGGTCAACCTCAAGGCCTTCCTCGACCACCTGGTCGCCATGCGCCCGGCGGTGGTGAAGGGCACCTTTGTGCGCCGCGTCAGCATCTCCACCTCCATGGGCCCGGGTGCCATCATCGAATACGGAGCGTAAGCCATGCCGAACCTCGTAAACCAAATGGTCGTGCGCGAACTCGAAGCCGAGTTCGCCGGTGCCGAAGGCCTGATCGCGGTGAGCTTTGGTGGCTTGACCGTGAAGCAGACCGAGTCGATCCGTGGGCAGCTCGCCGCCAAGGGCGTCGGCTTCCGCATGGTGCGCAACTCCCTGGCCCGCCGCGTGCTGGCCGCCAAGGGCGTGGAAATGCCGGTTAGCGCCCTCAAGGGCAACACCGGTATCGCCTACGGGGACCCCGAAGGCCTGATCGGCGCCGCCAAGGTATTCGCCGATAAGGACGTCAAGAAGATGAAGCTGGTGCAGTTCAAGGGCGCCTTCCTCGATGGGGAAGCCTTGGACGCCAAGGGTGCGGAGGCCATCGCCGACCTGCCCGACCGCGACACCTGCAACTCGCAACTGCTTGGCGTCATCTCTGGCCCCGCCCGCATGCTGGCGACGCTCATCAACGCCGTTCCGTCGGCGACCGTGCGCGTCATCCAGGCCCACGTCGACAAAGAAGAGGGCAAGTAGCCTCCGAGTTACCCGCCCGATTGATTCCCTCCCAACCGGAGAGAGACCCTGCTCACTCCGGCCTCCAACTGAAACCGAAGCAAGTCTATCTGACTCAACCAGGAGACCCCCATGTCCGAAGAGAACGCAACCATCGAGCTCGAGCCCGCGCT
Organism: Planctomycetota bacterium; assembly: GCA_041398705.1. Taxonomy (GTDB): domain Bacteria; phylum Planctomycetota; class UBA1135; order UBA1135; genus NORP259. Next base: position 213,485 of record JAWKUI010000007.1, on the reverse strand, counting down.
CAAGTCGATCGCCGATACCCTTGGAGGCTTGACCCTGATGCAGGCGTCCAAGCTCGTGAAGTACCTTGAAGGCGAGTGGGGCGTTTCCGCCGCTGCTCCCGCCGCGGTCATGGCCGTCGCCGGTGGCGGCGGTGCCGCTGAGGTCGAAGAGAAGACCTCCTTCAACGTGATCCTCGAGAGCGCCGGCGCTCAGAAGATCCAGGTCATCAAAGAAGTCCGCGCCATCACCGGCCTGGGCCTCAAGGAAGCCAAAGACATCGTCGACGGCGCTCCGAAGACCCTGAAGGAAGGCGTGTCCAAGGACGACGCCGAAGCGATCAAGACCCAGCTCGAAGGCGCTGGCGCGAAAGTCAAGATCGACTGATTCCTGGCGCTTCGGATCGGCGTTATCGCCTGTCATGCCGCCCGGGCCCCCAGGGTCCGGGCGGCTGGCTCGATTCCGCTGCTTTCCGATTTCCTACTCCCTGGGGGAGTAGGCAAGGCCCAGGCTGGTGCGAGCGGCCCTCCCAAGGGGTCGCGTGGCGCCATTTCCACGCATCTTCCCGGTTTGGCCCTGGCGCCACCCTGGAAAATCCGTATCCTGTGACTGGCTATATCTATGGCCAGCTTCCCTAGGGGTGGGAGAAATCGAAGCTTCGTACCCCCGGGAGATCAACCGTCCCCCCCAAACCCCTCGTCATCTGCCACTGCAGCGCGCCCGTTCCCCCCGGACGGAGTGTTTCGCGGCGGTAGACCACGATCCCGGTAGGCCTACCCCGGCCTTCCGACCCAACCCTCGATATCCATTTCTGCGCCGACCCCTGCGACGAGTCGCTGGTCGGTGGTATGGAGAGAGCCCCCATGACGACGAAGCACGGCGGCCGCATGGTCGAGCCGGATGCCCCGGTTAAGCAGTTCGGACGAGTCGCGGAAATCCTGGATCTGCCCGACCTGGTCGAGATCCAGACCAAAGCATACGAAGAGTTCCTTGCCGCGGACGAGCCGTCCTCGGCCCGCCGGAACCAGGGGCTGGAAGAGCTCCTGCGGGACGTGTTCCCGATCTATTCGTACGACCGCACCATGTGCCTCGAGTACGTCGGCTATGAGCTTGGCCGGCCGCGCTTCGAGATCGACGAGTGCCGCAAGCTGCGCACCAGCTACGGCTACCCGTTCAAGGTGCGCCTGCGCCTGGTCAAGCCCGAACCGACCGAAGAAGAGGTCTACCTGGGCGAGATTCCCATCATGCTCGGTGGGGGCGAATTCGTCATCAACGGCTCGGAGCGCGTGATCGTCAGCCAGTTGCACCGGTCGCCCGGTGTCGACTTCATGCTCGACAACACCAGCTCGGACCGCAACCTGCACTCCTGCTGGATCATCCCGGAGCGGGGCTCCTGGGTCGAACTGAACGTCTCCAAGAAGAACCTGCTGTCGGTGCGCATCGACCAGTCGGGCAAATTCTCGGCGATCACGTTCCTGCGCGCCCTCAGCGAGGACCTGGGTACCGACCAGGCCCTGCTGCGCCAGTTCTACCCGACCAAGGTCGTCAAGAAGACCAAGTCGATGACCCAGACCGCCTTCGCCAAGGCGATCACCGACAAGATCGCGGTGGGGGACATCGTCGTGCTCAAGACGGGTGAGGTGCTGGTGCCTTCGGCCACCCCGATCCCCGAGACGGCGGCCCTCGAGATCGCCGCGGGCGACCTGGCCGAAGTCGAGGTGATCGACGGCGACGTGCAGGACCTCGACATGCTCATCGTGAACTCGATGCACGAAGAGCCGGCGATCAAGAGCCACGAGGATGCGCTGCTCAAGATCTACACCCGCCTGCGCCCGGGCAACCCGCCGCAGCTGGAAAAGGCCCGCGAGCTGTTCCACGAGAAGTTCTACGACGACCAGCGCTACCGCCTGGGCCGCGTGGGCCGCTTCCGTCTGAACCGCAAGTTCAGCCAGGACATCCACGAGGACACCCAGGTCCTGCAGCCCGAGGACATCATCAACTCGGTCAAGTACCTGCTCGAACTGCGCGCCGATCGCGGTGAGATCGACGACATCGACAACCTGGGCAACCGCCGGGTGCGCACCATCGCCGAGCTGGCGGGGGAGGAGTTCCGCAAGGGTCTGCTCAAGCTGCGCCGCACCGCCCAGGAGCGCATGAACCTGGAGGACCCGGAGAAGATCACTCCGCGGGCCCTGATCAACAGCAAGACCTTCTCCAGCGCCGTCGACTACTTCTTCGGCCGCAGCGAGTTGTCCCAGGTCGTCGACCAGGCCAACCCCCTGTCCCAGCTGACCCACGAGCGGCGTTTGTCCGCCCTGGGTCCGGGCGGTCTGAACCGGAAGCGCGCCGGCTTCGACGTGCGCGACGTGCACCTGTCCCACTACGGCCGTCTCTGCCCGATCGAAACGCCCGAAGGCGCGAACATCGGTCTGATCTCGAGCCTCGCGCTCTACGCGTCGCTCGATGACTACGGCTTCCTGACCGCGCCCTACCGCAAGGTCAAGAAGGGCGTGGTGACCGACGAGATCGAGTACCTGCGCGCCGACCAGGAGTCGGGCAAGGTGATGGCGCCCGCCGACGTCGAAGTCGACTCGAAGGGCAAGATCCTCACCAAGCGCGTGCTGGCCCGCCGCGACGGCGACAACGTCGAAGTGGCGCCGGAGAACCTCGACTACGTCGACGTTTCGCCCAAGCAGATCATCGGGGTCTCGGCCGCGCTGATCCCCTTCCTCGAGCACGACGACGCCAACCGCGCGCTGATGGGATCGAACATGCAGCGCCAAGCGGTGCCGCTGCTCATCCCTGAGGTGCCCGTGGTGGGTACCGGCATGGAGAAGGCGGTCGCCAAGAACTCCTCGATGCCGATCTTCGCCCGCAAAGCCGGCGTGGTCGAGTACGTGGACAGCCGTGTGATTCTCGTCGACGACGAGGAGTACCACCTGACCAAGTTCCGCGGCATGAACGAGCGCACCACCCAGAACCACCGTCCGGTGGTCCAGGTGGGGGACGAGGTTGCCAAGGGCCAGCTGTTGGCCGATGGCGCTTCGACCCACGGCGGCGAACTTGCCCTCGGCAAGAACCTGGTCGTGGCCTTCATGTCCTGGGACGGCTTCAACTACGAAGACGCCATCCTGGTCAGCGAGCGGCTCGTGAAGGACGACGTCTTCACCTCGGTGCACATCGAGGAGTACGAGGTCGAGATCCGCGAGACCAAACTCGGCAAGGAAGAATTCACCCGGGATATCCCGAACGTCGGTGAGCGCGCCCTCGCCAACCTGGATGACTCCGGCATCGTGCGCGTCGGCACCTTCGTCGAAGCCGGCGATGTGCTGGTCGGCAAAGTGGCGCCGAAGTCGAAGAGCGAACTGACCCCCGAAGAGAAGCTCTTGTACGCGATCTTCGGCAAGGCCGGTGTGGACGTGAAGAACGCCTCGCTCACCATGCCCCCGGGTACCCGCGGTGTGGTCATCGATGCCCAGAAGTTCTCCCGCCGCGTCAACCTGACCGACGAAGAGCGCATCAAGGCCCTTTCGGTCATCCGTGACGCGGAGATGGACTTCCTGCGCGCCCTGCGCCACTACACCACGGCGTTGCTCGAGAAGGTCAACACGATCCTCGGCATCAAGGTGGTCGACGACCTGACCGGCAAGCCGTTCGAGCTGGACGACACGTCCACCTACGACGAGCTGCGCCGCGTGAAGGTGCTGTGCATGGCCGCCTCCGAGGAGAGCGAAGACCAGGACAAGCGCATGAAGGCCGCCCAGGCGATCTTCGACTTCAAGGTCAAGATCGACGACAAGGAGGCGGAGAAAAACAAGATCGTCAACCGCCTCAGCCGCGGCGACGAGCTGCCCACCGGCGTGCTCGAGATGGTCAAGGTCTACGTCGCCACCAAGCGCAACCTCTCGGTAGGGGACAAGATGGCCGGTCGCCACGGAAACAAGGGTGTGATCAGCAAGATCTGCCCCGTGGAGGACATGCCGTACCTCGAAGACGGTACCCCGGTCGACATCGTGCTCAACCCGCTGGGCGTGCCCAGCCGTATGAACGTCGGTCAGATCCTCGAAACCCACCTGGGTATCGCCGCCAAGCAGCTGGGAGTGCGCTGTTACACCCCCGCGTTCGACGGTGCCAAGGAGAAGGAGATCGAGTCCCTTCTGTCCGAGGCGGGCATGCCGACCACCGGCAAGTTCCGCCTGTACGACGGCCGCACCGGTATGGCTTTCGAGCAGGACGTGACCGTTGGGGTCATGTACATGCTGAAGCTGCACCACCTGGTCGACGAGAAGGTGCACGCCCGTGCCACCGGCCCCTACAGCCTCATCACCCAGCAGCCCCTCGGCGGCAAGGCCCGCTTCGGCGGCCAGCGTTTCGGGGAGATGGAAGTGTGGGCGCTCGAGGCTTACGGCGCCGCTTCCATCTTGCAGGAACAACTCACCGTCAAGTCGGACGATGTCGACGGCCGGACCAAGATCTACGAATCGATGGTCAAAGGCCTCAACATCCTGGAACCCGGAACCCCGGTCTCGTTCGAGGTGCTCACCAACGAGATCCGCGGCCTGGGACTCAACATGCAGCTGCACAAGAAGTCCGGGGACACCTTCTAGTTGTCCCCGGGCAGCAGCCCATGAAGCGCCAGCCATGACGCCGGCCGGGCGGATCGACGGCCCCGATCCGCCCGCCCCCTCCGAACGACCCACCCGACCGCTCACCCAGACCGCCACCCCCGATCATGTCGGATCACAAATACAACCAGATCAATGACTTTGGCAGCGTGACCATCACGCTGGCTTCCCCGGAGGACATCCGGTCCTGGTCCTACGGCGAAGTCAAAAAGCCCGAGACGATCAACTACCGCACGTACCGTCCGGAGCGCGATGGCCTGTTCTGCGAGCGCATCTTCGGTCCGGAGAAGGACTGGGAGTGCTTCTGCGGCAAGTACAAGGGCATCAAGCACAAGGGCATCGTGTGCGACAAGTGCGGGGTGATGATCACGCACTCGCGCGTGCGCCGTAAGCGCATGGGCCACATCAACCTGGCCGCTAGCGTCGCGCACATCTGGTTCTTCAAGGCCATGCCGAGCCGCCTGGGCAACCTGCTCGGGGTCAAGGTCTCGAGCCTGGAGCGCGTGATCTACTTCCAGGACTACATGGTGGTCAACCCGGGGGACACCCCGCTGGAGGAGTACCAGCTCCTGACCGAAGACGAGTACCGCGACGCGCGCGCCAAGTACGGCGCCGAGTTCGAGGCGGAGATGGGGGCGGAAGCGGTCAAGAAGATCCTGCGCCGCCTGGACCTGCAGTCCCTGTCCGATGAACTGCGCGAAGAGCTGGTCGCCACCCGCTCCCAGCAGCGCATGAAGGACATCATCAAGCGCCTGCGCACCGTCGAGATGCTGCGCGACTCGGGCAACGAGCCCGAGTGGATGGTGCTGGACGTGATCCCGATCATCCCGCCGGACCTGCGTCCCCTGGTGCTGCTCGATTCGGGCAACTTCGCCACCAGCGACCTGAACGACCTGTACCGCCGACTGATCAACCGCAACAACCGCCTCAAGAAGCTGCTGGATCTGAACGCCCCCGAGGTGATCATCCGCAACGAGAAGCGCATGTTGCAGCAGGCGGTCGACGCCCTGTTCGACAACGGCCGTTGCCGCCGCCCGGTGCTCGGTTCCTCGAACCGCCCGCTCAAGTCCTTGACCGACATGATCAAGGGCAAGCAGGGCCGTTTCCGTGAGAACCTGCTCGGTAAGCGTGTGGACTACTCCGCGCGTTCCGTGATCGTGGTGGGGCCGGAGCTGCGCCTGACGCAGTGCGGTCTGCCGAAGAAGGTGGCCCTCGAACTCTTCCAGCCGTTCATCATCCGGCGCCTGAAGGAGCTCAAGCTCGCCGACACCATCAAGAGCGCCAAGCGCATGCTCGAGCGCCGCGATGAGGACGTGTGGGACATCCTGGAAGAGGTCATCCGCGACCACCCGGTGATGCTGAACCGCGCGCCCACCCTGCACCGAATGGGTATCCAGGCCTTCGAGCCGGTGCTCATCGAGGGCAACGCCATCCGTCTGCACCCGCTCGTGTGTGGTGGTTTCAACGCCGACTTCGACGGCGACCAGATGGCCGTGCACCTGCCGCTTTCCTTCGAAGCGCAGATCGAGGCGTCGACCCTGATGTTGTCCTCGAACAACATCTTCTCGCCCGCCAACGGTTCGCCCATCATCTCGCCGTCCCAGGACATGGTGCTCGGCATCTTCTACCTGGCGAAGAACCCGGTGAGCATCCCGGAGCGGCTGCCGCTGTTCTCGTCGCTGAACGAGCTCTTCCTGGCGTTCAGCCACGGTCAGGCTTCGACCCACAAGGCGGTGCGCGTGCGCCTCGACGTGGGCACGCTGGTCAAGTCGTCCCGCGACGACAGCCCGGTGGAAGTGGACGAAAACGGCCGCATCCCCGGTGAGACGGGCAAACCCGTCTACATCACCACGACCATCGGTCGGGCGATCTTCAACGACATCCTCCCGGCCGGCATGCCCTTCTACAACTACGAGTTGAACAAGGGGGCGATCCAGGCGCTCATCAGCGACTGCCACCGCCTGCTCGGTCGCGATGCGACCCTGCGTCTGCTGGACGACCTCAAGGATCTGGGCTTCAAGGCTTCGACCCGCGCCGGTCTGTCCTTCGCCAAGGACGACATCCGCATCCCGGATTCGAAGGTGCAGATCCTCGACGAAACCCAGGCCGAGATCGACAAGATCGAAGAGACCTACGGCCGTGGTGTCATCACCGACGGCGAGCGCTACCTGAAGATCATCGACCTCTGGACACACGCGCGGGAGCGCGTGGGGCAGGACCTCATGCAGGTGCTGCGTTCGGACTACGACGAAAACACCCGCCGCGTGAACCCCATCTTCTGCATGGTGACCTCCGGCGCGCGGGGTAGTGTGGACCAGATTCGTCAGCTCGGTGGTATGCGTGGTCTGATGGCCAAGCCGTCCGGCGAGATCATCGAAACGCCCATCAAAGCCAACTTCCGCGAAGGTCTGAAGGTTCTGGAGTACTTCTCCTCGACCCACGGCGCCCGGAAGGGTCTGGCCGATACCGCGCTCAAGACCGCCGACGCGGGTTACCTCACTCGTAAGTTGACCGACGTGGCGCAGAACGTGGTGGTGACCACCGACGACTGCGGCGCGATGGGCGGCGTGACGAAGAGCGTGATCTACAAGGGCGACCGCGTGGCGGTGACCCTGGCCCAGGCCGTGCGCGGCCGCGTGGCCCGCGACACCATCGTCGACCCCGTCATGGACGAGGTCGTGGTGCGCGAGAACGAGGTCATCACCGAAGACATCGCCGCGCGCATCGAGGCCCTGGGCCACGAACGCATCCGCGTGCGCAGCGTGCTCACCTGCGAGTCGCAACTCGGCGTCTGCGCCCGTTGTTACGGCATGGACCTGTCCCGCGGCCAGCTCGGCGAACGCGGCCTCGCGGTCGGCATCATCGCCGCCCAGTCGATCGGTGAACCCGGCACCCAGCTGACCATGCGTACCTTCCACATCGGTGGTACGGCCAGTCGTAGTGTCGAAGAGACCGAACGCAAGGTGAAGCGCGGTGGTATCGCCGTCTTCCAGAACCTGCGCGCGGTGACCAACAAGAGCAAGGAAACCATCGTTCTGAACCGGAACGGTGAAGTCGTCCTGCAAGACGATCGCGGTCGCGAAATCGACCGGTACGCGATCCCGGTCGGTGCTTTGATGAAGATCAAGGACGGCCAGAAGATCGAAGCCGGTGAGTCGATCTGTACCTGGGACCCGCACCACGTGCCGATCATTTCCGAATTCGCCGGTACCGTGAGGTACGAAGACCTGGTGGAGGGCAAGACCCTGCGCGTGGAACGCGATTCCCGTCGCGGTACCCAGCGCGCCCAGGTCATCGAGCACAAAGGCGACCTGCACCCGCAGCTCGTGCTGGAGGACAAGGACGGCAAGCCGCTGGCCCTATACCCGATCCCGGAGAAGGCCTACCTCGAAGTCGAGGACGGCACCAAGATCGGTCAGGGTGAACTGCTCGCCAAGTCGTCCCGCGAAGCGACGGGTACCCAGGACATCACCGGTGGTCTGCCCCGCGTGACCGAACTGTTCGAAGCCCGCAAGCCGAAGGATCCCGCCATCATGAGCGAGATCGACGGTGTGGTGGAGCTGGGGGACCGCAAGCGCGGCAAGCGCACGATCATCGTGCGCGCCCTCGGTGCCAGCGGCGAGGTGATCGAAGAGATCGAGCACTCCGTGCCCCAAGGCAAGCACCTGCGCGTGCACAAGGGCGACGAAGTGCGCGCTGGCGAACCGCTGGTCGATGGTCCCCTGTACCCCGAAGACATCCTGCGCATCCGCGGTGATGAAGAGGTCCAGGAGTACCTGCTGCGCGAGATCCAGAACGTGTATCGCAGCCAGTCGGTGCCGATCGACGACAAGCACGTCGAGGTCATCCTGGCGCAGATGATGCGCAAGGTGCAGATCACCGATCCCGGCGACTCCGAGTTCCTGCCCGGCGCGGTGGTGGACAAGCAGCGCTTCCGCGTGGTCAACGAGACCCTGCGCACCGAGCGTCGCAAGCCGGCCACCGGCCAGACCTTGCTGCTCGGCATCACCAAAGCCTCGCTGTCCTCGGACTCCTTCATCTCGGCGGCATCCTTCCAGGAAACCACCAAGGTGCTGACCGAAGCCGCCCTCGCCGGCAAGCGCGATGGGCTGATCGGTCTGAAGGAGAACGTGATCCTCGGCCACGTGGTGCCCACCGGCACCGGCTTCCGCGACCACTACCGGACGCGCGTCAAGAAGAACATCGACTTCGGCGAGATCCGCAGCGGATCGGCGGCCATGGGGTACGGTGGAGCTTTCGACGCCGAGATGGCGGTGCTCATGGACGGCTCGGTGGACCCCCTGGGTGGCGCGCTGAAGCCCACCGGGACCAGCCACCGCGACGTGGATCCCATGACCGACCGGCCGATTTCGACCCCGCGCTCGCTCGACGACGCGGAGGACCCGGACGGCCCGGACGACCTCCTGTAACCCCCTTCGGGGCCCCTGGCGCCGGCCTTTGGCGCGCCTCCGGAGCCCCCCAGTCCTCCCGGCATCCCGGCCGGGCCCCGATGCGGGGCCGGCCGGGGTGGGGGAGACCCCACCTGGGGCTTGACGCGGCCCCCCAAACCCCTAGAATCTCACGCCCCCAGGTCGACGCGTTCCCGCCGCACCGCGGGACAGCAGTCCACACTCTCATCCGACGATGCCCACCATCAACCAACTGATCCGCAAGGGTCGCCAGAAGCCGGTTAAGCGCTCCAAGTCGCCCGTGCTCGACGCATGCCCCCACAAGCGTGGCGTGTGCCTGCAGGTCAAGACCCAGACCCCGAAGAAGCCGAACTCGGCGCTTCGTAAGATCGCCCGTGTGCGTCTGTCGAACGGCAAGGAAATCACCGCGTACATCCCCGGTGAAGGCCACAACCTGCAGGAACACAGCGTGGTGCTGATCCGCGGTGGCCGTGTGCGCGACCTCCCCGGTGTGCGCTACCACATTCTGCGCGGCACCCAAGACGCCTCCGGCGTGGACGGCCGCATGAAGAGCCGTTCCAAGTACGGCACCAAGCGTCCGAAGAAGTAACGCCAGCCCCCCAGCACACAGCAAGGCTCAACCATGCCCCGCAACTTCAAATCCACTGCCCCCTTCGTGAAGCCGGACCCCAAGTTCGGCTCGCACTTGGCGTCCAAGATCATCAACAAGCTGATGCTCGACGGCAAGAAGAGCACCGCCCAGCGCGTGTTCTACGATGCCATCGAACTCGCTTCCAAGAAGCTGCCCGAGGTCGAGGACCCGGTCGAGATCTTCACCAAAGCGGTTGACAACGCCCGTCCCCAAGTCGAAGTGCGTTCCAAGCGCGTCGGTGGTGCGAACTACCAGGTGCCGCGCGAAGTGAAGCGCAACCGCCAACAGACCCTTGCGATCCGCTGGCTCGTGGACAACAGCCGCAAGAAGAAGGGCAAGCCGATGGCTCAGAAGCTCTCCGAAGAGCTCGTGGACGCCTTCAACGGCACGGGTGCTTCCGTTCAATGGAAGGAAAACGTGCACAAGATGGCCGAGGCTAACAAAGCCTACGCCCACTACGCCCGGTGATTTGAACGCTAGCGGGTCTCAGATCCGCCCCAGCGAACGTGAAGGCATCCTTCCGTCCTCGACGTGGCTTACGCCACGACTGCGGGGGAAGGATGCCTTCACGTCCACTGGGACGAATCTGCGACCCACTAGCGTCCAAATCACGGGAGGCTTCTTAAGCGACCTGAGGGTTGGTAGGGGGTTATGTGGGGCGGTGCGGCTCGCGGCCCTGACGGGCGCGCTCGAGGGGGATTGGAGGGGGTTGCTGGGTTGGGAGGCCGGCTCGCGGCCCTTCGGGCCTGCTCGAAGGGGGGATTCGGCTCGTGGCCCTACGGGCGCGCTCGGGTTGAATGATGGCTCGCGGCCCTGACGGGCCTGCTCGGTGGGCGGGGGAATTGCGTGACGTAGCGAACCTGGTTCAAGTCGTCACGTTTCTTCGCGCTCGCGCGAAAAACGTGATGACTTGAACCTGGTTCGGTACGTCTCGCATTTCCCCCGCGCCATGGCGAAGTGGGGAAGGACCCTCGCACTCCCCCTTGGAGATCGTGCGGGTGCTGTCGACGCCTCGGAGTCGATCCCTCTCACCCCAAGGCCGCGGGGCCACTTGTCGTTGGAATAACGTTACATACCGAACCAGGTTCGATCAGTCCCACAATTCGCGGTGCGTGCTGCGCACGCCGCGGATTGTGGGGCTGATCGAACCTGGTCTATGTAACGTTATTCCAACGGCGGTTGGGAGGGGTTACTTCGCGTCGGTGGGCGGGGAGAGGGGGCGAAGATCGATTGGAGGATGGGGGTGGTGCCCGGGAATTCCGTTTCGATGCGGGAGGCTTCTTTGATGGCGGCGGTGGCGCCATTGAGGAGCGCGGATTGGTGCTGCACGGCTTTGTCGAGGGCGGCGTTTGGGTCTTCGACGGAGCGCATGGTGGCGAGGTCTTTGGCGAGGGATTCGATTTGGCCGCGGAGTTTGGACTCGAGTTGCTTGAGGTCTTCCTCGCTGTGCACGGTGGCGAGGGATTGCGCGAGTTCGGAGTAGGTGGCGATGGCGTGGGTGGCGGCGCGATCGACGGGGTCCGGACCTTTGGAGCAGGCGGGGAGGAGTAGGGGGACGAGCAGGAAGAGCGGGGAGGTGCGCATTGGGGGTGGGCTGGGTTTGGGTTGTGCTGGGTTTTGGAGGCTACTTCAGGCGGATCTCGGTTCAGGTGGATCTCGGTTCAGGTGGATCTCGGTTCAGGTGGATCCTAGGTATCCAGGATCCTTGGGATGACAGGGCCTGGGTCGAGCTGGTTTTTGCTCAGGCGGATCGGGGGTGAAACAGATCTTGGCTCGAACGGATCGGGATGCAGGTGACGCCTAGTTCGGGTTCGGTTTCGGAGAGGAAAGGAACTCGGTGCCGCCGGGGATGGTGGTGCTGATCCGGAGGTAGTGCTTCATGGTTTCGGACTGCAGGGCTTCCATGCGTTCGCCGAATTGGGTGCGTAGGGATTCGGATTGGGCGTCGGAGAGGGCGCTGAGGTCCGGTTGGTCTTCCAGTTGGCGCATGACTTCGGCGTAGTCTTCGCGGGCGGCGTCGGCGGAGGCCTGGTCTTGCACGCTGGCAAGGATCTGGTTGAGTTGGCCGAGCAGGACGAGCTGGCGATCCATCTTCTGTTCCGTGGATTGGCCGGAGCATGCGCAGAGCAGAAGCAGGAGGGGGCGAGGAGGGGTTTCATGGTGGGGCGGGCGGGGAAGCCCGGGAGGGGACGGGGTGGTTCGGCGCAGGGCGCTTTGGATTTTGCATGGAAAGCGAGGGTGGGGCGCGGAGGTTTTGCGGTTCGGCGGGGTTTGCTGCCGGATTTGGGTTTGGCAGGGGGTGCGGTATGCTGGGGGGGTGCAGCGGCCCCATGTGTTGATCTGGCGGGATTTCCGGGAGTCGGCGAAGAAGTGTTCGCTGATGCCTCTGATGGGGCGCGAGGGGATCGAGATCCGGCGGTATCGGTCGGATTGGCGGCTGGATGGGGCGGGGTATGTGCTGCTGCATCCCGATGGGCCGGAGCTCAGTGTGGCGGACGCGGGCAAGGGGCTCTTGTTGCTCGACAGTTCGTGGACGCGGTTGCCGCAGATCCTCGAGCGGGTGGAGGGGGAGCCGGTGCGGCGGTCGTTGCCACGGCTGGTGACGGCGTATCCGCGGGAGGGCAAGGTGGTGCCTAACCCCGAGGGGGGGCTGGCGTCGGTGGAGGCCCTATATGCCGCCTTGTGTGTGCTTGGGTTCCGCGATGACTCGCTGCTGGCGGACTATTACTTCGCGGATCGCTTCAAGGAGCTCAATCCGTGGTTGTTCGAGGGGGCGACGCAATGAAGACCCAGGACCTGCGCAACATCGGCATCGCGGCGCACATCGACGCGGGCAAAACCACCCTCAGCGAACGCATCCTGGTGGCGACCGGGCGCGAGCGGCGAGCGGGGCGGGTGGACGAGGGCACCACGGCGCTCGATTGGATGGAGGAAGAGCGCGAGCGCGGCATCACGATCGTGTCGGCGGCGACGACGGTGGAGTGGCAGGGGGCCACGATCCAATTGATCGACACGCCTGGGCACGTGGACTTCACGCTCGAAGTCGAGCGTTGCATGCGGGTGCTCGACGGGGGCGTGCTGGTGCTCGATGCGATCGAGGCGGTGCAGGCGCAGACCGACACCGTCTGGCGGCAGATGCAGCGCCGCGGGCTGCCGGCGCTGGGTTTCGTGAACAAGTGCGAGCGGGCGGGGGCCGACTTCCTGGCGGTGGCGGGGCGCGTGCAGGCGCGGCTCGGGATCCGGGCGGCGGCGGTGATGTACCCGTGCGAACGGGATGGACAGCTCGTGGGCATGGCGGACGTGATCGGCGGAACGTTCTGCCGGGCGGTGGCGGGCGGGGAGGAATGCGGGCTGCCGCTCGATCCTGAATTTGCAGACGAGGTGGCGGTGCTGCGGGCGGAGTTGATCGAGGTGCTCGCCGAAGACGACGAAACGTTGCTCGAATGCGTTGTCGGAGGGCAGGAGCCGACGGCCGAACAGATCCACCGGGCCCTGCGCGAGGCGGTGCTCGCGCGGCGCCTGCTGCCGTTGTTCGGCGGGGTGGCCCTGCAGGGGCTCGGCGTGCACTGCCTGCTCGATGGCGTGGTGCGGTACTTGCCTTCGCCGCTCGACCGGCCGCCGGTGCGCGGCTGGGGGCTCGAACAGGCGCAGCGCGACGAAGTACGCCGGCCGGCGGCGGACGAGCCGTTCTCCGCCCTCGCGTTCAAGACCCACACGGACAACCACGGGGACTCGGTGTTCGTGCGCGTGTACTCGGGCACGCTCGAGGAGGGTGGCCACGTATGGCAGCCGCGCACGGGCAAGGGGCACCGGGTGCGGGAACTGCGGCGCATGCACGCGGACAGCTTCGAGCGCGTACCGCGCGTGGGGCCCGGGGAGATCGTCGCCCTGCGCGGGCCGGTGGGGGTCGCGAGCGGGGACACCCTGTGCGACAAGGAACATCCGATCAGCTTCGAGCCGCTGGAGCTGCCCGAACCCGTGATCGCGCGGGTGCTCGAGCCGGAGAACGCGGTGGAGCGCGACAAGCTGCGCGCCGCCCTCGAACGCCTCAGCCACGAAGACCTGGCCCTGCGCTCGCGCGAGGTCGAGGGCAGCGGTCAGTTCGTGCTCGAGGGCATGGGCAGCCTGCACCTGGAGATCGCCTTGTCGCGCCTGCGCAAGGAGTTCCGCGTCGAGCCGCGGGTGGGCGCGCCCCAGGTCTCCTACCGCGAGATCCTGATCGGCGCGGCCGAGGGGCAATCGGAGTTCCAGGGCGAATGGCACGGGCACGAGGTCCAGGGCCGCGTGCGCTTGACCCTGGCCGGCGGGGGGCACGGGGCGAGCCAGGTCACCTGGGGGCCCGGGGTCGAGCCCAGCGCCGAGTTGGAGGAGATGCTGCTCGCGGGCCTAGCCAACGGGCCGGGGGCTGGCTTCCCGCTGCTGGGGGCCCAGGTGCGGGTACTGGAAGCCGCCGCCGGGCCGACCGGGGGGCCCCAGGGCATGGTCCTGGCGGGCCGGGCGGCCTTGGAGGCAGCCCTGGAGCAGCTCGAGGGGGGGTACCTGGAGCCGGTGGTGCGGCTGGAGGTGACCGTGCCCGAGGAGTACCGCGGGGGCATCCTGGCGGATCTCGGCGCCCGGGGGGCCGAAATCGAGGGGGTGCAGTCGGATTTCGACCAGTGCCGGATCGGGGGCATGGTGCCCCTGGCGGAGGTTTTCGACTATTCGACCGAGGTTCGCTCCCTTTCCCAGGGCCGCGCGAGCTTCCACATGGAGCCGGCGGGGCACCGGGAGGTCGCCGGCGAGGTGCTGGCGGCCCGGGGCCTGGTGCTCTAGGCTCACCGGCCGAACCCCGTTCGAGGGGGGATGGGGAAGTCGGATTCCCCGGGAAACCGCCCGATTTCCACCGGATTCCGGCATTTCTTCCGATTTGTCCAGGCCCGTGGTTGACGCCCCCTTTGCGGCCCGTTACTTTCTCCGCCCTTGCCCACCGCTCGGCGGATTCCCGGCTGGCCCACAAGCCCGCCATCGGATCCCTCTGATTCCGTCGAGCCAGGCCGGAGGATCCCCCCGAGTGGGGGTGATCTGTGTACCCCCCAACAGCGATGAGCGAGAAAATCCAGATCCGGATGGAAGCGTATGACCACGAGGCGCTCGACCAGTCGAGCCTCGAAATCGTGGAAACCGCGAAGCGTACCGGTGCCCGCGTGGCCGGTCCCATCCCCCTGCCCACCCGGGTGGAGCGGTACACCGTGCTGCGCTCGCCCTTCATCGACAAGAAGTCGCGCGAGCAGTTCGAGATCCGTACGCACAAGCGTCTGATCTACATCTCCGAGCCGACCCCGCAAACCGTGGATTCGCTGTCGAGCCTGCACATGCCGGCCGGCGTCGAGATCCGCATCAAGGCCTAAGGCCAACCCCGGGGCGGCCCTGCTGCTCCGACGTGGGGGAAACCCCGCAACCCTTGCTCTACCGCGAACCGCGGGCTCAACCCCGGTCGCATTTTCAAACCCAAACCCCTCTTCCGCGTGGCCAGGCGTCGAGCCTAGCGCTCCGCTCTCCGGACTTTTTCCGGCGGGCACTGGTCGAACCGGTCGAACCCCCTCACCTGGAACTCAAGGATCATGACGCTGATCTTAGGGCGCAAAAAAGGCATGACTCAGTACTTCGCTGAGGACGGCACCGTTATCGGTTGCACCGTTCTCGAGGCGGGGCCCTGCACGGTCATGCAAATCCGTACTCCCGAGCGCGACGGCTATCACGCCGTGCAATGGGGTTTTGAGGACGTGAAGGAACGCCGGGCCGCGAAGCCCCAGCGTGTCCAGGCCGCCTCCATCGGCGTGGCTCCCAAGCGCTTCCTGCGCGAGGAGCGCCTCTGTGACGCCTCCGGCAAAAACGTGGGGGATACCATCACGGCCGAGGCGTTCAACGCTGGTGACATTGTCGACGTGGTTGGCACCACCAAAGGTCGCGGTTTCGCCGGTACCATCAAGCGCCACGGCTTCGGCCGCGGTCCGAAGACCCACGGCTCGATGAACTATCGCCGTCCGGGCTCGATCGGTTGCTCCGCCTACCCCAGCCGGGTGTTCAAAGGCAAGCGCATGTCCGGTCACTATGGGGCCAAGCGCCACACCATCAAGAACCTCGAGGTCGTGCGCATCGACGCCGAGCGGGGTCTGATTTTCGTGCGGGGGGCCGTTCCCGGTCACCGTGGATCGTTCGTGCAGATTCGTACCGCCCGCACGGGCGTGAAGAAGGGCTGATCCCATGCAGGTCAAGAGCTACAAAGCCGGAAACGTGGGCGAGGTCGAATTCGACGCCTCGGCCTTTGGCGAGAAGGTGCTGTACCGCACCCTGAAGGACGCGGTGGTGATGTACCAGGCGAACAAGCGCCAGGGCACCGCCTCCACCCGCGGCCGCAGCGAGGTCATGGGCTCCAACAAGAAGCCCTACAAGCAGAAGCACACCGGTCGCGCCCGCGCGGGTGACCGCAAGTCGCCGATCTGGCGTGGTGGCGGTACGGTCTTCGGACCCAAGCCCCGCGACTACTCCTACCACATGCCGATCAAGGCCCGTCGCGTGGCCCTGCGCAGCTCCCTGGCCGGCAAGCTGGCCGATGGGGAAGTGGTGATCGCCGATCTGGGCGGCTTCTCGGCCCCCAACTCGAAGGACGCCCGTCGCATCCTCTCCGCCCTCGGCAACCCGCGCCGCGCCTGCGTCGTGACCACCGACCGCGACGAGTACATCTACAAGTCCTTCCGCAACTTCCCGGGTGTGCACGTCCGCTGCGCGGATGACCTGTGCGCCCTGGACGTCATCGGTGGTGGCTTGATCATCGCCAGCCAGGGTGCCCTGGACAAGGTCGCCACCCGTGTGGCTAAGACGAACGGAGGTAACCAATGAGCCCCTCTGGAGAGCACAAGCGCACCGATCGCAACATGGATCGGTACTACACCCTGACCCGTCACCCGGTCATGACCGAGAAGGGTTCGGACGACATCCACACCCGCAACGCCTACCACTTCCGCGTGCCGACCAACGCCGGCAAGATCGAAGTGCGCCAGGCCGTTGAGCAGGTCTTCGGGGTCCGCGTGCGCAGCGTCAACACCATCAAGGTGAATGGCAAGGTGCGCCGTCGTGGCTACGCCGTCGGTACCAAACCCGACTGGAAAAAGGCCATCGTCACCCTTCACCCGGACGACTCGATCGACGTCTTCTAGTCCCTAGGACCCTCAGCAACACGAACCCATGGGCATTCGCAAGTACAAGCCGACTTCCGCAGGGCGCCGTCACGGTAACGTTCTCGATTACATCGAGATCACCAAGACGACCCCGGAAAAGTCGCTGCTCGAGCCGCTCAAGAAGACCGGCGGTCGCAACAACCACGGCCACATCACTTCCCGCCGTCGTGGTGGTGGACACAAGCGCATGTATCGAGTGATCGATTTCAAGCGCTCCAAGGATGGCGTTCCCGCCAAGGTGCACTCGGTCGAGTACGACCCGAACCGCACCTGCTTCATCGCCCTGCTGCACTACGCGGACGGCGCCAAGTCCTACATCTTGGCCCCGATCGGCCTGGAAGTGGGGCAGACCCTGGTCTCCGGTCCGACCGCGGAACCGAACCCGGGCAACTCGATGAAGCTGGCCGACATCCCCGTCGGTGTGCAGATCCACAACATCGAGCTGATGCCTGGCAAGGGCGGTCAGCTCTGCCGCTCCGCCGGTTGCAGCGCTCAGCTGCAGGCTCGCGAAGGCAAGTACGCTGTGATCCTGCTGCCCTCCGGTGAACTGCGCCGCGTGCACGTCGAGTGCCGCGCCTCCATCGGTCGCTTGGGCAACACCGACCACCAGAACGTGAAACTCGGCAAGGCTGGCCGTCGTCGCCACCTTGGTCGCCGCCCCTACGTGCGTGGTACCGCCATGAACCCCGTGGATCACCCCATGGGTGGTGGCGAAGGGCGCACCGCTGGGGGTCGTCACCCCTGCTCCCCGACCGGTGTGCTGTCCAAGGGCGGCCGTACCCGTCGCCGCAATCACCCGACCGACGCCTTCATCATCCGTCGCCGCAAGAAACGGTAGGAAACCATGTCTCGTAGCATCAAGAAAGGTCCCTACGTGGACGCCAAGCTGGCCAAGAAGGTCGAGCAGCAGCTTGCCGAAGGCAAGAATGCCCCGATCACGACCTGGGCTCGTGCCTGCACCGTGATCCCGGATTTCGTCGGTCGCGTGTTCATGGTCCACGATGGGCACAAGCACATCAAAGTCCAGATCACCGAGGACATGGTTGGCCACAAGTTGGGCGAATTCGCTCCGACCCGCATCTTCCGCGGCCACACCAACAAGAAGGAAGCCCAGAAGAACCGCTAGTTCGCGTCTAGCCTTTGCAAGCCATGAAGGAACAAGGTACCTACACCGCCAAGCACCGCTACGCGCGCATCACTGCCCGCAAGGCGCGGCTTGTGGCCGACCAGATCCGCGGTCGCAACTGCAACGACGCCCTGGCCCTGCTCGAGTTCGCCCCGCAGCGCGCTGCCGCCTTCTACAAGAAAGTGGTGGAGAGCGCGGTGGCCAACGCCTCGCAGGATGAGAGCGTCAACGTCAACCGGCTCTACATCAGCACCTGCAAGGCGGACGAAGGTCCGATGTTGCAGAACCGTCTGCGCTGGCGTCCCGGCCCCCAGGGGCGCGCGATGCCCTTCGCGAAGAAGACCAGCCACCTCACCGTGATCGTGAAAGAACGCAGCCAGGGAGACGGTCAGTAGACCAGGGAAACCAACCATGGGACAAAAGATCCATCCGACCGGGTACCGCATCGGCACCATCGAGCCCTGGGCCTCTCGCTGGCACGGCGGCAAGCGCAACTTCGCCAAGTTCCTGCTGCAGGACAAGCTGGTTCGCGAGCACATCATGAAGGAGTACGGCTCCGCCGGCATCCCGCGCATCGAGATCGAGCGCACCGCCGACGCCGTCAACGCCGTGATCTACACCGCGCGCCCCGGCGTGCTGGTGGGCCGCAAGGGCATCCGCATCGACCAGCTCAAGAACGAGCTGCAGGCGATCTGCGGCAACACCGTGCACCTCACCATCCATGAAGTGAAGCGCCCGGAACTGTCCTCCGGCCTGGTCGCCGAGAACATCGCCGATCAGCTCCGTCGCCGGATGGGTTTCCGCCGCGCGGTGAAGAAGGCGATCCAGACCTCGATGCAGGCCGGCGCCCAAGGCGTGAAGGTCACCATCTCCGGCCGTCTCGGCGGTGCGGAAATGGCCCGCGTGCTCACCGAGCGCGAAGGTCGCGTGCCGCTTTCGACCCTGCAGTCGCACGTCGAGTACGGCACCGCGGAAGCCCACACCACCTACGGCAAAATCGGCGTGAAGGTGTGGCTGTACAAGGGTGATATCGATCGCGGCAAGCAGATCGACTATCGCGCTCTCTCGGCCCAAGGTGGCCGGTTCGAACGCTCGGGTGGGGGACGTGGTCCCCGCCGTGGAGGCCGCGGTCGCGGTCAAGGCCAAGGAGGCGGCGGGCGCCAGTAAGGCACCCAAGGAGATTCGCTATGGCATACAGCCCCAGGAAAATCGCCCACCGCAAGGTCTTCAAAGGGCGCATCAAAGGTGTCGCGACGCGCGGCAACCGCGTTGTCTTCGGCGACTTCGGTCTGCAGGCCCTCGACGCGGGCCGCATCACCGGCCGTCAGCTCGAAGCCAGCCGTATCGCTGCCAACCGTGCGACCCAAGGTGCGGCCAAGATCTGGATCCGGACCTTCCCCGACCGTCCCATCTCCTCCAAGCCCGCCGAAACCCGAATGGGTAAGGGTAAGGGTGACCTGGAGTACTGGGCCGCCATCGTGCGCCCCGGAACCATTCTGTTCGAGCTGGGCAACGTCACCGAAGAGAAGGCGAAACTCGCCTTCAAGCGCATCGCCCACAAGATGCCGATCCGTGTGCGCATGGTGAAGCGCCTGCCCACCGCCTGATTGTCAGTCCAGGAGATACCGCGATGAAGATCGAAGAGATTCGCACCAAGTCCGACACCGAACTGGACTTCGACATGGGCAACATGAAGAAGGAACTGTTCGACCTGCGCTTCAAGTCCGCGACCAGCGGCGTGAAGAGCACTGCCCAAATCCGCAATCTGCGGCGTTCCATCGCCCGCATCCACACGGTGCTTGCTGAACGCGCCCAAGGCATTCGCGGTCAGGAGGTCAAGGAATAATGTCCAAAGAGCAAATGCAAGCCGACGAGCGCAACAACCGCCGCGTCATCCAGGGCGTGGTCGTCAGCGACAAGATGGATCAGACCATCACTGTCCTGGTGGAGCGCATGTTCAAGCACCCCAAGTACCACAAGTACATCCGCCGTCACAGCAAGGTGTACGCCCACGATGCCCAGA
Source organism: Planctomycetota bacterium (assembly GCA_041398705.1). Taxonomy (GTDB): domain Bacteria; phylum Planctomycetota; class UBA1135; order UBA1135; genus NORP259. The sequence continues at coordinate 193,456 of JAWKUI010000007.1, read as the reverse complement.
ACGAGGCCAAAGTGGGGGATACCGTGGAAGTGATGGAGTGCCGCCCGCTCTCCAAGCTCAAGCGGTACCGCCTGGTGCGCGTGACTGAGAAGGCCGTTCTGCCCATGGGAGAATTGCAATGATCCAAATGCAGACCTACCTGGACGTGGCCGACAACACCGGGGCCAAGCAAGTCCAGTGCATCAAGGTGCTCGGTGGCACCCACCGCCGCTACGCCGGCCTGGGCGACATCATCGTCGCTTCGGTCAAGAAGGCCATCCCCGGCTCCGAGCTGAAGCCCGGAACGAAGGTCAAGGGCGTGGTTGTGCGTGTGAAGAAGAACACTCGCCGCCCCGACGGCAGCTACGTGCGCTTCGACCGCAACGCCCTGGTCATCGTCGATGGGGACGGCAACCCGAAAGGGACCCGTATCTTCGGCGCCGTGGCCCGTGAGCTGCGCGAGCGCAACTTCATGAAAATCATTTCGCTGTCGCAGGAGGTGATCTGATGCACGTGCGCAAAGGTGACCAGGTGATCGTGATCGCCGGCAATGACAAGGGCCGCACCGGCCAGGTGGTGGCCGTCGACGTGGCGAAGAACCGCGTCGTCGTGGAAGGGGTGAACGTGCGAGTGAAGCACCGCCGCCCGACCCAGCAGAACCCGCAGGGCGAACGCGTCGAGGCCGAAGCCCCGGTGCACGCGTCCAACGTGATGCTGGTCGACCCGAAAACCGGAAAAGGCACGCGCAAGCGGCCGGCGAACGCCTAAGCGTTCATCAAGGAGACTTGATCCATGGCCCCCAGGCTTAAGGAAAAGTACCAGGCCGAAGTCCGCTCGGCCCTGAAGACCCAGTTCGGTCTGTCGAACGAGATGCAAATTCCCCGCCTCCTGAAGGTGGTGGTGAACATGGGCGTGAAAGGCGCCGTGGAAAGCAAGGCCAAGGTCGAAAGCGCCGCCAAGAACCTGGCGAGCATCACCGGTCAGCAGCCCACCGTCCGCAAGGCCAAGAACTCGATCGCCGGTTTCAAGCTGCGTGAAGGCATGCCGATCGCCTGCGCCGTCACCCTCCGGGGCGACCGCATGTGGGAGTTCGTCGACCGCCTTATCGCCGTGGTCCTTCCCCGTATCCGCGACTTCCGCGGCGTGAAGGAGAAGCTGGACGGCCGTGGCAACTACACCATGGGTCTGGCCGAGCAGTCGATCTTCCCCGAGCTGTCCTACGACATGATCGACTTCCCGCAGGGTATGGACATCACGTTCGTGACCACCGCGGAGACCGACGACCAAGGGTATGCCCTGCTCAAGGAGCTCGGTATGCCGTTCAAGAAGAAGGAAGAACAAGGCGCCTAAGCCCCGAGAGACCAATGGCAAAGAAATCCATGATCGCCAAGGCGGCCCGGGAACCGAAGTTCAAGGTCCGCAGCTACACCCGCTGCACCTTCTGCGGCCGTCCGCGCGCTGTCTATCGCAAGTTCGGTCTCTGCCGCATCTGTCTGCGTGAGCGCGCTCACCTGGGTCAGATCCCCGGAATGCGCAAGGCCTCCTGGTAATCCATCCAAAGAGGAATCGCCCCATGATGACCGATCCGATCGCCGATATGCTCACGCGTATCCGCAACGCCAACTCGATCCACCGTGCCACCGTGGAAATGCCCGCCTCGCGCATGCGCGTCGGCATTGCCAACGTGCTCAAGTCCGAGGGATTCATCGAGGACTACAAGGTGACCGAGAGCAAGCCCTCGAGCACCCTGACCATCCGCCTCAAGTACAGCCAAGACGGCGAGCGCGTGATCCGCAAGATCGAGCGCGTCAGCAAGCCGGGCCGCCGCGTGTACGCTGGTTTTGAGACCCTGCGCCCCGTTCTGCGCGGTCAGGGTATCCAGGTTGTTTCCTCCCCGAAGGGGGTCATCTCCGACCGCCAGGCGCGCGAGATGAAAGTGGGTGGCGAGATCCTCGCCTCCATCTACTAGTCCCTCCCGTTCCACCGAACGCACCACCCAGTAAGTGCCATGTCCCGTATCGGAAAAGCCCCCGTCCAAATCCCCAGCGGTGTCACCGTTGAGGCCAAGGGCCAAACCCTCTCGGTGAAGGGCCCCAAGGGCAACCTGTCCATCGAGGTCCGTCCCGAGGTCCGTGTGGTCCTGGAGGAGAAGGAAGCCCTGGTCGAACTGACCGGTGCCGGCCCCGCCCGCCAGGCCCGTGCCTATCACGGCATGACCCGCGCCCTGCTCAACAACATGGTCGAAGGGGTCTCCAAGGGGTTCCAGCGGAACCTGGAGATCGTCGGCGTGGGTTGGAACGCCAAGGCCGGCGACAAGAAGCTGACCCTCAACATCGGCTTCTGCCACCCGGTCGACATCGACATGCCGGAAGGCGTGACGGTCCAGACCCCGGCCCCGACCAAGATCCAACTGGCCGGTCCCGACAAGCAGGCAGTGGGGCAGATCGCCGCGGTCATCCGCAAGGTCCGTCCGCCGGAACCCTACAAGGGCAAGGGCATCCGCTACGAAGGTGAGTTCGTGCGACGCAAGTCTGGTAAGAGCTTCGGCTCGTAGGTCGTTCCCTGAATACTGAATCGGTACCTCCGCAATGAAATCCGTCATCCAACGCAAGAACGACCGTCGGCAGCGCCGTGCCCTTCACGTCCGCCGTCTGATCCGCGAGCGTTCGTCGCTGCCGCGCCTTTCGGTGCACCGCTCCTGCAAGCACATCTCCGTGCAGGTCATCGACGACGTCAAAGGTCACACCTTGGCCGCCATCACCAGCACCTCGAAAGGCGTGCAGGCGGAGACTAAGGGCAAGACCAAGAGTCAAACGGCCGCCTTCCTGGGCGCCGAAATCGCCCGCAAGGCCCTGGAAGCCGGGGTCACCAAAGTGGTTTTGGATCGGGGATTCGCCCGCTACCAAGGCCGTGTCAAAGCCCTGGCCGAAGCCGCCCGTGAAGCCGGCCTGAAGTTCTAAGCGACCATGAAGCACAAGATCCAATACCTCGACGCCTCGGAGATCGGCGACGTCGAGAGCCTGACCGAGCAACTGATCCGCGTGAACCGCTGCGCCGCGGTGGTGAAGGGCGGACGCCGTTTCTCCTTCGCCGCCCTGACCGTCGTGGGCAACCGCGCTGGCATGGTCGGTTACGGCTTCGGCAAGGCCCGCCAGGTCCCCGGTGCCATCGAGAAGGCCGGCAAAGACGGCCGCAAGCACCTGCAGCGCATCCCGCTGACCGCCTGGGGTAGCATTCCCCACGAAGTCATCGGTGAGTACTGCGCCGCCCGCGTGATCCTGATCCCCGCTTCCGAGGGTACGGGCATCATCGCCGGCACGTCGGTGCGCGCCGTGGCCGAGATGGCGGGTATCAAGAACCTGCTCTCCAAGGCCTACGGTTCCACCAACCCGATCAACATGGTCAAGGCGACCCTGGACGCCCTGTCCCAACTGCGCACCCCCGAAACCGTCAGCGCCCTGCGCGGCGTGCAACTCTAGTCCCTGCGAGGCGACCAGCCATGGATATCCGAACCGTCTGTGCCAAGGGCACCAAGTACACGAGCCGCAACCGCGTCGGTCGCGGCCCCGGTAGCGGCAATGGCAAAACCGCCGGACGTGGTCACAAGGGTTGGGGCGCCCGCTCGGGCTCCAGCCGTCGCGCGGGTTACGAAGGCGGTCAGATGCCGATCTACCGCCGGGTGCCCAAGCGTGGTTTCACCAACGCCCGCTTCCGGACCGACTACACCGTCATCAACATCGAAAAGCTCAACGGCTTCGAGAACGGTGCCACCGTGGACCTCCAGGCGATCCTGAGCGCCGGTCTTGCCAGCATGAACACCGAGCTCCTCAAGGTGCTCGGCAACGGCAACCTCGATCGCAAGCTGACCGTGCACGCCCACAAGTGCAGCGCGTCGGCCGTGCAGAAGATCGAAGCCGCCGGCGGCAAGGTCGTGATTCTGGAAGCCAAGCCCGCCCCGGGCGAGTCCAACAGCCAAGGCTGATCCCCGTGGAAAATCTGCTCGTCAAGCTCTTCAAGACCCCGGAGACCAGGGAGCGCGTCTATCGCACCCTGTTGCTCCTGGTGGTGTACCGCTTGGGATTCCAGGTCCCGATCCCGGGCACCAATGCCGCGTTCCTCCAGTCCACCGCGGACCAGGGGATCATGGGCATGCTGTCGGCTTTGTCCGGCGGAGCCATCGGGCAGACTACCGTCTTCGCCTTGGGCATCATGCCCTACATCTCGGCGTCCATCATCTTCTCCATGCTGACCAAGGTCTCCCCGGCCTTGGAAGCCGTGTCGAAGGAAGGCGCCGCCGGTCAGAAGCGCATCAACCAGTGGACCCGCCTCGCGGTGGTCCCGATTGCGTTCATCCAAGCCCTGCTGATCTACACCGGCGTCTACATGGCGAAGGGCAGCGGGATGCTGGATGAGTCGATGAAGGGGCACCCGATCGCGGTGTTCTTCATCGTGGTTTCCTCGCTGATCGCGGGCTCGATGCTCGTGATGTGGCTGGGCGAGTTGATCACCGAGTACGGTGTGGGCAATGGGGCGTCCCTGATCATCATGGCGGGCATCATCGCCGTGATGCCCACCAGCTTCGCGCAGATCACCTCGAACCCGAACTTCTGGCAGATCCTGCTGTTCCTGATCGCGGTGTGGGTCCTCGTCATCCTGGCGGTGGTCTTCATGCACAAGGGTGCGCGCCGCATCCCGATCCAGTACGCCCGCCTCACCCGCGGTCGCCGGGTCTATGGGGGACAGCGCCACTTCCTGCCGATCAAGGTCAACATGGCCGGCGTGATGCCGATCATCTTTGCCTCGGTCCTGTTCGTGATCCCGACCGTGATCTTCAAGTGGTTCGGCTGGGCGCAACTGGAAGCCATCTTCCAGGACACCACCGGCTTCGTGCACGTCGCGATCTACCTGGTGCTGCTCTTCGCCTTCTGCTTCTTCTGGAACCGTCTGATGTTCCAGCCGGAGGAGATCGCGAACAACCTGCGCGAGCACGGCTCCTTCATCCCCGGCATCCGTCCGGGCCAGAAGACCGCGGACTACCTGTCCTCGGTGCTGACCCGCGTGACCCTCGCCGGTGCGGCCTTCCTGGCCCTGGTGGCCGTACTGCCCGCCTTCATCACCAAGGACTCGGGCATGACCCAGTCCATGCAGTACTTCGTCGCCGGCACCTCGGTTCTGATCGTGGTGGGGGTGGCCCTCGAGCTCATGGACAAGCTGCAGGCTCAGCTCGTCATGCGCACCTACGAAGGGCAGGAAGAAGCCGGTCAGACCAACAAGGCCCGTTGGGCCCAATCCGGCGGGCAGAAGCCCAGCCAGGGAGGCGCCCGTTAGGATGTCTCAAAACGTCGTGATCCTCTTGGGCGCTCCGGGCGCCGGCAAGGGCACCCAAGCGGTGCGCCTGGCCGGATCGCTTGGCATGCCCCATGTCTCCACGGGCGACCTGTTCCGGGCCAACCTGGCCGGGGGCACCGCCCTGGGGCAGAAGGCGCGCGCCTTCATGGATCAAGGCGAATTGGTCCCGGACGAACTCGTCCTGGAGATGCTCTTTGACCGGGTGGCCCAAAACGACTGCGAAAAAGGCTACCTGCTCGACGGTTTTCCCCGTACTCTGGCCCAGGCCTCAGCCCTGGCCCAACGCCTGGGGGAGGCGGCACCGACGGTGATCAACATCGAGGTGCCGGACGCGGATATCGAGAGGCGCATCGTGGAGCGCCGCACCTGCAAGGGTTGCGGAGCGATTTTCCACTTGAGCTTCCATCCGCCCGCCAAGGCCGGAGTCTGCGACGCGTGTGGGGGAGAGCTCTCCCAGCGTGCCGACGACACCGCCGAGGTGGTTCGCACCCGCCTGAAGGAGTACCACGAGAAAACCAGCCCCCTGGTGGAGTTCTACCGGGACCGTAGCGGTATCTGCACCGTGGACGGACGCAACACGCCGGACCAGGTCTTCGAGGCCTGTCTGGCTTGTTTTGGTGTCCGCCTCGAGGCCGTCCGCGCAAGCCAGGGGGGAAGCCGATGATGGCAAAAGAAGAACCGATCACCGTCGAGGCGATCGTGACCGAAGCCCTGCCGAACGCCCGTTTCCGGGCCAAGCTGGAAAGCGGTCACGAGATCTTGGCGCATGTCAGCGGCAAGATGCGGATGCACTACATCCGGATCCTGCCGGGGGACAAAATCACCGTTGAGATGTCCCCCTACGACTTGACCAAAGGGCGCATTACGTGCCGTGGAGAACGACGCCGGGGTCCGGGAGGACGCCGACGCACCAGGAGAAGAAGATGAAAGTTCGCAGCTCTGTCCGGCGCATGTGCGCCCAATGCAAGATCGTGCGTCGCCGGGGCGTGGTGCGCGTCATTTGCAAGTCCGACCCCCGTCACAAGCAAAAGCAAGGCAAGTAACCCGGTCTGACCGGCAAAAAGGAATCACAGCATGGCACGCGTAGTCGGAGTCGACATCCCCAACCACAAGCGGCTGGAAATCGGGCTGACCTATATCTACGGGGTCGGTCGGACCACCGCCTTGAAGCTCTGCAAAACGCTGGAGCTGGACCCGGGCATGAAGGTGCGCGATCTGAACGAATACCAGATCCGCGACCTGGCCGAGCTTATGCGCAAGGACTACCTCGTCGAGGGTGAACTGCGCCGCTCCCTGGCTTCGGACATCACCCGCCTGCGCGAGATCGGTTGCTACCGCGGACTGCGCCACCGTCGTGGCCTGCCCGTGCGTGGCCAGCGCACCCGCACCAACGCGCGTACCCGCAAGGGTCCGAAGCGCACCGTGGCCGGCAAGAAGTCCGTCAAGGGCATGAAGTAGGCCTGATAAGTAGGCCCCTGTTGAGGAGTGGGGCAGCAGCCACTCCGCATCCCCGACACACGAGAACAACCCCCCTTCGATCGATATCACCATGGCAAAGGCCACCAAGCGCAAACCCCGGAAGAACGTCCCCAAGGGCGTGGCTCACATCAAAGCCACCTTCAACAACACCCACGTGACCCTGACCACCATGCAAGGGGACACCATCTCCTGGGGTACCGCCGGGTCGATGGGTTTCAAGGGCACCCGGAAAAGCACCCCCTTCGCCGCCCAGCGCGCCGCGCAGAACGCTGCGCAGAACGCGATGCGTCACGGCATGAAGGAAGTGGAAGTGCGTGTGAAGGGCGCCGGCTCCGGCCGTGAGTCCGCCATCCGTGCCCTTTCCAACGCCGGCCTGCGCGTGTCCGTCATCGAAGACGTCACCCCCTTGCCTCACAACGGCTGCCGCGCCCGCAAGCGTCGCCGCGTCTGATCCCAGCCCCCCGACAGCCCCAGCACTACTCATGGCTCGTTACACCGGACCCAAGGTCAAGCAATGCCGCCGGGAAGGGATGAACCTCTTCTTCCTGGGCCAGAACTCCTCCAGCGGCAAGGTCGCCGCCCTGCAGAAGCGGGATTACCCGCCGGGAGTGCACGCCCAGTCGCGCCGCAAGATCACCGAATACGGCGTGCGTCTGCGCGAGAAGCAGAAGCTGAAGCGCGTGTTCGGCGTGCTTGAGCGCCAGTTCATGCTGTACTTCAAGGAAGCCGAGCGCCTCACCGGCAACACCGGCGAGAACCTGCTGGCCCTGCTCAGCCGCCGCCTCGACAACGTCGTGCTGGCCGGTGGTATGGCCTCTACCCTCGCTCAGGCCCGTCAGCTCGTGAACCACGGTCACTTCCTCGTGAACGGCAAGCGCTGCACCATCCCGTCCTACCAGGTTCGCCCCGGTGACGTGATCGCGCCCCGTTCCAAGGAAAACACCAAGAAGATGGTTTCCGACGCTCTCGAGCTGAACAAAGGCGGCGCGGTTCCCACCTGGCTCGACGCCAATGCGGACGCGATGACCGTCAGCGTTTCCGGTCTTCCCAAGCGCGAAGACTTCCAGTTCCCGATTCAAGAACAGCTCATCGTCGAGCTCTGCTCCAAGTAGGGGGTAAGCAGCATGCGTATCCGCTGGCGGAATTTTGAATTGCCGAGCAAGGTCCAACCCGATCGGGAGACCTTGAGCAAGTCCTACGGACGGTTCGTGATCGAACCGTTCGAGCGGGGCTTCGGCCACACCATTGGCACCGGCCTGCGCCGGGTGCTGCTGTCGTCGATCTCCGGCGCGGCGGTCACCTCCGTGCGGATCGCGGGCGCCAACCACGAGTTCGACAGCCTGGAAGGCGTCTACGAAGACATCGCCGACCTGATCCTGAACCTGAAGCAGCTGCGCATCCAGTATGACGGGGACCACCCGATCATCTGCAAGATCCGCCGCAATGGGGAAGGGGACGTGACCGGTGCCGACGTGGAGTGCCCGGGCGAAGCCCGCGTGGCCAACCCGAACCTGCACCTGTGCAGCCTCACCATGGACCGCGAGCTCGAGATCGACCTCGAGGTCAAGCGTGGCCGCGGGTACGTGTCCGCCGAGGAGAACCGCGAGGAGACCCAGGAACTGGGCACCATCCCCGTGGACTCGATCTACTCGCCGGTGCACCGCGTGCGTTACGCCATCGAGGCCACCCGCGTGGGCAAGTTCACCAACTACGACCGGTTGGTGCTCGAGATCTGGACCGACGGCACCCTCACGCCCGAGCTGGCGCTGACCGAGGCCGCCAAGATCTACCGTAAGCACCTCAACCCCTTCGTGCTGTACGACGTGAACCCCGAGCGCGACCCGCTCGCCGAAAGCCCGTCGACCTCGGAGTACAACCGCAACAACCAGAAGCAGTCGGAACTGCAGGCCCTTCTGAGCCTGCCGATCTCCGAACTGGAGCTTTCGGTTCGTGCCCGCAACTGCCTGGACGGTGCCAACCTGCGCACCCTGATGGACTTGGTTTCCCTCTCCGAGAGCGAAGTCATGCACCTGAAGAACCTGGGCAAGACCAGTCTGACCGAAATCAAGCAGAAGCTTGCCGAGCGCGGTTTGTCCTTCGGGATGAACATCCACGGCTGATCCCAGACGCCCGGACCCGCCCCTCGATCCCACTGCACGCCCCCCTGGGGGGCGGTGCCTCCAAACGCCACCCCCCTCCAAGATCCTAGTCCCATGCGTCACCGCGTCTCCGGATTCAAGCTCGGTCGCACCACCAGTCACCGTATCGCCATGACTCGTAACATGGCCGCTTCGGTGATCGAGCACGAGCGCATCATCACCACCCTCACCAAAGCCAAGGCGGTCAAGCCCTTCGTCGAGAAGCTGATCACCCTGGGCAAGACCTCGAACCAGCACAACCGCCGTCGTGCGTTCGCGGAACTGCGCAGCAAGGACGCCACGGAGAAACTCTTCGACGTGCTCGGCCCGCGCTTCCAAGACCGCCCGGGTGGCTACTGCCGCATCATCAAGCTGGCCAAGCGCCGCCTCGGTGACGCCGGAGAGCGCGCCATCCTCGAGTTCGTCGAGCGCACCCCGAAGGAAGATTCCTCCGCGGAGTGATCTCCGGTCCGGATTGGTTCCCACGCGGGGGCGGCCAGCGATGGCCGCCCCCGCGTGTTTTTCGCACGCTCCTTACGGCTGGAACTGCGCGACCCGGTCCCGCCGGAACTCAGACCTGGCCGCGCCCGAGTTTCGCCAGGGACGGGGGCGGATCGTAGTTCTCGATCCGTTGCAGCAACTGCTCCAGGTTGTCGGCGGCGAGCAACATGGCCTGTTGGTTTTGATTCACGAAGCCGGACTGCTCGCTGTGCTTCAAGAAGGTGAGCAGCGCGTCGTAGTACCCGTTCACGTTCCACAGACCCAGGGGTTTCTGGTGGTAGCCGAGGTAGTTCCAGGTCCAGATCTCGAACAGCTCCTCGAGGGTGCCGATGCCGCCGGGCAGGGCCACGAAACCATCGGACAGGGTGGCCATCAGCGTCTTGCGCTCATGCATCGAGCGGGTGACGTAGAGCTGAGTGAGGCCGGGGTGGGCCACCTCCTGCTGCACGAGGGCATCCGGGATAACTCCGTAGACCTCGCCGCCGCCGGCCAGCACGCGATCGGCGATGAGGCCCATCAGGCCCACCTTGCCGCCGCCATAGACGAGGCGCATGCCGCGGGCCACGATGGCATCGCCCAGGGCCTCGGCGGCGGCCGCAAAGGCCGGATCGGAACCGCTGCGGGAGCCGCAGTAGACGCACAGGGACTTCATGGCGCCCAGCCTACGACTTGCGGGACTACGGGGGGAGGGCCGTGGTTCTGAATCAGCGCGCGAAGCGAAGGGCCATGCTGTACAGGGGCAAGGCCGAGTCCTCGCTCGCGCCTACATAGAGCCTGTGCTGTTCGGTCAGCTCGTCTCCCTCGATGTGAAGCAGGCTGTCGAGGAGCTCGTAGTAGCCCATCCGGCTGGCGGCCAGGAACTCGAAGGCACGCTCGCGCCATACTTTGCGATAGAGTCGGGGCAAGAACGCTCGCGCCAGGAGCCCAAATGGTCTACCAGCCAGTTTCCAGGCACCCAATACCCCGACCACAATAATCGGGATGGACCAACGACTCGGCAGGGACTCCGCAATGGTAGCCATTACCACCACCAAGCCGATGACCAATCCGAAGCCTAGGACACGACCGAGAATGTCCTCCACCGCCCCTAGGCGGGTTCGGCTCGTTTCGTTTTGGAGGCGGTAGAGAAATGGTGCCAAACGGTCCAGGCCTCCACTCTGCGCGATGGGTTGTACCTCGCCTTCGCTCAGCTCACTTCCCATGCCCACCAGCAACATGCTGGCTAGGCCTTCCGCCTCGCCGGGGGCGCGCGGGGGCACCGCCTCTTGCAGCGCCGCCGGATCGTCGACGAACTCGTTCATGAGCCGCAGGAAACGCAGGCGCGCTTCGCCTGGCGGCCCCTCGGCCATGGCGACAATGCACTCGTGCATCCGTTCCCGCAGGGCATTGCCATTCAGGAACTCCGGCAGCAAGCGCCGGTAGTGCAGCAGGCGTTCCACGAGCTCCAGCTCCGCATCGACCCAGTCGGGCAGGGCATGGTGCACCTGGCTGAGCTCGGCGAGGGAGGCTTCGATCCAGGCTTCGTCGGCCCGCAGCACGTTGCTGCGCACGAGCTCCAGCAGAAGCATGATGGCGAACCCTTCTTCGCGGGGTCCAACCATAGCCCGGGCGCGCTTCAGTCGTGTGGCCACGGCCTGCGCCTTGCCCCGGCGGAACAGCTCCTGCCAGAGGGGCGCGGTGGCGTAGTAGTAGAGCCCCCCCGGATACCGTCCCTTCCGGATCAGATCGGCGGCGGCCTCCAAGAAGTCCGCCAGGGTCCCCAGCGGTACCTGGCGCACATCGAGCTCGCGCAGCGCGCGCCAAAGGCCCTGAGCCCCCGGATGACCCGACATCGCCTGCAACGCGGGCAACAGCGCCATCGGCATGAGGTCGTGATCGCCTCGTGGGCAGGCCTCGCGCAGTTGCACGCGCAGCAACCAGTGGTGGGGCGGTAAGGCGTCCGATTGCTCCAGCTGCGCCAAAACCGCCGCCGCGCCGCCGCTCGCAAGCAGTGCTGCGAGATCCAATCCGCGGGAGGCCCCGGCCTCCGCGGAATCCGGCGTGGCCTGCGAAGGTTCCTCGGCGCGGTCCGCCGCTGGCTGCAACGTAGGCGGTGTCCAGGCCGGTAACTCCTGCCCGTAACGCAGGGCCTCTTCGAGCTGCTCGTAGGCGCTGCGCAAGCGCTGGAACTCCGCGGGGAACTGTTCCGGCCGGAAGCGCCGCAACAGGGGGTTGTAGGCGCGCTTCAGGTCGCTCCGATCAAATCCGGGCTCCAGGCCGAAGAAGGCCATGGGGTCGCCGGGCAACAGGTTCCAATCGGGTTCGGCGGTCATGGGATCAGCGGAACAGGTACCGGCCGAGTTTCAGAAGCACGTAGACCGCCCAGAAGGCGATGAGGATCCACGAGACCTTCGGACTGGCGCTGTCCTTCTTGATCTTCGGGCTCTTGCCCAATCGGTCGAACCATTCGGGATCGAGGGCGTAGACATCGGGGTAATGCCGGGCGAGGCGATTGCGCAGTCCCTTGTTGAATCGCGCCGACTTGCCACCCGCTTGCGAGAGGATCTGGGACTTCAAGGCCGCCGATTCGCTGGCCGGGGCGAGCAGGGCATCGCAGATCGATTGCCATTGCCGGCTGTGGATCGCGGAATCCTTCGCGGCCGCTTCGAGATCGCTGCGCACGGCGGCGGCCCGTTGCAGCCGCGCCCGATACCGCTCCAGGTCGGGATGGTGGGTCAGGTCCGGTTCGGCCAGGCGCAATTCCAGCCGCTCCGCCGGCCCGTCGAAGAACTCCGATCGCGCCGCTTGCAGCTGTTCTTCGCAGTGCTCGCGATCCTCCGATTCGGGCACAAACGTGGACTCCGCCGGTGTTTGGTCGGGATGCAGAAAGCGGGTGCGCAGGGCCATGCAGGCCGGGGCATTGCCGAGCATGCCGGGATCCAGCAATGCGCGGGCATACTCGTTGAATTCTGAGTCGGAAAGGGCAGGCAGGGGGGCCATCTCAATCCTCCGAATGGGGGAAACCGAGCGAAGAGAGGATCAGGAGCAGGCGTTCGCGCGCGGCGTCGAAGACCTCGCGGTTCCCGCTGTGCAGGGCCATCTCGTAGTAGTCGAGGATTTCCCCCAGTTGCTCGCGCCGGGTGGCGTGCAATTCCTTCAGGATCTTCTCCCCGAACTGCAGCAGGCGTTGGTTCTCCAAGTCATCGCGGGGGTAAAACTTCACCGCCTGCATGCGCTCGTGCGCGGCCTGGATCTCCTTCGCGCTGAGGCCCTGCACATTGTGTTCGACGAGCACCTGGAAGCGTTTCCCCGTGGCTTCGATGATTGCCTCCACTTCGAGCAGGCCATTGATGTCGTAGGTGAAACGCAGGGTCACCGCCTGGTTCTTTTCGTTCCCTGGAATGCCGGTGACCCGCAACTCCCCGATCTTCAGGTTGTCCGCCACCTTGCGGCCCTCGCCCTGGTAGATGTTCACGAGCACCTCGTTCTGGCCTTCGTGCACGGTATACACGGTCTCCTCGCGCGAGACGGGGATGGTGGTGTTGCGATGGATGACGGGCAGGAAATATCCATCCATCCTCCGGAGCCCAAAGTCCTTCGAGATCTCGACCCCCAGGGTGAAGGGGCAGACGTCGGTCATCACGATCTCGCGCACGGCATGGTCGTCAGCGATCAAAGCCGCTTGGACCGCCGCACCGAGCGCGACGACCTGGTCGGGATCCAAGCGGTGCTGGGGCACTTGACCGCTCCAATCCTGGAGCAGCTCGCGCAGGATCGGCATGCGCGTGGCGCCGCCGACGAGCAACAGGGTCTGCACGTCCTTCCACGCTAGGTCGCTGTCCCCGAGGGCACGCATGACCGGGCGTTGCAGGCGATCGAGCAGGGGGCGGCACAGCGCGATGAACTGCTCGCGGTGCAGCTCGAGGGCCTGCGCCTCCGGATTGATTTCGCCGTGCGCGTCGGGCAGCCGCAGCTCGGCCAGCGGATGTTCGCTCAGGGCGCGTTTGGCCCGCTCCGCCTCGTGCCGCAACCGCGCCACGCGCATGGGCTCGCGCATCTCCGCGTACTCGAGCTGCAGGCCCTGCTCACCCAGCGCCCACTGCACGATCCGATCGGTGAAGTCCTCGCCGCCCAGGTGGCTTTCGCCGGCGGTGGAGCGGATCTCAAGGGTACCCTCGAAGATCTCCATCACTGTCACGTCGAAGGTGCCCCCGCCCAGGTCGAACACCAGCAGGTTCTCGATTTGGCCCGCGTTGTGCAGGCCATACGCGAGGGCCGCTGCCGACGGCTCGTTCAGGATCCGGCGCACCTCGAGGCCCGCCAATTCACCCGCCAGCCGCGTAGCGCGCCGCTGGTTCTCGTTGAAGTAGGCGGGCACGGTGATGACCGCCTCGCGGATCGGCACCCCCAGATCGGCTTCGGCATCCGCCACCAGGCTGCGCAGCACCAGGGCGGAGAGCTCGGGGGCCTGCCAGCTGCGGCCCGCCAGCTCGACCTTGCGATCTTCGCCCATCCAGCGCTTGAAGTGCGCCACCGTGCGTTCGGGTTGCGTCACCGCCAACTCGCGCGCCGCTTCGCCGACCACCGTGCTGCCATCGGGCAACACCCCGACCACGGAGGGTGTCAGCCAGCGACCGTGCGCGTTGGCGATCAGCCGGGGCGCGCCGGACTCGAACACCGCGCACAAGGAATGGGTCGTGCCCAGGTCAATGCCAAGAATCGGGGATTGCATTCGTGGTCCAGGGGGAGGCCTGGATGTCAGGCAATGATAGCCGCTGCGTTAAGCCCGTCTCAAGCCGTCTCCGTGGGGGACAGGTCCACGGGCCGGCGTCCGTCTCTACCGAGGCTTAACCGAAGTTTGGCGCCAGGGCCCTCTAGGCTTTCGTTCCCGGCGCCCGCGCGCGCCGCGAGCCGCCCATGGTCTTCGCCAGCCCGATCTTCCTCTACTACTTCCTGCCCCTGTTCCTGGGACTGTACTACACGGTGCCCCGGGGCCTGCGTTCGCTCGTGATCGCCATCGCGAGCTACGTGTTCTACGGGTGGTGGCGGCCGGATTTCGTGCTGCTCATGTGGTTCTCGACCCTGGTGGACTTCACCGCGGGTCGGCGCATCACGGCGGCCCGCCTGGCGGGGGGGCGGGGCAAACCCTGGCTGTGGTTGTCCCTGGTGGTGAACCTGGGTCTGCTCGGGTACTTCAAGTACTTCAACTTCGGCATCGACACGCTGAACGCGATCTTCGCCCCCTTTGGCGGGCCGATGCTGCACGTTGGCAAGATCGTGTTGCCGGTGGGCATCTCGTTCTACACCTTCCAGACGCTGAGCTACACGATCGACGTGTACCGCGGTTCGGCGGCGCCGGTGAAGTCGTTCCAGGACTTCATGTGTTACGTGTCGCTGTTTCCGCAGCTCGTGGCGGGCCCGATCGTGCGCTACAACACGGTGGCCGAACAGCTCCACGACCGTACGCACACCCGTTCGAAGTTCTACCGGGGCCTGCTCGCGTTCCAGGCGGGAATGGTCAAGAAGGTCCTGATCGCGGACGTGCTGGGGCAACTGGCCGACCAGGCGTTCAGCGGCGCGGCCCTCGACGGCACGCATTCCTGGCTCGGCGCCCTCGCCTACACCTTCCAGATCTACTTCGATTTCTCGGGGTACTCGGACATGGCCATCGGCCTCGGTCTGATGATCGGCTTCCAATTCCCGGTGAACTTCGACCAGCCCTACCGGGCGATCTCGATCACCGACTTCTGGCGCCGCTGGCACATCTCCCTCTCGAGTTTCCTGCGGGATTACCTCTACATCCCACTCGGCGGCAACCGCCGCGGACCGGTGCGCACCTACGTGAACCTGTCGCTCACGATGCTGCTCGGCGGGTTGTGGCACGGTGCGAACTGGACTTTCATCGTGTGGGGCGCGTGGCAGGGCTTCTGGCTGGTGGTGGAGCGCTTGTCGGGCCGCAGTTCCTGGTACGCCTTCGCCCCGCGCGGGATCCAGATGGGGTTGACCTTCGGGCTCGTGATCATCGGCTGGGTGTTCTTCCGCGCCGACAACCTCGGCCATGCCCTGGAATACCTGCAGGCGATGGCGGGCTTCGGGCAAGGCACCGAACAGTTGGCCTTGCGACCGATCCACTACTTGGCGGCCCTGTGCGGCGCGATCGTGCTCTGGACCCTGCCGACCACGCAGAAGTTGCTCTACCGGGCCCCGCTCGTCTGGGCCGTGCCGCTGCAAGCGGCTTTCTGGCTCGCCCTCATCCACCTGCACTACGTGAACGATGTGCCCTTCCTCTACTTCCAGTTCTGAGCCCAGACACGGCGGCGCCACCGACGAGGGACTGATCGAAGTTCCGCTGCCGCGCCGCACGCCGCGTGGGCGCGCCTTTGTCGTTGCCGCCATCTTGATCGCCAATACGGCGATCCTCGTGGGCACCGGCCTCGTGGATACCCTGTTCCCGTACGCCGCGCCCCAGCCCATCGGCATCGAAAAGGCGCAGGACGAAGCACGCCGGGCGTCGGCGACCTGGCGCAACGGCAGCGCGGCGCGCCTGCTCGAGGACGACCTGCGGCGCGGTTCGCGCGTGCGCCACGCTTTGGGCGGGCCGTACACGGAATTCCTCTTCCGAAGCCTGCGCGAGGCGGGTTCGGCCGTGGTGGTGGGGCGCGAAGGCATGATGTTCATCAAGGATCGCCTGCAGTTGCCCGCGGGGGATCCCGATCTCGCCGTACGCCGCTCGTCGGCCGTGCACATGGCTTTCCAGCGGCGTTTCGCGGCCCTGGGCGTGGTGCACCTCGTTTTGCCGATCCCGCGCAAGGGCGCGGTCTGCTCGGACTGGTTGCCGATGGGCTGGTTGGGCCACACCGACCGGGATCAGGCGGTGGTGCAGGGTTTCCGCGAGCGCGGCGTGCAGACTGTCGACTTGGTCGATGCCATGCTGCAAGGCGATGCGAGCACCCTGTTCCTGCGCATGGATACCCACTGGTCCACCCAAGGCATGGACCTCTGCGCGCGCGCGACCGCCGCGTTCCTCGGCGCGTTGGCGCCCCCCGGGAAACGCCTGGGGATCCTGCGCACCGTGCCGGCGGAGACGACGGCCCCGGTCGGGGACCTGCCAAACATGATCGGCATCCAACTGAAGCCGTCCGACGCGCCGCAATACTTGCGGCCGATGCTCGAGATCGTGGGTGAAGAGGGTTATCCCTTGCCCCCTGGTGGACCCCAAAGCCGCGCCGTGCTTTGCGGCACGAGTTTCAGCGCGCACGGCCTGTTCGCGGGGTTCCTATCGCACTACCTCGGCACCCCCATCGAGTCCCACGCCATCGCCGGCGGCAGTCCCCACGCCAGCCTGGCGGCGATGATGCACGCCCGCGAAGTCCTGCCCGAACTCGTGCTCGAGGAGATCCCGCTGCACCTGGTGCATGCCATGGGCCTCAACGCGGGCGGTTGGGTCGTGTTCCCGGGCGCAGGGGATGTCTTCGCCCAGCACGGGCCGCCGGCGGTTCTGCCCATCGAAGTGCAGACCGGAGTGATCGCCACCTTGGAACCCTTTGGCACGGCGCTGCCGGTGCAAGGGGGCCGGGTGCTCCTGGAGGTGGGTGACGGTTGGGTCGGCCACGGCGGCGATGGGGTGCTCGAGCTCGAGATCGATGGGGAAGTGCTCGAAGGCGAGGTGCGCCTCGATGTCTCCCAGGGCCTCTCGGTGATGAGCGTGCCGTGGACCCCCGGTCGCCACACCGTCACCATCCCTTGCATCCGGGCGGAGAGCAGCAGCGATGGCCTGCGCGTCGTGCTCGCGTCGCTCACCCCGGCAGCTTCTTTCAACCTGCACGGCGCACGGCTGGTCACCGCTGCGGATGCCGCGCGCCCCATGCCAGGCACGCCGGCGCACCTGGAACGCAGCGAATCCGGTTGGCGGCAGGGGCTCGAGTGGCCGGCGGGTACCCACGTACCGGCCCATGGCACCCTGGTCGTGCGCACCGAACCCCAGCGTTCCAGCGTGGGGGATGTGCGCGTGCGGGTCTGGGCGGAAGGCCTCGCAGAACCCCTGGAGTTCCCGATCGGCACCCTGCATCCCGCGGGGGCGGTGGTGCTGCAGTTGGCCGCCTTGCGCGACCGGGAACTGCAGCGCGTGGAGGTCTCCGGTTCGCTCGAGTCGGGTGGCGTGTTGCCCGACCTCGTGCGCAGCGCGGACCTGTATCCCCTCGCCGTGCCGCGCTGAAAACCTTCGTCAGATGCGGACCAGGCCCACGCGGCCATCTCCCAGGAGCCCGATCAGCTCCTGAGCGATCTCCTCGCCGATCTGGATGTGGTGTTTGTGCACGCGCACGCGGCGCACGTGGCCGTCGTCGCCGGTGACCTGCAGGAACAGCGGCCGGTCGCCCTTGTTGCGAACCACCAAGTCATGCAGCGCGTCGAGAATGGTCTCGTCGCGCGGGTCGAGCTGCACGGAGATGCCGCCTTGGAATGTCTCCAGGGCCTGATTGATCGGCAGGATGCGGTCGATGATCAAGGCGGGCTCCTCGCCCGAATCCTCGAGTTTCGCCATGCACAGGAGCACGGCGCCGTCCTCGATGTAGTGTTTGCACTCCTCGTAGGTGCGCGGGAAGACGGTGGCGCTGATCGATCCGTGCAGGTCCTCCAGGCGGAAGCGGCACATCTTGGAGCCCGCCATGCGCCCCGATTTGACCAATAGCTCGGCCTTCTGCAGCACCAGGCCCGCCACGCGCACCTCGCTGTTGCCCGGCAGATTCACGAAGTCGGGGATGGGGGAGGAGGAGAGCAGGCCGACCATGCCGGCCTTCTCCTGCAGCGGGTGGCCGGTCAGGTAGAAACCGAGCACTTCGTATTCGAGCGCCAGGGTGTCCATCAGGCCCAGGGCTTTGCTGTCGTCGATCGCGAGGGCCGCGGGGCCGGCGGCTTCTTCGGCGGCGCCGCCGAACATCTCGAACATCGACATCTGGCCCGTTCGCCGGCTTTCCGCCGCCACCGATGCGTCCGCAAGGGCCCCTTCGAGGGCCGCGAGCACCGCGCCGCGGTTGTGGCCGGTCTCGTCGAAGACCCCGGCCTTGATCACCGATTCCCAGCACAGTTTGCCCACCTGCGCGGGATCCACTTGGCTCGAAAGGCCGTGCAGGTCGAGGGCCGTGCCCTCTTCGCGCAGGCGGTCGCGCACCTCCACGAGGCTCTCCGCGGCGCGTTTGCCCACGCCCTTGATCGCCCCGAGTCCGAAGCGGATGCTGCCCTCGCCTTCGGGTTCGAAGTCCCACGTCGACCACATGATCGACGGGGGCAGCACGGAGACACGCGCCTTCTTGCAGTCGTCGAGGAAGTTCTTGACCTTCGCCGAATCTCCCATTTCGCACGAGAAGTTCGCCGCGAGGAACGCCGTGCGGAAGTTCGCCTTGAGGAACGCGGTCTGGTAGGTGATGACGGCGTAGGCGGCGGTGTGCGACTTGTTGAAGCCGTACCCACCGAACTTCAGGATGATGTCCCAGACTTCCTGCGCGGTACCCGCATCACAGCCCTTGGACACGGCGCCCTCCACGAACTGCGCCGAGAACTTCTGCATGATCTCGGGCTTCTTCTTGCCCATGGCCTTGCGCAGGTTGTCGGCGTCGTTGAGCGAGAATCCGCCGAGTTCCACCGACACCAGCATGATCTGCTCCTGGTACACCAGGCAGCCGTAGGTGGGGCGCAGGATCTTCTCGACGCTGGGGTGGGGGTATTCGATCTTCTCCCGCCCGTGCTTGCGGTTCACGAACATGTCCACCATGCCCGACTCGAGCGGGCCGGGGCGGTAGAGGGCGAGCACGGCCGCGATATCTTCGAAGCAGTCGGGTTTGAGGCGCGCGAGCAGCTTGCGCATGCCCTCGGATTCGAGCTGGAACACCCCGAGCGTATCGCCCTGCATCAGGAGCTGGTACGTGGCCGGGTCCCCCGCGGGCAGGTTTTCGAGGTCCGGCGGCGTCCCGCCCATCTTCTCGATGTTGCGCAGGGTCTTCTCGATGATGGTCAGGGTGCGCAGACCCAGATAGTCCATCTTGAGCAAGCCCAGCTCCTCGAGCTGCGGGGCGGGGTACTGGGTGGTGATATCCTCCCCGTTCCGGCCCAGGGGCACGAACTCGACCGTGGGCCGCGGCGTGATCACCACGCCGGCCGCGTGGGTCGAGACGTGGCGCGCCATGCCTTCGAGCGGCACCGAGAAGTCGAAGAGCTGGCGATAGAGCTCGCTCTCGTTGCGGAAGGCCTGCAGTTCCGGGTCGGTCTCCAGGGCCTTGCCGAGGCTCGGCGCGCCCGGTCCGGCGGGGATCTTCTTCGCGATCTTGTCGACCTCGCGCAGGGGCACGTCGAGCACGCGTCCGACGTCGCGTATGACCGTGCGCGAGGCCATCGTTCCGAAGGTCACGATCTGCGTGACGCTGTCCCGCCCATACTTCTGCCGGGTGTATTCGATCACCCGTTCGCGACCGTCCTTACAGAAGTCGATGTCGATGTCGGGCATCGACACGCGGCTCGAGTTCAGGAAACGCTCGAACAGGAGGTCGTACGTGAGGGGATCGACGCGGGTGATGTCGAGCAGGTACGCGACGATCGAACCCGCCGCGCTGCCCCGTCCGGGGCCCACGGGGATGCCGTTCTGGCGCGCCCAACGGATCAGGTCCCACACGATGAGGAAGTAGCTGACGAATCCCAGCTCTTTGATCACCTGGCTTTCGTGGTGCAGGCGCTCGCGGGCCCGCGACTGATCGTCGCCGGGGTAGAGCTGCGGCAGCCGTTCGTTCAGCAACCGGTCGAACAGCACGTTGGGCGCCTCGCCGGTGTCGCTGATGAACTCCGGCATGTGGTACTTGCCGAACTCGATGTTGAGGTCGACCCGCTCCGCCACATCCATCGTGGCGCGCACCGCGTCCGGCAGGTCCCGGAACATGTGCGCCATCTCCTCACGCGTCTTGAAATACAGCGTGTCGGTTTCGAAGCGGAAGCGTTTCTCGTCTTCGCGTTTCGCCCCGGTATTGATGCACAGCAGGATGTCCTGCGTGTGGCAGTCCTCGGCCCGCAGGTAGTGGATGTCGTTGGTCGCCACGAGCGGAATGCCCGTGCGCTGGTGCAGCCGGTAGAGGTTCTCGTTGGCTTTGGTCTGCAGGTCGATGCCGTTGCGCTGCAGTTCGAGCCAAAAGTTCTCGGGCCCAAAGAGGTCGCGCAGCCGGCCCGCCAGGTCGGTGGCTTCGGCTTCCTTGTCCTGCAGGAACAACTGGTTGACCTCACCCGCCAGGCAACCGGACAGGCAGACGAGCCCGCCCGCGTGCTGGTGCAGCAGGTCCATGTCGATGCGCGGACGGAAGTGGTACCCGTTGACGAACGCCTCGCTCGAGAGCTTCATCAGGTTCTTGTACCCTTCCTCGTTGCGCGCGATCAGCGTCAGGTGGCTATAGCCGTTGCCCTTGCGCTTGCTGTGCGGCTGGTGCATCGACTGTTTGGCGATGTACACCTCGCAGCCCACGAGCGGCTTGATCCCGCCCGCCTTGCACTTCTGGTACAGCTCGATCGCGCCGTACATATTGCCATGGTCGGTCAGGGCCAAGGCCGTCTGGCCATCGGTCTGGCAGGCCGAAACTAGGTCGCCGATGCGGTTGGCCCCGTCGAGCAGGCTGTATTCCGAGTGCACATGCAGGTGCACGAAGTCAGGCGCGGACATGGCGGGGGGGCGGAGCTGGGCCGCTACGCCTGGTGGCGCAGCAGCTGGGACAACAGACTCTTCTGGGTGTGCAGGCGGTTGGCGGCCTGCTCGATGATCAGGCTGCGCGGCCCATCCAAGACCCGATCGGTGACCTCGAGGTTGCGCCGGATCGGCATCGGATGCATGACGTAGGCGTGGTCACCCGCTGCCATGACCTGGTCGTCGACGCACCAGGCTCCCTGGCGCGCGCTGCGGTGGGCGGCCAGACTCGCTTGTCCGTAGGCCTCGAGGCTCCACCACGAACGGGCGTAGACCACGTGCGTGCCGTCGGTCGCGCTGCGCAGATCGAGGCCGGTCTCCAAGCTCGTGCCGCGGTTCTTGGCGACGCCGCGCGCTTCGGTCACCACTTCCTCGTCGAGTTCGAACCCGCTGGGGTGGGCGACGCGCACGTCCATACCCGCGCGCAAGGCAGCCATCAGCACGGAATGCACCACGGCCGGGCTCGACGGGGTGGGGGACTGGGTCCAGGCGATGGTCAGGCGTTTGCCGTTCAGATCGCCCAGGGCCTCGCGCAGGGTCATCAAGTCGGCGAGGGCCTGCAGCGGGTGCCACAGGGCGCTCTCCATGTTGATGATCGGGACGCGCGAGTATTCGGTCCACGAACGGATCTGCTCGTCGCGGCGGTCGATGGCCCACGACTTGCCGGTCAGGGCCGGGCGGATCGCCAGGGCGTTCACGTAGCAGGACAGGGCGGCCGCCGCGTCCTGGATGTGTTCGGGGGCCACCCCGTCCATCAGCCGCGCCTTGCGGGCCTCGAGCTCCCAGATGTCCGAAGCCCCGTTCAGGTTGACGGTGTGCCCCCCGAGTTGGTGCATGGCCACCTCGAGCGAGGTGCGCGTGCGCAGGGACGGACGGAAGAAGAGCAGGCCCACCGTCTGACCGGCCAGGTCGGCGCGGGATACGCTGCGCTTGAGGCGAGCGGCCAGATCCAGCACGTCCTCGATGTGGCGGTCGGAGAGGTCGTCCAGGCGGATGAAGTGTTTGGGAGGGCTGGCCGCGGTCATGGCACCAGAGTACCCCCTGAAGGTGGGGGAAAGCGATGGCCGGCCCGGACCGGCGGGCCCCAGCTACCCTGCGGGAAAGAACTTTCGCAAAACCGCGGCCCGGTTTGCTTGACACTGCCTTTCGAGGCGGCTAAAACCTCCCCCCTCACGCACCCGTAGCTCAACTGGATAGAGCACCTGACTACGGATCAGGAGGTTTCAGGTTCGAACCCTGACGGGTGTACCACCCACGCGGGTCCTGCCCGGGTCCGCCGGCGCCAAGCGCCGACTCGAGACCCGCAAGGGGGCCCGGCGATGGGGGTACGCCGGCGCGCGAGGCTCTGCCTTGTGTCGCCTCCGCTCCCTGAAAACCCTTTGCTTCTTGTCGCCCATGGTGCCGCCGGAACCGGACACCCAGATCGACCCCGCGCTCGATGCGCACTACATGGGGTTGGCTCTGGAGGAGGCCCGCGAGGCCGCCGCCCGGGATGAGGTGCCGATCGGCTGCGTGCTGGTCTGGCGTGGCCAGGTCCTGGCCCGCGCCCACAACCTCACCCGCTGGCGCCGCGATCCCCTGGCCCACGCCGAAATGCGGGCCATCCAGCGTGCCACCCGTGCCACCGGCGACCTGCGCCTGCCAGGCGCCGTGGTCTACAGCACGGTCGAGCCCTGCTGCATGTGCGCCGGAGCCCTGGTTCACACCCGCGTCGAGCGGGTCGTGTGGGGGGTGCGCGACGAGAAGTTCGGTGGCTGCGTCTCCCTGGCCCGTTTGCTGGACCTGGAGGGCGCCAACCACCGCATCACCTATACCGAAGGGGTGCGCGCCGACGAGGCGCGAGCGCTTCTGCGGTCGTTCTTTCAAAGCAAACGCGCGGCGGCCCGCTCGAACCTGGAACCGGGGGAACCCGGAACCAGTGAGTAGCGGTCGCGGCCGACTTCGGGGTGCTTCGGCGCCCCGGGGGAAGTCACGGAGGTGAGGTGCCAGAGCGGCTGAATGGGCTGGTTTCGAAAACCAGAGTGTCCGTAAGGGCACCGGGGGTTCAAATCCCTCCCTCACCGCCATTCCCGCCGCGCGGATGATTCAAGAGCCAATCCATCCCGATGCCAGGTGCAGACCCCTGCAGCTTTGGTCGGGGTGGGTTCCTTCAGGAGAGGTGTCTGAGTGGCTGAAGGAGCACGCTTGGAAAGCGTGTGTGTGGGAAACTGCACCGAGGGTTCGAATCCCTCCCTCTCCGCCATCCCTGGCGCGTTTCAGCGCTGGGGTGCGGCCCCGTCCTGCGCGCGCGTTGTGGACTTCCGGCCGCGTATCCCGCCGATTTCCGGCGGGGGCAGGGTGGTGGGTCCGGTCCCAGGCGATGGGTCCGGCACGAACCGGGTCAGGCCGGGAACGGAGCAGCCCTAAGAGTTTGGGTCCAGGCGCAAGGTGCCCGGGCCCTCCACCCTGCCCCTGCACGGGCCCCGCGGCAAAATTGGGCCGCAAGGCCGCTCGCGCCCGGCCCGCCATCGCTTAGGTTCTAGGGATGGCATCTCCCTACCTCGTCCTTGCGCGCAAGTACCGGCCCAAGACCTTTGCCGAGGTCGCCGGTCAGGACGTGGTGCTGAGCACCCTGCGCGGCGCGATCGAATCCGGTCGCATCGGACACGCCTACCTGTTCACCGGCCCGCGCGGCACGGGAAAAACCACCAGCGCGCGCCTGCTCGCGAAGGCGCTCAACTGCGAAAAGGGACCGACGGCGGAGCCTTGCGGGGTTTGCGAACGTTGCCGAGCCCTCGATGCGGGCGCCGAAGCCGACGTGATTGAAATCGACGCCGCGTCGAACACCAGCGTCGAGGACGTGCGCATCTTGCGCGACCAGGCGGGTTACAAACCCCTCGCCGCGCGCTTCAAGATCTTCCTGATCGACGAAGTGCACATGCTCTCGAAAGCGGCGTTCAACGCGCTGCTCAAAACCCTCGAAGAGCCGCCGGAACACGTCAAGTTCCTCTTCGCGACCACCGAGCCGCACAAGGTGCTCGATACGATCCTGTCGCGCTGTCAGGTGCTCAAGCTCAGCCCGCTGCCCGAGGAGAAGATCGTGGCGCGGCTGAACGAGGTGTTCGCCGCGGAGGGCATCGACGCCGAAGCCGGCGTGTGCGAGGAGATCGCTCGGCGTGCGCGCGGCGGCATGCGCGACGCGCTTTCGATCGCCGATCAACTGCTCGCGATGGTGGGCGATAAGCCGCGCCTCGCCGACATGGAGCGCCTCTCGGGCGAGGGCCAAGGCGGCGGCATGGGCCAGGTCGTCGCGCACATCCTGGCAGGGGACAAGGGCGCTTTGCTCGCTTGCCTGCCGCCCGCGGAGGGCACCGAAGCCGAATGGTTGTCGGGCCTGCTCGATCACCTGCGCGCGGTACTGCTCGCGACCCTGTGCGGCCCCGATGCGCCGATGCTCGAAGGGTTCGCCCTGCCGGATGCCGAACGCGGCGCGCTGGTGGAAACCGGCCGCAGCATCGGCGGCGACCGGCTCGAGATCTGGCTGCAGGAACTGCTGCACGCCCGCGAACGCATGCGGCAATTGCCGGCCCACGCGCGCCTCGTGCTCGAGGTGACGCTGCTCGACCTGTGCCAGGCGGGGGAGACCCTGCCCTTGTCGGATTGGCTGGCGCGGCTCGAACGCCTGGAGCAGGGCTTGCCGGTGGGCAACCTGCCTGCACCGCAGGCCTCCGCTCCGGTGGCGTCCTCCTCGCCGGGACCGGCGCCGCGCGCCGCCAGCCCAGAGCCGCCGCGCGCCACCGCGCCTTTCTCGCCCCAGGCGACGGCACCAACGCCTGCGCCAGCGGCGACGCCTGCTTCGACGTCGGAAGGATCGGCGGAACTGCCCGTGCGCGAGGTCAAGCCCAAGGCCCCCGGCGGCGCGGCCGCCGCACGCCCGGGCAGCGTGGCCGACACGTGGACCGCCTTCCTCGAAGAGCTCGGCCGCCGTTCGCCTTCGATGGCCGACCTGTTGGTGCGGCGTGGCCGTCTGGCGCACCTCGATGCGGGGCGCGCCGTGATCGGCCTAGCGCGCCTGAACGATCCCGAACGGGCCCTTCTGTTCGACAAACGCAACCAGCGCTCCCTGCGCGCGGTGCTCGAGCAAGTGCTCGGCCGCAGCGTGCAGCTCGACCTGCAGGATGCCGCCGAAGTGGGGGATTGGCGCGAGGACGCCTTCACCCGCAAAGTGGTGGAACGCTTCGACGGGCGCGTGGAAGGCTGACCGCCACCGCGCCCCTTACTCCGGCTCCCGAAACCAACCGACCGATACCGATCATGAGTGGACCCCTCGGCGACATGGGCAACCTGCTGGCCCAGGCCCAGAAGATGCAACGCGCCATGGAAGAGGCGCGCGAAGCCCTCGAGAACGAGCGCGTGACCGGCACCACCGGCGGCGGCGTCGTGCAGGTGGAAATGACGGGATCCGGCGCGATCCTGTCGGTTTCGATCGCGCCGGAGGCCTACGCTTCGGGCCGCGAGAGCCTCGAAGAGCTCGTTTCGCTCGCCCTGCAGGATGGCCAACGCAAGGCGGAAGCGCTGCGCGGCAAGCGCATGGGCGAAGTGACCGGCGGGCTCAATCTGCCCGGATTCTCCTGATCACGCGCCTGTCGCTCGCTTCCCTTGGCCTACCCCGAACCGATCGAGGCGTTGATCGACGCCTTCCAGCGTTTCCCCGGCATCGGCCGGCGCACCGCCGAACGCCTCGCGTTCCACGTGGTGCGCGATCCCAGCACCATCGCCCTGGCGCGCGCCGTCGAACGGGCGCTCGGCGAAGCGAAACGCTGCCGGGTGTGCGGCAACGTGGCCGAGGACGATCCCTGCCCGATCTGCAGCGATGAGGAGCGCGACGGCCGCATCGTCGCCGTGGTCGAAGAACCGCGCCACGTCGAGGCTTTCGAACGGGCGCGCGTGTACCGCGGCCGCTATCACGTGTTGATGGGGTCGTGGCAACCCGCCGAAGGCAACGACGCGCGCCACCTGGCGATCGGCGCCCTGCTCGAACGGGTGAAAGCCGGCGGCATCGAGGAACTGATCCTGGCGACCGATCCCGACTCGGAAGGGGAGGCGACGGCGCAACTCGTGCTCGACGCGGTCGATTCGCTCGGCGCGCGCACCCTCAAGATCACGCGCCTCGCCCGCGGCCTGCCCGCAGGCGCCGCCATCGAGTACATGCATCGGGGCATCATCGAGGACGCCCTGAACCACCGCCGTCCCGTACTCTGACGGGCGCGTCAGGGCAGTTTCGGCCGATTTTCCGCGGACGGCGGGCCCCCCGGACTCATGCAATCCGGGGTCTGCGTCGATATCGGGGGCATGGCCGGGCCGTCGATGCGACACGAATTCCTGCAGGGCATGCAGCAGCGTCTGGTGCTGCAGCCCCGCATGTTGCAGTCGGTCGAGATCTTGCAATTGGCCGCCCAGGACCTCTGGGGGTACCTGGCGGACAAGGCCCTGGTGAACGAGGCGATCAGCCTGGACTCGGTGCAGCGGCCCGAATCCGACTTCGAAGCGCCGCGCATGGCGGCGGGGGGTCGCGAGGCCTCGGACGCGCACCTGCGCGTGCTGCACAGCCAACCCGGCCGGCCTCTGAGCGGGCCGGAAGTGTTGCTGGCCCAGGTGGCCGCCGCCGGCTTGCCCGCGGATGACGAACACTGGCTCGCCTGGTTGGTGGGGCAGCTCGACCGCGCGGGGTACCTGTCCCAGTCGGACGAAGTCCTGCTCACCGCCGCGGAACGGGCCGGTCTGGACGGGGGCCTGCCCCGATTGGCAGCCGCGATCGCGCACCTCCAAGGGCTCGAACCCGCCGGCATCGGCGGCCGGGATCTGATCGAATGCCTGCTGCTGCAGCTCGATCCGACCGAGCCCGACTACCCCGAACTCTGCGAGCTGATCGAGCACCACCTCGACGCCGTGGCGCGCAACAAGTGGCCGCGCGTGGCCAAGGCGATGGGCCTGGATGTGGCTGCCGTGCGCGCCCTGGTGCAGCGCCTCGCCCAGCTCGATCCGCGGCCCCTCGAGAGCCTGGATTGCCTACAAGCCCCCGTTCTGCGCCCGGAAATGGCCGTTTGGCTCGACGCGGAAGGGGCCCTGCGCCTGCGCATGGACCGCAGCCTGTTCCCCGAGGTGTGCATCGACGAGGACGTGCGGCGCCTCGCAAGGACCCCGCGCAGCCCAAACCGGTGCGCGCGCATTTGCGGCGCAAGCTGGAGGAGGCCCGGGCCCTGGGCGACGCGGTGCGCCAGCGCCAGGCGACCCTGATGCGGGTGGCCCAAGCGGTTTTCCTCGTCCAGCAGCCGTTCCTCGAAACCGGCGCCGGAGCCCTGCAGCCCCTGGCGATGCAGACCGTGGCCGAGAGCCTCGGCGTGGCGGTCAGCACGATCAGCCGCGCAGTGGCGGGCAAGTACGTGGACACGCCGCATGGCGTCTGGGCCCTGCGCGAGTTCTTCCAGGGCGAAACCGGGGGCCAGGCCCGCGGCGGCCTGCGCGAGCGGTTGCAGGCGATGGTCCAGGCGGAGGACACGCGCGAGCCCCTGTCCGACGAAGCCCTGGTGAATGCCCTGCGCGGGGAGGGCTTCGACGTGGCCCGCCGCACGGTGGCGAAGTACCGCCGCGAGCTCGGCATCCCGAGCTCGTACCGGCGCGTGGCCCACGCCTGAGGGGCGTGCCCCGGGGTGCGAATTCCGGCTGCGGGCGATTTCAGGGGCGCTGGGCAGGAAATAGACTCTGCGCCATGAGAACGGTGCGGGCGCGGATCGCCTATGACGGCCGGGCCTATTACGGGTGGCAGCGGCAAGACGGCTTCGAGAGTGTGCAGGAGTCGATCGAAGAGGCCCTGTGGGACCTGCTCGGGCAGGCGGTCACCGTGCACGGATCGGGGCGCACCGATACGGGTGTGCATGCCCTCGGGCAGGTGGCGCACTTCCACGTGGAGTCGCGGCTCGATGACGACCGGTTGCGGCACGCGTTGAACGCGCGGCTCGGGCCGGGGGCCGTGATCGAACGGCTCGAGACCTGCCGCGCGGACTTCCATGCGCGTTTCGACGCGCGCGGCAAGCGTTACGCGTACCTGATCCACACGAGCCGCTTCCATCCGCCGCTCGGCAAGGGGCTCTTCCACTGGACGCGCAGCCCGCTCGACCTAGCGCGCATGCGCGACGCGGCGCGGCGCTTCGTGGGGGAGCACGACTTCGCGGCCTTCTCGAACGCGGGTTCGGTGCGCAAGACCACGGTGCGGCGCATCCACGCGTTGCGGCTCGTCGCGCGCCACAACCGCGTGGCGCTGGTGGTGCAGGGCAACGGCTTCCTCTACAACATGGTGCGCACGATCGCGGGCACCCTGATCGACGTGGGAACCGGGCGTTTCGAGCCCGATTGCGTGGATCGGGCGTTGGCGAGCCGCGAGCGCACGGACGCGGGGCATACGGCGCCGGCGGCGGGTTTGTACCTCGTACGCGTATTGTACGACGAGCCGGTGTTTCCAGGGCGCGATTGCGGCCCCGCTGGCTCCCCTGGTGTGTTTCAGTACTGATTCTTCCGGTTCCCTGCGAGGGGCCTGGGGCCGTTGCTCAACCTGAGACGGCATCGCCACGTAGCGCACTCAATCCAAAACATGGCACGCGCGGCGCCGCGAAAAAATAGGCGTGCCTTGACGATTTTGATGCTTCGGTGCATGGTCGATTCTGGCTTCGGGCACTGGCCTTGAAGTTGGGCCAGCGCGCAAGCCGAGATTCGGGCACTCGACCAGTCGGGTGCTTTCCAAGGGGGATGGGCACCCTACGCAGCCCATGCTCCAAGGGCTTCACAACGCAACCAAAGGAGTTCCAATGATCAAGCAGATTTCCTTCCTGCATGTCGCCTGCCCCGATGCCGTTCGCGCCCAAGTGGCGGAGCGACTCGACTCGATGCACCTCTTCGGAAATCGCTTGGATTCCATCACCGCCCGTCTCCACAAGAGTCGTGAGAACTACGAAGTGGAACTGGTGGCACAGGCCGGCCCTGCGGGCACCCTGGTGGCGAAGTCCGCCACGGGCGATCTGCTCGCTGCCGTCGACGCCGCGATCGACCGTTTGACCCAACAGCTGCGTCGCCAGCACGGCATCAAGGTCAGCCGCCGCAAACACGCCTGATCGGCCCTGGCCGCCCCTGGGGCGGTGAATCCAAGGTCCGGCCCCCTGGGGACCGGACATCCACGTCCCCCGGACGCCGCCCTGAGTGGGTGGCGGCCGGGGGACGGGCCGTTTGGGGCCCGGGGGAAGGCGCCCCAGGGGCCCCTGGCGGGGTCGCCAGGGCCGGGGAGGACCGATTTGGCCGAATCTGTTACCCTGTGACCATGTCTCAGGTGAGTTCGGTGGACTGGTACAAGCGTTTCCGGGCGGGCAGCTGCAGCCTTTCGATCAAGGCGGACAGCAAGAATCCGGCCCTGGAAGAGATCGCCGCGGGTTTGGTCAAGGGCAAGGCCCTCGACCCAGCGTTCCAGGATCCCCTGGTCAAAACCATGCTCGCCCGCGAGAACCGCGCCAGCACGGGCGTGGGCATGGGAGTTGCCATTTCCCACGTGCCGCTCGAAGGCCTCGATTCCGCCCACGGCAGCATTTCGCTGCACCAGGAAGGCCTGGAGTGGTCGGCGGTCGATGGCGGTCCGGTGCACATCGTGTTCACCGTCGTGCGGCCCGAATTCTCGACCCCGCTCTACGATCCGGAAGACCACATCGAAATGATGCGTTGGATCGCCAGCCTGGCGCGCGATGGGGACTTCCGCGCCTTCGCCTTGCAGGCGGCGAAACGCAGCGACCTGATCGAGCTGCTGCGCGAAATGCAACCCGGTGGGGGAGCCTGAGGCTTCGGCCGCGATGGAACTTCCTTTGGTGGCCGAGGTCACCGTGGTGAATGCCACGGGATTGCATGCGCGTCCCTGCGGCGCCATCGCCGCCACAGCGAAGGAATATGAGAGTTCCTTGATCGTGGCCTGCGGCGACCGGCAGGCCGATGGACGCAGCATCCTGTCCTTGATGATGTTGGAGGCCGCGCAAGGCGATGTCCTGCGCTTCGAGGCCCACGGACGGGATGCGAACTCGTTGCTGGAGTCCCTCAGGGCCCTCGTGCAGGGGGGTTTTCGAGAAAGGTCCTAAACCGATCCACAGAACCTGTCGATCTGCGCCGTGAAGGTTGCCGGGACCCGTAGTCCCCTGTGTGTGCGACCTGACGTCCCCTTTGGCGAGCACGGCAGTGATCGGAAGAAAAAAAAGCGTGGTCGGCCTCGACCTCGGTAGCTCGGTGGTCAAAGCCATCGAGCTCACCATGGAAGGCTCCGAACCGGTGGTGACGGGGTTTGCCCGGGCCGAAATCCCCCCCGGCGGCAGCGTGCAGGAGGCCATGCAACAGGTCTTCAGCGAAGGTCGCTTTAAAGCCAAGCGCGTGGTGACGGGTGTGTCCGGCCAATCGACGGTCGTGCGCTACATCCCGATGATGCGCATGAGCGACGAGGAGCTGCGCCAGGCGATCCTGTTCGAAGCGGACAAGTATCTGCCCTTCGACATCTCCGAGTGCGTGATGGATTGCCAGCCCCTGCGCAACACCGTGCATTCCGCCGGCAAGGACGGGGAAGGTGCGAACAGCACCTTGACCGTGCTGCTGGCCGCCTGCCGTCGCCAGGAGCTGGAAAAGCAGGCCCAGATGATCAAGAAGCAGGGCCTGATCCCGTTCGCCATCGACCTGGACCTGTTCGCCGTGGCCAACGCCTGGGAACTTTGCGGTCTGCCGATGGAAAGCCAGTCCGATGGGGGAGCGCCCAGTGCGATCGCCCTCGTGGACGTCGGCGCCACCCGCTCGTCGGTCAAC
This sequence comes from Planctomycetota bacterium, assembly GCA_041398705.1. Lineage (GTDB taxonomy): Bacteria > Planctomycetota > UBA1135 > UBA1135 > NORP259. Next base: position 162,463 of record JAWKUI010000007.1, on the reverse strand, counting down.
GTGCTGTCCGGTGGCGAAAGCTGCTTCAGCCGTGAGATCAACATCGGCGGGGCGGACATGACCCAGGCCATCGTGCGACGCCTCGGCGTGGAAGGCTTCGAGGCCGAAGCCATCAAGCGCGCCGCGGACACCCACGAACACGAGATCGCCCTCGCCGTGCAGCCCGTGCTCGAAGAACTGGCCAGCGAACTGGCCCTGTCCATCGACTACGTCGAACACCACGAGGGTGTGCAGGTCGAAGAGACCCTGCTCTCGGGTGGCGGCATCCTGGCCCCGGGCGTCGTGCAGTACATCGAACAGGCTACGGCGCGTCCCACCCGTACCTGGAATCCCCTGGAAGCGTTGCGCGTGGACCCGAGCCGCGTCGACGTGGAAGAGTTGGAAGCTTGGGCCCCCTCCCTGGTGGTCGCTGTCGGCCTTGCCTCTCGAGTTCAAACGCGATGATTCGTATCAACCTACTACCTGAAGACTATCGCCGGCGCACCCGCATGCCGGTGAAGAAGATCCTGGCGATCGCCGGGGCGGTGGCGGTCAACGCCTCGCTGGCGGCCTACTGGGGCTGGTTGACCATGGGCGTCGCCCGCGACGTGGAAGGTCAATTCACCGTGCACAAGACGGAGATGGACGGCCTCGCTCCCCAGGTCAAGTACAACGAGTCGCTGAAGCAGGAGATCCAACTCTTCAGCACCCGCGAGAAGACCCTCGCTGAAATCACCATGAACCGGGTTCTCTGGACCCGCAAGATGGACGAGCTCATCGACGTGGTCAACTCGGGCAACGACATCGATCACTTCGTGTGGTTCGACGACATCACCGCGCGCCTCGAGGCCCGGGGTGGTGGTGGACGCACCCCGTCCTTCGGCACCGTGGAGGCCAACGGCCACTCCGGTTCGGAGAAGTGGGACCGTCTGGCGAACTTCCTCGACGACCTGGTCGACACCAACCTGACCCCCTTCATCCTCGACTTCGAGAACCTGAACCGTCCCCAGGGTCGCAAGAACGAAGGCGACAAGGACCTGATTCCCCCGGTGAACTGGGCGTTCCCCCTCAAGCTGTCGCTGCGCAGCCCCGAGGAGCGCATGGCCCTGCGTAACCAAGGAGAGAACCAATGAACGATCGCAAATTCTGGCTGATCTTCGGATTGCTCTTCGTGCTGGCGACCGCCGGCTCGGGTTACGCGATCTACGCCAAGCAGGAGTCGATCACCCAACGGCGCGCCGACGTGGAGCGCTTGACGGGTGAGATCACCCGGGCCCGCCAGACCATCACCGGTACGGCCGCCCTCGAGAAAGAAGTCATCGTGCTGCGCGAGCTGTCCGCGGTGTTCGAGGAGATCCTCCCGACCACCGATGGTGCGCGCAACCTGATCAAGAACTTCTACAACTACTCCCGGGAGACCGGGGTGCAGCCCACCTCGTTCCAACCCCAGGCCAGCCGGACCCCGGCCCGTGGCGAGCAGTCGGACTTCGATCGCTTCAGCTACACCCTGGAGATGACGGGCGATACCTTCCAGTTCCTGGACTTCATCAACCGCATCGAGACCCACTCGCGCTTCATGTCCGTGCCCTCGTTCCGCCTCAACGCGGGTTCGCGGGACGAGATGGAAAAGCTGGGTTTCGCGCGCCACGCGATCCAGATGGACGTGGAAACCTACGTCTATCAGCCCAAGACCATGGCCAACCAGGTCCCGATCGACGGCTATGACCGCAAGCGCGACCTGCTGATGGGGGAAATCAACCGCCGTCGCCAGGCCCTGCGTCTGCAGACCTTCCAGTACCGCGGTTCCCGCGGCCGCCGGGATCCCTGGGTGGACCCGCGCATCTCCGCCGAGGACAACCCCACCGGTCTGTCCATGGTCGAGCAGAAGGAAAAGGTCGACGAGCTGGTCGAGCTGCTCAAGGGTGCCAACGAACAGTGGTCCCGGGTCAGCAACGCCGAGAACATCCTGGAGCGCATGATGGAAAAGCGTGGTGTGATCGAAGCGATCGCCACCATCCAGGATGAACTGCGCCGCATCGACAACGATGCGCTGGTCACCTATCCGCCGGCGGTGAAACGCCTGCAGCTGGAAGTGCGGGACCCCCTGCGCCAACTGCAGATCGAAGTGGACGACACCAAGAACATCCAGGGCCCCCTCAAGGAGGAGCTGGAGCAGGTTGTCGGTCACATGCGTCGCAACATCGAAGCTGGCGACTTCCAACTGGCTCTGCAGGACTTCGGCTCGATCAAGAGCGGTCTGGAGCTGGTGGTCGGCGATCCCGAGCGGATGGAGCTGGCCGATGAGCTCAGGGCTTTGGCCGAAGAGGCCGATATCCTGCGCGAGTTTGAGGCAATCGAAATCAGCTTTGGCGGGCAGGCATTGATCGAGGGGCATTCCCCGGCGGTCCTCCTGAACGGGAAGACCCTCACCGTGGGGAGCCTGCTGCAGCCCGGAGTTGAAATCATCGCCATCCGTCCGTTCGAGGTGGACTTCGCTTTCCGCGGGGTCATTCTCACCCGCTCGTTCTAACCCCCAAATCACCCACCAGTCCCCTCCATGGGGGAGAGAAACACCGTGAAAACCCTCAAAACCCTTCTGGCGCTGGTCGCCATCACCTTTGCTGCCCCCGCAGCGCAGGCCCAGGTACCGAGTCTGGATGCCCGCATCAGTCTGAACGTCGTCGAGCAGAGCCTGGCCCAGGTTGTGCAGTACATCCGTGACCGGTCGGGCGCCAACATCGTGCTGATCGAAGGTGGCGACAAGGTCGTCAACGACCTGCAGATCACCGACGTCGACTGGCGCGATGCCCTCGAGTACGCCACCCGCATGGCGGGCTGTGTCGTCACCGAGGACAAGAGCGGTGTGCTCACCGTCACCGACCCGGTGCGCGTGCACTTCGACTTCACCGACGCGGACATCAACGAGATCATCACGACCATCGCCACTTCCTCGGGTGCCAACATCATCGTGGGCCCGGAAGTGACCGGTACCCTGCGGGTGCGCCTGCAGAACGTGCCGTGGCGTGACGCCCTCGAGGAAGTCTGCCGCACCCGTGGGTACGTGGTGGTGGAGAACCGCTCCGGTATCCTGCGCGTGGTGGACCCGTCCACCCTCGAAAAGCAGAAGGAGACCCGTTCCTACCAACTGCGCTACATCCGCCCGCGCGGCGTGTACGTGCCGGTGATCCGCAGCGAGTTCGTCGACGGTGGCGAAAAGGCCCCGACCGGCCCGCCCTCGGAGCACTTCACCGTGCTGGAAGCCCTGAAGAAGTCCCTGTCCGGCGACGGCCAGCTCGACTACATGGACGCCCAGAACGTGATCATCGTGCATGACACCCAGCAGGTGCACGAGTCCATCCAGGACATCCTGCGCCGTCTGGACGTGGAACCGACCCAGGTCTTCATCGACGTCAAGTTCGTCTCCACCTCCGACACCGACATCCTCAACCTGGGTGTGAACTACGGCGACGGCGGTCCCCAGATCTCCGCGTCCGGTGGCCAGATCCCGATCGAACTGCCCTTCACCATCGGTCAAGGCGGCTTCGAAGACGGCTTCATCGCCGACCAGGCGGGCTTTGGTCCCTTCGCGGACTCGACTGGCTCGAGCTCCGGCGTGATCATCCCCGACACGATCTTCGGTTCCCTGTCCTTCACCCAGGTCCAGGCCACCCTGCGCATGTTGCAGCGCAACGTGAGCTCCGACGTGGTGCAGGCCCCGACCATCGTGACCATGGACGGCCGTCCGGCGACCATCTTCGTCGGTGAGACCGTGCGGTACGCCGAGGCGAAGTCCGAACAGGGCCAAGCCGGTGGTCTGTCCCTCTCCGTGCAGGAAGCCGGTGCTTCCCCGGTCGAGGTCGGCTTCCAGCTGATGGTCCGTCCGAGCGTCGTGCCCGGCACCAAGAAGGTCATGCTGGACGTGATCCCGAAGGAAACCAGCCTCGCCGGTTCCTCCACCAACACCGCCCTGGCTCCGGCCGGCTTCGACGTGTTCACCGTCGGCGCGCAAGGCACCGAAGGCACCATCGCCCTGCCGCGCACCCGCTCCTCGACGCTCATGACCCAAATGATGCTCGAAAGCGGCCAGACCGGCATGGTGGGTGGTCTGACCACCGACACCGAGAGCGAAACCGAAACCCGCGTGCCCTACCTGTCGCGCATCCCCGTGGTCGGCGAGCTGTTCAAGCACCGCTCCAAGACCAAGGACAAGCGCAGCCTGCTGATCTTCCTGACCCCGACCCTCGTGCACAGCGCCGAGGACACGGAGTACATCCTGCAGCAGGAACTGATGCGCCGCCGTGGCAGCCTCCGGGAGGAGATCGAGCAGCTGCTCGACCCCTCGCTGACCGGCGACAAGTGAGTCTCTGCCGCGGGGCGTGGGTTGAACCCCACGCCCCGCGGGCTTTCCTGCGGCCCCCCGAGCGGCCGCCCAACCCCCGCCCCGAATCCCCTCGGGGCCCCCTGCGGCGCCTGGTTCCCTCCTTGGGACGGCCCGCCCCGCGCTTTTCCAAGATTCCAGCGCGGATGGTCGTAACGGACGCCGGCACACGGCAGGATACGACCCTCGGGCCAGCGGGCCCGTGGCCGCCCTTCGCGGGGCTGGCCAAAGGGTGATGGCACCCACCGCCCCCTCAGGATCGGCCCGTTCGCGGCGCCGCCGAGGGAATCCCGATCACAGGTCCCACGGGGCCAAGACCCACAGGTTCGCCGTGCGGCGGACCTGGCAACCCAAAACGTCCGTCGACAACGGGCCCGCCAGTTCCAGGGCGCAAGCTCCAGGAACCGTTCGCCCGCCCCAGGTCGAAGGGACGTTCCTTGACATGACCCAATCCAACTCTTCGGGCCCCGACCGGTCCGAAAGCCGCGGGGGCGAGCGCTCCGCACCGAAGGCCCGTGCCGCCGAATTCGGCGCCGGTCTGGTGTCCTCGGCCGCCGCCTCCAAACCCAGCTCCGCCAACTCATCCTCCTCGCGCCGCCGGCGCGGTTCCCGGCGCGGCAGCGGCCGCGCCGCCAAGGAAGGAAGCAAGTCCACCGAGCCGCGCAGCGCCGCGCGCCCAGCCGACGAAAGGCATGCCGACGAAAGGCGACCCAAGGCCAGTGAGCCGAAGGCGGGCGAAGGTGAAGCGGCAAAGAAGAAGCGCCGCTCCCGGCGCAAGAAGTCCACCTCTAGCAAGTCCACTGCGGACTCCGCAGCCCACAAGGACGAGCGCGAGCCGATCGTAGGTTTCCTGCCAGCGGAGTCCGACTCCCCGTCCGAATCTGCCGCCAAGAAAAAGACCCGCAAGCGCGGGCGGCGCAAGTCCTCGCGCAAGGCCGAAAGCCACGAAGACGACGACCACGACGATCACGAAGTGCGGCCGGCCGCCTCGGAGTCGGCGGGCAGCAGCAAGCTTGCCAAGAAGAAACGCACCCGTCGTCGCACCCGCAGTAAAACCGCTGCGGACCGCCATGACGACGAGGACGAGGATGAAGACGCCGAAGAGCGCACCCTCGATGCCGACGAACCCGCTCCGGAGGACGGCGAATCCGGCTCCAAGAAGAAACGCAAGCGCAGCACCAAGAAGACCCGCTCGAAGAAGTCCCCCGAAGAGCTGGCCCAGGAAGAAGAGAATCTGCGCACCAAGACCATCCTGGTCAACGCCACCGATCCCGAGGAGCGGCGCGTGGTGCAGGTCGGTGAGGGCGGTCGCATCGAAGACCTGCTCATGACGGCCGAGAGCCAGAAGAACCTGGTCAACGATATCTACCGCGGCAAAGTCGTGAACCTCGAGCCGGCCATTGGCGCCGCCTTCGTGGATTTCGGCCAGGGCCGCAACGGCTTCCTGCATACCTCGGACGTCATGCCGGTGTACGGCGAGGACGGCTTCACCCTGGAGAAGCTGCTCACCACGCGCCTCGAAGACGACGAGGGGGATCCCGACCTGGACGACGAGGAGGACGAAGATTCCTCCGAGCGCCGGGGCAGCAAAAGCAAGTCTTCCCGCAGCGCCAAGTCGGCCACCCGCCGCCCGCGCCAGCGCCTGCCGATCACCGACCTTTTGAAGGTGGGGGACCCGGTCGTGGTGCAGGTGACCAAGGACGCAATCGGCGACAAGGGCCCGACCCTGACGACCTACATCTCGATCCCGGGCCGCTACTTGGTGCTGATGCCGCTCATGGCGCGCACCGGCGTCTCGCGCAAGATCCCCGACGAGAACGAACGCCGGCGCCTGAAGCGCATCCTGTCGCAGATGGACACCCCCGGCGAGATGGGCGTCATCGTGCGCACCGCCGGCGTGGGCAAACTCAAGTCGGATCTCGAACGCGACCTGCAGTACCTGCTGGGCGTCTGGAAAAACCTCGAGAACCGCCTGAAGAACGGCCGCGGCCCGACGCCCCTGTACCAGGAGTCCGACGTGGCCACGCGCACCCTGCGCGATCTGTTCGGCAAGGAGACCAAAGAGGTCGTCGTCGACGACTTCGCCGTGCACGAGCAGATGGTGGACTTCGCTGACCGGCTGATGCCGGAGCACCGCCACCGCATCCAGCGCTACGAGGGCCAACGCCCGATCTTCCACCACTTCGGCATCGAGCCGGACTTCGAACAGATCTTCAACCGCCGGGTGGAACTGCCCTCGGGCGGCTCGATCGTGTTCGACCAGGCCGAAGCCCTGGTGGCGATCGACATCAACTCCGGGCGCACGCGCACCGGTGGCCACGATTTCGAGGAGATCGCGCTAAAGACCAACTTGGAGGCCGTGCCGGAGATCGCCTTGCAGATCCGCCTGCGCGACCTGGGCGGCATCATCGTGATCGACTTCATAGACATGATGAAGTCCTCGAGCAACCGCGCCGTCGAGCGGGCCCTGCGCAACGAACTCGCCAAAGACCGCGCGCGCAGCAAGCTGGGCCGCATCGGCCAGTTCGGACTGCTCGAGATGACCCGCCAGCGACTCGGCCCGGGCACCCACAAGAAGGTCTTCCAGGCCTGCCCCCGGTGCCGCGGCACGGGGCGCATCCGCACCGTGCAGTCGCGCGCCCAGGCCATCCTGCGCCGCCTCGGCTCGGCCCTGACGCAGAAGGGCTTCTCGACCATCGAGGTCCGCGCCCATCCCGAGGTGGTGGAGTACACCAAGGAACAGCTCTGGGACTACGTGCGCGCCCTCGAGCACCGCTTCGAGCGCGAGCTCCGATGGACGGCGGTGACCGACCAGCCTGAGGACAGCGTGCTGCGCTACCTGCGCGCCGATGGCCGCGAGGTGCGCCCCGGCGGCCGCCGCAAGCGCTGATCCAATCAGGCCCCACTCAGGACGCCCCCCCGCTGGCCCGGTGCCGGTGGGGGGGCGTCTGCCATTCCGGGGTCGGTACAAGTTGTGTTTGGAATTGGCCGATGCGCGTCAAAGGGGGCCGGGGTCCCGTCAGGAATCTGGATTTGGAATAGCATCGCAGACAAGACCAAAGCGCCTGCCACCTTTCCCACCCTGCCACTTTCCCGAACCGGCTCTCCACGGCCGCGATCCGCAATGAAACCGACTCTCTTCACCACCCTCCTGTTCTCCGTAGCGGTAGCGACGGCCTGGGCCCAGGACGGCCAGGACCCCGTCGGCCCCCAGGCTCCCCGCCTCACCACCACCCAGTCGGCCCTTGTGGTCGGATCGCCGGTGGTCATCTACACCAACGTTCCCGGGTACACCCAGTCGATGGTGCCCGGACTCGGTGTGGCCTTCAAACCTGGCACCGGCACCACGAACTTCGATCGGGTCTACGGTAGCCCCAACGGAAACTGGATCCTCACCGCTCTCGCCGACCTGGCGACCACCGATGACGAGTGCATCCTCGTCGGGAACGCGGTCGTCATGCAGGAAGGCCAACCGGCCCCGTGGGTACCCGGCGAGACGTGTGGCACGATCGACCAACGCGTCGAGATCAACGACGCGGGCGATTGGGTGTTCGCCACCAACACGAGTGGTACGGTCAACGACGACTACATCGTCAAGAACTCCGGCGGCGTCTGGACGATCGAAGCCCAGGAAGGGTCCCCGATCGCTGCGCTGCCGGGCAACACCTGGGACGACCTGCTTGACTCGCCCATGCTGCTTGCTGACGGCACCGTTGGAGCGCAGGGCGATGGCATCGACGGCACGGTGACGACCACGGAGGACGAGATCCTCACCCTGGGATCGGTTCTGTTGCTCCAGGAAGGCGTGACCATTCCGCCCGGTCAAGCGGCCGGGGGCGTGGAGTTCATCGAAAACCTGGATCAGGAGAACAACTGGGCCTCCGAGGATGGAGCCCATTGGCTGGTTTCCGGGGACCTCACCGGAGACACGAACTTCGACGATGTCGTGATCGTCGATGGGGCCGTCGTGCTCCAGGAAGGGTACGTGATTCCGGGTTCCAGCTTTGTCGATCCGATCGACCTGAGCGGCATCGTGGAGGTGTCGATGGATGCCGCGGGCAACTGGTTTGCGCGCGGAAACAACGATGTCACCGAAGACGACTGGGTCGTCCGCAACGGCGTGGTGATCGCCCAGGTCGACACGCCGGTGATCACGGGGTCCACCGAACTCTGGGACGACACGCCCTATGCGGACTGCTTCTTCCTGCACGTCGGCAACTCCCAGGGGGACTGGGTGATCGGTGGTGTGACCGACAACGCGGATCCGCTGCTCAACGGCCTGATCGTGAAGAACGGCACCGAGATCGTCGCGCGGGAAGGGGATCCGGTCGACATGGACGGCAACGGCCTGTTCGACAACGATGCGTTCCTCAGCACCTTCGGCAATGACGACGCGTTCCTCGCGGACGACGGCACCCTGTATCTGGTTGTGACGGTGAAAGACAGCACCGGCGCCACCACCGGTCAGGTCTTCATCTCGATCGATACCGCCGGCGGCAGCCCGCTCACGACCTTCTGCGACCCGATGGACAACAACTCCACGGGCCTTCCGACCGTGCTGAGCGGCAGCTTCGGCAGTGGCACTGGCAGCGGCCTGCACTTGGAGGCGACCCAAGGTCCGCCCACCCAGTTCGGCTACTTCCTGATCGGCACCGGGGCCAACGATCCGGGCATCGTGATCTCGAACGGCCGCCTGTGCCTCGATACGACCGGTGGCAACGTCTTCGGTCGGTACAACGTGGGCGGCGGCGTGCTGAACTCCGTGGGCCTGTTCGACGCCGGTGGCGTGCTGCAGAACCAAGTCGGCACCTCGGGTACCGGTTCGGGCTACGATGTGCCCACCAGCATCCCGATCAGTGGTGCCGGTTCGATCTCTGCGGGCCAGACCTGGTACTTCCAGCTGTGGCACCGCGAGAACGGCGGCGCGTCGAACTTCTCGAACGGCCTGGCGGCGACCTTCTGATCGCTTGATGGGTGCTTGATCTTCGGGGCCTAAGCTCCGGGAATCGAGCGTACGGCTGCGGACCGGTGACCCGAAGAGGTTGCCGGTCCGCATCTTTATATACATTCCACGCGACCTTCATCCCCGGTTCCCTTCGGGGTCTACAATCGCAGGATGTTCCAGCGTTTCTCCATTCTCGCGATCCTCTGCGTTGCTGGGCCCAAGGGCGCCTGGTCTGCGCAATCCGGCGATACATGCGCGGACCCGCTCCCGCTTGCCGGTCTGGGGCAATTCGCCTTCGAGACCCTGACCGCCACCGATTCGGGTTTCGATGTGGATCAGCCCTGCGTGACCTTCCCGATCGACATGGGGCAGGATCGCTTCCTGCGCTGGACCGCGCCGTTTGCCGGCAGTTTCTTCGTCGAGATCGTGAGCGCGGACTACGCGCCACGCTTCGCGGTCTACCGCGGGGGCGATTGCACCGCGAGCTGCCTGGGCACCAGCGTCGCGAATCCGTTCTGGCAGTACTGGGAGGTCCGCGACCTGCAACCCGGCCAAGAGATCCTGGTACAGATCGGCGGTGAAGTGGGACAGGCGGGCAGTGGCGTCCTGGAATTCCGTGAAGCCCCCTGCAACGCCATCGGGCAGGACGTGTTTGCGCCGAATGACTCCTGCGCGTCGGCGGCAGCGCTGCTTGCGGGTTTCTATCCCGATCTGAACGTCCGCTACAACGTGGATGACTACTTCCTCGTCGATGTGCCCGCGGGCCATTGGCTGCGGCTCGAAGACACCACCGGTCAGATCCCAAGTGTGGGGTTCTACCTGTACGGCAACACCACCTGCAGCGGAAGTCTGCTGCGATATGGCAACGGAACCATGTCCTGGTACAACGCTTCCGGCCAAACGGTGCAGTGTTCGCTGCGGGGCAGCATGGAGTCCGGCCTGGATACCTGCCGGGTGTACGACCTCGATGTGCGCATCGAGCCGCACCCCTGCGTGGGGGCGGCCGACGATGCGTTCGAGGACAATGACACCTGCAGCACGGCGGTGTCCCTCGCGCCGGGTTTCTACCCGGGGTTGTACGCGCAGGTGGGGGACCCCGACTTCTTCCGGGTCTGCCTGCCCCCCGGCGAATCGGTGACGGCGATCGCGGGATTCGATGGGCAACTGGTCGACCTGGATCTGTACCTGTGGCTCGAAGGATCCTCCATCTGTGCCTCCGGAAACTACCTGCAGGCCCTCGATTTCGACCGCTACCAATGGGATGTGGCGGAAGTCGGTTGGCGCAACGACACGGGGGCAGCGGTGAATGTGCTGCTCCAGGTGGATGCCGAGCCCTCGACGTTCCCCGCCTGCAACCACTACGACCTCAACCTGCTGACCACCGGCGACTGCGGCCAGCCCGCGAGCGCCGTGCGCTTCTGCGATCCCATGAACCCGAACTCCACGGGCCAGTCGGGGCGGTTGGATGCCTACGGGGATGGCGGAGCGGCGGCCGGCCGCTGGCTGCTGGCCCGCAACCTGCCGCCCTACCAGTTCTGCTACCTGCTGGTGGGCCAGTTCCCGGCCGCCCCGGGGTCCCCGGTCGGCCAGGGCCTGCTCTGCCTGTCGGGGGGCCTCGGGCGCTTCAACCTGGCCTCCGGGCCCTGGAATTCGGTGGGGTCGGCCGACCCGTGGGGGGTCTACCGATCCCAAAGCGGCAACGGGATCCACGATTACGGCTTCCGGCTCCCCAGCAGCCTGCCCCTGCCCGGCAACCCCGTGATCGTGGGGGGCAGCACCTGGTCCTTTCAGCTCTGGCACCGGGAGAACGGGGGCAGCTCCAACCTCACCAACGGGGTCGAAGTGAGCTTCTAGGGGCCCCCCGGGACCCCAGGAGCTGCATTTGGGGGTTGCCTCCGGGCGGGCCGGACGCTACCCTGCTCGGCCTGACTGTCCGCCCTGTGGCCCCTGCGGGAGGGTTTCCACCGCAGAAGACAAGGAGTAATCGCTTGTACGCAATCGTTTCTGACCGCAACCAACAACTCACCGTGCGTGTGGGTGATGTCGTGGCTTGCGACCTTATGGGTGCCGCCAATGGCAGCACCGTGACCTTCGACCAGGTGCTCCTGGTCGGCAAGGACGGCAAGGTCCAAGTGGGCAAACCCACTGTGGCCGGCGCCTCCGTGAAAGGCGAAGTGCTGGGCATGACCAAGGGCGAAAAGCTCGTGGTCTTCCGCTTCAAGCGCCGCAAGAACATCCGCCGCAAGACGGGCCACCGCCAGAAGTACACCCAGGTGCGCATCACCGCCATCAACGCCTGATCGCAGGGCAAGGAGCATCCCCCAATGGCACACAAAAAAGGTCAAGGTTCCTCCCGCAACGGTCGGGATTCCAACCCGCAGTTCCGCGGTGTGAAGCGCTACGGCGGCCAAACGGTCACCGCGGGCACCATCCTGGTCCGTCAGTGCGGCACCCGCTACAAGCGCGGCCACAACGTCGGCATCGGCAAGGACTACACCCTGTACGCGCTGATCGACGGCACCGTGCGCTTCCAGACGGGACGCCGGGTGCACATCGACCCGCTCGCCGAGTAGGCCCCGGCCCGCGCGCGATTCGCATACACCCGCCGCTCGGCCGCGCGCCGGACGGCGGGTTTCTCTCATCCTGGGCGCCCCGCCCATCCGGTCATGTTCCGCGACGAAGCCATCATCGAAGTCATCGCAGGCAAGGGAGGAGACGGTCTGGTTTCCTTCCGTCGCGAGAAGTACGTCTTGCGCGGCGGGCCTGACGGCGGCGACGGCGGAGACGGGGGCAGCGTGATCCTCGTGGCGGATACCCAGGTGCATTCGCTGCTGCGCGTGGGTCGCATGTTCCGTTACGCGGCCCGCGGCGGTGGGCCGGGCGGCCCGAAGAAGTGCACCGGCGCGCGCGGCGAAGGCGTGCGCATCTCGGTGCCCGTCGGCACCCAGGTGCTCGATCCCGAACACGGCAACCTGATGGCCGACCTCGACGAGCCCGGCAAGGAGCTCGTAGTGGCCAAGGGCGGCAAGGGCGGCAAGGGCAACACGCGTTTTGCCACCTCGATCCAACAGACGCCGCGCAAGGCGACCAAGGGCGGCGTGGGGGAGAAGCGCCGGGTCAAACTCGAGCTGAAGCTGTTTGCCCAGGTGGGTCTGCTTGGGTTCCCGAACGCTGGCAAGTCGACGTTCCTCTCGCGCGTCACCGCGGCCCGGCCGAAGATCGCCGACTATCCGTTCACCACGCTGGTGCCCCAGATGGGCATCGCGGAACTGCCCGACTACGAGTCGCTGATCATCGCCGATCTGCCGGGGTTGATCGAAGGCGCCGCGGAGGGGCACGGCCTCGGCCACCGCTTCCTCAAACACGTCGAGCGCTGCAAGGTGCTGTTGCACCTGGTGGACGTGTCCGCCATGGCGGAGCGCGATCCGGTGGAGGCCTGGCGCGCCCTCGAGCACGAACTCGAGAAGGCTTCGCCCGACTTGCACAGCCGGCCGCGCCTGGTGGTGGCGACCAAGTACTTCGAGGACGACGAATCCGAGCCCTTGATCGAAGCCCTGCGCACCGCCGCCGAAGCCGCCGGCCAGCGCGTGCTGCCGGTCTCGAGCGTCCTGGGCCTGGGTCTCAAAGAGGTACTGCTCGCGGCCCGGGAACTGGTCTACGGCGATTCCAGCCCCGCCTGAGGGGGTGAGCAGCGGTGCATCGGCCTGAGCTAAGGCCTGGCGGTGCGATTGGTCGATGGGATGGACAGGACGGGGTCCGCAAGGACCCGAGAGGCCGCCTGATGCACCAATCCAACCACGATCCGTCTGCCAAGTCGCAATTCCACATCCCCGACGAGGAGTTCAGCTTTGCGGATGTGGGACCGCCGCCCACCCCTGTTCCCTTGAGCGAACCGACCCCCGATCTGCCCCTGGACGAAGTGGGCTCCCTCGTACCCGGTGAGCGCGCCGCCGACCTGCCCGCCGCAGCGCCCGCCGACCCGGAGATCTCCCTCGGCTCGCTCGATGGGGTGGACCTGGAGACGCCGATGCCGGCGGACCTGCGCCACCTGCACGAGAGCCTAGCCCACACCAACCTGTCGCCGCGTCACCAAGTCGAAGCTTGGCTGGCCGTGATGGTGCGTTCGGGTGCCTCCGATCTGATTCTGCGTTCGGGGGGCCGCCCCTCCCTGCGCGTGAACGGCAAGATCGTCTTCCTGCCCGGCCGCGTGCCCGGCCCCGGCCCGATGCAGGTGATCCTCGAGGGCATTCTCGGCGAACGCCGCATGGAGACCTGGCGCGACACCGGTTCCGCCGACGCCGCCATCCAGCTCGACGGCCTGGGCCGTTTCCGCATCAATGCGTACAAGCAGATGTCCGAGCCGGCCATCGTGATCCGTCGCATCAACGAACACGCGCCGGACCTCGAGACCCTGCATCTGCCCACGAAGGAACTGCAAGGCCTCGCCGTGCGCAAGCGCGGCCTGATCTTCGTCACCGGTGTGGCGGGTTCGGGCAAATCGACCACCCTGGCGGGCATGATCCAGTACATCAACCGCACGGTCGAACGCCACGTCATCACGATGGAGGACCCGATCGAGTTGATCTTCAAGGAGGACCGCTGCGTCATCAGCCAGCGGGAGGTGGGCACCGATACCACCACCTTCAGCGAAGGCCTCAAACACGCCCTGCGCCAGAGCCCGGACGTGATCCTGATCGGCGAGGCGCGCGACGCAGAGACCGTGATCGCGGCGCTCGAAGCCACCGAAACCGGCCACATGGTGATGTGCACCATGCACACCGTGAACGCGGCCCAGACGATCGAGCGTTTGCTCGGTTTCTTCCCCGCCGAACGCCACGAGCAGATCCGCCAACGCATGGCGGACAACTTGGCGGGTGTGCTCAGCCAGCGTCTGATCGAGGACAAGACCGGCAGCCTGCGCCCGGCGTACGAGCTGATGGTGCCCTCGCCGCACGTCAAAGAACTGATCGCCGAAGGCAAAACCACCGAGATGGCACGCGTGATCGAGTCCGGCACGGAAGCCGGCCTGATCTCGTACAACCAGTGCCTGCTGCACCTGGTGCAGTCCGGCGAAGTGGAGCTTGACAAGGCGCTCGAGACCTCCGACCGCCCCGACGAGCTGCTGCTCGCCCTGCGCGGCATCAGCGGGGGCAACGACCGGCGCAGCAAGCCGCGCACGGTGGGCAACCCCCTGAACCAGCCTGGCACCGGGGGCCCGACCCTGCAGCGCCGCCGCAACCCCGGCGACATGATGGGGGGCTGAGCCCCGCCATTGGTTCCGCGTCTGGCCCGGCGCCGCAGCCCGCTGCGGCGCCGGGTCTGTTCCGGGGCCATCGATCCCGCCCTGGGGCGCCCGGAGGCCTTTCGGCGGGTTCGGGAAGAAACCCCGCCCCCGGTCGTCCCGCCCGGACCTTCCCGATCCCGAGCCCCCGCCAGCGCCCCTAGCCGGGCCCCGTGCGGGGTTGGCCTTTGGGGATGGGGGCTAGGATGGACCCGCGCGCATCATGAACGTCTCTTCGATCAATCTGCTCTCCTGGCTCGCTTCCTTGGGCATCACCGCAGGCCTCGGCTGGTACGTGTACCAGTCCTACGGGACCATGCAGAAGCCCGTGCCCTTCGCCAGCGAGAAGGACGTGCCCGGCCGGGACCTGATGGTCAAGGCCCTGACCCCGAAGTACGACAGCACCAAACGCGAGTCGGTCGCCATCGCCTACGACCCGACGGTTATCGGCACTTGGCTCAACTTCGACTGGACCGGCAGCCCGCCGCCGCCGCCGACCGAAAACAAGCCGGTCGACACCCAGCCGAAAGAAGCGCCCAAGGTGCACGTGGCGGACTTGATGACCCCGATCTTCTTCAAGTACGACACCAAGGATCCCGGCGGCAGCAGCGTGATGGTGCAGTACAAGGGCGTGCTGGCCAGCCACGGCGCGGCCGAGTTGCGCGTGGCCGATGCCCTGCCGGAGCCGCACAACGGCATCGTCGTGGTGGCCATCGATCTCGACTCAATCGAATTCAGCTTCTCGGAAGAGGGTCGCGAAAACGAGGTGCTGGCCCCGAACGCGTTGCCCGAGGGTTTCATCGTGTTCGTGCCTGACGGCCAAGCGCCCGTCGAGATCACCCAGGCCGACATGATCACCAAGGGCGGGGAACGCGTCGATACCCGGCCCAAAGAGACCACGCAACTCGCCAATGGCGTCTTCTTGATTGGATACGAAGACGCGACCTACTGGAACGAGAACTACAGCTCGGTGCTCGCCAACGACATGCGCACCCGCACCCACCGTGGTCCCAATGGGGAGCGCGCGGGCATCGAAGTCATGGAGGTGCGCGCCGGTTCGATCGCCGCGCGGCATGGTGCCCAATCGGGCGATGTGATCATCTCGATCAACGGCTACCCGGTGAACTCCCAGCAGGAAGCGATCCAGTGGGCCAAGGACAACGGCGACAACTACGAGGTCTTCACCGTCGTCGTCGAACGCCTCGGTCGCCTTGAGACCCTGACCTACCGCAAGCCGGCCCAGCAGTGAACGTGAGCAGCCGGAGCATGCTGCTCTGCGACCTGGGCAATAGCCGCGTCAAACTCGCCATCGCCGTCCCCGGTGATGGCGTGTGCCGTTTGGGCGCGTGGGACCACGATGCCGGGCGCCTGTCGGCGGAGCAGCGCAGCGAGCTGCAGGAGCTTTGGCGCGAGCACGGATGGAAAGGCGCCCCTGCCCTGGTCACCTCGGTCGCGGGTGAAGCGGCGACGGGCTGCTTGCTCGACGCCCTCGACACCCTGGGTTCGCGGCCCTGCGTACTGCACCCGGCGCACGGCCTCGAACTCGCCATCGAACATCCCGAAACCGTGGGCCTGGATCGGCTCTACGCCGCGCGGGGCGCTTGGCAGCGGACCGGACGGCGCGATGCGATCGTGGTCGATGCGGGTACCGCGCTCACCGTGGATGCGGTGCGCGGCGGGCGCCGGGGAATCTTCCTCGGCGGAGCGATCGCGCCGGGGCCCGAGCTGCTCGCCGAAAGCCTGACCCGCCGCGGCGCCCAGTTGCCGCCGTTTGAAGTGGCCCCCGGAGCGCCCGCCCTGGGCCGGCACACCGTGGCCGCGCTGCAGTCGGGCGTGGCGGTCGGGTTCGCCGGAGCCGCGCGCCTATTGGTCCTGGAGATCGCCCGCGAAGCCGGGTTCGAAAGTCCCGCGCTGGTGGTCACGGGCGGGGCGCGGGAGTTCCTGCTGCCGACCTTGTCGGCCCTGGGGCTCGGGCTTGTCGAAGCGCCGGACCTGGTGCTCGAGGGGCTCTACGCAGCGGGCTTGGATCTGGACCTGGAAGGCCACCGGTGATGGCGCCGGACCTGCCTTGCGTGCTGCGTCAATTGACCGCCGCCGGCCGCGGCGGGGTCGCGGTGCTCGAGTTGGAGGGACCTGGCGCGGCCCAGGCCCTGGCCCGCATCGGCCTGGCGCCTGGACCCGCGGGTAGCTTGCGCCTGGTGCGGCCCGCGTCGGAAGGGGAGATCCTCGACGAAGCGCTGCTCTGCACCTGGGCGGCGGACCGCATCGAGCTGCACTTGCACGGCAGTCCGCCGCTGCTGGCCCGGCTACGGACCTTGCTCGGCGACCCCGGCGAGGGGCCGCTGGACGGCGAAGCCGAACTCGAGCACGCGCTGGCCCACGCCCCCGGCGAGCGCGCCGCGCGCCTGGTGCTGGCCCAGATGCGGGGGCGCTGGTCCGCCGAACTCGCGCGCCTGCAGACTCTGGCGCCCACCGAAGCCGCCCGCCGCATCGCGCAACTCGTCGCCGCCGGCCGTCGTGCCCGGCCCTACCTCGTGCCCCGGCGCGTGGTGCTGCAGGGGCCGGTGAACGCCGGCAAGTCGACCCTGTTCAACGCGCTGGTCGGCCACGAGCGTGTGATCATCTCCGACCTGGCGGGCACCACCCGCGATGCGGTGCTCGAACGCATCCACCTGGGGGAGATCCCCGTGGATCTCGTGGACACCGCGGGTTGGCGCGAGCCCGGCGACGACGCCGTCGAAGCGCGCGGCCAGGCCCTGGGGCGCGACCTGGCGGAGCGGGCCGACCTCGTGCTGTTCCTCGAGCCGCCCGGGTACGACGGCCCGCGGCCGAAGGGCGCGCTCGTGGTGCACACGATGGGGGATCTGCCTGGTGCGTCGCCGGATGCGATCTCGGTCGAACGCGATGGGGCGGCGGGCCTGCGCGCATGGATGGACCGCATTTGCGCTACGCTCGCACCCGAATTGCCGCCGGGTCCCACGGACCTGCTGCCGGTGACGGCAGGGGCGTGGCGCGACCTACGCGCGGCGGCCCGGGCGGCTGGTGTCGAAGCCGCGCACGACTGGCCGGAAATCTGAGGTCCGCGCGCACAACGCCGGTGACAAGCCGCAGCAAAAGGCGTACTTTCTTGCATTCATGCAGACCCTGCGGCACCTGGTCTCGATCGACGACCTTTCCCTGGATGAGATCCGCTCGCTGTTTGAACACGCGGATCGTTTCGCCTCCGACCCTCGTGGCTTCGCGGACACCTGCCGGGGCATGATCTCGGCGAGTCTGTTCTACGAACCGTCGACCCGTACGCGCCTCTCTTTCGAGTCGGCGATGTTGCGCCTCGGGGGCGGTGTGCTTACCGCCGCCGAGATGCGCAACTCGAGCGCGTCGAAAGGCGAGTCCCTCGCGGATACCGTGCGCGTGGTGGGGGGCGGATACGCCGACGTGATCGTGCTGCGCCACTCCTCGGAGGGCGCCGCCCGGCTCGCCGCGGAGTACTCGCCGGTGCCGGTGATCAACGCCGGCGACGGCGCCCACGAACACCCGACCCAGACCCTGTGCGACCTCTACAACCTGCACGTGGAGCGTGGGGGTATCGAAGGGCTCGAAGTGGTGCTCGCCGGGGACCTCAAGTACAGCCGGACCGTGCACTCCTTCGCGTACGCCCTGGCACGCTTCAACGCGAACATCATCTGCGTGCCCCAGCCGGGTTTCGAGATGCCGCGGTACGTGCTGCGCCGCCTGCAAGAGCAATTCGGAGTCGAGCCGGTGCGCGCCGATGTGCGGCGCCTAGGCGACCTGGCGGGCAAGTCCGATGCGGTGTACCTGACCCCGCAGAAGCCGCACCAGCTCTCGCTCTTCACCGACATCTCCGACTGGGAAGTGCGCAACGTCGACGCGGTCTACATGACCCGCCCGCAGACCGAGCGATTCGGCGAGGGCGAGCTCTCCGACACCCAGTACATGCGCCTTGAGAAACGCTCGATGGAGCAGGAATCCCTGCGCGATGCCGTGGTGATGCACCCCCTGCCCCGGCGCGACGAGATCGCCAGCGACATCGACAACGACCCGCGTTCGATCTACTTCAAGCAGGCCGGCCGCGGGGTGCCGATCCGCATGGCGCTGCTGGCTGCGTTGATGGGCAAGATCGACCTCGCGGGCAAACCCGCGCCGGCGGGGGACGAGGCCTGGCCGGTGCCGGAGGGCATCAACCCCTGCCCGAACCCCTCGTGCATCTCGCGCACCGAACCGCGGCACGTGACGGCCAAGTACACCCTGCGCAAGCGTCAGCCGGTGGTGGCCCACTGCGCCTACTGCTCGCACGAGATTCCGTACCGTTTCGTGGGCTGCAGCACGAGTCGCCACTACCACGACCCCGAATCCGGCGAGGTCGCCAAGATCCTGCCCGAGCACCTGGTGTTCTTCGCCGAGGAATCGGGGGCGCGCGCCTTGGAATACACCCGCGCCCACGCGGAACGCACCGTGTGAACCAACGGCCCCGGCACGCGCCGGGGCCCTTTTGTCTCAGGCTTCGTCGCCCGGCACGGTTTCGCGGTAGTAGCTGCCCGGGAAGGCCTGGGCCTGGGCCGATCCGACCCGTTCGACCTCGGCCGCGCACACCTTGAACTCGGCGGTCTGCGTGATCGGGTCGCCGGCGTCGTTGGTCAGCAGGTTCGCCCGCGCTTCGCTGAAGTGCAGCGGCATCCAGATCACGCCGCGGCGCACCTGGGGGGAGACCAGCGCATGGCAGACCACCTCGCCGCGGCGCGTGTGCACGCGCACCTGGTCGCCGTCTTCGATGCCCCGCTGGCGCGCATCGCGCGGGTGGATCTGGACGAAAGCCGCTTCCTGCTTGGCATGCAGGCCGGCTTCGCGCCGGGTCTGGGTGGCGGCGTTGTAGTGGTACAGCGTACGGCCGGTGGAGAGCACGAGCTTGTACTCGGGATCGGGCAGTTCGATGGGCGGCCGGAAGTCCACCGCCGTGAACAGGCCCTTGCCGCGCAGAACGCCACCCTTGTGCAGGTACACCGTACCCGGGTCGTGTTCGTCGGTGCACGGCCACTGCAGACCGGTTTTTCCCTGGGGCCGTTCGTGTTCGAGGCGCTCGTGCGAGAGGCCGGCGAACTTGGGCGTGTCGCGCACCATCTCGGCGTAGATCTCGCCCGGGTTCGCGTAGTTCCAATCGACCCCCAGGGCGGCGGCGAGCTCGCACAGAATTTGCCAGTCGGCTTTGGCCCCGAGCGGCGGTTCGACCCCCTTGCGCACGCGCTGCACGCGGCGTTCGCTGTTGGTGAAGACCCCGTCCTTCTCGGCGAAGACGCTCGAAGGGAAAATCACGTCGGCGAAGCGCGCGGTTTCGTTCAGGAAGGGTTCCTGCAACACGACGAAGTCGAGGGCGGACAGGCCCGCTTCGACCTTGGCCACGTTGGGTTCGGAGAGCACGATGTCCTCGCCCATGATGAACAATCCCCGGATGTCCTTGCCGAGGGTCTTCATCATCTGGTTCAGGTTCAGGCCCGGGGTGGGGGACAGGGGCACGCCCCAGGCGGCTTCGTACTTGCGGCGCACGGCTTCGTCGACCACCGGCTGGTACCCGGGATAGAACACCGGCGTCGCCCCGGCGTCGTTCGCGCCCTGCACGTTGTTCTGGCCGCGCAGGGGGTTCATGCCCGAGCTGGGTTTGCCCAGGTGGCCGGTCATCAGCACGAGGTTGGCCAGGGCGTAGACGTTGTCGGTGCCGTGGCTGTGTTCGGTGATGCCGAGGGTGTAGTAGATGCCCGCCCGATCGGTCGTCGCGTACTTGCGCGCGGTCCAGCGGATGTCCTCGGCCGAAACGCCGGTGTGTTCTTCGGCTGCTTCGGGGGTGTAGCTGGCGACGGCCGCCTTGACGGCGTCGAAGTTCTCGGTGTGCTGCTCGATGAACGCGTGGTCGACGAGATCTTCGGCGATGATCACGTGGGCCATGGCGTTCAGGAGCCACACGTCGCTGCCCGGATGGATCTGCAGGTGCTTCTCGGCCATGCCGGCCATGAAGATGCGCCGCGGATCGGCCACCACCATGGTCGCGCCGCGGTGCACGGCGCGTTTCATCTCCATGGCGATGATCGGGTGGGCTTCCGACGTGTTGCTGCCGATCACGAACAGGAAATCCGCGTCGCGGATCTCACCGATCGAGTTCGTCATCGCGCCCGCTCCAAAGGTGGTGACCAGACCGGCCACCGTCGGAGCGTGTCATGTCGCGGCGCACTGGTGCACGTTGTTCGTGCCCAGGGCGACCCGAGAGATTTTCTGAACCAGGTAGTTTTCTTCGACCGTGCAGCGCGACGAGGAAATGAAGCCGAGGGCGTCGGCGCCGTGGCGATCGCGCACGGCGGAGAGGCCGGCGGCGGCGCGGGCCATGGCTTCTTCCCAGGTGGCCGGGACCAGCTCGCCCTGCGGACCGCGCACGAGCGGTGTCGTCAAGCGGTCTTCGTGGTGGATGAAGTCGTAGGCGAAGCGGCCTTTGACGCACAGGTTGCCGTCGTTGGTGGTTTCGCCCGGCGCGGGGGAGGTGACCTTAACCACGCGGCCGCGGCCTTCGTTCGCGTCGGGGTCGACGTTCAAGTCGAGCTGGCAGCCCACGCCGCAGAAGTTGCACGTGGTGCGCACCTTGGTCAGTTCGCGCTCGTGTTTCTCGGCCCGCACGATCGGGCGTTTCTCCGCCATCGCGCCGGTGGGGCAGGTGTCGATGCAGCCGCCGCACATCTCACACGACGTGTCGAGCAGCGAGCGGTTGTCGGCCGTGGCGATGGTGGTCTGCGAGGCGCGGCCCGCCAGGGTGATCGCGCTGACGGATTCGACTTCGTCGCAGTACCGCGTGCAGCGCGCGCAGAGGATGCACGCCGCCGGATCGAAGTCGATGTACGGGTTGCGATCGGCGCTGCGGCCCATGCGCCGGGACTCGAGTGGTGCCCAGTCGGTCGCGGCGCCGAAACGCGTGGCCATGTCGAGCAGTTGGTCGGGGCGACGACGGGTTTCCATCGTTGCGGCTCCGGGGTGATCGGTCAGGTACAGCGAGAGCAGGCTCGTGCGGTGCCGTTCGATGCGCGCATTGGCTGTGGTGACCACCGCACCGTTGCTGGCGGAGGTGGCGCAGGCGGGCATCAAACGGCGGGCGCCTTGCACCTCGACTAGGCACGTGCGGCAGGCACCGGCGGGTTTGAGGCGCGGGTCGTGGCAAAGGGTCGGGATCTCCTTGCCGTGACGCCGCGCCACTTCGAGCAGGGTCTCGCCCGGCTGGAAGGCGAAGGTCTCGCCGTCGATCGAAAGCTTGTGTTCCATGATGCTCAGGCCTGGAAGTCGGCGGGGAAGTACTGGAGCGCGCTGGTGAGCGGCAAGGGCGCGGCCTGGCCCAGACCGCAGATCGAACCTTCGTTCATCTGCCAGGCGACTTCCGCCACCTGTTGCAGGTCCTTGCCATCGAGGCCCTGGTCGCGCCGACGCGCCACGGCCTCCTGTAGCCAGCGCGTGCCGATGCGGCACGGTGCGCATTGACCGCACGATTCGGCGGCGAAGAAGTCGAGTTGTTCGAGGGCGGCGTCGCGCAGGTTGACCGTGTCGTTGAGCACGACGATGCCCGCGGACCCGAGCATCGATCCGGCTTTGGCCAGGTGCCCGTAGTCGAGGGGCAGGTCAGCCTGGCTGGCGGGAAGGAAACCCGAAGAAGCGCCACCGGGGCTGAAGGCCTTGAGCGTGCCCTGCATGCCGCCGGCCGCTTCGATCAGTTCGTTCAGGGTGATGCCGAGGGGCAGTTCGTAGGTGCCGGGCTGCTGGACGTGGCCGCTGATGCAGTACAGCTTGCTGCCCGCTTCGGTGCGGCCCAGGGCTTTGAACCACGCGCCGCCGCGCAACACGATCTCCGGCACGCAGGCGATGGTCTCTACGTTGTGGATCAGCGTCGGCTTGCCCCACAAGCCGACTTGGGTGGGGAAGGGGGGCTTGAGGCGCGGCATGCCGCGTTTGCCTTCGAGCGCTTCGAGCAGCGCGGTCTCCTCGCCGCAGATGTAGGCGCCTTGCCCTGCGTGCAGGTGGAAGTGCAGCCCTGCGCAACCCGGCAAGCGTTGCAGCCGTTCGATCGCCCCTTCGAGCGCGCGCCACGGCGCGCTGAACTCGCCGCGCAGGTACAGATAGATGTCTCGGGCACCGATCGCAAACGCGGCGATCGCCAGACCCTCGATGACTCGGTCCGGTCGGCGCAGCATCACCTCGCGATCCTTGAACGTTCCCGGTTCGCCTTCGTCCGCGTTGAGCACGAGGTAGTGCACCGGATCGGCTTCGGCGCGCACGGCTTTCCATTTGATGTGCGCGGGGAAACCCGCGCCGCCGCGGCCCTGGAGTCCCGAGGCTTCGATGGCGGCGAGGATGCCGTCCGCGCCCAGGGTCTGCGCTGCGGAGATCGCCCGTCCGTGCCATTCCGGCGCGCCGTTCAAGTCGATGGCGGTTGCGTGGGAAGGGCCACCCGCCGGTTGCACGGCGCCGCGCCACATTCCGTCGTGCACATCGAGCCCGTCCTCGTTGCCCCGCAGACGATCGGGATCGCCGCCGCTGGCCTCTACTTGATGCGTGCCGACCCGGGGTAGGACGTCGCGATCCCTCAGCACGGCGGGGGCCAGGTCGCAGGCCGCGAGGCAGGTGCAGCCGGTGGCGGGCAACCCGGCGGCGCGGGCGGCGGCGAGCACCTCGGTCGCGCCCTGCAGTCGGCAGGAAAGGCCGGTACACACGCGCACGCGGTGGTCGGGGTCGGATAGCAGATGGAAGAAGCTGGCGGAGCCGTAGACGTGGGCTTCGGGTGTGCCCAACTCCCGAGCCACCTGGGCGGCGACCCCCGGCCGCAGGCCACCCGCCTGCTGCACCCGTTCCGGAACGTGACTCTGGGGGTCCTGGCTCTGCATGGGGTCAGGATAGCAGTCGGCGGGGGAGCGCACCCAGGGGGGCATTGCCTGTAATCCCGAGTGCCGAACGGGGTTGCGGCGTGGCGCGGGGGATCGGCGGGGGGGCTGCCGAAGTCGTGGGGGGGGGCGTGCATCCCCGGGCGGTTGGGGGCGGGCTCCCGGGGGTCCCAGCTGGTTCGGCACCCTGGAGGGCGGCGGTCTCACTTTGAGAACTGTGCGGCTCAGCAGGGGGCTCGCACAGCGGCGGTGTGCGCTTCCGCGCAGAAGCAGACCGGGGCAAGGCGCTGCGGCCCCGTAAGGGGCATGGGAAGGCAATCGGCCCCTTGGCATGGAACTTGCGGGATTTTTTCGTCCCAGAACCTCCCTTACTGGGATACCCGTTCCTTGTGGACATCCGTTCCGACCCGGTCGGGACGGTGCGCTGCGGACGGGAACCGCTGCCCTTGCTTGACCTAGGGGGGCGGTTCGACGGACAATCTGACCCTTCACTCCTGATTCCATGGAGAACGGCCGCTTCGGCACGGAGCAGCCGAGAAAAGCTATGCGACCCCCCCTCAAAAACACCCCCACGACGGTATCCGGCTCCGCTTGGGGCCTGGCTTCCCTAGGGCTCGGTTTGGCGCTCGGTTTCAGCGCGGTTTCCTGCTCCGGTGGGGGCACCGGAGGGGCCCAGGGCGGCGCCTCCAACCCGGAGGGGACCTACGCGTCGACTCCGGACGGCGAGTCCTACTTCTTCACCGATGCCAACGAGCAAGGCCGCTCCAACGCCTTGCGGTTGGAGAACATGTACTGGGGGCGCTTGGTCGACGTGTTCGGCCTGGACTCCAGCGGTGAACGCGTGCTGCGCCACACCGACATGGTCATCGGCAAGTCCGTGCAGAGCGATGGCACCAACTATCTGCTGCGCTCGAACCCGGTGACCGCCATCCAGGAGCTCACCATCCTCCGGGATGTGACCGACGACAATGCGGGCGGGGGGCTGGAGCAGTTCCAACTGCTCCTGCGCGCCACCCAGAACTCCCTCGACCCGATCACCCAGCAGGGGCCGACCGGCGGCACTGCGGGCCTGTTCTCGATGGTTCCGCGCAACGCGGCCGTCGTGCTCAAGTTCAACGACCTGATCGACCCGACAACCGTGGACGATCAGACCGTGCGCGTGTTGACCGGCCTCGACTTCACCTCGGTGTACGAGCCGCGCATCCTGGCGGACCAGAACTTCGGGGACCTGGCCGACTTCGATGGCCTGCCCGGCCAGGAGTTCTACAGCACCCGGGTCATCATCGACCCGACCGTGTCGGTGCTCGAGTCCTACCAGTTCAACCCGGCGCACCCGGTCAACTCGCAGGGCTATCCGCCCAGCACCCAGGTGAACCTGCCGAACCTCCTGGTGCGCATCCCGACCCAGGAATCCCTGTCGCAGCAGCGCGTGCTGCGCAACCTGACCGATCACCCGCTGAACGTGAACCTGAACGGTGCGTGGGATTCGAGCGTCGGTACCCAGGACATTGTGCGCGCCGTGCGGACCGGCGGTACGACCTCGGTCACCGGGGATTCGTACAACGGGTACCTGCTCGACAACGAAGCACCGACGATCGTCGGTTCCAGCGCCGTCGAGATCGTGGGGGCGCCGCAGCAGCAACCGGGAACGAGCACTGGTTTCCTGTTGCCGATCGTGCGCTTCGAGTCGCAGTTCTGCGCGAAGCTTCCCGAGGAAGGCGACGTCGTCGCTCAGCTGGACCAGGGCATCTTTGCTGAGGTGATCAGCGCGGGCAACCTCGTGGGCACCGAAGCCTACAACGTCCTCGTGCGCCTGCGCCAGTACCCTTCGGAGTGGGATGAGCTGGGCCTTGGCCCGGGGAACTGGACCCAGACCGGCGCGGGCTTGGCGGAGTTGCAATCGTCCTACCGTCCGCTGCAGGACGCGGGCCGTCTGCCCTGCTTCGTGCGCATCAACCCGCTGCCCGCTGGGTACCCGGCCAACCCGAACACCGGCGTGGAGCCGGGCAGCACCTTCCAGGTGCGCTTCTCCGAACCGATGGACCCGGTTTCCGTGACGGCCTTCGACTCGATGGTCTTGACGCGGGCCCCGATGAACCCGGACAACGACCCGTCCCTGCCGACCTCCGACTTCATCGTGGGTAGCGTGGGCCAGGCTCCGGACTTCCAAAGCTTCACCTTCCAGCCGGCGGACGATCTGAACCACTCCAACGGCACGGCCGAGGAGTACTACATCAACCTGCTGGCGGGCAACCTGGGTCTCAAGGACCTGGCGGGCAACCCGATCGCGGAGCCGATCCTCGGCCTCAACTTCTTCCTGCGCAACTCGGCGCAGGACGTGAGCACCGGGGGCCGTGTCAGCCGCTTCTCGGCCCTCGATGAGGAGCCGGAGAACCCCCTCGGCCCGAGCACCATCGACGTCGGTGGGGAAGAGACGGAAGTCACCGCCCGCGAGTGGGATGGCCAGCACCTTTATGACCTGCTGCGCCAGACCATCCGCCCCCGTCCGGTGTCCCGATTCACCATCGCCGCCGACCGTCAGCAGACGGTGCCCGGCCTGATGATTCCCTTCTCGGCGGGCATCCAGACGCCCCTGTCGAACCTCGGCTCCAAGGCCCAGATCCTCTATCGCTTCTGCGACATGGGTTGGACCCTGGAAGACAAGACCCAGGCGAACATCGACGTCTATGGTCTGGCCTGGGCTCCGGTGAACGGCCTCGTGACCTTCGACTCCTTCTCGGAGTTCGAGATGCGCATGTCGCACACCCGCTACGCTCCGGACGAGATCATCGACCCGGGCACGGCGTGGCCGCTGTGGCCGCAGTCCGGTCTGCAAGCGGTGTACACCTCCAACTTGCTGGACGGCGTGGCCGACCCGCAGAAAGTGGTGAGCCCGCGCGCGGATGGCTACATCGTCGATCCGGGCAACGTGTTCTCGGTGGCCGGTACGACCACCCAGTTCATGCCCTTCCCGATGAACCAAAACCTGGATCCGGGCGAGGAAGACCTGACCTATACCTGGCGCGACACCTCGCTGCTGCACCGGGCGGGTCCCTCGAACGGCGGTAGCCCGCCCGACAAGCAGATGGAGGCCCTCGGCCTGGATACCGGTACGGACATCTACAGCCCGTCCCAGATCCGCACGATCGGTCTGCCCCTGTTGGTCGAGTTCCGCTGCTATCCCGATGATGCAGCCACGGGCCTCAACGGCTTCGACATCAACCTGGCGGCCAACTCGTCCTCGCGTCCCTACTTCCGGGCCTTCTCGACCGGCGGATACGACACGGGTACGAACCTGCACACGATCAACCCGGATACGAGCACCTCGTCCACCGGTGGCTTCAACCCCGGTGCCAACGGTCAGACCACCTACGGTCGCGACAACTCGTTCTACCTGGGCGCTCTGGACTTCGTGTACCGCGTGAGCCGCAGCGTGTCGATCTGGTACGGGGCCTTGGACCCGTCGCAGGTCAACACCCCGTTCAGCAACCCGGTGTACTCGCAGCCCCTGATGGAGCCGCGCATCGAAGACCAACCCCCGGGAACCGGGATCGAGGTCGCGGTGCGGGGAGCCTCCAACATCGATGCGGATGCCGGTACGAACGCGGCCCTGAAGCTGACCTTCCTGGACGGCAACATCGTCCAGTGGGCCCAGGCGGATGCCAACTTCCTCGACATCTACGGCGACTCGTACTGGTCCCAGGACCTGCACAACCCCGCCCGGTCGAACAACGACATCTTCGACATGGCAGGCAACGACAAGCTGGTCAACGATGCGTGGCACACGAACATCTCCGAGATCAACGGTGCCCGCTACTACCAGGTCCGTCTGACCTTCCGATCCAACATCGTCACCAACCAGGTTCCCGAACTGTCCGCTTTGGCCTTCTCGTGGTCTGAGTGAGTTGGTGGGTCCGGCTTCTCCCCAAGCCGGACCCCGATACCGCCGGGCTCCTACCCGCAAACCGCACACCCGTCTCCCCGAACACCCCCTCGAACTTTCCCCTATGCAAACTCGACAAAACCTGACTTTGCTGGGCCTGACCGCCGGCCTTGGCCTTTTGGCCGGGTGCTCCGGTGGGAGCTCCAGCAGCTCCACCCCCGGGTCCGGATCTTCACTGACCGTGACGAACATCTCCGTGGTGGAAGGTGCGGTGTGGCGGATCAACCGTCCGATCGACATTACGTTCGATCGTGCCGTGGACTTCTCGACCGTGAACATGAACACCGTGCAACTCGTGAGCACGGTGGGGGTGTCCGCGACGGGCGTGTTCCTGCAACCCTTGGACAACTCCGGCAACGTGCGCACCAACGTCGTGCGCTTCCAGCCGAACTGTCCGACCGAGGATGACTTCAGCGACTCGGGTCTGGCGGTGAATGCCTCCTACCAGTTGCGCCTGCCGGGTACGGAGGGTTCGGGCAACGTGATCACCTTGCGGAGCATGAACAACGAACCCCTGGCCCAGGGCCACGTGGTGAACTTCACCACGCCGGATTCGAACTTGCCCGCCGTGCTGTTCCTCGACACCGTGCCCGGTCCGCCTGCGGTGCGCGTGCGCGGTCTGGCCGGCATCGGCGCCGCGGAGACGGAAGCGACCTACCTGGAAGTGGGTGGCGACACGAACAACCGCGTGTACTTCAGCCAAGGGGGCTTGGGTACCTACTCCGTGCCGCTCAACCTGTACAGCGATGTCTCCACCCAGGTGGCGGTGATGCTGTTCCTGAACCAGCCGGTGCTGGCGGACTCGGCCAACGTGAGCCCGGACCGCGTGCGTCTTGAGTACTTCGACGACAACACGACCTCCTGGGTCGTCGTTCCGACCGCCGTCTCCCTGGCGGACAACTGCGTCGAATCCGGCTCGATCGTGCGCCTCGAGCCCCTCGGCATCCTGCCGCAGGGCGCCAACCTGCGCGTGAACTTGCGCCAAGGCTTTGTGGACCTGACCGGCGACCCGACGCCGCAGGACAACAACAGCTTCGCCATGATGGAAGTGGACCTGGCGGATGACGGGTCGAACAACCCGGTGGACACCGCCGACGAAGTGCTGGAAGAGTTCCTGCTCTCCGGCTCGGCCGAGGGCTCCCTCGAGGACACCTCCACGCCCCTGGGCAGCCCGCGCGCGATGTGGGCGAACAACGGCAAGCTGACCGCCTCCTTCAACTTCGGCGGTTCCGGCGGCCCGAACGGCGACTTCGACTACTACGTGCCCGCCGGTGAGGACGTCTCGATCAACACCGTGACGGCCAGCATCATCGGTGGCCCGGACGGCGCGCCCGTCACCTCCCAAACCGTCATCAACGGGGTCATGGACGTGCGCAACCTGTACGTCCCGGCCGGTTCCCGTCTGATCTTCGTGGGCAACAACCCCGCCACCATCCTGGCGTCGGGTTGGGTGCGCATCGAAGGCGAGATCGTCATCAATGGCGGTAACAGCGACGGTGTGGGTTCCTTGAACACCACGTTCATGCCCGAGGGCGGCGCCCCCGGCAACGCCGGTGGTGGTCGTGGGGGTACGGGCTCGTTCCTGACCTCGTCGAACACGCCGCGCGGTGGCGCGGGCTACGGTGCCTTCAACCAGGCTGGCCGCGGCGGTCAAGGTGGCGAAACCACCTACAAGTCCGGTTCCAACGTCGACTTCCGTCGCGGTGCCGGCGGCGGCGGCGGTGCCCTGGGTGAAGACGTGATGTTCGATCACGACAGCAACGCGGCGACCCCGGACCGTCACTGCCAGACCCTGATCGGCATGGACGGCGAAAACGGCTTTGCCGGCGCTGCCCAAGGCACCGGCGCGGTCAGCCAGAGTCAGCGCGCCCTCGGTGGCGACCTGGGTCCCAAGCCCTTCTTCGACACCCGCGCCGACAACAACTTCTACGGCACCCTGATCACCGCCGCTGGCGAGCTGATCGAAGGCGAGCTCAACCGCGTGTGGGCCGGTGCCGGTGGTGGCGGCGGGGGGGATGCCTCCAACAGCGCCGTCTTCCCGCAGCCGACCTTCCAGCCCGGTGGCGATGAGAAAGGCGCCGGTGGCGGTGGTGGTGCCGGTGGCATCGCGATCCTCGCGATCGGCCCGATCACCATCGAGAACGGCGGCTTCATCCTGGCCAACGGCGGCTACGGTGGCGGCGGCGAAAGCACCAACTTCTACGACCGCATCGGCGGCGGCAGTGGTGGTGGTTCCGGCGGTCACATCGTGTTGTCCTCGGCCAGCTACGTCGAAATCCAAGGCATTGCGGCTGGCGCGGGCGACGAGTACCGCGACGGCAACGCCGGTCACCAACTGCGTCCGATCTCGGCCCTCGGCGGCCAAGGTGGCGCGGGTGCGGACGACCGTGGTGGCGCGTCCCTGACCGGCAACACGCAGTGGCGTTGTGATGCCATTCCGAAGTCCCGCGTGCTGGCGAACGGCACCAGCCCGGCTGTGCCCCCGGCGGATTTGCCGTCGGCCTGCTGGACCCAGATGCCCAACCAGAACGACACCGAAGTCGGTGCTCCGGTCAACGGTGCGGGTGGTGACGGTTCGCCCGGTATCCTCCAGATCCACGTCGACGATCCGGCTTCGAACCTGCGGTTCACCGGTATCAGCCCGACCGCAACCTGGGGCAACGCGGACGTGTCCAAGGCCACCGTGCCGCCGCCCTATGGCTACCATGGCCCGACGGCCGCAACGGACGACTTCGTGGCCTTCTTCGGTCGCCTCTCGGTAGCCCAGAGTGACTGGATTCCGCTCGGTCTCGCTCGCATCGCCCCCGGTGCGAACCCCGACGACCAGGTGCGCTTCTTCTTCGATGGCATCGACCCGCTCACCGGTGCGGTGCTGCGCTCCGGCGGTGGTACGGGCTCGTCGGTCGCGCCCCTGGCGGACGTGATCGCGGCGACCACCCTGCAGTCGGTCGGCACCGCTCCCTACGTGGAGAGTGCCGGTTTCGCTGCGGTGCTCGACGGTGCCGGTCTGGATGCTGCGTACAAGGCCAACCCGGCCCTGCTCCGCAACTTCTCGCTGGTCCTTACCGACTCGGCCCACTCGAAGGGGTACCCGGTGACCGGTGCGAGCATCGACGCCAACGAACTGGTTCGCCTCACGGTGGCCACCAACCTGGTGGATGACTTCCTCAACACCGCCCAAGGCGCGGTCTCGGCCGCTCTGCGTCCGAACTTCTTCCGGGTCAGCTCCCAGGGCCAGCTGGATTCCTATCCGCTGGGCACCGAGGTGGCGATCTCCTTCGACGCCGCGATGCTCGGCGCCGATGGCCTGCCGGATGAAGCGACGTCGTTCAGCGCCGTCAACGGTGACCTCACCAGCGACGTGACCGACCTCAACGGGCAGAACTGGGACCTGGTGCGCTTCCGCGTGGTCTTCGACCTCAACACCGGTGGTGGCGGGGTCAACCCGACCGCTCCGCGTCCGAGCCTCGAGTTCATCCGCCTGCCCTTCATCTTCTAGGGTCCGGTTCCGGTTCCCCGGCCTGACCCCTGGGTGAGGCTGGCGCGGATCGGAATCCAGGCAGACAGCCATGCAGGCCCTCGCTTCGGCGGGGGCCTGCTGCTTTTTTGTCCGGGCGCGGCTTGGGTGGGCCTTCCCACGGGAATGGCGCGGGCCGAGTACAACTTCCTTTTACCCCCCGGCATTGGGCAATTGGTTCAATACGGGGGATGAAGCGCGCCCTGAGTGCCATGCTGCTGGCAGCCTGCTCCCAGGCCACGCCTACGCCGCCCCTGGCGCTGGAATCGTTCCGACCGGGGAACGGCCAGGCGATCCTGCTCAACGAGCCGCTTTCGCTCACCTTCACCGACCGGATCGATCCAGCCACGCTGAGTCCGGCCAACCTGCGCGTCCTGCGCCCCGATGGGCGGGAAGCCCCCGGGGATTGGCGGCTGCAAGGCCGCTGGCTGCGCTTCTTTCCCCGCACCGTGCTGAGCGCGAACCTCGAGACCGGCGGCTACCAGCCGGGTGGCGAACACGAGTTGATCGTGCGCGGGTTCCCCTCGCTTGGGGGCGTGGCCGCGCGAACCGGCGAGCCGCTGGACCGTTCCTATCGACTGGTGTTCCAGGTGGCGGGAGCCGGGGAGCAGGCGTTCCTGGACTACTCGCCATTCGAATGCGAAACACTGCGCTTCGAGGCGCCGCGTGGCCGGGGCCGAACCCCGCTGCGGCTGACGTGCGCCGAACCGCTCGACCCGCGCAGCCTGCGTTCCGAGGACTTCCGCATCTTGCGGGCCGTGCCGGGCACACCGATCTTCTGCGGGGTGCAGGCGGTCATGGTCGAAAGTCGGCACGCCGAATTGATCGAACAGAACCAAGAAGGTTGCGTGATCGAGCTGCTGCCCGAGCGGCCCCTCGATCCCGATCCGCGGTTCGGCTACCTGCTCGAAGTGGCCTCCGGCGCGACCTTGGCGGACTACGCACAGCACAGTCCGTGGCCGTTCCTTCCGCAGCACTACGCGTTCCGGATCGAACCGGACCGGGAGCAGCAACGCAACCAGGTGCAACTCGACTTCATCGACGAGCAGTACCTGACCTCGCAGCCCGTGCCTTGGGCGGCAGGGGAGGCGACGTGGCAACCGGGGCGGCTCACGGTGGGGTGGCCGGCGATGGCGGGCAGCGGTCGCGACGGCGATGTGCACCCGGAAGGGAGCTGGGCGGCGCGCGACACCCAAGCGATCGAACTGGTGCTGGAGCCTGGGGCGACCGCTTCGATTCAAGGATTGCAGGGGCCGTGCATCCTGCGCGCCCAAGGTCGGCTCGAAGTGGCGGGTCGCCTCGTGCGCACGGCCAGCGCAGTCAGTGACACGCAACCCGGGGAGTGGTAC
This sequence comes from Planctomycetota bacterium, assembly GCA_041398705.1. Classification (GTDB taxonomy): domain Bacteria; phylum Planctomycetota; class UBA1135; order UBA1135; genus NORP259. Next base: position 130,153 of record JAWKUI010000007.1, on the reverse strand, counting down.
CGGGAGAATCCCGCCGGCACGGCGGACGAACTGCTGCAGTTCGCGCTCCAGAACCAACTCCCGTGGACGTTTCTGATCGCCGGCGGGGACCTCGAGATCCCGGGGGAGATCTCGGTCGATGGGCCGTTGATCCTCGTGTCCGGCGGCCGCCTGCGTCTGGACGGCCGCGTGCAGACCCCGCCTGGCGAGTGGTATCAGATCGGCCGGGGCGGGGGACGGCTCGAAGGTCCCCGTCCCCAAGTCCTCGAACTCCCATGCGCCGCACCGCGCGGCAATCCGCTGCGCCGCCCGCTGGTGTTCGCGCGGCTCACGTCCACGCTGCCCGCGTGGGTGCTCGACCGCTACGAATGGCAGGCCTGGACCGTGCAACTCGCCCAAGGGGCGGGCCGCGCCGAAGTCTTCTTCCTGCCCGCGGCCGCGGAACTCACCGCCGCCGCCCTGGTGGGCCATCCGAGCCTGCTGCCCCCCGACTCCCCCCTGCGCGTCCTGGTGCAACTCACCCTCGAACCCGGTGACGTCTGGGACCCGCCCGTCGTCGACTCGATCGATCTGTCCTGGAAGTCCGAATGAACTCCTTGCTCTCCGGTCCGATGCCCCTCGCCTCCCTGCTCCCCGAATTGTCCCCGGGCCTCTACCTGGTCTGGTGGACGGTGATGGGCCTGTTCGTGGGTTCTTTCCTGAACGTCGCGATCCACCGGCTGCCGCTCGAAGGGGAAAGCGTCTGGAAGCCGGTTTTCTCCCGGTGTCCGAAGTGCCGGCACCAGCTGCGTTGGTTCGACAACATCCCGGTGATCTCCTGGTTGTGGCTCGGCGCCAAATGTCGGGATTGCAAGGCGCCGATCGCGATCCGCTACCCCCTCGTCGAACTGTTGACGGCGGGGCTGTGGTTCCTGGCCGCATGGAAGGGGGGACCCGAGCGCCCCGAGTTGGTGCTCGTGTGGGTGATCGCCCTGTCCGGCCTCGTCGTCGCCACGTTCGTCGACTTCGACTGCTTCGAGATCCCGGACGAGATCTCCCTCGGTGGTACGGTGCTCGCGCCGATCGCCTCGTTCCTGGTGCCCGCCCTGCACGCGCAGAGCGGCTTGGCCCAGATGGTCGCCGGTGGAGAACCGGTCGGTGGCACGGCGGCCCTGGTTTCGAGCCTGGCGGGGGCGGCCCTCGGGGCAGGCATCCTGTACGCCATCGGCTGGATCGGCGGCAAGGTCTACGGGGTCGATGCCATGGGGCTTGGCGACGTCAAGCTGATGGCGGCCGGCGGGGGCCTGATCGGACCCCTGGGGGTGGTGGCGGCCCTGATGATCGCGGCGGTCATCGGTTCGGTGGCCGGGCTCGGGGGCATGCTGCGCTACCTGTTCCTCTCGCGGGCCCGGGCCCGGGCGCGGGGGCGGCGCGATCCCTGGGGGCGCAGCGTGCGCATTGCCCGCCTGGCAGGGCGCTATATCCCCTTCGGGCCGTACCTGGCCATAGGCATCGCGATCCAGCTTCTCTATCGGGAACATGGCGCCTTCCTGGGGTTTTTTCCCTGGTAGGGCACGGCTACGATCCCCATCGTTACCTACAGAGGTATCCCTTATGAACATGCAAAGGCTCTCCCCCTTGCTGCTGCTCCTGCTCGCCCCGGTTTGGACCGGTTGTGCTTCCAATCAGGCCCTGCGCGCGTCCCTGGCGGACCGTGATGACTTGATCCACAACTTGCGCGCGGAGAACCAGGCGATCAAGGAACGCATCCAAGACGTCACCTACGACCGCGACCTGCTGCAGCAGGCCCTGAGCGATCAGGCCGTGCAGGGCGGATCCACGCCGATCGCGGCTTCCATGGAACGCGACCTGCCCGTCGACCGCGGTCCGGCGATCGATACCACCGGGTTTGCGGACCTGGGCATTTCCATGGACCGGATGGGCGATGCGATCGTCTTCCGGATCCCGTCGTCGACCACCTTCGCCTCGGGCAGCGCGTCCTTGTCGCATGACGGCGAAGCGGCGCTCAACCTGGTCATCCCGCAGTTGAAAAACGCGCTGGGGGATGGGGCTTTGGTCTACGTGGAAGGGCACACCGACTCCGAGCAGATCAAGCGCTCGAAGTTCACCACGAACCGCGACCTTTCCTACTCGCGCGCGCGCGCGGTGCACGACTACCTCGTCGAGCGCGGCCGCATCGAAGACGCGCGTTTCGTCGTGGTGGCGCACGGTCCGCACGCGCCGCTCGACACCAACGAAACGGCCCAGGGCCGGGCGCGCAACCGCCGCGTCGAAATCGTGGTGCGCAAGCCCTGAATCCAGGGTCGGGCGCCGCTCCGAGGGCGCCCCTTCAGAGACTGATTCGCAGCCGCAAGGCGCCTTCCGGGACCGGGGGGCGCCTTGCGGCGTTTCCTGCGGGGAAAGCCAGCATGCCTGCGGGGAAGGAGTACAATCGGACCGACAATCCGAACCCTCGCCACCGCGCAAAGGAGCACCATGCGAGAACTAGCTTCCCTCCACAACATCGCGTTCGTTGGACACCCGGCCTCCGGAAAAACGACCTTGGTGGATGCCCTGGCATTCGAAGTGGGAGCTAGCTCCCGCAAAGGGTCGGTGGATGACGGCACCAGCATTTGCGATACCGAGCCGGAGGAACAGGCCAAGAAACACACCCTGCAGAACGCGTTCGTGTCCGCGAACTGGGGGGGCAAAGCCTGGACGTTCATCGACACCCCGGGGTACCCCGAGTTCCAAGCCCAGGTGCAGGCGGCGTGTTACGCAGCCGACCTCGTGGTGGGGGTGGTCAGCGCCTCGAGCGGCGTGACCTTCAACCTGCGCAAGAAGATGGAAGAGGCCCGGAACATGGGCCGTGGTCGCGCCATCGTCATCACGCACCTCGATGCCGAAAACACGGACTTCAACGCGTTGATCGAAGAGCTGCGCTCGAAGATCGGCAAGGAATGCGTACCCGCGCTGATTCCCGATGCCAGCGGCCCCGCCTTCAGCGCCGTCGCCCGCACGGTCAACCACCCGGAGAACCCGTGGTGTTCGCGGCTCGAAGACCGCGTCATGGATGCGTGCACGGATGAAGCCCTCATGAACCGCTACCTGGAAACCCAGGAGCTGTCACCCGAGGAACTCGACACCCACATGCCTGCGGCCATTGCCAAGGGCGCACTGGTCCCTGTACTGGTGTGCAACCCCGCGAACGGGGTGGCCGTGCCCAAAACGCTGGAGTTCTTCCAGCGTTTTGCTCCATCACCGGCGACCATTCCGACGGTGGATGTGGACGGCAACGTGGTGGCTCCGGACCGCAGTGGCCCGGCGCTGGGCACGGTCTTCAGCGTGATCTCCGATGCGCACCTTGGCCGCGTGTGCTTGGCGCGCCTGCACCGCGGCACGCTTGGCTCCCACGACCACGTGCACTCCGCCGATCACAAGGCCGAGAAACTCGGCGGTCTGTTCCGCCTAGTGGGCAAGAACCGCGAACCGCTCGAAGATGCGGGGCCGGGCGAGATCGTGGCCTTCTCGAAGGTCGAGCACCTGGGCCCGTGGCAGAACTTCGTTTCGGAAGCGGGTACCAACATCGAATTGCCGACGCCGCGCGTGCCGCGCCCGATGGTGGCGATGGCGGCGCACGCAATGAACCGCGGCGACGAAGCGAAGCTTGGGGAAGCCCTCGCGAAGCTGGTTGTCGAGGATCCCTCGTTCCAGGTGGAACACACCCAGGACACGCACGAGCTGGTGCTGCATGGCATGAGTGATCTGCACCTGCAGGTCATGCTGATGCGCCTCGAGCGCCGCTTCCACGTGGCCTGCGAAACGCACCTGCCGAAGATCGCATACCGTCAGACGATCACGCAGCCGACGGAAAGCCACTACCGCCACAAGAAACAGAGTGGCGGGCGGGGCCAGTTCGGCGAGTGTTACCTGCGGCTGCGTCCCGGTGCGGAGGGCAGCGGCGTGGTGTTCCTCGACAAGGTGGTCGGCGGATCGATCCCGCGCAACCTGATCCCCGCGGTCGAGAAGGGCATCCGTGAACAGGCCGGCAACGGCGTGCTCGCCAAGGGTGAGGTCGTGGACGTCGAGGTCGAGGTCTACGACGGCAAGTTCCACGCGGTGGACTCGGATGAAGCCAGCTTCAAGCACGCCGGGGCCATGGCCTTCCGGCAGGGCATCGAAAACGGCAAGCCTGTGCTGCTCGAACCGATCGTCGAACTCGAGATCCACGTGCCGACCGAAACCGCGGGCACGATCTTCAGCGATCTCACCAGCCAGCGGCGCGGGCACGTGCTCGACCAGCAGGCCGAAGAGTCCGGGCACTCGACCATGATCCGGGCCGAAGCGCCGCTCTCGACCATGCAGACCTACTTCCGCGATCTGAAGAGCCAGACGGCTGGCGAGGGCATGTACTCGATGGAGTTCAAGTGTTTTGCCCCGATGCCCGCCGGCGAGCAGAAGAAGGTGCTGGCGGAAACCACCGAGGCGGCCGCCCACTGAGCTTCGCCCCAGGCCCACCGCCTGGCATTCCGGACCGGGCCCGGTCCCCTGGATGGGGGGCCGGGCCCGGTCCCGTTTCGGGAAGCCGGTGCGGACCCGGCACCACGGGGCACCTGGAAAGAAATTGCATTTGGGCCGTCCCACCCTGAGGCATGTCCGCGTGCGGGAGCCAGGAGGGGCTCAGGTCCGGGGTCGATCGGGGTCGATGCAGAGGACGTTCCCCTCCAGAGGTTTCCACATGATCACGATGGAAGAGCTCCTGGCGCTGATGGTCAGCCAGGGAGGTTCCGACCTGCACATCTCCGTAGCTAGCCCGCCCCGCATCCGTGTGGACGGCGTGCTTCTGCCCGTGGAGACCCCTCCGCTCGACTCGGACGACACCCGTCGCCTGGGGTCCAGCATCCTGAACAGCGAGCAGATCGCCCGCCTGGACCGGGATCACGAACTCGACTGTTCGTTCGCCATGGACGGCCTGGGCCGTTTCCGTGTGAACGTGTTCTACCAGCAGGGCTCGGTGGCGGCCGTTCTACGGGCGATTCCAACCAAGATCCCCACCTTCGAGGGCCTCGGCATGCCCCTCGAGGTCTGCCAGCGCGTCTGCAACATGAAGCAGGGCCTGGTGCTCGTCACCGGCGCCACCGGTTCGGGCAAGTCGACCAGCCTCGCGGCGATGATCGACTTCATCAATGAGACCCGCCAAGGTCACATCATCACGATCGAAGACCCGGTGGAATTCAACCACATGCACAAGAACTGCGTGGTCACCCAGCGGGAGATCGGCGGGGATACCAAGGGCTTCGGGCCCGCCCTGCGCAGCGTGTTGCGTCAGGACCCGGACATCGTACTGGTGGGGGAATTGCGGGACCACGAGACCATCGAGGCCGCGCTCACCCTGTCGGAAACCGGTCACTTGACCTTCGGTACGCTGCACACCTCCGACGCGGTGCAGACGATCAACCGTATCATCGACGTGTTCCCGCCGCACCAGCAGGATCAGGTGCGCACCCAGCTCTCCTTCTCGCTGCAGGCGGTCTTCAGCCAGACCCTGCTGCCCCTGGCCACCGGCCGCGGCCGCGCCCTGGCGATGGAAGTGTTGCTGGCGACCCCGGGTATCCGCGCGCTGATCCGCGACGGCAAAGCCCACCAGATCTACTCGCACCTGCAGACCGGCGGACGCCTCGGCATGGTGACCATGTCGCAGTGGCTCGCGGGCCTCGTGAACTCCGGCCGTGTCAACCTGGAAGAAGCCGAACGCGTCGTCACCGATCCCGGTGAATTGCGCTCGGCGGTGAGGGCTGCCTGATGGTCGGTGTATCCACCAAGATCAAGCGTCTGCTGCTCAACGAGGGCCTGGTGTCCTCGGAGGAGTGGCAGGATGCGGTCAACAAGGGCGGGGACGTCATCGAGTCCCTGCTCAAGGGCGGGGTGCTCGAAGAAGAGGCCCTGATGGAGGTCTTCGGCCGTAGTGCCGGCATTCCGCCGGTCAACCTAACGGCGATCTCCCCCGACCCGCAGGCGCTCGAGCTGATCGAGAAGGAAACGTGCAAAGAGCACTGGATCCTGCCGCTCAGCAAGAACGGCGACATCCTCACCGTCGCGGTGGCGGACCCGTTCAACGTCATCCTGTTCGACGACCTCAAGCGCATGACCAAGTGCCATGTGCGCGCCGTGTTCGCGCACCGTGGCATGTTGCGGATCGCGCTCGACTCCGCCTTCGACCAGGGCGCCGCCCAGGTCCAGGAGATGATCGACGAGGTCGAGGGCTCCGAGATGCTGGCCGCACCGGAGGAGGAACCGGAAGGCACCGACCTCGAGTCCGTGGTCGCCCAGAGCGAAGACGCTCCGGCGGTCAAGCTGGCCAACCTGATCGTGCTCAAGGCCCTCAAGGAAAAGGCTTCGGACATCCACATCGAACCGTGCGAGAAGGAGATCCAGGTGCGACTGCGCGTGGATGGCCGTCTGCGCAAGATCATGAGCCCGCCCAAGGCCCTGCTGCCGGCGCTGAGCTCCCGTCTGAAGATTCTCGCCAGCCTCGACATCGCCGAGCGCAACAAGCCCCAAGACGGCAAGTTCCGCATCCGCTACGAGGGCCGCTCGATCGACTTCCGTCTTTCGATCCTGCCCGTGGTCGGCGGCGAGAAATCGGTAATCCGTATTCTCGATGCGGGCAGCGCGGCGATGAGCCTGGAGACGATGGGGTGGGAGCAGAAGAGCTTCGACGCCATCCAGCAGGCGATCGAATCGCCCTACGGTATGTTGCTCGTGACCGGTCCGACCGGTTCGGGTAAGTCGACCACCCTGTACTCCTGCGTGCAGGCCGTCGCCAGCCCCGAAGTCAACGTGACCACCGTCGAGGACCCGGTCGAATTCCGCATGGACGGCATCAACCAGGTGCCCGTCAACCCGAAGCGGGGCCTGACCTTCGCCGGCGCCCTGCGCTCGATCCTGCGTCAAGACCCCGACATCGTGCTCGTGGGCGAGATCCGGGACAAGGAAACCGCTGACATCGCCATCAAAGCGGCGCTCACCGGTCACCTTGTGTTCTCGACCCTGCACACCAACAACGCGGCCGCCACGATCACCCGTCTGATCGACATGGGAATCGACCCGTTCATGGTGTCGAGTTCGCTGCTCTGCATCGCGGCCCAGCGTCTGGGTCGCCGCCTGTGCGGCAACTGCAAGCTTCCCGCCCCCGAAGTCACCCGCGAGAGCATCCTGAGCCTGGGTGCCGAAGAGGAGGACTTGCCCGAGAAGCTCGAGATGTTCAAACCCAACCCCGAAGGGTGTGCCCGCTGCAACGGCGGCTACCGCGGCCGATTCGCCGTGGTCGAGACCCTGACGGTTTCTCCCGCTGTACGCCGGTTGGTGATCCAGGGCAAATCCGCCCCCGACATCAAAGAACAGGCTGTCCAGGAAGGCATGCTCACCTTGCGTCGGGTGGGTCTGCTCAACGCCATGCGCGGCATCACTTCCATGGAAGAAGTTTTGCGCATCACCATCGACGACTGAGCCGACCGCTCCCTCTCCTCCCTAGCCCCCGACTCGAACCGTGACCCACTTCAAGTACGCTGCCAAAGAGGCCAACGGCAACACCATCAACGGCGTCATCGAAGCCAACAGCAAGGCCGATGCCATGCAGGCATTGCGCCGGCAGAACCTGGTGATCATGCGCCTGGACGAGGCCGCCAATGGGGGCAAGAAGCTCTCCGAGATCAGCCTCTCGTTCGGCGGTGCCCCCAAGATCAAAGCCAAGAAGGGCGAACTGGTGATCTTCACCCGCCAGTTGGCCACGATGGTCGGCGCCGGTCTGTCGATGCTCGAGTCCCTCGAGGTACTCGGCATCCAGGCCGAAAGCCCGGGCATGAAACTGTGCTGCGAGCGCCTGGTGGCCGACGTGCGTGGTGGTTCCGACCTGTCGGCGGCCATGCACAACTGCCCCAAGGTCTTCAACCACCTGTACATCTCCATGGTGAAGGCGGGTGAGGTGTCCGGTCAGATGGACATCATCCTCAACCGTCTGGCGGACTACGAAGAGGCCAGCCAGGAGCTGTCCCGCGAGATCCGTTCGGCCATGACCTACCCGGTCATCTCGATGGTTCTGGTGCTCGGCATCACCGCCTTCCTGATGATCGGCGTGGTGCCGTCCTTCAAGAACATCTTCGAGTCCCTGGACGTCGAACTGCCTGCCATCACCAAGTTCACCCTGGGCGTCTCCGACTTCATGCGGGCGCACTCGCTGATGATCTTCGGCACCCTGGCGCTGACCGTGGTGGGCATCAGCTGGTTCAAGAAAACGAACAGCGGCGAGCGCATCTGGGACTACATCATGCTGAAGCTGCCGGTGTTCGGCATGCTCTTCCGCAAGGTGGCCCTGGCGCGCTTCAGCCGGACCTTCTCGACCCTGATCCGCTCGGGTGTACCGATGCTGGGCGTGCTCGACATCGTCAGCAACACCGCCGGCAACCGGATCATCTCCGACGCGGTGGACAAGTCGAAGAACAGCGTGCGCAACGGTAACCTGCTCTCGGAACCGCTCGAATCCGAGAAGGTCTTCCCGCCCATGGTGGTGCGTATGATCGCGATCGGTGAGCGCACGGGTGCCCTCGAGACCCTGCTCGAGAAGATTGCGGAATTCTACGACAGCCAGGTCAAAGCCCAAGTCAAGGCCCTCACCAGTCTGATCGAGCCCCTGCTGATTTCCGTCATGGGTGTGATCGTGGGTGGGGTGGTGCTCTCGATCTTCGCTCCGATCCTCGACATGGTGTCGAACCTGTCGGGAAGCAAGTAGCAAATCGCCTGCTCACCATGCATGCCCCGGGCCGCGCTTTCCGCCGGCCCGGGGCATGCTCATTTGGCAGGAAACTCTTTCCTGGGGTGTCCCGCCGCGATCCTGGGAAGGGGAGGGGGGATTCCGGACCTTCACCGGGGATTTTCTACGGTAGCGCTCAAGAGGGATCGAAGCCGGGGTCGATATCGCAGCAGACCGGTGATCCCAGGGCCCAAACCCAGGTTAGCCGTTCGCGACCCCCTGCGGGGGGTAGCTTCACCAGGCCGAGCGTGTGACTCGGAACCGGTAAATCGTCAATCGAAGCACTCTCCGCAGTGCCCCAAGCAGACCTAACCAACGAGATGACTCGCAACAAGAAAACCGGTGGTTTCACCCTCATCGAATTGATGATCGTGGTGGCCATCATCGCCGTGATCGCGGCGATCGCTATCCCGAAGCTGATGAGCGCCCGTATCTCCGCCAACGAGAACGCCGCCATCGCGACCCTGCGCACCATCGCTGGTGCCCAACAGCAGCTGCAGGCCTCTAGCGCCATGGACACCGACGGTGACGGTGGCGGTGAGTACGGCTTCTTCGGCGAGCTCGCTGGCACCAACCCGCTGCGCGTCTACACCGTGGCCAACCCGGCCGTCGGTGCTGCTGCCGCGCTGCTGAACCCGCCCTTCCTGGCCACCGCCTTCGGCAACATCGCCGCTGGTGCCGCTGGTCCGGGTGTGGTCGAGCGTCAGGGTTACCTCTTCGCCATCTACCTTCCGGCCGCTCGCGTCGGTGCGCAGATCCCCGGTGTGGGTGAAGCCGCCGCTGGTGGTACCGCCGCCGCGGGTACCGCTCTCGCTACCTGGAACACCGCTGACTGCGAACTGTACTGGTGCGCCTACGCTTGGCCGGTGGAAGCTGGCAAGACCGGCAACCGTGCGTTCTTCATCAACCAGGAAGGCGACGTGGCTTCCACCTCGAACCTGGCTACCGCCGCGGTCCGCTACACCGGCAACGCCGCTGCTGCGAACATCCCGGCCTTCGGCGCTGCTTTCAGCAACACCGTCGCCAACTCGATGGACCAGCCGATCGGTTTCGCGTCGATGGGCTTCACCTCCAACGACACCAACCTCTGGACCCAAGTCGGCAACTAACGCCTGACCGGTCTGATGCGACACGGGGCGCTTCGGGAAACCGAAGCGCCCCGTGCGCATTTGCAGGGGGTCAAACGCATGGCAGCCCGAACAGGGCGCGGGCGTTGGCGCTGGTCCGCTCCGCCAGGGATTCGGGGGACTCTCCGAGCACCTCCGCCAGGGTATCGAGCACGTAGCGCACGAAGGCCGGTTCGTTGCGCTTGCCGCGTTCCGGCTGGGGGGGCAGGAAGGGGCTGTCGGTTTCGATCAAGATCCGATCGGCCGGGGTCAGGCGCGCGGCCTCGCGGTTCTCCGCGTTGGCTGGATAGGTCAGCACCCCCGAGTACGAGAGGTACAGGCCCAGGTCCGCGTAGGCGCGCATCTCCAGAGGACCCATCGTGAAGCAATGCATCACCCCGCGCAGGCCGGGGTACTCCGACAGCAGGGCCAGGGTTTCGTCGTGGGCGTTGCGGGTGTGGATGATCAGGGGTTTGTCGAGCTCCAACGCCAATCCGATCTGCCAACGCAAGCAGGCTTCTTGGACTTCGCGCGCGGGGTTCGACTTGTGGAAGAAGTCCAGCCCGGCCTCGCCCACGGCCACGCACTGCGGATCGCGGCATAGATCCTCGATGGCGCGGCGCGCTTCGGGGCCGTCTTCCGCCGTATCCGAGGGATGGATGCCCGCGGCGAAAAAGAGCCCCGAGTGAGCGCGGCAAAGGTCGCGCGCCTCGGTGGAGGAGTGCACGTTGGTGCCGGGGATGACCACCTGCTGCACGCCGGCCTCGCGGGCGCTCTGCAGTACCGCCTCCCGGTCGCCATCGAACTTGCGCCAATACAGGTGCGCGTGCGTGTCGATCAACTGCATCAGCGGCAGTTCTCCTGGATCATGTTCGCCAGGAACTCCGCCATGCGCAGGTTGGTCTCCCGGCGCAGGGTTTCCTCGAACAGGGCGCAGGCGTCTTCGGCCGGTAGCAGGTCGCGCAGGGATTGCGCGGCCATGCGGCGCAGGTAGTGGTCGCCGCCCGATTCGATCAAACACGCTTCGAGGGCGCGCTGGCCCACGAGTTCGTTGGGGAACTCGCGCAGGCGCTTCGCCGCACGCGAGCGGGCGTTCGGCATGATCAGCAGGTTCTGGGCCACGTCGGCGAGCATCGCGACGGGGGAAATGCCCTTGACCCGGCACGCGTTCACCCAGCCTTCGACCAGGAACTCGTCATCGGGCATGTACTTGCTGAGGCGCTCGTGGCGCTCGAGGTACGGCCGACAGATCTCCATGTAGCGGTCCGGCGAAGTCTCTGCGAGCACCAGGGCAGCCTCCGTCCGGTCCCCGATGTTGACTTCGTACCTCTCCATGAGATCTGCGAGCAGATTTTCCGCTTCCTTGGGAGCGTTCTGTCCGCCCAGCCAGAGCAGCGCGCGGCGCACGAGGTAGGGCTCCTTTTGCGCGGCCGTGTACGCCTGCAGGGCGGCGAAGCCGACTTCGGGCCCCTGCGCGCGCAGGCGCCTGTAAATCTCGCGCTGTTCGAAGATCTGGCGGTCGAAGTGGTCCGAGGTCAGCGTGGGGTCGATCGGGCGGAAGGACTCCATGAGCTCGCCGACCAGCTGGCGCGCCTGGTCGCCGATGGGGGCATCGAGCGGGATGCCGTAGGCGTCCCGGGGCCGCTCGTCTTCGCCGGTGGTGGGGCCCGCCGGTTCCTGGCCGGTGGGTTGCGGGTTCGGTTTGTCCGCCTTCCCACAGCCGGCAAGGGCCAGGGCGAGCAGCAGCGCAGGGGGGGCGAAGAGGCGGGACGCGGCCGAGGGTCCGGTCGGAGAGGGGCTCATGGTCTTGGTCGCGGGCCGGTGGCCCGCTCCAGAGGGTAGGACGGCGGCCCGGCGGGGGAAAGCCCCAGCTGGGGCCCGGTCCTCTTGGGTTACCCGCAGCGTGCCCGAGGGTAACGATGGAGGCCCTGATGCCCCCTCCTCCGACCCGCAAGGCGGTGTGCGGTTCCGCGCACCCGTCGAAAGCCGGGGAATGGGATGGCGCGGGGCCACGGCTGCACTAGAATGCCTGCCCCAGCAGTTGGACACCGTGCCCCCGCACGGAATGCCGCATTGGCCCTCAGCCGACCCCTCCGGGAAGCGTCGGCTTCTTCGACTGGACATGAGAAATACCCCCCTCGCCCTTTCCGCCCTGGCCCTGTCCGTTCTGGCTGCCTGTACGGGCAATGCAACCGCGACTGACGGTGGCGCGCTGTACGTGCGATCCTGCTCCCTGGGCTGCTCGGATGGATCCTCCGGGGTTCAGGTGACCTGCCAGATCCAGACCCAGGTCCAGAACGCCGAGATCTCGGTGCTCTTCTCGAGCCCGGTGGACATCAACACGGTTACCTCGTCGACCTTCCGCGTGTCGAACGTGGACAGCGGCACCACGCCGGCGGGGGAGTACTTCCTCGACCCGAATGATCCGCGTCGCGTGATCTTCCGCCCGGCCTTGTCGTTCGACGCCAACGGTACCCCGACCTTCGGCTTCGAGGCGGATACCCCGTACCAGATCACCATCCCCGGTGAGCTGCACTCGGCGAACGGTCCCTACATCCGTTCGACCCTGGGCCGCCCGAACCAGGCGCGCCTGGAGTGCACCATCCTCACCAACGACCAGGTCACCGACCCGGTACCCGGTCCCCCGGTGGTCGAGGTCTACGCCGATACGGTCGACACCAGCGTCACCCCGTCGACGATCGACCGAGTGGCCAACATCCTGGGCGTGTTCGACGGTGTCGGTACCGACGGTCTGGCGGACAACCTCGCCAGCGGCTCGACCCAACTGCTCAACGTGTACCGTCAGGGCAAGATCTACATCTTGTTCAAGGACATCATGAACCCGGCCACCCTGGCCAACCCGCTCAACCAGACGTCGCCCTTCGTGACGGTCCGGTACGACGAAGACGGGAACCTGACCACCACGGCGGACCGCTCCGGTCCGGTCGCGGGCACCTGGAACGTGTCGGTCAACACCGAGCTGCTGCAGACCGTGCTGACCTTCCAGCCGTCCGCCAGCCTGCTTTCGGCCGGCTCCGGTGGTTTCACGGATCCGCGCCTCACGGTGGTGGACGTGCCGACCTCCTGCGTCGACCTGCTGCTCAACCCGGCCCTGCCCGAGAACGGCGGCGGTCTGACCGCGATGGTGACCGAACTCGGCGTCACCCAGGCGATCACCCTGCCCCTCACCGGCGGCGGCTTCGGCGACACGACCCTGCGCGATGAGCGCCGGACCAGTGGCGATTGGGGCACGAACTCCCGACTGGCCCCCGGCCTGGGCGGTGGTTCCGGTCGCCTTGGCGAACTCGTCGTGTTCCCCGGCGAAACCGTCGTGCTGAACACCGACAGCCAGACCTTCCCCCTGGGTGGCTCGCTCGACGTCTTGGGCAACGCCGACATTTCCGGCAACTACCCGGCCACGATCACCGTGACCGACGGCGTCTTCGAATTCAGCTACTTGTACGTGCAGCCCGGTGGCACCCTGCGCCTGGAGGGCTCGAACCCCGCGCGCATCCTGGTGCGGGGCATCGCGGAAGTGGCGGCGGGTTCCGTGGTGGACCTGTCCGGTGCTGGCGCTGCGGCCCACGACTCGACCGTGCTGCAGCCCCAGGTGACTACCCCGACGAACTCGACCAACCCGGCCGCCGGCGGCGCCCGCGGTGGGGTGGGTGCTGACCGTTGGGACTTCGATGCCACCACCATGGCCCTCTGGATTCCGATCGGTGGTGTGGACATTCCCGACGGCGTGACTGTGGTGAACAACGGCACCGACGGCGGCGGCATCGGCAACACGACGCTCGGCGAGGGCAAGGGGGGACCGCGTCTCATGGACTTCCCCACGGTCAACAACCTGGTCCCGCGCCCGACTCCGCCGGCCGTTGGCTCGTTCGGCGTGGGGACCCCCATGAACTTCGATCACACCGGTTTCGAGTGTGAAGTCATGCAGATCGGTACCGCCGGCTCTGGGGGCGCCTATGCCCTCGATGGCGGTCCGGGCGTGGCCACGGCGGACAGCCCCCTGGCGACGGAGCCCTCGGGTGCCTCCAACAGTGCTCCGACCACGGCCGGTGGCGCTTCCAGCGAGTTGAGCTTGGCCGCTCCGAGCACGACCAACGCCGGCTACACCCGCCGCACCCTGGACTGGAACTCCGGTGGCGCGTATCCGGGGTACCTGCGCGGCGGCTCCGGTGGTGGCGGCGCAGGCGTGCATGCCTTCAAGTCCAACTCCTCGTTCTCCATCTCCGGTTGCACCGGGGACGGTATCCAGTTCGACGCTTGGCTGGACCACTCTGGCGCCAACGGCGGCGACGGTGGGGGTGCCCTGCACCTGGTCGGCGGCGCGAAGGTGAAGCTGAACGGTCACATCGACCTGGCGGGTGGTGCCGGTGGCTCGTCCATCGGTGGTGCCAGCGCCGGTGCGTACGCCCTGCCTGGCGGCGGTGGTTCGGGTGGTGCCCTGCGCGTGCAGGGCCGTGAGATCGAGATCACCCCGGTCGCCAACCGCATCGACGTGAGCGGTGGCCAAGGGGGTATCGGATCCTGGGCTGCGGCCGTGACCGGTGGTGATGGTTCGGTGGGTCTCGTGCGCCTCGAAACCGGCGCCGGCGCTCCCGCACTGGCTCCCGAAAGCGTGGCGCAGTACATCACCCCGTACCTTGGGGACGCGACCTCGCCCTTCGACAATGACGACCTGTCGCTGAACTTCCTGTCGATCGCGAATGGTGCATTCGGACTGGGTACCGCCCGTCCGGACTCCCTGACCAGCTCGACCTCCTGCTGGATCGAGTTGCCCTCGCAGTACGCCGCCGTGACGTTTGATGAGGACGGCACTGTGCCCGGCTGGGACATCGACGTGATCTGGTTCAACGGTTCCACCGAAGTGACCGTGCCCTACCGCGCCACCGGCAACGCCACGTTCCCGGCCGGCTTCGAAGGCACCTTCGGCAACCACCTGGGCCCGGTGGGTGACACGGCTTCGCCGGTGGTCATCCGCTTCCAGGGTGCGCGCACCACTTCGAGCCTCTCCGATCCCTGCAACGTCAACGTCACGTCGGCGAGCAGCGGCTTCGGAATTCGGCAGCTTGACCCCTGGGTGAGCCACCCGGCCGAGCTGAACAGCTACGGCGTCAACGCGATCCGCTTCGTGGTGATCTTCGACAACACCGTGGACGGCGGCGACGTCCCCGGCAACACCCTCGCCAACGTGCGCGGTGTGACCAACCTGTCGATCGGCGCCCTGGCCGAATAGGCCCGTCGCAAGACGATCGTTCCGGGGGCCGGTGGTGGACACACCACCGGCCCCCGGTCATTTGGAGAGCCCATGGGAAGCGCTGGCCTGTGGCACGGATTCCCACGCCCCGCGGCACGGATGCCCAGCCCCGCGCAATCGATGCGGTGGCACGAGTTTGCGCACGATTTCGCGGGAAGTGGTGCAGGACGGCACGGAGTGGCGCTCGAACGGACGTTGCGCCGCGGGGATGGGGCCCGGGAGTGCGCTACTTGGGGGGCTCCGAGGGTGCGGGGGGGGCTGGGCTTTCGTTCGCCGAGCGTTCGCCGCGGTAGGTCGGCGCGGCGCGGCGCGTTACCATGCGCGGCGAGATCATGGACCCCGCCGTACCGACCCTTCTGCGTGCCGAGTGGCTGGTGCTCGATGCAAGCCATGTGTTGCGCGACGGTGCGCTCGCCATTGCGGGCGGCCGGGTGCAGGCTGTGTTCGCTGGCGCGGGTGCGGCGCGCCGCTGGGCGCAACGCGCGGGGGCCAGGAGCGAAGAGTCCAGCGAAGGCGTGCTCGCCCCCGGATGGGTGAACGCACACGCACACCTCGAGCTCAGCCACCTGCGCCATCGCTTGCCCGCCGGCGAACCCTTCCCGCGTTGGATCGGGAGGTTGCTCGCGTTCAAACAGGCGACGGCTCCGGCGGATTGGCCCCGGGCCGTGCGCCTGGGTGTGCACCGCTTGCTGGCCACCGGCACGACGTTGGTGGGGGATATCGATTCGGTTTCCTTGCCCCACGGGGACCTGGCCGGTCCGCCCATCGCCGCGCGCATCTTTCGCGAGGCCCTCGACATGTTCCAGCCGGACCGGCTCGAATCCGCAGCCCGCGTTTTCGAAATGACGGTGCGCGGCGGCGGTCTGCGAACCTATGGCCTGGCCCCGCACGCGAGTTTCTCGGCTTCGCCCGCCCTGCTCGCCCGAGCAGCCCGCGTGCAAAGGCGCGAACGGATTCCCGTGACCATTCACTGGTCAGAGACCGAAGACGAACTCGCGTGGCTTGCTAGGGGAGGCGGCGCCTTGGCCTCTTGGTTGCCCGCTTCGCCGCGGCGGACCGGACTCGATCTGCTTGCCGAAGCGGGCCTGCTTGGCGCGGGCACTAGCCTCGTGCACGCGAACTTCCCGGGCCGCGGAGAGCCCGAACGCATCGCCCGTGCCGGGGCCACGGTCGTGCACTGCCCAGGCAGCCACGCCTTTTTCGGGCGTGCGCCGTTTCCGCTCGCCACGTGGCGCAAGGCGGGCGTGCCGGTGGCCTTGGGTACCGATTCCTGGGCCAGCAACGCCGACCTGCACATGGGCCGCGAAGTGGCGCTGCTGCGGCGCCACTTCTCGGACCTGGCCCCCGAACCAGCGTTTGAGATGGCCACCGAACACGGCGCCCGGGCTTTGGGATTCGGTGGGGAGCGGGGGCGGCTCTGGCCGGGAGCGTGGGCGGATGTGGTGCGCTATTCCGCGCGGGCGGAGGACCCCAGGGGGGTGCTCGAACGCTTGACCACGGAGACCCTGGAGCCGAGCGCGGTGCGGGTCGCGGGCACGCCGGTCGTGCTCGAGGCTTTGATCGCTTGATCGTCGGCCCCTGAAACCGGTCGATGGTCGCCGGGGCCTGCAAACGGGGCGCAGATGACGCGCAGATGGCGCGCAGGGGCCCACATGGGTGCGTCGAATGAAGACTTGCGCCGCGCGACGGGTAGCAAAATCCGCTCCGGAGCCCAGATTCCCACGGCGCGCATGGGCCTTTCTACCGATTTCCGGCCCGGTCGGGCGGCGCATTCCGCTGGCCCAAGGTCCCCGTGCGCCGGGAGCGGGATGCCTTCGGGGGGGTATCGCCGCGGCGCCCCCGCTACAATCCCGGTCCCGAATCCGTCATGCGCACCCTCAGCTCCGCGGACCAGGCAGCCATCGAGCTCCTGAAGTCCAGTCACCGCATCCTGCTCACCGGCCATGTGCGTCCCGATGGGGACTGCATCGGCGCGCAGGCGGCCTTGTATGGGGTGCTGCGCACCCTGGGCAAGCAGGTCCAGATCCTCAACTCGCATCTGCCCGAGGCCCAGTTCGACTACCTCAGCCAGCGCGTTCCCTACGGGGTGGACAACGGCGGGCCGGTGCCGGAGCACGACCTAGTGGTCCTGCTCGACTGCAGCGAGATCTCGCGCACCGATGCCATGGCCGAACGGCTCGAAGCCGCGCCTTCGCGCAAGCTCGTGATCGACCACCACATCCTGCCCGAGGAGCACTGGTGGGATGCGGCCTTCGTCGATACTTCGGCCTCGGCCACGGGCCTGTTGGTATATCGCTTGGCCCAGGAACTCGACGTACCGCTCGACGAAGCGGCGCGCCTCGGGGTCTTCACCTCGATCGTGGCGGATACGGGTTGGTTCAAGTACTCGAACACCGACGCCGAGACCCTGCGCGTCGCCGGGGAACTGGTGGCGGCGGGCCTGGAACCCCACCTGATCTACGGTTCGATCTACCAGCGCAAGCCCGCCGACCATCCGCGCGGCGTGGGGGATGCGCTGCGTTCGCTCGAGTACTTTGCGGCGGGCCACCTCGCGACGATCACGATTCCGCGGGGCGCCGATGGCCAGTCGCCGGGCACCGATAGCGACGACGTGTTGGACTTGGTGCGTTCGGTCGGCCAGGTCGACGTTGTGCTGCTCCTGCGCGAAATGCCGGGTGGGGGATGCAAACTCTCCGCCCGCAGCAAGGGGGACTTCGACGTGAACCGGCTCGCGCGCGGATTCGGGGGTGGCGGGCACGCCAAAGCCTCCGGCGCGACCCTGGCGATGACCATGGAACAGGCCAAAGCCGCGTTGGTCGAAGCGGCCATCGCACAAGCCAAGGCCGACGGACGCAGCGGGTGGTTTGCGTGAAGCTGGGCCTGATCTCCGATATCCACTCCAACCGGGAGGCCCTGGACGCGGTCCTGGAGCACCTCGGCCGGCAAGGGGTGGAGCGCACCTTCTGTCTGGGGGATGTGATCGGATATGGCCCCGACCCCGAGTATTGCGTCGATCGCGTGCGCGCCGTTTGCGAGGTGACCCTCATGGGCAACCACGACGAGGGATTGTTCCACGGCGCAGAAGGTTTCAATCCCCACGCCCGTGGGGCCCTGGACTTCACCCGCCGGCGCATGCGACCGCGCTGGTGGCGCGGCGGCGCGGTCAAATCCCGTTGGGAATGGCTGCGTGGCTTGCCCCTGCGCTACGAAGAGCCGGGACACCTGTGGGTGCACGGTTCGCCCCGCGATCCGGTGCGCGAGTACGTGCTCTCCACCGACGGTTTCCTGAACCCGAGCAAGCTGGCGGCGATCTTCGCGGCTTTCGATGGCCTAGCTTTCGCCGGCCACACGCACCACCCCGGTGCCATCGACGAGAACTTCAAGTTCTTCGGCCTCGAGGGCCGCGAGCAATTCCGCCTCGAACTCGAAACCGGCCGCAAGTACTTCCTCAACGCCGGCAGCGTCGGCCAACCCCGCGACGGCGACTCCCGCGCCTGTTACGCGGTACTCGAACCGGGCGCCATCACCTGGTACCGGGTGCCGTACGACATCCCGACCACCCAACGCAAGATCCGCCAGCATCCCGAGCTCAACGAAGTGCTCGCCAGCCGCTTGGCGATGGGGCGCTGAGTCCGCGCGTGGCCCGCAGGCCATGGAGTTCCAAGGGCCGTGCGGCAGCTGGATCACCCAGCGTTCGATTGGCCAGTGCCCTGCGCGAAGCGAAGGGCTCGGGAGTCGTCGGGCGAAGGAGCGCTGACCCCACGAGCGATCCTCTGACAGCGCAAACCCCGGTGTCCGGGGTGCCGGCCGATACCCCGGCGACTCCACGCGAGGTCCGTCCGCATGCCGAGCTCAACGAGGGGCTCGGGCGATTCGCCTGGCCATGGGCCGCCGCGTCCGCGCGCGGCCCAAAGGGCCATGATCCCATCCCGGTCTGCCTACTTGCGGAACATGCCGAGCATGACCGCCTTGAGCATCTGCGGGTTCTTGCGCAGACGGCGCTGCGAGTAGGCACGCCAATCGGGGCCATAGGGAACGTAGACGCGCACCTTGTGGCCTTCGGCCAGCCATGCCTGCCAGATGGGTTCGCGTACTCCCAGCAGCACTTCGATCTCGTACCGGTCGCGGGCCACGCCATTCGCCGCGGCCCAATCCATCAGGCGCCGCACGAGGATGTCGTCGTGGCTGGCGAGCGCGATGAAATGACCGGCTTTCCAAAGCTGCTGGCACTGCTCGATGTACGCCTCGCGGATCGGATCCGCTGCGGTGTGCGCGATCGATTCGGGCTCGAGGTAGATGCCCTTCACCATGCGCACATCGACCGGCCCCTGCGGCAGGTTGTCGATGTCGTGGGGGGTGCGGAACAGGCGCGATTGCAGCACGATGCCAACGTTCGGGTGTTTCGCCCGCAGCCGTGCGAAGAGCTTCAAAGTCGCATCGGTGGTGCCGTGATCTTCCATCTCAACGCGCGACTTCTGACCGTACTTCGCGCAGTGGGTGAGCAGCTCGTCGTACAACTCGAACGCCAGATCGCCCTTCTGGCGCAGGCCGAAGTGGGTCGGTTTCACCGACACATAAGCGTCGATCGACTTCTCCGCCAGGGCTTCCACGCCGCGTTTGTATTCAGCCAGGGCCGCGCGCGCCTCGCGCTCGTCCCGCACGTCTTCACCGAGCATGTCGAGCACGCCCGCGAACCCGGCTTGCTTCAACTCCTCCAAGCGGCTGATGGCCTGACCCAGCTCCTCGCCGGCGATGTAACGGCCCGCCAGGCGGCGCATCACGGGGCGGGGGATCAGGGGCAGGGTGGAGCAGGCGAGCTGGTGGAAGATTCCCATGGGAGGCTGGAGGCAGAGGAGGCGCAAGATTGTAAGGTCACGCCCAGGCCCCTCCCAGGCCATGCCCATGGATCCCGATCCCGCCCACCCTTGGGTCGTGCTCTGCACCGCCCCTGATCCCGACACCGCCGACCGCCTGGCCCGCGATCTGGTCGAGTTGCGCCTCGCCGCCTGCGTGCAGGTGCTGCCCGGAATGCGCAGCCACTACCGCTGGGCGGGTGAACTGCAGTGTGAGTCCGAAGTGCTCTTGCTGATCAAGTCGGATGCGCGCACCTGGCCAGCCTTGGAAGCCCGCCTCCAGGATCAACACCCCTACGAAGTGCCCGAGATCCTCGCGTTGCCCGCGCAGGCCTGGAGCGCCGCCTATGGCGCCTGGCTGGCGGACAGCCTCGCGCGGCCGGAGTGATCCCTCGCCCGCCCGGGACCCCTCCACGGGCCGGCAGGAAGCTACCCCCGCCCCGGTCCGCGGGCGAGGCTCTCCTCTCCCGGTGGCGGGCCCCACAGGCCCGGTCGGCCCCTGCCCGGCCCCCGTGGGGGAGGCCAGGGCCAGCAGCGGGCAAGGAAGCCCCATAGCCGGGCCAGTCGCTTCAGTCCCGGACAGGGACTGCCGAAAGCCTGATCCATATGCTTCCGTCCCTGGTCACCCTGCTCCTGGGCCTCTTGGCCCCCCAGAACCCCGTCCCGGCCGTCTTCCGGCCCGAACCGGCCCCCGAGGTCGAATCCGCCGCCCCCGCGGCGACCCGGCCGGCTGAAGCCGCCGTCGCGCCTTCGGTGCTGCTGCGCAAGGAGTTCTTCGCCCTGCGCACCCGCCCGGAGGGTTCGCCGGACGCGATCGTCGCCCTGCGCCACTACCTGCGAGGCGGCGTAGAGGTGCTCGAAGAGGACACCCTGTTCGCCGATGGCAGCCTGGCGACTTCGTTGCACGAAGAGCAGGAAAGCGCAGGCACGCGCCTCATCTGGCGTGAGTGGAACCTGGGCCTCGGGGCCAGCCATAGCGTGGTGGTGGACGGTGTCGGCGGCGGCGGCGCGCTGAGCATTGCCCGCTACGGCCTGCGCAGCAAAACGCACCGCCGGCTCGAAGACGATCCTGCGGGTCGCAGCGATTGCGGCGCCCTGCTCGGTGCGATCGAACGCACCCGCGGCGAGACAGACCAAAACACCGCACCCGCCGCTCAGGTTTGTCTCGTACCGACCGCGCAGGCGGAAACGCTGGTGACCCTCTCCGCCGAACCCGGCCGTTGGGGCGACATCCAGAACCTGATCCCGGGCTCCGGCACGCCGCGGTATGTGCGCTTGATCGGCAGCACGAGCCGCACCTCGCGCGAATGTCTTTGGTTGGGCAACGACCTGATGGCCATGCGTTGGCGCACCCATTCCGCATGGGCCGGCAGCCTGGCGGAAAGCGACTGGCAGAAGCAAGAGCAGACCTGGCTTGCCCTGGCCCGTCCGCGCGTGCCCGACGCACATACCCGCGCCATGCAGGCCAGCGCGCCCTTCCTCGACAAACGCGTGCACACCCGCCCGGTCTGGTACCAGATCGAAGGCACCGACCTGCCGACCCCGAACTTCGGTCAAGGCGATTGATTCGTGCCGCCGGCCTCCGGCGCTAAGCAAACAACGGGTCCGCATGTTCAGGCTCCCGGCAGGGGATCCAAAATCGCTGACGAGCGCAGGCTGATTGCGCGTGCGACGTGGTCGGCGGCCAACGTCTCGCTGCCATCGAGATCCGCCAACGTGCGTGCCACCCGCCGCAGGGATTGCAGGGATCGGCTCGACAGGGCGGCATGCTGATGCAGGGTCCCGAGCAACTGGCGCGCCTCGCCCACGGGCCGGGCCACCTCGTGCAATTGCGCGGTCGAGAGCGACGCGTTGTCGACCATTTGGCCGCGCGCCTGGCGGAAGGACCGCGCGGCCAAGACGCGGGCGGGCCAATCCGGCTCGGGAGCCCGTATCTTGGGACCGGAGGCGAGTAGCTCATCGACTTCGCTGGCTTGCACATCGATGCGTACATCGAACCGGTCGAGCAGCGGGCCAGAGATGCGCCCGAGGTAGCGACGGATGGCACCGGGCCCGCACCGGCAGCGTCCGCCCGGGTGTCCGTGGAATCCGCACGGACACGGATTCATCGCGGCCACCAGGTGCACCCGCGCGGGCAAAGTGACTTGCTGGCCGGCACGGCTGAGGGTGACGAGGCCGCCCTCCAGCGGACCGCGCAGGCTTTCGAGCACCTCGCGCCGGAACTCGGGCAACTCATCGAGGAACAGCACCCCGCCGTGGGCCAGGGAAAGCTCCCCCGGATGCAGCTGCGGGCCACCGCCCACCATGCCCGCGAGGCTCGCCGAGTGATGGGGTGCGCGGAACGGGCGACGGGCGACGAGGCGCCCGGGCCAGCGCCGGCAGGCGCTCAGGATGCGCGTCATCTCGAGCCGTTCTTCCAAGGTTGGCGGCGGCAGCAAGCCCGGTAGGCGCGCCGCCAGCATCGACTTGCCCGTGCCGGGCGGTCCGACGAGCAAAAGCCGATGGCCGCCCGCGGCGCACACGGTCAGCGCGAACTTCGCGAGCTCCTGCCCACGCACCTCCGCCAGGCTCGGACCACCCGGCGCCAACCCATCTTCCGGCGGCGGATGGCAGCGCGGCAGGGGAGACGGCACGCGCGTCAGGTGGGCCAGCACCTGGCTCACATGTTCAGCGGCGTACACCTGAAGGTCCGGCAGGCACGCCGCCTCCTCCGCGCTGGCCCCGGGAGCGAGCATCTCCACCAGTCCGGCCGCCCGGGCCGCTTCCGCCGCTGCGAGCCCGCCCCGCACCCCGTGCAGCGAACCATCGATGCCCACCTCACCCACGAACAGAATGCGATCGAGCCGCTTGCAGCGCAGATGTCCCCGGCAGGCCGCCGCCGCGATCAACAGTGGCAGGTCGAGCCCCTCGCCTACCTTCGGCAACGCTGCCGGAAGCAAATGCAAGTGCAGCTCCCCTGAACCCAACGCCATGCGATTCGCACGCAAGGCGGCCACGAGCCGCATGCGGCTCTCGCGCAGGATCGGATCGGGCAAGCCCGTGATGTGGATTTCTGTGCGCCCCTTCTCGTGCGCTTCAAACCGCGCCTCGACCCGAACGAGGTGTGCCTGACACCCCGCGAGCGAAGCGCCCCAGACGTGAACCATTTCCATGACAAGGCCATGGACTGCTTCGGCGGGGCCGCGGTTTCAGGGGAAATCGGCGTATTCCTGAAATCCAAAAAATCGGAGACCGCCGCTCGGGTGCGGCGGTCTTAGGCCATGCAGGGAACGACCACAAAGTGCAGGACTTCGGATCGAAGGGCTCTGCAACAATCGCTGCATAGGAGATGTATGGGAATCGCATTGAAACGATGTCTGCGCGTGTTTTGCCGCAGTTACACCGCCACCCGTGGACCGGCCGGATCGACCGAGTGGCATGGAGTCCGGCCCATGAAGCCAGTACCTAGGGTCAAGTACGTCAAAGCGGGTGCAATGATGCAGACCGGATAGCGCAGACCGAATGGCGCAGACCGAATGGCGCAGACCGAATGGCGCAGGTCGAATGGCGCAGGTCGAATGGCGCAGGTCGAATGGCGCGAGTCGGATGGCGCGAGTCGGATGGCGCGGGCGAGGTTGATTCGGTGAACTGGACCGCGAGCGCAAAGTCGAGCGCGCAAGATCGATCGCGCAGGTTCCGGCGTACGGGGTCCGGCGCGCCAGTGCCGGTGCGTCGAACCCGGTGCGTGCGCGCCGCGGACGATTCCGGGCGGCTATTGGGCTTACTCTGCGCCTGCGGGGGGCAAGAGGCAGCGGTCCAGGCGGCTTTCATTCTGCGCGAGGCATTCCCGCGCTTTCTCGGCCGGAACTCCGCGGCTGTGCATCACACACGCGACCTTCACCTGACCTTCGGCCGCCTGCAGCAACGCTTCCGCGTCTTGGCTGGTCAATGCACACAACTCCGCCACCATGCGCACGCCGCGTTGCCACAGCTTGCGGTTGCCGCCGGTGTTCACGTCGACCATCCGGTAGCCGTGCACCTTGCCGAGGCGCGCCATCACCAGGGTGGAAAGCGCGTTCAGCGCCATCTTGGTGGCGCTGCCGGCTTTGAGGCGCGTCGAACCCGCGAGCAGTTCGGGGCCGGTGTCGAGGCGGATCGAGAGGTCCCAGGGATCGGGTGCCTGATGGAAGGGCACGCAAGCCAGGAAAACGGTCAAAGCACCGGCGGCGCGTCCCGCTTCGAGGGCTCCATGCACAAACGGCGCGCCGCCGCTGGCGCTGATGCCGAGCACGCAGTCGGAGGGCGTGGGCCGCCGTGCGGACAACCCCGCGGCGCCGGCTTCGCGGTCGTCTTCGGCGCCTTCGATCGCCTGCACCAGCGCCTTTTCGCCGCCCGCCATCAACGCCTGCACGGTCTGCGGCGCGGTCTGGAAGGTGGGCTGGCATTCGGCGGCGTCGAGCACGCCCAGGCGCCCCGACGTACCCGCGCCCACGTAGATCAGCCGCCCGCCGCGCGCCAAGCGTTCGGCGATGGCGTCGACCGCGCGCGCGAGTTCCCCGTGGGCCCGGCGCACGGCTTCGGCCGCTTCGAGGTCCGCCTGGTGGAAGGCAGCGAGGGCGGTCAAAGGATCCTGCGACGACCAGGCCCCGCCGCCGGGCGGCGCGGCTTCGGTCGAGCGCAGGGGCGCGGCCCCGTCAGCGCGGTTCATCGCGCTTGCCGGGCCGCCGGCCGTCTTGGAACATGCGTCCCGCACTCAGCGAGAGGCCGCCGTCGATCGTCAGGCAATCGCCGGTGACGTATTCGCAGGCGGGGCTCATCAGCCACAGGCACTGGGCCGCGACTTCTTCTTTGGTGGCGAAGCGCTTCATCGGGATGTTCTCGCGGATCGCCTCTTCGGTTTCTTCGTCGGGCCAAAGGTTCGCTTTGGCGCCGTCGGATGCAAAGGGCCCCGGCGCCACCGCGTTGATGCGTACGCCATGCGAAGCCCACTCCGCGGCCAGGGTCTTGGTCAAGGTCAATACGCCCGACTTGGCGCTGGCCGAATGGGCGACGCCAGGCATGCCGGTCCAGGCATAGGTGGCGACGATGTTGAGCTGGGTGCCGAAGCGCTGGCGCAGCATGTGGAGGCCCGCGTACTTCGAGCAGTAGAACGTGCCGTCGAGCACGATCGAGAGCACGGCACGCCAGGCGTTGGCGGACAAACGATGCGTGGGGCACACGAAATTGCCGGCGGCGTTGTTCACCAGATGGTCGATGCGGCCGTGTTGTTCGACCAGGCCGTCGATGAAGGCCTGGCAGTGCGGCGCCTCGC
The DNA here is from genome assembly GCA_041398705.1 of Planctomycetota bacterium. Taxonomy (GTDB): domain Bacteria; phylum Planctomycetota; class UBA1135; order UBA1135; genus NORP259. The sequence continues at coordinate 104,868 of JAWKUI010000007.1, read as the reverse complement.
GCACATCGAGGGCGTGGCTTTCCACGTGCCAGCCGCGGGCCTGGGCCTCTTCGAGCAGGGGCTGGTGGTGGGCCGGGGTGCGCGAAGCCACGACGACCTTGGCGCCGAGCGCGGCCAGGCCGCGGCTGATCTGTAGGCCCAGGCCCGTGCCGCCGCCGGTGACCAGGGCGACCTGGTCCTGGAAGGTGCCCGCGGGCAGCCAGCGGGCTTGGGAGGGGATCGAAGCGTCCATGGGGCCAGGGTAGCGGCCCCGGCGGGCCGGTTGCGACGGAGGAGGGGGCAAGGCCGGCGGCCGGGGCCGGATTCGGGCAAAGTCGCGCCCTTTTGCCGTGCCCCGGGCCGCCGAGGCCGTATCCTCTTGGCCCGCAACTCCCCCGATCGAGTTCCCCATGCAGACCCTTTCAAGCTACTTGTGCGGTTCCTGGCAGTCCGGCCAGGGTGGAAACCAGACCCTGGAGAACGCCGTGAATGGCGCCACCGTCGCCCAGGTGAGCACCCAGGGCCTCGACCTGGCGGCCGCCGTGCGCCACGCCCGCGAGGTGGGCGGCCCGGCCCTGCGCGCGATGGGCTTTGCCGAGCGTGGCAAGGCGCTCAAAGCCCTCTCCGCCGCCATCCACGAAATCCGCGAGGAGCTGATCGACTTGGCCGCCCAGAACGGCGGTTGCACCCGCGGCGATGCGAAGTTCGACATCGACGGGGCGACGGGCACGCTGGCGGCCTACGCGCACTACGCGAAGAGCCTGGGCGACAAACCCTACCTGCTCGACGGCGAAGGCCAGCAACTCGGCCGCACGGCGCGCTTCTGGGGCCAGCACATCCGCGTGCCGCGCCGCGGCGTGGCGGTGCACATCAACGCCTTCAACTTCCCCGCCTGGGGCATGATGGAGAAGGCCGCCTGCTCCCTGCTTGCCGGTGTGCCGGTGATCGAAAAGCCGGCGACCGCGACCGCCCTGGTGGCCTGGCGCATCGCGCAGGTCGTAGTGGAGAGCGGCCTGCTGCCCGAAGGCGCGTTCCAGTTCCTGTGCGGTTCCACCGGCGACCTGCTCGACCACCTGGGCGCGCAGGATTGCGTGGCGTTCACCGGTTCCGCCAAAACCGGCGCGATCATCCGCGGCAATGCGAACCTCGTGAAGCACAACGTGCGGGTGAACATCGAAGCCGACTCGATCAACGCCGCCGTGCTGGCGCCCGACGTCGACGAAGGCTGCGAGTCCTACGGCTTGTTCCTCTCGAACGTGGTCACCGACATGACCCAGAAGTCGGGTCAGAAGTGCACCGCCGTGCGGCGCATCTTCGTGCCGGCGGATCGCATCGACGCCGTGCAGACCGACCTCGTGGCCGAACTCGGCCGCATCAAAGTCGGCGACCCCACCGACCGCGACAACCGCATGGGCCCGGTGGCCCACTCCGGCCAGCGCAAGGATCTCGAAACCGGCCTCGCCGCCCTGAGCCAAGCGGCCACGATCGTGACCGGCGGCGCGGGTGCGCACCCCGCCGGTGGCTGCTTCGTCGCCCCGACCCTGCTGCGCGCCACCGACGCCAAAGCGCCGGTGCTGCACGAACTCGAAGTCTTCGGCCCCGTCGCCACCCTCATCCCGTACGAGGGTAGCGCCAGCGATGTGGCCTCCCTCGTCAACCTCGGCGGCGGCGGCCTCGTCACCAGCGTCTACAGCAACGACGGCGACTGGGTCGAGCAATACGTGCTCGAAGTCGCCCCTTGGCACGGCCGCGTCTGGATCGGCTCCGACCGCATGGCCGAACAAGCCCTCGCCCCCGGCATGGTCCTGCCCGGCATGATCCACGGCGGCCCCGGCCGCGCCGGCGGCGGCGAAGAACTCGGCGCCGAACGCGGCCTGGACTTCTACCTGCAACGGGTCGCGTTGCAGGGATTCAAGGGCATGCTTGAGAGCCACTTCGGCGCGTAGGTGCCGGTGGGGATGTGTCCAAGTCGTGGTTCCGGCGGGTAGTGTCTCCGGCGGACGGGGACTCCCACGGATGCAGACGCGGACAAGCAGTTGCTGCGACGGCAGTACTTCCGTTAGGCAGTACTTCTGTTGGGCAGTGGGACTGACGGGAATCGAATCCGGCGGGCATTGACTCAGCCAAAAAACGGGCGCGGCACCGGATCCAACCGGTGCCGCGCCCAGTGCCATCCCTCGCCCCGCCTACTGCGGCGACTTCGAGGGCGCGGGCCAGGGGGCGCGCCAGGTGGGGTCGACTGCGGGGTAGGTGGAGAGGAAGCGGTTCCAGGCGCTGGCGTTTGCGCCGGGGCGGTGGCCGGTGATTTGTTGCAGGGAGCGGCGGTACCAGGTGCGTTCGACTTCGATGCGGATGCCGAGGATGCCGACGTCGAGTACGGCGCCGGAGGGCAGCACGCCGACTTCGGGGTCGGCGATTTGGGCGGAGTTCGCGATTTCGGGGGAGAAGTCCTGCAGGTAGGCGGTTTGGCTGCCCACGAAGATGTTTGCGTGGGGGACGCGGCGGGCGGTGCCGGAGGAGCCGGAAAGGGAAGCGACGAGGGCGGGTACGGCGGCGGGGTAGCCGGCTTGGCCGAGGGCTTGGGCGGCGCGCACGCGCACGTCGGATTGGGTGTGGCCGAGCCAAGCGATCCAATCGGCGATCTGGCTCGGGTCGTTCAGGTTGCCGACGAGCCAGGCGGCTTCGCTGCGCACCTTGTCGGAGGGGTCGAGCATGGCGAAGCGTTGCAGAGAATCGCCGGCGGCGCGGTCTTTCCAGGAGCGCAGGCACCAGAGGGCGAGGCTGCGGCGGGTCGGGTTCGTGTCGGTGAGGCCGGTGTGCAGGGCCTGGCGCCACGGGTCGGTTTCGGGGGCGGTAGTGGTGGTTCCACCAGCCTTCGCTGCCGCGGCCCAGCATTCGGCGGCGAGCACCTGCACGCTGCGCACCGGTTTGGCCTTGTGCCAATCGCAGAGTTGCTGCCAGAGTTCGGTGGGCTGGTTGGACAGCTCGCCTGGGGCGCCGAAGAGGTGGCGATACCGCTCGAGCCACCCTTGGGCGGCGGCGTAGGTCGCGTGTTCCCCCAGGGCCCGGTCGAGCAGGGGCAGGCCTTCGGCCCAGAGGCCCGCGGGCAGGGCGAAGGCGATGCGCTCCAGGTCGGGGGCCTTCGACAGGGCCTTCCATTGCTTCAGGAGTTCGGCTTCGGGCACGACCTGTTCTACGAACGTGCCGGGCACGCGGACTTGGGAGTTCCCCTTGCCGAGCAGCCAATGGGCTCCGTCTTGTTCTGCGAGGGTGCGCAGGATCCGGCCGTCGCGCAGGTGCACGACGGCCCGCTGCGCGGGCGCGGCGCTCTTCTGTTCGAGCACGGAGGTCGGAATCGCGGGCTCGGACGATTGCGAGGCAGCGCACGGAAGCAGCGCGATGCAGAGGGCGGGGAACGGGATCCAGGCCATGGCGGAACTCCTTGGGCTTGTGGGAACAGGCGCCATTGTGCCAGGGATTTGCCCTGGCGGCGCGGCCGATGGCTGGGAGAGGTCGCGCGCCTGCCACTTCAGGCTAGTGGGTCCGCTGGAGCCGGTTACCGGGGACCGGGGTTCGGCCCGCAACCCTTACCCAGAATCAACCGAATCTGGGTCCTTGGCAGGAAAGCGCGCGGTCCAGCCCCCGTCTTTGGCGGTCCAGCGGAGGCTAGGGAATGCGGCACGCCACTCGCGGGCCAGGGGACTCGAGGGACCGCCGCTGCACCAGACCTCGCGGGGGCGGGCGGCGGCGAGCAGTTCACTCCACAAGGGCTGGCGGCTGCCGTGGTGGGGCATGACCAAGGCGTCGAGGGGCGGGCCTGCGCGCAACACGGGCAACAGGTCCGCCAAACCATCGGCCTCGGCGTCACCCGAGAGAAGCACGCGATTGCCGCGCCATTCGATCAAGAGCGAGCGCGATCCTTCGTTGCCGGGCACGTCGAGGCCATGCAGCCAAGTCAAGCGGCATTCGGAACGCGCGCAGCAGGTCCATGTGGCGCGGCCGCGGTCGCAGCGCAGGGCGCTGCCAGCGGGCAGGTCGCGGGCGGGCACGACTTCTTGAATGGGGCCTGCGCAACCGGTGACGTTCAGGCGCGGCGCGACTTGCGCGAACGCGCCGGCGTGGTCGCGCTGCACGTGCGAGAGGGCGAGCAGCACGGGGCCCGGGTTCAGCTCGCGCAAGAGCGGCAACAGGGCGCGCCGGGCCACCGACAAGCGATCGCGCGAACCCGCGTCATAGAGCAGCGTGCAGCCGCAGGGCAACTGCGCCACGATCGCGGTGCCGTGACCCACGTCGCACACGTGCACGACGAGCTCATTGGGCCAAGGGTGCAGGGGCACGAAGGCTGCGCCGGCGGCGAGGAACATCGTGCGCAGGCAGGGGCCTTTTTGATATCCCAAACGCAGGCCGAAGGCGGCGAGGGCTGCGACGGCCAACGCGGGGCCGGCGTGGGAAGCGAGCAATTGGGGGGTGCCTGGGCCGCGATCCCATGCGTCGAGCATCCACACCATCGATTCGAGCGGCCACCGCGCGAGGGTGAGCGGTAGCAGCGTAGGCACGAGCACAAACGGCAGGGCGAAACACAGGAACAACACGAGCAGCGGCATCACAGTCAACGTCGCCAGGCTGCCGATCGGACTCCACTCGCCGAAGGAGAGAGCCACCAGGGGCAGGGTGCCGAAGGATGCGATCCACGACGCCATGAGCGAGTGCGCGACGAAGGCGATCACCCCCGGCATCAGGGCGCTGAACCACGGGGAACGCGGCCAACCGGCACGCGAGATCGGCGCGACCAGACGCGCTTCCAGGGGATCGCGCAGATGGTTCAACCAATATTGCTGCCAGACGGGCCAACCGAGCAATAGCGCGAGGGTCGCCCCGAAGCTGAGCGATACGGAAAGGCCTTGCAGCGCGAGGGGATCGCGCAGGTTCTCGAAGAGCAAAGCAACCGACCACAGGCTCAACCCGTCGATCCGCCGACCGACGCCGTGGGGCAATCCAGCCGGCGTCGGGCCATGGCGGGCGAGGTTGGCGAGGGCAAACGCCAGGGCCGCGCGGGTGACGGGGCTGCCTTGACCGAGCAGGGGAATCAGCGCCAAGGTGCCGATGGCGGCCAGGCCGTCGCGGATTCGCCGAGTCGAGCGCGGACCCACGGCGAAGATGCGCGCGCCAAGGGACGCGAGCAAAGCCGCGACCGGCCGAACCCAGAGCAGCCAGATCCACGCCACGTGAAGGCCGGAGAGGGCGAGCAGGTGCCGCGTTCCTGTGCGCGTGAACAGGTCCTGGAGCTCCGCCGGAACAGCGGGGGCTTGACCGAGCAACAAGGCGCGCGCGAGGCCTTCCGTACGCGGGCTTTCGAGGGGGCGAAGTCGACCCGCGGTCCACTCCCGCAGCCGCTGGATGCCATCGTCGAAACCGCCGGGAGCACCGCGGCGCCGCGCGTGCACACGCAGCGCCGCGGGCTCGGTGACATGACGCGCAGGATCCACCGGCTCCCCCGGCGGTGCCGCGAAACGTTCGAGGCGGGGGGCGGCCGCGAAGGTGAATCGATCGCCTTGCGTTAGCCACCCGCGCGGCGCAATCAACGGCAATTCCGCCGCCGGGTCGCTCCACGCGCTGCGATCTCCGCGTTCTTGTTCCTTGCTGGCACGGGTCAAGGGCGGCGGGTTCCGATGCGCCTGGGCTTGGGCCGCCTGGTTCTCGAACCGGCCCTGCGCGAATTCCGCGCTCGGCGGGTGTGTTTGCGCCAGCGTGGGCAACGGAGCGAGGCGCGCCACCTGCAACGCAAACAACAACGCGCCGCCGCGCCACCAACGGCGCGCGGGACCTCGCCGCAATGCCGTGGCGACGCATGCCATGGCCGCGAGGGTGAGATGCAGTCCGGCTCCACCGGGCAACAGGGCGGGCAGACTCAAGACCAACGCGCAAACGAGCGCGGGCCGGCGCCTTCGCGGGGGGCGTTCGGATGGCTGGGGTCGGCGCCCGCTAGGGGTGGAGCGTATTGCCCTCCGGGAGTCTGCAGAGCGCGGGCCTCGGTCCTCGATTCCGGTGGGCCCGCCGGACATCGAGACCTCGGAGGGCTCCCCAGCGACACCGCCCGGGCGCACGTTCGCCATGGAGGCGCCTTCGGTCCCCGGGACCTGCTCTTCTGCGTCCGGTAGGGGGCGCGAAACACGGGCTCCCGGTCCCGGTTCACCCCCGCGGCCGGGCCCCAGCCCCCGCCGCCTGGAACCGCGCCCCGGCCTCCGTCCGCCTTCTTCGCTGGAATCCTCTGCCTGCACAGACCCAAAGACCGCCCGCCACGCCCCCCGGTTGCAGGGATCCCGCCCCTTTTTTCGGTACCATGCCCGCCATGAGCGATTCGCCCTTGGCCGTCTTCCCCGGCACCTTCGACCCCTTCACCAGCGGCCACCTGGACCTGTGCGAGCGGGGTCTGCGCCTCTTCCCCCGGCTCGTCGTGGGGGTGGCCCAGCACCATTCCAAAGGGCACCTGTTCAGCCCCGAGCAGCGGGTGGAGCTGATCCGGGCCTGCACGGCCCACCTGCCCGGGCTCGAGGTGCGGCTGATGTCGGGTCTGCTGGTCGAAGGCTGCCGCGAACTGGGCGCCCGGGCCATCCTGCGGGGGGTGCGCACCGCCGCCGATCTGGACTACGAGCGCCAAATGGGCCTCACCAACCGGGCCATGCTGCCCGAGGTGGAGACGGTTCTGCTGCTATCCGCTCCCGAACACGCCCACATTTCGAGTACCCTGGTGCGCCAAATCGCCCAGATGGGCGGGGACGTGGCGCCGTTTGTGCCCGCGCCCGTGCTGGAACTCCTGCAATCCCAACGCTGATCGACCCATGCTCAAGCGCATCTCCACCGACGCGGCCCCCCAGGCCATCGGACCCTACAGCCAGGCCGTGCGCGCTGGCGATTGGCTCTATTGCTCGGGCCAGATCCCGCTCGATCCGGCCACCATGCAGATCGTGGCGGGCGACGTGAGCGCTCAGACCGAGCGCGTGCTGAAGAACTTGGAGGCCGTGCTGCAAGCCGCCGGCGCCGGGTTCGACCGCGTGGTCAAGTGCCAGGTCTTCCTGAAAGACATGGGGGACTTCGCCGTGGTCAACGAGATCTACGGCCGGTACTTCCAAGGCCCGACCCCGCCGGCCCGCGCCACCGTCGAAGTGGCGCGCCTGCCCAAGGACGTGGCCGTCGAGATCGACTGCATCGCCTACCTCGGCTGATCCAACGCAAATCCATCCATGGCAGTTTCCTGTGGCATCGTCGGCCTGCCCAACGTGGGCAAGTCCACCCTGTTCAACGCCCTGACCGAAGCGGGAGCCGAGTCCGGCAACTTCCCCTTCTGCACGATCGATCCGAACCTGGCCGTCGCCGAGGTGCCGGACCCGAACCTCGAGATCATCCGCTCGCACATCGACAGCCAGAAGATCATCCCCGCGGTGGTCAAGGTGGTCGACATCGCCGGCCTGATCGCGGGGGCGAGCAAGGGGGAGGGCCTCGGCAACAAGTCCCTGGCCAACATCCGCGAGACCGACGCGATCATGCACGTGGTGCGGTGCTTCGAGAACCCCAGCGTCGTGCGCGACGGCGCGGTCGACCCCAAGGGCGACATGGAGGTCATCGAGCTCGAGCTGGTGCTGGCGGACCTCGAAACGGTCCACCAAATCGATCGAACGCGTCTCAAGAAGGCGCGCAGCGGCGCGATAAACAATCGGTGCTCGAGCGCGACCTTTTCACCCGTGTGAAGGACCTGCTCGAAACGGGCAAGGGCGCGCGCACGGTCGATTGGAAACCCGAAGAAGAGGCGCTGCTGAAGCCCCTCTGTCTGCTTTCCATGAAGCCGGTGCTCTACGTGGCCAACGTCGGCGACGATGACTTCGACGGCAACAACGTGCACGCCCAGGCCGTTGCCGCCCACGCCGCCGAAACCGGCTCCCAGTGGATCCCGATCTGCAGCGACCTCGAAGCCGAGCTGCGCGGCATGGAGCCGGAAGAACGCGCCGTCTTCATGGCCGACCTGGGCCTCGAGACCCCCGGCCTCGACCGCCTCATCCGCGCCACCTACACACTGCTCGGCCTGCAGACCTTCTACACCGCCGGCCCCAAGGAAATCCGCGCCTGGACCATCCACCGCGGCGAAAAAGGCCCGCAAGCCGCCGGTGTCATCCACACCGACTTTGAAAAAGGCTACATCCGCGCCGAAGTCTACTCGGTCGCGGACCTCATCCAATTCAAGACCGAAGCCGCCATCAAAGCCGCCGGCAAACTGCGCACCGAAGGCCGCGACTACGTCATGCGCGAAAACGACGTGTGCCACTTCCTGATCGGCCGCTGAGCGCGCCCCATCCGCAACACGCGCGCCCGCCGGGGAGGAATCCCGGGCGGGCGCGCGGTGTTTCTTGGGGAGGTACCTGAGGCCGGGGGGCTCAGAGCGCCCGGCTCATGAACACGCTGTAGGGATCGAGCTTGTAGTCGCCGAACGGGCCGCAGTAGTCGAAGCCGTGGCGTTCGTACAGGCGGCGGGCGGGTTCGAAGCCGGCGGGGGAGCCGGTTTCGAGGAAGAGGTGGGTCATGCCGCGGGTTTTGGCCTGTTCGAGGATGTGCAGCAGCATTTGTTGCCCGAGGCCGCGGCCGCGTTCGGTGGCGCGGGTGTGCATGGTCTTGATTTCGCCGTGGTGGTGGCCGAGGTCCTTGAGGCCGCCGCAGCCGAGCAGGTGGCCTGCTTCCCACATGGACCAGACGGTGACGGCGGGGTGGCGCAGGCCGTCGATGGGCAGGAAGTGGCAACTCTCGGGCGGCGAGAGGGATCGCATCAGTTCGGCGTGTGCGAGCAGGAGTTCGGCGATCTCGGGGCCTTCGAGGGTTTCGAGGCGGATTTCGATGGGCATGGGGCGGGAGGGTGAGGGGGCAAGCGGGGTTGTAGGGCGCACGGGGAGGGGGCGCAATGGCGGGGGCAGAGTTGGGCGGATTCCTGGGACCGGAGTGGGTGTAAGGCGGGGGGAGGACGGTGGTTAGCCGGGTTCCGAAGGCGCGGGGCGCGGCTTGAGGTCCTCTGTACGCCAGCGCAACAGAGCGTTGATTTTTGTGCCTAGCCTGCGGGCTCAACCCGGGGGGGCGGAAGCGCAACCCGGCAACCCGCAAGCGAACCATGCACAAACAAACTCTCTTCGTCGCCGGCCTGCTCGGGCTGGCCGCGCCGGGCCTGGCGCAACAGGCCTTCCAGCTCGACCAGGGGCCCTTCCAGCGCCTCGCGACCTTCGAAGCCTTCCGCAACAGCGATGTGGCCGATGAAGTCGTCGCCGAGATCGTGACCCATGCGATGGGCGGCAACCTGCTCATCTACACCGATTCCGAGTCAGAGCACCTGGGTTTCATCGACATCACGGACCCTTCTCACCCGTTGCCCGGCGGCGTGGTGGCTTTGCCGGGCGAGCCGACTTCGGTGGCGGCCCACGGGGGGTATGCCCTCGCCTGCGTGAACACCAGCGTGGACTATGTGCAGACCTCCGGCGAGCTCGTCGTGGTCGACCTGGTCACGCAGCAGATCGTGCGCAGCCTGCCCCTCGGCGGTCAGCCCGACTCGATCGCGATCAGTCCGGATGGGCACTATGCAGCCATCGCCATCGAAAACGAGCGGGATGAGGACCTGGGCGACGGCGGTCTGCCGCAGATGCCCGCCGGCTTCCTGGTGATCGTCGACCTGGTGGGCGGCGTGGACCAATGGGCCACCCGCACGGTCGATCTGACCGGTCTGGCAGACATCGCGCCCGAAGATCCCGAGCCCGAGTACGTGTCGATCAACGCCCTGAACGTCGCTGCGGTGACCTTGCAGGAGAACAACCACTGCGTGCTGGTGTACCTGCCCACGGGCAACGTGTGGTCGCACTTCTCCTGCGGCACGGTGGACCTTGAGAACATCGACAACAACGAGAACGACCTGATCGAACCGAACGCGTCGCTTTCCGATGTGCCGCGCGAACCCGATGCGATCTGCTGGACCTCGTTGTTCACCCTGGCCACCGCCAACGAAGGCGATTGGAACGGGGGCAGCCGCGGCTTCACCACCTGGAACCTTTTCGGCCAGGTGTTGTTCGACAGCGCGTCGGACGTGGATCACTTTGCCATGGGCCTCGGCCACTATCCCGAGAGCCGCAGCGAGAACAAGGGAAGCGAGCCCGAAGCGGTCGAATTCGCGCGTTTCGGAACGGACAAGTATCTGTTCGTCGGCACCGAGCGCGCCAACATGGTGCTCGTGTACCAGCTATTCGGCGGGCCCTTGTTCGGCGCGTTCCACCCGGTGGCCCTGCAGGCCTTGCCGACTAGCGTCGGGCCGGAGGGCGTGCATGCGATCCCCGAGCGCGATCTGCTCGTGGTCGCTTGCGAAGTCGACAGCCGCGACGATGGCATCCGCGCGAGCGTGATGATCTACGGCCGCACCGGGCAGTCGAACTACCCCGATATCGCCTCGCGCAACCGCGCCGATGGAACCCCGATTCCGTGGGCGGCCCTGTCGGGCCTGGCGACCCGCTCGAACCCGAATCGGTTGTTCGCGGTGCACGACAGCTACTACAAGAAGAGCCGCATCTACGAGATCACGCTGCACAACCACAAGCCGGCGCGCATCACCGGGGACCTGCCGCTGACCGACGGGCAGGGCAAGCTGCTGGAGGCGCTGAAAGGCCTGAAGGCGAACCTGCCGGGCAGCGATGACTTCGTGCCGGCGGATTTCGTGAACGACGATGGTACGGTGAACCTCGACCTCGAGGGCATCTGCGCCGCGCCCGGGGGCCGCTTCTGGGTGGTCTCCGAGGGGGCTGGCAACCTGTCTGGCGGCGTGAGCAATCCGGCCAACCGCCCGTTCGAGTCGCCCAACATGCTGCTGCTCGTCGAAGCCGACGGCACCATCGCGCGCACCGTGCTGCTGCCGATGGATGTGCAGAACGAACAACTGCGTTTCGGTTTCGAAGGGGTCGCCCGCCGCGGCAACTTCGTCTACGTGGCCATGCAGCGCGAATGGGCCGGGGCCGGCGACGGCGCGGGCCTGGTGCGCATCGCGCGTTACGACCTGAAGGCCGATGCTTGGACCTTTGCCCACTATCCGCTCGACGCGGTGGCTTCGCCCTTCGGCGGCTGGGTGGGGCTGTCCGAGATCGTGCACCTCGGGGGTCCCGAGTTTGCCGTGATCGAACGCGACAACCGCGCCGGCAGCGATGCGGCGGTCAAGCGCATCTACCGGTTCTCGGTGGCAGGGGTCGACTTCGCGCCCCAAGGCCAGACCCTGCCGGTGCTCAGCAAGTCCCTGATGTCGGACCTGCTGCTCGATGGTGCTTTCGATTTCACCGGCGGCCCCGTGCCGGAGAAGCTCGAAGGCCTGACCCTGACCGCCGACGGCAAACTGTGGATCTGCAACGACAACGACGGTGTCGATGACAACAGCGGCGAAACCCGCTTGTTCTCGATCGAAGCCGCCAAGTAGGCCTGCCCGGCCATACCGCGCCCCGGCACCGCTTCGGCGGGGCCGGGGCGCGTCCATTCCGTCGGGTCGGTTCCCTGTGGCCAGGTGTGCGCGGCCGCACACCCCGGGGTGTGCGGGCCGCACAGGGGGCAAGCATCAGCGGCCCTGGCGGGGGCGCCGGGGCCGATTCCGCATTGGCACGGGGATTGCTCCGGGGAGGGAGTCGGATCACTCGTTGTGTCCCCGACAGGGCCCACGGGAGAGGGCCTGGACGGGCCCCTGACCGGGGTCCGTCGCCTTTTAAGCGCGATATCGTCGCGGCCGCGGGCCGCATCCCACCCCTTGGTGCGCGGGTCAAAAAGCGCATGTACCGGGGCCGGTGGGTCCCTAGACTGGCGGCCTATGGTCCCTTTCTTGTGGGTCGCCCTGGGGGGCGCGGCCGGTGCGATGGCGCGGTATGGGGTGGCCTTGCTGCTGGCCGGGGTGCGCGTGGCGGGTTTTCCCTGGGCCACGCTCGTGGTGAACGTGCTCGGCTGCGCGGCCATCGGGCACCTGCTGGGGATCGAGTCCCCGCGGCCCTGGCTCACCGACCGGCACCGCTGGCTGCTGGTGAGCGGTTTCCTGGGCTCGTTCACGACCTTCTCGACCTTCGGGCACGAGACCTACACCCTGATGCACCGCGGGCAGACCGGATTGGCGGGGGCCTATGTGGCTTCGAGCCTGGTGTTGTCGGGCCTGGCCCTTTGGATCGCGTTGCGCACGGCGGCCTGAAGCATGCAATCCGGCGATCACGCGCACATCCTGTTCAACCCGGTGGCGGGGCAAGGCCGGGCGCCGCGCCTCGCCGAGCGGTTGGCCCAGGCCCTGCGGGGGCGTGGGCTCACCGCCACCCAGAGCGCCACCTCGGCCGAAGACCACGGGGCCGAAACCGCCCGCCAATTGCCCGCTTCGGTGGGTTTCCTGTTCGTGGTGGGCGGGGACGGTACCTTGCGGCAGGCGGCCCAGGGATTGGTCCAACGGGAGCATTCCCCGTGCCTGGCGCACGTGCCGCTCGGCAACGCCAACGTGGTGGCGCGCGAGTGGGGGGTGCCGCAGGACCCGGACAAGGCCATCGATGCCCTGCTCGACGGGCGTGAGGTCTGCATGGACGTGTTCTGGGCGGGGGAGAAGCTCGTGCTGGCGATGGTCGGCGTGGGGTACGACGCGCAGATCGCCGCGTGGATGGAGCGGGCGCGGCGCGGGGCCTTGTCCCGCTGGTACCGGCTGCACGGGGATTCGCTCTACGGGGTGATCGGCGCGGCGGCGATGCTCAAACCCGGGAGGCGGCGTTTCCGGCTGGAACTGGACGGTCGAGAGGTGGAGGGCGCGTTCACCGGATGCATCGTCAGCAACATCCAGACGTACGCGAAGGGCTGGTCCCCGAATCCCGAGGCCAACGCCTGCGATGGCCTGCTGGACTTCGTGGCCTTGCGCCCGGGCTGGACGCCGAACACCGCGCTCAGCCTGTTCGCCGCGATGGGGCACAGGCGCCTGCCGGAGAGCCTGGCCCGGTATGGCCGGGGCCGGGAGCTGGTGATCCGGGCGCCGCAGCCGTTCGATTGGCAGGCGGATGGGGACGCCATGGGTCGGATGGCGGACCTCCGAATCCGGGTGCAGCCGGGGGCCCTGCGCATGTGGGTGCCACGGGTGGGCGCGCCGGGGTAGGGGGAGGGGCCCGCCGAGGGCGGATCCCTTGCCAGGGATCATAGGAATTCGGATACCATGGGGCCCGACTCTCCTGCCTTCTCCCAGGAACCCTCTCTCTCCATGTCCAAACTTTCGAAATCCCTGCATGGGTTGTGCCTGCTTGGCGCAACGGTGTTCGCGGTACCCGTAGTTCAGGCCCAGACGCACATGGAGGAGCAGACCGAGATGTCGCTCTACATGGACACAGGGTGGGCTGGCAACACCGGTACGCAGCGCGCGGTAGTCGCGTCTTTCACGGTGTCCGTGCCGGGTTCGTCCTGGATGCGTTTGTACTTCGATGAGTCGGTGTGCTCGCTCGGAGGGGACCTGTTCCAAGGCACCGGTGCTTTCGTGCGCATCACCTCGCATGCGGACGGTTCGGTTCAGGAGCTGAACGCGATGCACCTGCGTCAGTGGGGCTATTCGAGCGCCTACTTCAACGGGGATGCCGTCGAAGTCGACTTGGTCGCGTATCCGGGCACCGGTCGTCACCGCGTGGCGCTGGACCATATCGACATGGCTTGGGGAGTGTTCGGCAGCCAGTGCGGCTCGACCGATGACCGGGTGCCTTCGTCCGATCCGCGCGCGGGCCGCTTGTTGCCCATCGGTTGCACGGGTTGGCTGATCAACGATTGCAGCAACTGTGCCCTGACGGCGGGCCACTGCACCGGCAACATCAACGTTCTGGAGTTCAACGTGCCGATGTCCACCGCGAGCGGTGGGTTGGTCCACCCGCCCGCCAGCGACCAGTACGCGGTCGATCCGTCCTCGATCCAGAGCAACGGTGGTCAGGGCATCGGCAATGACTGGGGCTACTTCGGTACCTTCCCCAACTCGAACACCGGTTTGACCGCGGCGGAAGCCCAGGGCAGCACCTACATCCTGGGTGTGGCGCCGGCTCCGGCGGGCAACACCATCCGCGTCACGGGTTTTGGCACCGACAGTACGCCGGCCACCTACAACCAGATCCAGCAGACGCACCTGGGGCCGATGGCGGTCAACAGCGGCACGGCGCTGGGGTACACCACCGACACCGAGGGGGGCAACTCCGGTTCGCCGGTGATCTGGGAACAAACCGGTGAAGCGATCGGAATCCACACTCACGGCGGCTGCTCGAGCAGCGGCTACAACTCCGGCACGAACCTCAACCACCCGGGATTGCAGGCCGCGCTGGCCAGCCCGCAAGGCGTGTGCAACGCGGGTGGTATGACGGTCGCGACGCAACCGGGCATGTTGGTGCCCCCGAGCAACCCGGTTCCGGTGGCCGTGAGCTTGACCGGAACCGTGGTGGCCGGCTCGGTGGCGGTGCATTACCGCCAAGGCGCCGGGGCCTTCACGACCCTGCCCCTCAGCCAGGGCGCGGGCACGATCTGGGGGGCGAACATCCCCGGGCCGTCCTGCGGCCAAGCGCTGGAGTACTACTTCTCCGCCAACCTCGTGAGCTGCGGCCTGAAGGTGATCCCTGCTCAGGGATCGAACGCGCCGTTCTCCGCGGAAGTCGGTATCGCGAGCCTGCAGTTCGAGGACCACTTCCAGGCGAACCTGGGTTGGAGCACCGAGATCCTCGGGGCGACCTCTGGCGGCTGGCAACGTGGCGTACCGGTCAACGATGCGGGCTGGGCTTACGATCCCGCTTCGGATAGCGATGGCAGCGGCATGTGCTACCTGACCCAGAACGCGGTGGGCAACACCGATGTGGATGGGGGAGCGGTGCGCTTGACCTCGCCGGTGATCGACCTGCAGAGCGGGGCTTCGGTGTACTTCGACTACTACCTATTCTTGAGCGATCCGAACTCCACCGACCACCTGCTGGTGGAGATGAGCAGCAACGGCACGACGGGACCGTGGATTGTGGTGGCGGATATCACCGCGGATGGCGGCCTGGATTGGCATCCGCTGGAGATCAGCGCGGGCCAGTGGGGCGCGGCCGGTCTGACCGCATCCGCCAACGCGCGCATCCGGTTCACCGCCAACGACAGCGATCCGCAGACCATCGTGGAAGCCGGCATCGACAACGTGCGCGTCGGATCGGTGCAGTGCGGTGGTTCGGGTCCGATCAATACGACCTTCTGTGGTCCGGCCAACCTGCACTCGGGTGGGGTTTCCGGCACCATGCGTGGCTTCGGAAGCCAATTGGCCCTCGACAACGACCTGACCCTGATCGCCGAGAACCTTCCGCTCAACCAGTTCGCCTACTTCCTGGTGGGCTCGGCGGTAGGCTTCCAGCCCAACGTTCCGGGGTCCCAGGGCATCCTGTGCCTCGGGGGTACCTTGGGGCGCTTCAACGGCTTTGGTCAGTTCGGCTCGACCGGGGTGAGCGGGTCGATCCAGATGATGGTGGACCTGACCGCCCTGCCCCTGAACCCGGCGCACGCGGTGCAGTCGGGCGAGACCTGGTACTTCCAGTGCTGGTTCCGTGACCTGAACCCGAGCAACACCTCGAACTTCACCGAGGGTCTCGAGGTCCAGTTCTTCTAGGACTCGATGTCAGGGGCCTGCGAAGGGTCCAGAGCGCCGCGGCCCGCCCCGATCTGGGGCGGGCCGCGGCCGTTCTAGGGCCTCTCAGGGGCGGTTCCGGTCCCATCGGGGCGGGATTCCGGGTTTTGTCGGTTGCTTGAGAGTCAGACTCTCATAGGCTTGGGTGATGGCCGGCCCCGGGCTCCCGGGGGTCTCCCCAGGCCAGGACTCCCTTCCAAGCATCGAGGAATCCCATGCAAACAATCACCCACCGGGCTTTGTCCCTCCTGACGGCCGCCACCGTCTTCGCCGGCGCCGCCGCGGCCCAGAACGTCATGGTCTTCAACAACACCGCCATCGGGTCCTACCACAGTGGGGGCATGACCTGCAGCGAAGGCGCCGAGGTCGGCGACGAGGTCGTCCTGGCTTCGGGGCCGCGCAACGTCGTCGAGGTCGGGGTGCACCTGGACTCGACCGTGCCCCTGTCGCAGTTCGATCTGCGGCTGCGCATCTACGCGAATGACGGGGCTGCCGGTGAACCGGGCACGCTGCTGTACACGGGGCAGATCAACAACCTGGAGTGCCACGGCGGGTTCTACGATCCCGAATACGTGTTCCCCGTGCCGAACGTACCGGTGCCCGGCACGATCACTTGTACGCTCGAGCCGATCTACCACCCGGGCACCCAGAATGGTTCGCTCAAGTGGTCGAACTTCGATCCGCCGGTGGTGGGCGCGAGCGGCGACTTCAGTTGGGGTCGCGATCCAGCCGCCAGCAACCCCGGTTGGGTGCAGTGGAACGCCCCGGCGGGTGTGGTGGCGAACGTGGGGTTCTACGTGGTGACGAACCCGGAGGGCCCGGGAGTGACCACCTTCTGCGATCCTGCCGACGCCAACTCCACCGGTTTGCCCACGCGTTTGGAGGGGGTTGCGGATGTGCTGGCACCTTCGGGCCTGCACTTGGAAGTGAACCAGGGTCCGGTGGGGCAGTTCGGGTATGTGTTGGTGGGTACCGGCGTTCAGGATCCGGGTGTGCCCGTAGGAAGTGGACACCTCTGCCTGGCGTCCGGGGTGGGCAACCAGATCGGCCGTTACAACCTGCTCGGGCCGATGAACTCGCTGGGGCTGTTCGATGGCCAAGGCGTGCTGCAGAACCTCGTCGGTAACTCGCACACCGGCAGTGGGTTTGATGTGCCGTCAAGTTTGCCGTTGACGGGCAGCCCTGCGATCACGCAAGGGCAGACCTGGCACTTCCAGGCCTGGCACCGCGAAGCGGGTGGGAACTCGAACCTTTCGAATGGGGTGAGTTTCACCTTCTGATGGGGCCCGGGTCGCGCGGGGCGTGAATAACGTTACATACCGAACCAGGTTCGATCGTCCCACAATTCGCGGTACGTGCGAAGCACGTACCGCGATGTGGGACTGATCGAACCTGGTTCGGTATGTAACGTTATTCACGCCCCGCGCGACCAATGGCGCCAGGCGAGCCATGCGCAGACGATGAGCTCCGTGACGGCGAGGCCGAAGAGCAGGCCGCCGTCGCCTTGGATCTCGATTCCGAGGCGGGTCAGATGGCTGCCGATGGCGCCGAGGATGATCGCTGCGCCGAGCGGCGCTCCGTAGCGGGTGGTGGCGGGCACGAGGATCAGGATCGACGCGATTAGCTCCGCCACGCCGGAGCCGTAGCGGCCACAGGGTTCGGCGCCGAGTTGTTCGAAGATCCAGACGCTCTCGGGGGCGCCCGTGAACTTGAAGTACAGGGTCTGGAGGAAGATGCCCGCTGCCACCAGGCGCAGGATCCAGACGAGGGGGGGGGTGCGCTTCAGGGGGGGCGGTACGGGGGATGGGGCCAGCTGTGACGGGGAGCGCCGATCAGGAACGGGGCGGACGCGGAATCCAAAGGGGGGTGCGCGAACGATAGTCCGAGTAGGAGGCGCCGAAGCGATGCTGGAGGTCGGCTTCCTCCAGGGGCCGCACCCAGAAGTGCCAGACGCCGCTGCCCAGCAGGGCGAGGATTACGACGGGCCAGGTGCCGAGGCCCCAGCCCACCGCGATCATCTGCAGGGTACCCGCCAGGGCCATGGGGTTGCGGACCCAGGCGAAGGGACCGCGTGCCACCAGGGTGGCCGCGGTGGCGGTGGGCAGGGGCGTGCCTTGGCCGTGGCTGGAAAGGGTCCATGCGCTGGCCAGGCCGAGCCCGGAGCCTGCGAGCAGCAGGAGGCTGGAAACGAAACGCTGTCCACCGTGATAGAAGGCGCTGTAGCCGAGATGGGCCATGGCCTCCCGGGCTCCGAGAGGCACGAGGACCAGGAACACGAACCAGAACACGGCGATCTGGAGAAAGGTGAAGCGACGGGCGCGCTGGGGGCCCATGGGGGCCGGCCGGAAGCAGGCAGCCTCCTGGCCCGGCAAACCCAGCATCGAAATCGCCGACCAGGTCGCTAAGGACATCAGGCCCATGCACGCCGCTGCGGGCCAGGCCTGATCGGTGCGGAAGGAAGCGGCCACGCAGATCACGGTGGGGTAGAGAACGGCCCCACCATAGGCCCAAGCCAAAGCCGGACCCGCCGCGTGGCGCCGTGCGATGACCCCGGCGACGGGCAAGGCGCCGAATCCGAGCAACAGCAGATCGGCTGGTGCGAGGTACCGCAAGGTTTCGGCGGGCACGTCCTCGGGCAGGAACCAGCGCAGTGAACTTGGAACATGCGCGAGGAGGTACCACCAGAGCAGGACGAGAGCGGCCTGCAGGCACAGGAACTGCGCGATGCCGGCGCGGGGGTCCTGGGGGTGGGGCATGGGGGTGGGCCGGTGGAATGTGTTACGTACGGAAGCAGGTTCAAGTTGTTACATAAATCGCCCAGGGTCGGGCGGGCAGTGCCCGCCCGACCCTGGGCGATTTATGTAACAACTTGAACCTGCTTCCGTACGTAACACAATTCCCATCAAACGCCCGCGGTCTGCTTGTGTCCTTTGCTCGCGCCGATATCGCCGAGCGCGGTGAGGATCGCATCGATGCTCTCTTGGCATCGCCGAACAGCATGCGGGTGTTCTCCTTGAAGAACAGGGGGTTTTGCACGCCGGCGTAGCCGGTGGCCATCGAGCGTTTGCTGACGATGACGGTGCCGGACTTCCACACTTCGAGCACGGGCATGCCCGCGATGGGGCTGTCGGGTTCTTCGAGGGCCGAGGGGTTCACGATGTCGTTGGCACCGATGACGATGACCACATCGACCTCGTCCAGCTCATCGTTGATCTCGTCCATCTCGAGCACAATGTCGTACGGCACCTTGGCTTCGGCCAGCAGCACGTTCATGTGGCCGGGCATGCGGCCGGCCACCGGGTGGATGGCGAACTGGAACTTCTTGCCGGCCGCGCGCAGGCGGCGGGCCAGCTCGGAGACGGGGTGTTGGGCGTGGGATACGGCCATGCCGTAGCCGGGCACCACCACGATCGACTTGGAGTGGCGGATCAGGTCGGCGGTTTCTTCGGCGGTGATCGGCACCACCTCGCCCTGGTCTTGGGCGGCGGCGGAGGACGAGCTGCCGGAGCCACCGGTGCTCCCGAAGCCTCCCATGATGACGCTCCAGAACTTCCGGTTCATCGCCTTGCACATGATGATCGAGAGGATCGCGCCGCTCGAGCCCACCAGGGCGCCGGTGATGATCAACAGGTCGTTCGACAGCATGAAGCCGGTGGCCGAAGCCGCCCAGCCCGAGTAGCTGTTGAGCATGGAGATCACGACGGGCATATCCGCGCCGCCGATGGCCATCACCATGTGGATGCCGAAGAGGCACGCGAGCACGGTCATGACAAGCAGGGGGATCATGCCGGCAGCCACGGTCTCGGAGCCGACGAAGTACCAGCCCAGGCCCAGGCAGATCAGGCCGATGATCATGTTGAGGGCGTGGCGGCCGGGCAGGGTCAGTGCGGCGCTGCCGATCTTGCCGTCGAGTTTGCCGTAGGCGACGATCGAACCGGTGAAGGTCACGGCGCCGATCAGGATGCCCAGGTAGATCTCGATCTCGTGCACCAGGCGTTCGCCGCCGGTGAGCGCGTGGCTCGTGTCCATGTAGCTGGCGAAGCCGATCAGGACGGCCGCCAGACCCACGAAGCTGTGCAGGATCGCCACCAGTTGCGGCATGGCGGTCATCTCGACCTTCTTCGCGAGCACTAGGCCGATCGCGCCGCCCACCAGCATCATGCCGATGGCGAGCGGGCTGCCGTTCACCTGGACCAGGAAGAAGGTGGCGACGATCGCCAGGGCCATGCCGACCATGCCGAAGACCGCGCCGCGTTTGGCGCTTTCCTGGCTCGACAGGCCGCCGAGGCTCAGCAGGAACAGCACACCCGCCACCAGGTAGCAGGCGTGGATGAAGCCCATGGAGAGCAGCGGCGTATGCGCGGCAGCGGCCGCGGTGTCAGAGAGCAGTGCAAACATGGGGATCACGCCTAGCGTTGGAACATGCGCAGCATTCGGCGCGTGACGAGGAAGCCCCCGGCGATGTTGATGGTGGCCATCAGGATCGCGAAGGCGGCCAGGCCCACGGCCAGGCCGGACGGATTGCTCATCTGCACCAGGGCGCCGATGACGATGATGCCGCTGATCGCGTTGGTGACGCTCATCAGCGGGGTGTGCAGGGCCGGGGTCACGTTCCAGACCACTTGCCAGCCGAGGAAGCAGGCGAGCACGAAGGTGACCAGTTGGCGCAGGAAACCCTCGGGGGCGACCTGGCCCACGGCCAGGATGACGAGGGCCAACAGCGCCACCGTGGTGTAGGCACGGGCGTCGGCGGAGGGGCCCTTCGCGGCGGCCACGGGGGCGGCGACCGGCTGGGCGGCGGCGGCGCCCTTGGGGGCGGCCGACAGGCGCGGGGGCGGAGCGGGCCAGGTGATCTTGCCCTTTTCGATGACCGTGGCGCCGCGGATGACCTCGTCCTCCATGTCGACCACGATCTTGCCGTCCTTGCCGGGCGTCAGCGCGCCCATCAGGTTGCAGAGGTTGTTCGAGTAGAGGGTGCTCGATTGCGCCGCCATCCAGGAGGGGAAGTCGGTGTAGCCGACCACGCTAACCCCGTGGGCTTTGACGACCTCGCCGGGTTTGGTGCAGGCGCAGTTGCCGCCCTGCTCCGCGGCCAGGTCGACGATCACGCTGCCGGGTTTCATCGCCTTGACCATCTCCTCGGTGATCAGTTTCGGCGCCGGTTTGCCGGGGATAAGCGCGGTGGTGATGATGATGTCGACTTCCTGGGCCTGCTCCATGAACAAAGCCATCTCGGCGTCGATGAACTCCTTGCTCATCACCTTGGCGTAACCGCCCTCACCCGAGCCGTCTTCTTCGAACTCGAGTTCGAGGAATTCGGCGTTCATCGATTCCACCTGCTCCTTGACCTCGGGGCGGGTGTCGAAGGCGCGCACGATGGCGCCGAGGCCCACGGCCGTGCCGATCGCGGCGAGGCCCGCCACGCCGGCGCCGATCACCATGACCTTGGCGGGCGGTACCTTGCCGGCGGCGGTGATCTGGCCGGTGAAGAAGCGACCGAAGTGTTGGCTCGACTCGATCACCGCGCGGTAGCCGGCGATGTTGGCCATGGTCGACAGGGCGTCGAAGTTCTGCGCCCGGCTGATGCGCGGGATGCAGTCCATCGAAAGCACGGTGCCGCCGGTCTCCTTCAGCCGGTCCATCAACTCGCTGTTCTGCGCGGGCCAGATGAAACCGATCAGACACTTGTCGGCGGTCATCAGGTCCGCCTCGTGCTGCTTGAGGATCGGATGGCGGGTGGGCACCGAGACCTTGAGCACGATGTCCGAGTTCTTCCAGAGCTCTTCCGCGCTGGGGGCGATCTCCGCGCCCTTCTCGATGTACTCGTGGTCGTCGAAGTTGGCGCCGCCACCGGCGCCTGCTTCGACCAGTACCTCGTATCCAAGCTTCTTCAGCTTGGCCACCCCATCGGGGCTGAGAGCCACGCGCTTCTCGCCGGGGGCGATTTCGCTGGGTACGCCAACTCGCATACTGCCTGCCTTCTGTTGCAACGGAAAGTGCACCGGCAGGCCTCGGGGCCGCCGATTCCGGGCCCATCTTAGGAAGGCCTAGGGCCGAAAGATAGGACGGGAAGGGCCCCCGGCAGCCCGGGAGCCCGGCCCAGGGGCAGGCGCGGGAATCCGGTCAGGGGTTGGCTGGGGACACCTGCAGGCAGGTGATCCAGCGGTGCCCATTCTCGCGGTCGAGGGGCGGCAGGACGGCCATCGAGCCCGCCGGCAGCGTCGCGGTGCCGTTCAGGACCTCGCGGAAGACCACCGGGATCTCCATTTCGACCGGCAAGGCTCTCTTGGCGATCCGTACCCGGGTCTGGGTCTTTGCGGCGAGTTCCTGGGTGGTCAAGGTGCAATGGAGCGCATACGCGTTGGAACCTTCGGCCGGCGCCACGGCGACGAACAAGCCGATTCCCTGGTCGAGCACATCGATCAGGGGGTCGACGATCTGCCCCTGGGTGGTGCGATCCACTTGGAAGCCCTTGATGTACGCGCTGCGGTCGAGGATCTGGACCTCACCGCCTTGCACCCCGCGGGGATCCATGCCAAGCGTCAGCTTGGGGCTTTCGATCACGCTGGCGAGTCCGCGCTCGAGCAGGGGTTCGATGGTTTCGCGCCAGGCGGTGGATTCGATGCACCAGCCGTACAAGGCTTCATCCGTGGTCCGGGGTAGGATCTGATCCAGCAGGGCGGCGGGCAGATCGATCACCTGGACGGACACGGTGACCTGTGGGGCTTTGGGGTCGCCGCCACCGATCCCCTGGACCGGGGTGGAGACGGTGGCTTCCGCCACGTGCACCCCCCCTTCGTATTGCACCGGGAAGCGGGACTGGCAAGTCAGGGCAGCGAGTTCGGGTTGCTTGGCGGATCCGTTGGATTGGCATGCGGCGACGAACGCCAACAAGAGCGGTAGAGCGGCTTTCAAAATGGCTGGGGGGAGAAGCGGCAGGGTCGGGGGACTGTCCCGGATCGTGCGGATGCGCGCAGTTCTAGCCCCGTGGGAGCGGGCGGTTACGGCGGTCATGGGCGAAAACCAGGCTTGCAAAGGGATAGAATCCGTGCCGTGGCAGCGGAAAAGGAACACGAGGGGGCACCGGGCCTGCAGCGGGTGCTCGGGGTGTGGGGCGCGGTGTGGTTGGGCCTGGGGTCGATCCTCGGGACTGGGGTCTTCGTGAGTCTCGGCTTGGCGGCGGGCATTGCGGGCAATGCGATGATCGCGGCCGTGGCGGTGGCGGGGCTTGTGGCGGTGCTGAATGGGCTTTCGAGTGCGCAATTGGCCGCCGCCCATCCGGTCAGCGGCGGCACCTACGAGTACGGGTATCGACTGCTCGGACCCCGCGCCGGTTTCGCGGCGGGTTGGAGGTTTCTGCTCGCGAAGTCCGCGAGTGCGGCGACCGCGGCGCTCGGGCTGGCGGGGTACGCGATGGTGGCCTTGGGGTGGCAGGGCAAGGGCGTGCGCATCGGGTTGGCTTTGCTGCTGGTGTTGTTTGCGGACGTATTGGTGGCCGGAGGCCTACGCCGTAGCGCCCGCGCCAACGCAATCATCGTCAGCGTGACCCTCGCGGGGCTCGCCTTGTTCGTCGCGGTGGCGGTGGGCCACGCGGTGACTCTGGGACCGGCGTCCGGCGTGAAATGGTGGCCCAGGGATCTGCGCGCCGGCGCGTTCCTTGAGGCGTGTGCGCTGCTGTTTGTCGCCTTCACCGGCTACGGACGGGTGGCGACCTTGGGCGAAGAAGTGCGCGATCCGGCGCGCACGATTCCTCGCGCCGTGCTCACCACCCTGGCGGTTTCGGTGTTGATCTACGTGCTGGTCGCGGGTTCTGCCTTGGTGATGGTGGGACCCGACGTGTTCGCGGAGGTGACCCGCCGCAGCGCGGCGCCGCTCGAATGGCTTGCGCGCAGTACTGGGGTCAAGGGCGTGCCCATTGCCATTGCCGCCGCCGCGATGACGGCGATGGCCGGGGTTTTGTTGAACTTGCTGCTCGGTTTGTCGCGCGTGCTGCTCGCGATGGCGCGGCGGGGCGACATGCCGCGCGTGTTCGAGCGGGTCTCGGGCGCGCAAGCTTCGCCCAAGGCCGCCGTGCATGGCATCGCGGTCTTGATCGCGGGCCTCGTGGCCATCGGGGACGTGAAGACCACCTGGTCCTTCAGCGCGTTCACCGTCCTGATCTACTACGCGCTCACGAATGCCAGCGCGATCCGGTTGCCCGCGGGGGCGCGGCGCTACCCGGTGGTCCTGGCGTGGCTAGGGCTTGTGGCGTGTCTCAGTTTGGCGTTCTGGGTGCCGGTGAGGTATCTCGCAATCGGCGGTGGGTTGCTGCTCGCCGGGTTTGCGTGGCAGGCGTTCATGCAACGGCGCGGAGTGCCGAAGGCGGTGGAATAACGTTACATACCGAACCATACATACCGAACCAGGCCCGATCAGTCCCACACCCGCGGCGTGCGAAGCACGCACCGCGAATTGTGGGACTGATCGAACCTGGTTCGGTATGTAACGTTATTCCACCGCCTTCGGCACTCCGCGCCAGCGCCTAGGTGTACCCTGGTGTGCCGTCGCTGCTCTCCATTGACTGGATTCCCATGAACTCGTCCATTGCCTTTGGGCCCCTTTGCTCGTTTCTGCTTTCCGTTTCCGCCTGGTCCCAGAGCACCTGGTACGTGGACTCCGGGGCACCCGGGCCGGGTAGCGGTACCCAGGCGGATCCCTACGCGCGCATCGACTTTGCGGTGGCCCAGGCGACGACGGTGACCGGGGATACCCTCGTGATCGCCGCGGGCACCTATCCGGGGGAAGCCATCGATCCGATGGGCAAGGAGCTGTTGCTGACCGCTCCGGCCGGGCCGCAGCTCACTCGGATCGTAGGTCCTTCCACGATCGTTTCGACCGAACCCATGCTGCGGCTGACGTCGGGGGAAGGGGTGGGCATGCGCCTCGAGGGTCTTGGCTTCTACGGGTACAACTCGGGGTGGCCGCACATGAACGCCGCGATCGAACTGAGCGGCAGTTCGGCCACGTTCCAATCATGCCGGTTCGAAGACTGGTTCCTGGACGCGCCTGGGATCCGGGCCCAAGGTGGGGCGCCGCGCTTCGAGGGGTGCATTTGGCGGAACATCGAAGGGGGCTTGGCCGGGGGGCTGGAAGGTCTGCAGGCCGACCTGACCCTGCTCGGATGCGTCTTTGAAGCGGTCACGTGCCCGGTGAAGTGCGACTCTGGCGGAATCACGGCCGGGGATTGTTTGTTCCTCGGTTGCTCGGCGCTCGGGTGCGGCAGTTCGGAACTGTGCAACGCGGGCATGCACCTCACGGGCTGCACGGTGAACGTGTCGGGAACGACCTTCGACGGCATGACCCAATGGAACGTGCCCGGCGAGCGCGCCCTGTACTTGGAGGTGTGCACCACGACGATTCACGATTGCGTCTTCCGCAATGGACGCGTGGATGTGGAGCGAGGCGCGGCGATGAAAGTGGTCGGGGGGACGCTTGGCTGCGATCAATCGAGTTTCACCCAGTATGTGGCCGATCGAGGGGGAGCCGTGGCTCTCGAGGGCACGGTGGCGGGGTTCTCGGATTGCCTGTTCGCGCAGAACCGCGGGGATCTCGACGGCTGGGACGGCGGTGCGATCCACTCGAACGGATCGCAGCTGGATGCCCAGGATTGCCAGTTTCTGGGCAACCGCTCGGACTTCGGAGCGGCGGTTTCCCTGCGGAACTCCGCGGGGACGTTCGCAGGCTGTGCGTTCTCTGACAATTCCGCGCAGCGGGGTTCCTACTTCGACGGCTATCGCGCGAGCGGCGGAGGCATCTATTCAGACGGCCCGCTCGTGGTGCACGGGTGCACCTTCGAGGGCAATCGGGTCGAGTCTGCGTATCCGGCAGGCAGCTCGATGGACGAGGCCTTCGGCGGCGCGATCTATGCCGCCGGCAGCACGATCGTGACCGGAAGTGTGTTCCGTCACAACGAAGTGGAGGCAGGGGGGACCAGCGAAGGCGGGGCCATCTGGTCGAGTCACCCGGGCACCCTTGTCCGGCGCTGTGTGTTCGAGGAGAACCGGACCCTGGGCGCTGGCACTTCCGTTGGGGGGGCCTTGGTCGGCCAAGGTCAGGCAGAGCACTGCACGCTGGTGCGCAACCAGGCGAGCGTGGGCGCGAACGAGGTCCGTGGCTGGACCTTGCTGCATTGCATTGTTTCCGGGGTGGGCTCGCCCGCTTTCGGTGGGGGGACTTTGGTCGGGAATTGCGTGCTCTGGAACACGGGATTCGTGGTCGGCACCCCGATCGCGGATCCGCTGTTTTGGGGCGCCCACGACTTCCACCTCCAGCCCGGATCCCCGGCGATCGATCTGGGGGGCACGGGGACGGTGCCCGATCCGGACGGCAGCCCGGCCGATGCCGGTGCGTTCATGTTCGATCCCGACTACTGCGGCCCCGGGTGCGATTCGATCGATGGATGGACCTATTGCCAGTCCACGATCAACTCCACTGGGGATCGCGCGCACGCGTTCGTGCTCGGCTCGGATCTCGTAAGCGCGGGCAACCTGGTGTTGTGCGCCAGCGAAGTTCCTCTGGGGCAGTTCGGGTACTTCTTGATGAGCCAGACTTCCGGGTTTTTCCCGTTTTTCGGGAATAGCCAAGGGCACCTGTGTCTGGGGGGGCAATTGCTGCGCTGGAACGATCAGGTGTTGTCGCCGAATGCTGCGGGTGTGGTTTCGAGGCGGCTGGATTTGGGTCTCTTGCCCCAAGGGCAGGTCGTGCAAGCGGGAGATGCCTGGCACTTCCAGTTCTGGTTCCGCGACCATGTGGGGGGAATGGGCACGTCGAATACCTCGAGTGGGGTGCGCGTGGACTTCCAGTGAGGGGGGCTTTGGCATATGGATGGTTGCGCCGTGTGCCCAAGGCGGTGGAATAACGTTACATACCGAACCAGGCTCGATCAGTCCCACAATTCGCGGCGTGCGAAGCACGCACCGCGAATTGTGGGACTGATCGAACCGGTCGGTATGTAACGTTATTCCACCGGCTCCGAGGAACCGTATCTATGCCATGGCCAGGGCGGCGCGTTGCTCGAAGCGGGCGAGGTGGTGGGCGTTGTGCAGTAGGGTGAAGAGCAGCACTTCCCAGATGGTGATCTTGCCGAGCACGGGGTGCGGGACGCGCGTGCGGTGCAGGGCCCAGTGCGGATAGGTCAGGGCCTGTTGCGCGAGGTTCTCCAGGGTCTGGCGCCAGGTGTCGAGGGCTTTCGCCTGGAACTCCGGGGTGGGGTCGCCGGGTTTGGGGTCGCGGGGGCGGAAGGCGGCGGGGGCCTGGGTGAGGGCGAGGGCTTCTTGGTAGCGTTCGCGCAGGGAATCGGCGGACCACTCGGGGCGGATGCGTGGGCCGAAGCGCAGCAGCAAGAGGGCGGGCGGCCGGGACATGGCGCCGGCGACGGTGCGCGACGCCCACTCGATGTGGCCGAGGTGTTGGGCTGCGGACCAGTGGTTGCCCTGGGGCGCGACGAAGGCGGTGGGCTCGAGTTTCTCGAAGGCCCGGGCGATGCGATCGGCTTCGCCAAGCAGGGCGGACTTCATCTGCCCAGGAGTGCGCGGTACGGCGTGCAGGGGCGGAAGATCGAGGGCGGTGTTCGACATGGAGCGACGCGGCGCGAGAAGCAGGGAGCTCGGGCGGGGCTCAACATAGGCGGCGATGGCGCGGGTGAAAAGAGGGCTGGCCGCACCCGGGGGCGCGGCCAGCCGATTCGGAAGCGGACTTGCCGATGTTCGGATCAGAACGTGACCGAAACCCCGTTCGAGAAGTTTGACGAGGGGCCCGGTTCGCGGTGCCAGAGCTGGAAGTGCCAGGTGCTGCCCGCGGTGATCGTGGGGGAACCGGGCAGGGGCAGATTGCTGGGAACATCGAAACCCGTGCCGGTGGTGGACGTGCCGGTCAGGTTCTGCAGCACGCCAGCGGCATCGAACGATCCGATCGAACCCAGCGGTGTGCCGGTCAGGTTGTAGCGGCCAAGCACGTTGGGCGCGGCCTGCGACAGGCACAGGAAACCGCCGCCCACGGCGACGCCGGGGTCCTGCGCAGCGCTGCCGACGAGGAAGTAGCCGAATTGGGTGGGCGGACCGCTCGTGGCCTCCAAATGAAGGTCGCTGCCGACGCCGCTTCCGAACGCGCCCGCGAGCACGGTGGGCACGCCGGTCGAGTTGGCCGCTGCGGGATCGCAGAAGGTCTGGATCGTTCCGCCGGGCGGACTGAATTCGATCACCAAGGTCGGCGCGGAGTTCGGGAAGGTGTCTTCGCGGGAGGAGATGGCGACCGCGCTCGAGTTCCCTTCCACGCGATCCTTGAGCACCCAACCGAAGTTGCCGGCCGGGTTGTCGAGCCAATCCTGCACGTCGGCCGCGGTTCCGCTCGACGCGATCTGCTTGCGGCCGTAATTCACGAGCACCACCGACGCGCTCGGGCTCGGATCGAAGTCGCCGCCGGGGGTGGTCCAGAAACTCGCGTTGTAGAAGGTGTGCAACCAGGTGGCGTCGCCGGTCTGCGCGATGGTGCCCCCGCCGCCGGGCGTGCCCGCGTTGGAGTTGCCTTCGCCCCACGCCTGGCTGACCCGGTGCAGGTCGCGCACGAGTCCCGCCGGGCTCGCGGGAGCGTAGCTGAGCGGGTTGATCTCGAAGGTGGCGCTGACGATGGTGGAGCCCGCCGGCAGACTGCCGGCCACGTCGAACCGCACCAGGTAGCGGCGTGCCAGGCCGCTGGCGTTGGCGCCGAAGAAAGCCCGGATGCCCGAACCGTTCGCCAGCAGGCCCGAGGCGTTTTCATACATCGTGTTGTCGGCGATCGGGGACAGGGTGATCGTGTCCGCGAGGGCCGGGGCGGCGAGGGCGCCGAGCGCGCATAGGGAGAGAGGCAGTTTCATAGGAGTGTCAGGCGGGAGAGCGTGGCGTAGGGAAGTCGCCACCGACGCTGAAGATACCGCCGATCCCCGGGATGGGTGGCCGAGAGGGACTTTGGATTTGGAATCCTCGTCCACGGGCTGCTGGGGGAGGCTACGGCCGGGCCGACAGGGCTTGGGAGTTCCGCGGATCCATACGGCCGTCCGACTCCCGGGGTTCGGGGGCGGTCATGGGCAAGGCCAGGCCCGTTCGGCGGAAACCTCGGCGGGAGTCTCGGCGGGGCAGGCTGCCCGCAGGGCTCGATGCGGGGTCCCTCCAGCGTTGTGGTTGCGGGCGGCCAAGAGACGGTCCCAGCGCCGGCTGGAATTCGACGTACTGTTGGGCCCCATGAACCCCGGCACTGGGGCCATTCGAAGGCCCCACGGCGGCGTCCCGGAATTTGCCCATCCCGTGGAGTGCATCCGGGCGGCGCCGCGTGTTGCGCGGGGCCGCCCGGATTTGGAATCGCCGCGAGCGGGATGCACGCGGGATGAAAAGAGGTCAGCTGCGACCTTCGAGGTGGCACGCCGCTTCGTGGCGGCTGCCGGCAGGGAACTCGAAGAGGGTCGGCGGGACCTCGGTGCAGCGCGGGTCGGGGGACTTCGCGTACTTGGGGCAGCGAGGGTGGAAGGGGCAGCCGCTGGGGGGATTCAGCGGGGAAGGCACGTCGCCTTGCAGCACGATGCGTTCGCGGGTGCGCTCGCGTTCGGGGTCCGGTTCGGGGATCGCCGAGAGCAGGGCTTTGGTGTAGGGATGCGTCGGGCTGGCGAAAAGATCGTCGCGATCGGCGATCTCGACCACGCGGCCGAGGTACATGACCGCAATGCGCGTGCAGAGGTGGCGCACGACGGCGAGGTCGTGGGCGATGAACAGGTAGGACAGGCCGAAGCGTTCCTGCAGTTCGGCGAGCAGGTTGAGCACCTGGGCCTGGATCGACACGTCGAGGGCGGACACCGGTTCGTCGCAGACGATCAGATCGGGTTCGAGGGCCAGGGCGCGGGCGATGCCGATGCGTTGGCGCTGGCCGCCGGAGAATTCGTGCGGATAGCGGTGGATGTGGCGCGGATTGAGGCCGACCGCTTCGAGCAGGGCCATGGCGCGCATCTTGCGGTCGCGGGCGCGGCCGATGCGGTGGATCTTGAGGGGTTCCTCGAGGATCGACGACACCGTCTGGCGCGGGTCGAGCGAGGCGTAGGGATCCTGGAAGATCATCTGGATGCGGCGGCGCATGGGGCGCCAGGCGCCGCGGCCCAGGGTGGTCAACTCGGTGCCGTCGAAGCGCACGCTGCCTTCGGTGGCTTTGTACAGGCCCACGATGGTGCGTGCAGCGGTCGACTTGCCGCAGCCCGATTCGCCGACGAGGCCCAGGGCTTCGCCGCGGCGTAGTTCGAAGTCCACGCCGTCGACCGCCTTGAGGATGCGCTGGTCGACGGGGAAGTGCTTCTTCAGGCCGCGGACTTCGAGCAGGGGCGGGCCCTGTTCCAGGTTGCGCAGGCGGGACGAAAGGGAGGGGGCGGTCTGGCTCATGATTGCACCTCCCGCGCGCCGGCGAGTTGGTTCAGCTCGAAACAAGCGCTCGTGCGCGGGGCACCGCTCTGCGGATCGTGGAAGCGTTCGGCGTCCGGGGCTTGCTGTTCGCAGCGCTCTTTCTTCCAGGCGCAGCGCGGGGCGAAGGCACAACCCTTCGGCAGGTTGGCCAGGTCGGGCGGGGCGCCGGGGATCGACTCGAGGTCCTCGCCCGGGGTGGAGTGCAGGGTGGGGATGCTGCCGAGCAGGCCCTTGGTGTAGGGGTGCAGGGGACGCTGGAAGAGTTCGAAGGTGGGGGAGGTCTCCACCATGCGGCCCGCGTACATCACGTGGATCTTGTGGCTCATGCCGGCGACCACGCCGAGGTCGTGGGTGACCAGGATGATCGCGGTGCCGTGGCGCTTCTGAAGGTCCTTCATCAGCTCGAGCACCTGGGCCTGGATGGTCACGTCGAGCGCGGTGGTGGGCTCGTCCGCGAGCAGCAGCTTGGGCGCGCAGAGCAGTCCCATGGCGATCATCACGCGTTGGCGCATGCCACCCGATAGCTCGTGCGGATACTGGTCGATGCGCGTCTCCGGGCTCGGGATGCCCACGTCGCCGAGGCCTTCGATGGCCTTCTGCTTGGCTTCGCGACGCGAAAGACCCTTATGCAGGCAGAGTACCTCGGTCATCTGCCGTTCGATCGTGAGCAGCGGATTGAGCGAGGTCATCGGGTCCTGGAAGATCATCGAAATGCGGTTGCCGCGGATCTTGCGCAGCTGCTTTTCGCTCAGTTTCGTCAGGTCCTGGCCTTCGAAGCGGATCGCATCGGCTTCGACCACGCCGGGGGGCGAGGGCACTAGGCCGAGCAGCGCCATGTTGGTGACCGACTTGCCCGATCCGGATTCGCCGACCAGGCCCAGGGTCTGGCCTTCTTCGAGGGTGAAGCTCACCCCATCCACCGCGCGCACGACCCCGTGATGGGTCTCGAAACGCACGCGCAGGTTTTCGACTTCGAGCAGCGCCATCAGTCCTTGCCTCGCATCTTCGGGTCCAAAGCGTCGCGCAGGCCGTCGCCGAGCAGGTTGAGGGCGAGCAGCGTCGACGCCATCGCCAGGGAGGGGAAGACCACCAGCCACCAGAAGAGGCGCAGGGGGTTGATGGCGGCGGTGCCGTCGGCGGCGAGAATGCCCCACGAAACTTCGGGGGCTTCGACACCCAGGCCGAGGAACGAGAGGAAGGCTTCGAAGAGCATCACCGCGGGGATCGTGAGGGTCAGGTAGATGATCACGATCGAGAGCACATTGGGCACCACGTGGGCGAACAGGATGCGCGGGGTCGACGCGCCGATCACGCGGGCGGCTTCGACGAATTCCTTGTGTTTGAGGGCCAGCACCTGACCGCGCACGACCCGGGCCATGGT
The DNA here is from genome assembly GCA_041398705.1 of Planctomycetota bacterium. GTDB lineage: Bacteria > Planctomycetota > UBA1135 > UBA1135 > NORP259. Next base: position 73,376 of record JAWKUI010000007.1, on the reverse strand, counting down.
GAGCCAATAAACCGCACCGATGACCAGGTAAAGAACCACCATGCGGTCGATGCCCCATTCCTCCAGCGCCTGTTTGTAATCCCCGATCAAGGTGATCAGGAAGATTACGACGAAGATGAAAGGGATCGAGTAGAGGATGTCGACGATGCGCATCATCAGGTTGTCGACCCAGCCGCCCAACAGGCCGGAGAGCGCGCCATAGACCACGCCGATGAGCAGCGAGAACAGGGACGCGATCAGCGCCACCTTGATCGAGGTGCGGCTGCCCCAGACGATGCGGGACAACACGTCCCGTCCCATGGCGTCCGTGCCCATCCAGAATCCGGGCTGCCAAGAGCCGAACACCGCGAGGCGGACTTTGACGAACAGCACATCCAACGAGTTCATTTCCGGCCAGTAGGCGTTGACGATCTCCTCGGACGTGATCTTGTCGTCGGCGGCGTACTCCTGCAGGTAGCCCGAATCCCCCAGGTTCAGGGTCGGGCTTTGGAACTGGATCTCGGGGGCCTGGGCCGCGGGGTTGCGCATGGGCAACAGCGGCGCAAAGAAGGACATCAACCCGAAGGCCACCAGGAAGTACATCGACCAAAGGGCGACACGATTGCGGCGTAGGCGCCGCCACGCATCGCTCCACAGGCTCTCGCCCTTGAATTCCCGCGCCTCCTTCAACAGGCGCTCTGCATCCTCGGGCTTGAGGCCCAATCGTTCGAGGGATCCGTGATCTGCCATGTCTATTGATCCTCCAGGCGGATGCGCGGATCGAGCAGGGTGTAGGCCAGGTCGACCACGGCGTTCAGGCTGTACACGAGCACGGTGTACAGCAGGGTCACGCCCATGGCCAAGGTGTAGTCGCGGTTGGTCGCCGCGTTGACGAAGTGCGACCCCATGCCGGGGATGTTGAAGATGCGTTCGAGCACGAGGCTGCCGGTGAGCACGCCGGCGGTGGCGGGGCCGAGGTAGGACACCACGGGCAGAAGGCCGCCTTTCAGGGCGTGCCGCATGACCACCGTGCGCGGCGCGAGGCCCTTGGCGTGGGCCGTGCGGATATGGTCTTGGCTCAGGACTTCAAGCATGCCGGTGCGGGTGAGGCGCGAGATGTAGGCGGCAAAACCCAGGCCCAGGCAGAAGCCGGGCAGCAGCATGTGCTTGAGGGTGCCCCAACCCGCCACGGGCAGCAGCGGAATCAAGAACACGAACAGGATCACCAGGAATCCCGCGATCACGAAGTTCGGCAAGGCGATGCCGCCAGTGGCCGCGAGGCGCATGGAAAGATCGAGCCCGCTGCCCCGGCGCAGGGCCGAAGCGATGCCCGCGGACACCCCGAGGGCTAGGGCCCACATCATCGCCACCACGCCGAGCAACGCGGAGATCGGCAGGGATTGGCCGATGATGTCGTTGACCGTGAAGTCCTGGTAGCGGAACGACGGACCGAAGTCGCCGACCAGCACGCCGGTGAAAGGATCGCTGCCCTTCTGCTCTCCCTTGCCGAACCAGCCCTCATCGCCCAGGTTCAACGGGCCCATGTAGTGCAGGTATTGCTTCCAAATCGGCCAATCCAGGTGATAGGCGGCTTCCATGTTCGCGAGGATGGCCGGGTCGAGTTTGCGCTCCTTCGAGAACGGACCACCCTTGACGCTGTGCATCAGGGTGAACGAAACGAGCGAAACCAAGAGGAATGTGATCGCCATCCATAACAGGCGGCGCGACAGGAAGCGGATCATTGGGCGGCGCGCCGGCGCTGGGCGGCGGGGGAGTAGAGGCCTGCGGCGGGGCCGTGGGGATCCACCAGGTTGTGCCCACCATCGGCGGGGTATGCGGCGCGTTTCTGCGCGAGCTCCTCGTCATCCATCCAGTACCAGAACTTCGGGAAGTGCTCGTCCTGGGGGTTGGAGTAGAAACCGCCGAGGCGCGGCGCGACCATGTTCTGGGTCACGTAGTAATAGATCGGCAGGATGGGCAGATCGTCCATCAGGATCTGTTCGGCCCGGTGCAGCATGTCGAGGCGCTTGGCGGGATCCGGCTCGGACACCGCGCCGTGCACGAGCGCGTCATATTCGGGGTTGCCCCAGCCGGTCTTGTTATTGTCGCCGCCGGTGACGAACAGGTCCACGAAGGTGTTCGGATCCATGTAGTCGCCGATCCAGGCGGCCCGCGAAACGTCGTACCGCAGGTTCGTCTGGGTATCGAGGTACACCTTCCACTCCTCGTTGCGCAACTTGACGCTGATGCCCAGGTGGCGCTTCCAGGCGTCCATGATGGCTTCGGCGATCAGTTTATGGGCTTCGAGGGTGTTGTAGTGGATCTCGAAGGGGGGGAAGGGTTTGCCGTTCGGTCCATAACCGGCTTCGGCGAGCAAGGCCTTGGCGCGCTGGATGTTCTGCTCGAGGTTCGCCTCGGGGGTTCCATCGGTGGCGCCGCGGTCCGCCTGGGCGGCCGTGTAGTAGTCGCCCATCGGGGGCACCAGCGACCAGGCGGGAACCTGACCCATCTTGGTGACGTACTTGCAGATCAGCTCGCGCGGCAGGGTTAGGCTGAGGGCAAGGCGCACGCGCGCATCGTCGAACGGCGGCTTGGTGGTGTTGACGCGGTAGAAGTACAGCCCTTGGTAGGGCTGCGGATCGAAGTCCTCGCGCGGCATGAGCTGGGCGACCACGCTCGCATCGACCTTGTCGAGGAAGTCGCAACCCCCGGTCAGGTACACGTTCGCGCCGGTGGTGCTGTTCTCGATGGCGAGAATGTCCATCGTGTTGAAGGCGACGTTGTCCGCGTCCCAATAGTGCTCGTTCTTCACGAGCTGGATGCGGTCGTTGATGCGGCGGCTCTTCAGCTTCCAAGGGCCGTTGCCCACGTGGTTTCCGGGGGCCTGCCAGCGCGTTTCCCACGTGGTGGGCCATTTGCGCTGCGCTTCTTCGAGCGCGCGCCGGTTGACCGGAAACACCGGGTAGAAACCCATCAGCTCGAGGAAAAACGGCGTGGGGTTTTCGAGTTCGATGCGCAACGTGTGGTCATCGAGCGCGTGGATGGCCACCGTTTCGGGATCGTTCTTGGCCTTGCCGGAACGCTCATGGCCTTCGGGGTACACCTCGGTGGTGTAGGCCTTCGCGCCCTTCACATACCAGAGCTGATACGCGTACTCCGCCGCGGTCTCCGGGTCGAGCATGCGCTTCATCGACCATTCGAAGTCCTGGGCGGTCACCGGATCGCCGTTGCTCCAGCTCGCGTTGTCGCGCAGGTGGAAGGTGTAGGTCTTCTTGTCCTCCGAGATGTCCCAGGACTTGGCCACCCCGGGCACCGGCGACAGGTCCTTGGGATCCTTGATCACCAGGCCCTCGTACAGGCAGCGGATCACGCGCCCCTCGGGCACCCCCGTGACCTTGGCCGGATCGAGGCTCTGCACCTCGGTGCCGTTGTTGAAGGTGAAGTCCGCCGGCTCGAGGCGGGCCCCACGGGCCAGGGCCAGGGCGCCGCCCAGGAGCACCGCCAATAGGGTGAGCCCCAGGCCGGCGCGGGCGGTCGGGGACAGGGTCGAGAAGGACATTGCGGCAGCCTAGCGGGTTGCGCGGAAGGACGCAACCCCGCCGCTTGTAAGGGTTTGCGCCAGTTCTGCGGGGCTGGGGTGGGGAAGGGGATCGGTCAGAAGTCCGTGTCCCAGGCCCATTTCGGGGCTACAATTCGCGTCCCGCCCGGCTCGGAAGGCCCCGGCGGGGGTGCGGCGGGCCCCGCGACCGGTCCCAGGCCTTCCCGTTCCCCGAAGACTCCTATGAAGATTCGCATCCCCGCCTGGCTGCTGGCCGGCGCCGCCCTGATCCCCCCGGCCGTCGCGGCCCAGGAGGCCCAGGAGGCCAGCGCCCCCGCGCAATCCGACGCGCCCCTTTCGAGCGAGGCAGACACCTTCCACCCGGACCGCCTCAAGGCGGCGACCCCGCGGTACGGCGGTCGGGTCATCGTGCACATGGCGTCGCTGCCCGAGCACATGAACTACGTCACGGAGAACTCGGCGTACACCCGCCGCATGCTCTACGAGGTGCACGAGTCGCTCATGCTGCAGGACTGGGAGAGCCACAAGTACGTGCCGAACGTGGTGGCGGAGATGCCGGTGGTGGAAGACACCTTGGTGCTCACCGCCGAAGAAGCGGCCAAACACCCGATCACGGAAGTGCGCCTCAAGGCGGCCGGCGACAGCCAGGGATTCGTGACCGAGCGGGTGCTCTACGGAAAGGTGGAAGACCGTGGCGACAGCTACGTCGTGACCCCGCTTTCGGTCGGCAACCCGCTCAAGGGGGCCGTGACGATCGCCAAGGACCAAGCGCCGCGCCTCGAACGCGGCACGGTGTTCAACTTCCACCTGCGCGACGATGTGCATTGGCACCCGGGTGGTGGGTACACGGACCAAATTCTCAACGCGGATGACGTCTACTTCTCCTGGTCGGTGTACGGCAACCCGTTCGTGGAGTGCGACGAGAAGCGCTTCATGTTCACCAAGTTGACCGGCTGCGAGGTCGTCGATCCCCTGCGCGTGCGCTTCTTCTACGAGCAGCAGTACGCCTTTGCGATGGACGCGGTGGGCACGTCGCTGACCATCCTGCCCAGCCACATCTACAACCTGGCGGACAAGGACAACAAGTCCTTCAACCCGAACGCCACCCCGGAGGAGCAGGGCAAGTTCATCAACACCAACCCGCACAACCTGGATTGGGTGGGCCTCGGTCCGTACCGCGTGACCAAGTTCTCCGACGACTGGGTCGAAGCCCAGCGCTTCGTCGATGAGAGCGGCAAGAGCCTGTACTTCGACAAGAGCCGCGCGGGGTACTTCGACACGATCCGTTGGCGCGTGATTTCGGACGACGAAACCGCCTATACCGCGCTGATCAACGGCGAACTCGACTACTTCGAGCGGGTCAAAACCACCGACTATTTCGGTACCCGCACGGAGAAGAAGGAGTTCACCGAGAACTTCTACAAGGGCTACATCTATCTGGGCCAATACGGCTACACCGGCTGGAACCTGTACAAGCCGCAACTGGCCGAATTGCCGGTGCGCTTGGCCATCGCCCACGCCTTCGATTCGAACGAATACCTGGAGACGGTGTACCGCGGCCTAGCGCGCCAGGTCACTGGACCCTTCCCCTTCGAGTCGGCCGCCTACGACCACAGCGTCACGCCGCTCGAGTACAGCATCGACAAGGCCATGGACCTGCTCGATGAAGCCGGCTGGTACGACCGCAACGGCGACGGCACCCGCGACAAGAACGGCGTCGAACTCAAGATCGAATTCATGTACCCCTCGGGCAACGACGCCTCGAAGACCCTGGGCCTGAAGATCCAGGAGTCCCTGCGCGAGCTGGAGATCGATGTCAGCCTGGCTTCGGTGGAATGGGCCACCTTCCTCGACAAGATCAAGCGCCGCGAGTTCGACGCCTGCAACCTGGCCTGGGTGCCCGACCTCGAATCCGACCCCGAGCAAGTCTGGCACTCGAAGTGGGGCGCGCCCGACATCGAAGGTTCGAACAACTCGGGCGTGCGCGATGCGCAGATCGACGCCTGGATCGAAGCCGGCCAGAAGGAGCTCGACTTCGAGAAGCGCCAGGCGATCTGGCACAACATCCACCGGCGCCTGTACTACGACATCCAGCCGTACCTGTTCGGCTTCAACGTTCCGCGCAAGTTCGCCATGAGCAAGCGCATCCGCGGCCTGCAGAGTTTCGCGATCGATCCTGGCTACTCGATCCGTCGCTGGTACTTCGCAGACCCGAACGAGAAGGGCACCCGCAGCAGCCTGTAGGCCCCTGCGATCCAATCTCGCGGGCCCGGCTCCAGAGGGAGTCGGGCCCGCGTTTCGCCAGGGCCATCGTCTTGCCCTGGCCCGCCCCAGTCCCTTGGGGTATCCTGCCGAGCCCTTCCCCCCAGACCGCGCCGCTTCCCGACCTTGATTGCGTTCATCCTCCGCCGGTTGTTGCTCATGATCCCAACCACCTTCGGGGTGGCGTTGGTGGTCTTCGCCCTGTTCCACGCGGCGCCGGGGGACCCGGCAACCGTCATGATGGGCGGAGGCGGTACCGGCGAGCTCGACCAGGGCTCGGACACCGAGGGGCGCGTGGATCGGTTCCGGCGCAAACACGGGCTGGACCGCTCGCTGGTGGTGCAGTTCTTCGACTACATGGGGCCGTTCAACCTGAGCCGCGATGGGGTAACGTGGCTCTCGAGCCCCTATACCGAGCGCAAGGTGCTCGAAGAGCCGGGCCCGGACGGCAAACCCCTGCGCCTGGGCCTGCCTCAGCCGATCGACTACCTGCCCGGCACGCCCGAGACCCTCAAGGACCAGCTCGATGAGGCGCGCCGCACCCTGACCAACCCCGAGCGCGGGGAGACCGCCTGGGCCGACGCCCGGCGCACGATCCTGGCGGCGGGGGAGCAGGGCTTGCCGGCCCTGTTCCAGAGCCTCTACGACCAGCGCGACCGGGCCAACCTGGACGACAGCGGGGTGCCGCGCCTGCTCGACGCCGTGGCGGAAGCCTCCGGAAAGACTTGGCAGCCGGACCTCGACGGCCCCACGCGCCTGCGCCAGGCCTTTGCCTGGTACTACGAGGAGGGCGGGGGATACCGCGTGCAGAACACGGGGGAGAAACCCTGGGGGGGATTGCTCGCCGGGGACCTGGGTTCGGAGATGCAGAACGATGCCGTGCGCATCGGCCCCGAACTGTGGCGGCGCATCAAGGTCTCGTTGCCCCTGTCGCTGATCTCGGTGATCCTGGCGTACGTGCTGGCCCTGCCGCTGGGCATCTTCAGCGCGCGCAACCACGGCAAGAAGCGCGATGGCCTGATCACGATCCTGCTCTTCGTGCTGTTCGCGATCCCCACTTTCTGGGCCGGCCTGATGCTGGTGCAGCTGTTCGGCATTACGAAGCTCGATTGGTTGCCCGTGGTCGGCCTGCACGACAAGGACTACGACACCATGGGGTGGTGGGCGCGTCAATGGGACCTGCTGCTGCACTGCATCCTACCGATTGCGACCATGACCTACGGTAGCCTCGCCTACCTCTCGCGGCAGATGCGCGCGGGCATGATGGAGGTCATCCGCCAGGACTACATCCGCACCGCGCGGGCCAAGGGCCTGTCCGAGGATGTGGTCATCTACAAACACGCCCTGCGCAACTCGATGATCCCTGTGATCACCTTGCTCGCGTCGATCCTGCCGGTGCTGATCGGCGGTTCGATCATCGTCGAGAAGGTCTTCGAGATCCCCGGCATGGGTCGTTACGCCTTCGAAGGCCTGTCCAACCGGGACTTCAACGTGCTGATGGCCACCACGATCCTGGTGGGCGTCATGACCCAGGTGGGCATTCTGCTGTCCGACATCACCTACACCATCGTCGACCCGCGCATCCGCCATGACTAAGCCCTCGTTCGAAAGCATGGAGGGCCTGGAGCAGATCGACGACGCTCCCGAGTACTCCAAGGATTTCTGGGACCTGGTCTTCGAACAGCTCGGCAAACGCGCGCTGTTCAAGGTTGGCATGGTTCTGCTCGCGTTGATGTACGCGGTGGCGATCTATGCGCCGTTCCTGGCCAACGACCGTCCCTACCGCTTCGAAGGGGTGGACATCGGGGGCTACAACGGCGCCCTGCGTCAGCTCGTTTCGATCCCCAGCGTGATGACCGGCAAGGTGCGCATGAGCGACGAGGAGTTCCGCAAGGAGCTCGAAGTCGCCGGCACCCTGGGCGACGCGAAAAAGACCCCGCAAACCCGGGGGGATTCGCTCGCCGCGGAGGCGGAAACCGTGCACGACCGGGTGTCCCTGATGCTCGGGTATCTGCCCGAAGATGCGGTACAGCTGCGCGAGACCCTGAGCGCCCTGCCGAAGGCCATCGATGAGGCCGTGGCCGCGTTCCAGGCGGGCAACGCGGAGAAAGCCACGGAGATCCTGCGCGATGTGAAGAAGGACGCGCGGGCCCTGCGGGACACCGCCAAACCGCTCGACCGCAAGGAGCCCGGCGCCGGCGGCGTGGATCTTGTGGCCCGCATGGAGCGCCCCCTCTGGGATGACATCCCGCCCTTGGATGTCTTCTTCATGGTGCTCTGGCTCTGGGTGCTCGCGTGGCCCATCTGGAACCCGCTGTTCAACCGCCTGCTCGGACGCAACCGCGAGCGCATCCGCCATTGGCGCATGCGCAAGACCGGGATGGTGCTCGGCACATCCGCCTTGGCTGCGCTGGTGTGGTTCGGCGTCTTCGGGGCGGGGGGCAAACAGGACGCCAACGCCCCATACAAGGCGGATCTGCAGAATGGGAACCGCATCGCCATCCAGGCGGGGTCGCGCTTGTCGGATACCGGCAATGAGTTCCAGGTGACCTGGGCGCCGATCAATTACGGAGTGGCCGAATCGCACTTGGCCGAACAGTTCCGGCCACCGACCTGGCTGAGCCAGGCTGAGTCGACGGAAGGCAGCTGGGTGCCCGGGGCAGCGGACAAATCCAAGAAGGCGGCGGAAGCCTCGCCCGGCGCGCAGGATGCCCCGAAGGAATTGGCAGGGGACAAGAAGGGGGACGAGTTCCAGGCCACCTACAAGGAGGTCGAGATCCGCGAATCCGAACCCGGCATCGATGATTGGGACCGGCACATCGCCGGCACCGATGAGACGGGCCGCGACTTCTTCACCCGTATGATCTGGGGCGCGCGCACCAGCCTCACGGTGGGCATCCTGTCCGCCGTACTGTTGACCCTGATCGGCATCTTCTTTGGTGCCCTGGCGGGGTACTTCGGCGGCTGGGTCGATGTGCTCATCATGCGCCTGATCGAGGTGCTGCAGTCGATCCCGGCCTTCTACTTGATCCTGCTCACGGTGGTGTTCATTCCGCCGGATACGATCAAGCCGATCTTCGCCATCGTCATCGTGATCGCGCTCATCCGCTGGACGGGCACGGCGCGGCTCGTGCGCGGCGAATTCATGCGCCTGCGCGAGGCGGAATTCGTAGTGGCGGCGCGGGCCCTGGGCTTCAGCGACCTGCGTACGATGTTCCGCCACGTGCTGCCAAACGCGATGAGCCCGGTGCTCGTCAGCGCGGCGTTCGCCGTGGCCGCGGGCATCCTGACCGAGTCGGCGATCTCGTTCCTCGGTTTCGGTATCCGGCCGCCGGAAGCCTCCTGGGGGTCGCTGGTGAACGAATCGAAGAGCCCCGACAACTGGTGGATCCAGGTGTTCCCCGGGGTGCTGATCTTCATCACCGTGACCTGTTACAACCTGGTGGGCGATGCGTTCCGCGACGCCATGGACCCCAAGATGAAGGAGTAGGCCCGTGGCACACGCATCCGACAAACAACCGTTGCTCGAGGTCAAGGGCCTCAAGACGTACTTCTACTCCGAAGCCGGTGTGGCCAAGGCGGTGGACGGGGTCAGCTACCAGATCCTGCCCGGGGAGACCTTGGGCGTGGTGGGGGAATCGGGTTCCGGCAAGAGCGTCACAGCCCTGTCGATCATGGGCTTGATCCCTTCGCCGCCCGGCAAGATCGAAGGCGGCGAGATCCGCTTCGCCGGCAAGAACCTCGTCGGCATGAGCCAGGAGCAGCTGCGCGGCCTGCGGGGCAACGACATCGCGATGATCTTCCAGGAGCCGATGACGGCCCTGAACCCGGTCTACACGGTCGGGGACCAGATCATGGAGGCGGTGATGTTGCACCAGGGCAAGTCGAAGCAGGAAGCCCGCGCGCACGCGATCGAGATGATCCGCAAGGTCGGCATCCCGAGCCCCGAAGAGCGCGTCGACAACTACCCGCACGAGATGTCGGGGGGCATGCGCCAGCGCATCATGATCGCGATGGCGATGGCCTGCGATCCGAAGCTCCTGATCGCCGATGAGCCGACCACCGCGCTCGACGTGACGATCCAGGCGCAGATCCTCGACCTGATCCGGGATCTGCAGAAGGACACGGGCATGAGCGTGTTGCTCATCACCCACGACCTCGGCGTGGTCGCGGAGACCGCGCACCACGTGGCGGTGATGTACGCGGGCCGCGTGGTGGAGTACGCCAAGGTGCAGGACCTGTTCGACGCGCCGCGGCATCCCTATACCAAAGGGCTGCTGCGTTCGCTGCCCGATATGGTCGCGCCGGGCGAACGCCTGACGACGATCCCCGGCATCGTGCCGAGCGCCGAACGGTTCCCTTCGGGTTGCCGCTTCCGCACCCGTTGCCCGTTGGCGGCGGAACGCTGCTCGGCCGAAGTCCCGCCGCTCGAACCCGTGCCCGGCAGTACCGAACACCTGGCGGCCTGCTTCTTCCTCGAGGAGGCTCGCGAACTATGAGTGCCAAATCCAGCAGCGCGCCCTTGCTCGAAGTCCGCGGGCTCAAGAAGTACTTCCCGATCAAGAAGGGCATCTTTAGCCGCCACGTGGCCGATGTGCGCGCAGTCGACGGGCTCGACTTCACCGTTGGGCGCGGCGAGACGTTGTCCCTGGTGGGGGAGTCCGGTTGCGGCAAAACCACCGCGGGGCGCAGTCTCCTGCGCTTGATCGAACCCACCGGGGGCGAAGCCCTCTATCGCCCCAAAGAAGGCGACGATCCGGTCGACCTGTTCCAGCTTTCGCGCGGGGACCTGCGCGACCTGCGGCGGGACCTGCAGATCATCTTCCAGGACCCCTTCGCGAGCCTCAACCCGCGCATCACCGTGGGCAACACCGTCGGGGAGGCCTTGCAGGTGCACGGCCTGGCCAGCGGCCGCGAGCTCGAGGAGCGGGTCGCCGCCCTGCTCAAGCGGGTGGGCCTGCGCCCCGACGTGGCCAACCGCTTCCCGCACGAGTTCTCCGGGGGCCAGCGCCAGCGCATCGGCATCGCCCGGGCCCTGGCCCTGCGGCCCAGCCTGATCGTCTGCGACGAGGCGGTCTCCGCCCTCGACGTGTCGGTCCAGGCCCAGGTGATCAACCTGCTGGGGGACCTGCAGGAGGAGTTCGGCCTCTCCTACATCTTCATCGCCCACGACCTGTCGGTGGTGCGCTACATCTCGGACCGGGTGGCGGTCATGTACCTGGGCCGCATCGTGGAGATGGGCACCGCCGAGCAGATCTTCGACGATGCCCGGCACCCCTATACCAAGGCCCTGCTGTCGGCCATCCCCCGGGCCAACCCGGCCCACCGGACCGAACGCATCCGCCTCCAGGGGGACGTGCCCTCGCCGATCAAACCCCCGTCCGGCTGCCACTTCCACCCCCGCTGCTCGGCCGCCACGGAGGCGTGCAAGGTGAGCTACCCGGAGCCCCAAGGGGACCCCGGCGGTCGATTCCTGCGCTGCCACGAGGCCAGCCTATAGGGCCAAGAGCCCCCGGGGCGCACCCCCCGAAGGGCCCTGGCCGGCCCTCCGATTCCGGCAACCACCCGCCTGGCTTTGGCCCGGCGGGTGGCTCTCGATTGGGGCGGGCAGACGGGGAAGTGGGGGGCTGGAAACCGGGCTCCGGAATTCACAGTCGGGCCGTTTTTGCGGTGCTCGTTGCGACAAGTTCGCATCTATCCACCCGGGGTGTCGCATCCGTCTTTCCCGGCCTTGGGGATGCGCCGGACATCGGTCCGATGGGCGCGTTCGTCCCACTCCGCGCGAACTTCAATCCCAAGACGCAAAGATTGCGACCGGATGTCGACACGCCCCCCGGCATTCGTTATTCCTTTTGGCCCTGAAACCACTTCTGGTGCCTCTGGAACGATCCCCATGGAGCTATTCCACTTCCCGCGCTGGGTCAACCGGATCCGCCTCATGATCCCCCCGATGCTCCTGATCGGCGGCGTTTATGTGGTCGGTTTGGTCGCGTTTGGCGCGTCACCGAAAACCCTGGCGGTGGGCTATGCGCCCAAGCAGCCGATCCCTTACAGCCACCGCCTGCACGTTGGTGAACTCGGCCTGGATTGCCGGTATTGCCACCAGAACGTGGACAAGAGTGCGCACGCGAGTCTGCCGGCTTCGGCGACCTGCATGAACTGCCACAAGGCGGTGCGCACCGAGAGTCCGAAGCTTGCGCTGCTGCGCGAGAGCTTCGCGACCGGGGCCGCCATCCCGTGGGTCAAGGTGCACGACCTGCCCGACTACGTCTACTTCGACCACTCCGCGCACGTCACCAAGGGTGTCGGTTGCGTCGAGTGCCACGGTCGCGTGGACGAGATGGAAGTCGTGACCCAAGTCAAGCCGCTCAGCATGGGCTGGTGCCTCGACTGCCACCGCGATCCCCAGCCGCGCCTGCGCCCGGTGGATCAAGTGACCAACCTGGCCTGGACCGCGCCCGAAGGCGGCGTGGATCCGAGCCTGCTGCGCACGGTACATCCCAAGACCAACTGCTCCACGTGCCACCGCTAGAACCATGAGCCAAACCGATCAACCGGCCGCGGCGAGCCAGAACGCTCCGTGGCGCAGCCTGGGGGAGTGGCAGAAGACCCCCGACTTCCAGGAGCTGGTGCGGCGTGAATTCGCCGCCGCTGAGCCCGACCAACTCGGTCCCGTCGACCGCCGTCGTTTCCTGCAGATCATCGGCGCCTCCGCGGCCCTGGCCAGCGCCAGCGCTTGCCGCTATGAGAAAGAGGAGCTGCGTCCCTTCGCTCAGCGTCCCGAGGGTTTCGTGCCCGGGGATCGGCGCTTGTTCGCCTCCGCCTTCGAGCGCGACGGCGTGGCGCTGCCGCTGCACGTGACGACCATCGACGGTCGCCCGATCAAGGTCGACGGCAACCCGGCGCACCCGGCTTCGAACGGAGCCAGCGATGCCCAGGCCCAGGCCGCGATCCTCGAGTTCTACGACCCGGACCGCCAGCGCGCGGTGCAGGCGTGGAGCGGCGGTCAAGGCGCGGACAAGACCTGGGAAGACGCGTTCGCCGCGGTTTCCGGGGCTTTGGCCGCCAAGAAGGGTGACGGCAGCGGTGTCGCGGTGCTTTGCGCCACCTCCAGCTCGCCGGCCCTGCACGCCATGCGTCAGCGTTTTGCGGAGACCTTCCCGAACGCCACCTGGGTGCAGTGGAGCCCGCTCGCCAGCGGCAACCCGGAAGCCGGTGCGGCCATGGCCGCCGGGCAGACCGGCGCGGCGATGCGCCTGCGCTTGCACCTTGATCGTGCGCACGTCGTGCTTTCGCTCGACGCGGACTTCCTCGGCAACCACCCCGATGCGGTGCGCAACCGCGGCGACTTCGCCAAGCTGCGCAAGCCGGAAGGGGAGATGAGCCGTCTGTACGCGGTCGAAAGCCGCTACAGCCAGACCGGTGCCAACGCGGATCACCGCATGCCCCTGACCTCGGGCCAGATGGCGGCGTTCCTCGAGGCCCTCGAGCAGGCCCTTTCGGCGAAAGGCATGCCGGGCGTGGCTCCGGCCGGTGCGGGCAGCCTGCCCGCCGGCAGCGAGGCGTTCGTCACCGCCCTGGCGGAGGACCTTTGGAAGGGTCGCGACCGTGCGGTCGTGGTGGCCGGTGATCACCTGGCCCCCGAAGTGCACGCCCGCGTGATGGCGCTCAACGACAAGTTGGGTGCGATCGGCAAGACCATCAGCGCGCACCCGCTGCCCGCTGAAGTCGACGCCCCCGGTACCGCCGGCTTGACCCGCCTGGCGGGCATGATGGCCTCCGGCAGCGTGCAGGCCCTGATCGTGCTCGGCGGCAACCCCGCCTACGACGCGCCCGGCAGCCTGGACTTCGCCGGTGGCCTGGCCAAGGTGCCGTTCAAAGCCCACCTGTCGGTCTACTGCAACGAAACCAGCCGCGCCTGCGATTGGTTCCTGCCGATGGCGCACTTCCTCGAGGCCTGGGGTGATGCCCGCGCCTTCGACGGCAGCTACTCGGTGGTGCAGCCCACCATCGAAGCCCTGCACGGCGGCAAGAGCGCGATCGAGTTCCTCTCGATGGTGTTGGAGCCGGCTCCGCGCAGCGGTCGCGAGATCGTGCGCGCCGCCTTCGACCGCGTCTCCGCCCCGATGGGCGGCGGGGACAACCTCTGGCGTCAGACCCTGCGCGACGGCCGCCTGGCCGGCAGCGAAACCGGGGCCCTGGCGGTCGGCTTCTCGGCCGGCAGCAACGCCAAGATGCCGGCGGCGCCGGGCGGCATGGAACTCCTGCTGTACCCCTGCCCGAAGGTGGCCGACGGCCGCTTCGCCAACAACGGTTGGCTGCAGGAACTGCCGGACTTCCTGAGCAAGGTGACCTGGGACAACGTGCTGCTGGTCAGCGTGGGGGATGCGAGCGAACAAGGCCTGCACACCGGCGACCTCGTCGAGGTCACGGCTGGCGGCGCGTCGGTCTCCGTGCCCGCGTACGTGGCTCCGGGCCAGGCCCGCGGCAGCGCGGCGCTGGCGATGGGTTATGGCCGCACCGCGGCCGGCCGCATCGGCGGGGACCGCGCCCAAGGCGTGGATCCGGTCGGTAGCGACGTGGCTTCGCTGCGCAGCGCGGATGCGCCGTTCCTCCTCGGAGGCGTGACCGTGCGCAAGACCGGCAAGACCTATCCGCTGGCCACCACCCAGGAACACCACCTGGTGGAAGCGGCGGGGATGGCGGCCCGGGAAGAGCGCCTCGGCGCCCTGGTCCGCACCGGAACGAAGGAGCACTTCGATCACGAGCCCGGATTCGCCAAACACGAAACCGCGCACCATCCGGAGCTCGTTTCGCTCTGGGAGCCGCACGTGTACGAAGGGTACAAGTGGGGCATGGCGATCGACCTGTCCACCTGTGACGGGTGCAACGCGTGCGTGATCGCGTGCCAGGCGGAGAACAACATCCCGATCGTCGGCAAGGACCAGGTGTCCCGTGGCCGCGAGATGCACTGGATCCGCATCGACGCGTACTTCCGCGGCGAGCCCGAGAACCCGACCGTTGCCCACCAGCCGATCGCCTGCGCGCACTGCGAAAACGCACCGTGCGAAGAGGTCTGCCCGGTGGCCGCGACGATCCACTCGGACGAGGGCCTGAACGACATGGTGTACAACCGTTGCGTCGGCACCCGCTACTGCGGCAACAACTGCCCGTACAAGGTCCGTCGCTTCAACTACTACCACTACCCCAAGCGCTTCTTCGGCAAGGACCCGGAACTGATGGGTCTGGGCAACAACCCGGCCGTCTCCGTGCGCTCGCGTGGTGTGATGGAGAAGTGCACCTACTGCGTGCAGCGCATCCAGGAGGTCAAGATCGACGCCCACAACGCGGGTCGTCGCATCGCCGAGGGCGAAGTCAAGACCGCTTGCCAGGCCGCGTGCCCGCCCCAGGCCATCGTCTTCGGTGACCTGAACAACCCCGATTCCGCGGTGGCCCGCCTGCAGGCCGGTCCGCGCAGCTACGAGCTGCTCGAGGAGCTCAACATCAAGCCGCGCACCCAGTTCTTGGCGCGCGTCACCAACCCCAACCCGACCCTGGTTTCCGATACCCACACTGAGAGCAATGACGGACACGGCCATTAAGGGAGTCCCCGCCGAGGACGATCCCCGCTCCCGGGTGCCCTTGGCGGAGCCGGGCACGGGACTCACCAAGATCACCGATACGGTCGCCGGCATTGCCGAGCGGCCGGAAACCCCCAAGGCGTGGTACGTCGCGTTCACCATCGCACTGTCCCTTTTGGGCGTGCTGGGTGCGATGCTGGCCTACCTCATCTGGAACGGCGTCGGTGTCTGGGGTAACAACAACCCGGTCTTCTGGGGCTGGCCGATCGTGAACTTCGTGTTCTGGGTCGGTATCGGTCACGCCGGAACGCTGATCTCCGCGATCCTTTTCCTGACCCGCCAGAACTGGCGCACCTCGATCAACCGCTTTGCGGAAGCCATGACGATCTTCGCCGTGGCCTGCGCGGCGATTTTCCCCGGGGTGCACATCGGTCGGGTCTGGCTCGCCTTCTACCTGTTCCCGCTGCCGAACCAGATGCAGATGTGGCCCAACTTCCGCTCGCCCCTGCTTTGGGACGTGTTCGCGGTGGGTACCTATGCCACGGTTTCGCTGCTGTTCTGGTACATGGGCATGGTGCCCGACCTGGCGACCCTGCGGGATCGCGCGCGCCACAAGGTGCGCCGTTTCGCCTACGGTCTCCTGTCCCTCGGCTGGACCGGTAGCGGTCGCCAGTGGTCGCGCTTCGAGAAGGCGTACCTGATCCTGGCCGGTCTCGCGACACCCCTGGTGCTCTCCGTGCACTCGGTCGTGTCGTTCGACTTCGCCGTCTCCCAGCTGCCTGGCTGGCACACCACGATCTTCCCGCCGTACTTCGTGGCTGGCGCCGTGTTCTCCGGCTTCGCCATGGTGGTGACCCTGATGGTGCCCGCCCGCCAGTTCTTCGGGCTGAAGCACCTGATCACCATGAACCACCTAGAGGTGATGAACAAGATCATCCTCACGACCGGTTCGATGGTGGGGTACGCCTACGCGATGGAGTTCTTCATCGCCTGGTACAGCGGCAACGCCTACGAGAAGTTCGCTTTCATCAACCGTGCCTTCGGTCCCTACGCTTGGGCCTACTGGACGATGGTGAGCTGCAACGTGATCTCTCCCCAGATCTTCTGGTTCAAGAAAGCCCGCCGCTCGATCCCGATCATGATGGTCGTGGCGGTCTTCGTGAACATCGGCATGTGGTTCGAGCGTTTCGTGATCACGGTCACGTCCCTGCACCGCGACTTCCTGCCGTCGAGCTGGGGTTACTACCGCCCGACTCCGGTCGACATGCTGACCTTCCTGGGCAGCTTCGGTCTCTTCTTCACCCTGTTCCTGTTGTTCTGCCGCTTCCTGCCCATGGTGGCCATGGCGGAAGTGAAGACCGTGGTGCCCGAAGGCCATGCCGGCCATGGACACGGTCACAAGGAGGGAGCTTCCCATGAGTAGCAAACAAGCAGCAGCCCCGGTGGAGCAAGGTCCGGCCGGCGTGCTGGGCGTCTTCCACGACGTGGACAGCCTGCTGGCGGCCTGCCGCCGCATGCGCGACGCTGGGTTCACCCGTTGGGAAGCCCACAGCCCGTTCCCGGTGCACGGCCTGGATGAGGCCGCTGGCATCAAGCCGACCGTGTTGCCCTGGATCGTGCTGGCCTGCGGCCTGACCGGTACCAGCTGCGCGATCCTGATGCAGTGGTGGATGAACGCGCATGACTACGCGTACATCATCTCGGGCAAGCCGTTCTTCAGCTTGCCGGCCAACATCCCGGTGGCCTTCGAGATGACCATCCTGTTCTCCGCCTTCGCTGCCTTCTTCGGCATGCTGGGCCTGAACAAGTTCCCGACCTGGTCGAACCCCCTGTTCCGCGTGCCGGAGTTCGAGCGCGTGACCGCCGATCGTTTCGCGATCGTGGTCGATGCGAAGGACCCGAACTTCAAGGCGGACGGCGGTTTCCTCAAGCAGATCGGGGCCAAGGAAGTCGTCGTGGTGCCCGCGGACCCGTCCAGCGGCAAGTTCCCGCTGTGGTTCCACGGCCTCGGCGCGGTGGCGACCCTGGCGGCGATGATCCCGGTGGCGCTGATCCTGCGTGCGCGTTTCGTGACCAGCGAGAAGCCGCAGATCCACGTGGTGCCGGACATGGACTTCCAGTGGAAGAACAAGGCCCAGACCTCGAGCTCGGTCTTCGCCGACCAGCGCACCATGCGCTTGCCGGTGGAGGGCACCATCTCGGTGGACCAGCCGGTGGATGCCAACCTGCTCGACTTCCGAAACGGTGCTTCCACGGTGCAAGTGGAGGGTGTCGGCACCTTCCGCAATGACCTTCCGATGGAGGTCACCGAGGAGCTGCTCGCGATGGGTGAGGAGCGGTACGCGATCTACTGCGCCCCCTGCCACGGCCGTGGCGGGTACGGCGATGGTCCGATCCACCAGCGCGCCAATGGCCTATCGAAGGACACCAACTGGGTACAGCCCCGGAACCTACAGAGCGAAGTGGGCCTGGCCCTCTCCACCGGTCAGATCTACGACGCCATCACCAACGGCAAAGGGACCATGCAGCCCTACGCCAGCCAGCTCTCCGTTGAAGAGCGCTGGGCGGTGGTCGCCTACATCCGCGCCCTGCAGCGCAGCCAGAACGCCACGACCGCGGACCTTCCCGCTGGAGTCCAGCCCGAGGAGTCGAAGTAATGAGTGCCCAACATTCCAAAGCCTTGCCTGACCTGGGCGGCGTGCTAGCACCCAAGTTCGAAGCCCAACGCAAGTTGGCGCTGATCGTGGCCGTCGTCGGCCTCGTCGGTGCCGGCGCCATGGCCGGGATCACCGGGAACATGCGCCTGCTCCAGTTCTCCTGGTTGTACGGCTGCATGTACTTCCTGACCCTGGGCCTGGGGGCGCTGTTCTTCGTGCAGCTCCAGCACCTGACCCGCGCCGGCTGGTCGGTCGTCGTGCGGCGCATCGCCGAGCACGTGGCCAGTGCCTTGCCGGTGGTGGCCCTGCTGCTGGCCCCGCTCGTGATCGCCACCCTGATGGGCAACGGCGACCTCTTCAAGTGGGCCAACCTGGACCTGATCCGGAACGATCCGGACGAAAGCATCAGCGGCACCCTGCACCTCTACGAGCACAAGGCGCCTTACCTGAACGGCACCTTCTTCCTGGTGCGCTTCGCCATCTACGTGGTGGTGTGGTTCGGCCTGGTGCGTTTCTTCCGTACCCGCTCGCTGCAGCAGGACGTGGACGGCGACCCGATGCACACCGTCAAGATGGTGCGCATCGCCGCCCCCGGCATGTTCCTGTTCGCCCTGTCGCTGACCTTTGCGGCCTTCGACTTCATGATGAGCCTGGACGCCCCGTGGTTCTCCACGATCTGGGGGGTGTACACCTTCGCCGGCGCGTTCATGTCCTTCATGAGCCTGCTGGGCCTGCTGGCCCTGCGCAGCGAGTCCAAGGGCTACCTGCGCGGTCTGGTGACTCCGGAGCACTATCACGACATCGGCAAGCTGATGTTCGCCTTCGTGTTCTTCTGGAGCTACATCGCCTTCAGCCAGTTCGTGCTGCAGTGGTACGCGGACATCCCCGAAGAAACCCTGTGGTACAAACACCGCATGGAAGGTGGCTGGGCCAACCTGTCCTGGGTCCTGCTCTTCGGTCACATCTTCATCCCGTTCCTGGGTCTGCTCTCCCGCCACGTCAAGCGCAACCGCGCCGGACTGCGGTTCTGGGCGTGCTGGCTGCTGTGTATCCAGGCCGTCGATCTGTACTGGGTGATCATGCCGAACTACGACCATCACATGCACCTGCCCGTGATGGAGCTGTTCTGTCTGCTCGCGGTGGGGGGCGTCTTCGCCTTCGTCGCCTTGGGCAGTGCGGCCGGTCGCAACCTGACCCCGGTCAAGGATCCGCGCCTGCCCGAATCCCTGGCCTTCACCAACATCTGACAAGGGAACCGTCATGCTGAATACGGTCGAAGACGACAACACGAACTCGTCCCTGCTGGCGATTCTCATGGCCGCCACGGTCATCCTGACCGTGGTGACGGTGCTGGTGACGATCGCCCTCTTCTACTGGAAGCGGGACCAGATCGCCTCCTCCTACGTGCAGACCGCTCCGGCGGTGGGCAAGGAGCAGCTTGGTGAGCAGCAACAGAAGCTCGAGGAATCCCGGTGGATCGACAAGGACGCCGGCAAGACCTCGATCCCGATCGAGCGCGCCAAGGAACTGCTGATCCAAGAAGGCGTCAAGTAGGAAGGTGCTGGTCGTGCCCCGGTTTCCCCTGATCTGCTTAATGGTCTGGATGCTCTCCTGCGGCGGTTTCGCCCAGGAGGCTTCCACGCCTGTGCGTGCCGATCAAATGCCGCGCCAATTGAACGGCGTGCGCATCTCCGAAAAGTTCGGGGATCAGGTGCCGGGCGATCTGCACTTCCGTGACCTCGAGGACCAGGACTTGCTGCTTGGCAGCTTGTTCCAGGGCGACAAACCGATCCTCCTGACCCTGAACTACGCCACCTGCCCGCAGCTCTGCGGACTGCAGTTGCGCGGCCTGGCCCAGGCGCTCGGCAGTCTGTCCATGAACCCGGGCGAGGACTACCAGATGATCACCGTCGGCCTCGATCCCAACGAGATGGCCGAGCAGACCAAGGCGGTCAAAGGCGGTTTCATGAACGCCTTCGGGCGACCGGTCAACGGAGACGCCTGGCACTTCCTGCGAGGGGAGGAGACGGCCATCCGTGCGGTCGCCAATGCGGTGGGCTTTGAGTACACCAAGGACGAAAAGACCGGCGAATACCTGCACCCCGCCCTGGCGATGGTGCTCACTCCGGACGGCAAGTTGATGCGGTACATCCCGGGCCTGTTGCCCGAGGGCAAGGACCTCAAGCTCGCCATCCTGGAGACCAACGAAGGCAAGCAGGGCGCCTCACTGGGCGAACGCGTCCTTTCCTTCTGCTACACCTACGATCCGAACTCGGGCAGCTACACCCTCGCCGCATGGAGACTGATGCGGTCCGCAGCGGTGCTGACCCTGATCTTCCTCGCCACCGGTTGGTGGTGGTTGCAACGCTCCCGGGCTCGGGAGGAAAACCAATGATGACCCAAGCAACGTACGTCGGGGACAGCCAGCATTTGGACATGCCGCTGGACGCGACGACCCACAGCTTCTGGATGCCGGTGGACGCCGCCGAGGGTGCGGCCAAGGTCGACTTCGGCTTCAACTTCATCCTGGCGGTCTGCACGTTCTTCTTCGTGCTGATCGTCGGCCTGGCGATCGCGTTTGTGATCAAGTATCGCAAGCGCCCCGGGTACACCCCCAAGCCGAGCCCGCACCACAGCCTCAAACTTGAGGTGACCTGGAGTGTGATCCCCATCGTGCTATGCGGGTTCATGTTCTGGTTTGGCTTCTCGAGCTACATGACCGGCCGCACGATGCCGCCGAACGCCAACCAGGTGAGCGTGCGCGGACAGAAGTGGTCGTGGACCTTCGAATATCCCGCGGGCTTCAACAACGGAGAGCTGCACGTGCCCGTGGGCGAGCCCACCGTGCTGACCATGCGGTCGGATGATGTGATCCACTCCTTCTTCATTCCGGCATTCCGGACGAAGCTGGATGTGGTGCCCGGTCGCTACACCAAGGTGTGGTTCGTGCCCACGAAAGTCGGGGAGTTCCAGATCTTCTGCACGGAATACTGCGGAGATCTGCACTCGGGCATGACGGCCAAGGTGGTGGTGCACACCCCCGAGGACTACGCGGCTTGGGTGGAGAAGAACAACATCACCATCGATAGCTTCAATACGCCTGAGGCCAAGGGTGAGTTCCTCTACCAGACGGAGACGTGTAAAGGTTGCCACTTCGTAAATGGCACCCGGCTCCTCGGTCCGCCCTTGGACCAGACCTACGGTATCGAACACGAGATGAGCGATGGCTCCACCCTGGTGGGAGACGAGAACTACATCCGGGAGTCGATTCTGAACCCGAACGCCAAGCGCCAAAAGGGCTTCGAAGGCATCAACATGACCAGCTTCCAGGGCAGGTTCACGGATCAGGAGATTGACTACATCATCGCCTACCTGAAGTCCTTCCGTAACCAATAACCAACTACCTAGGAACCACCCATGACTCAAGTCGATTCGACCACCGGGCTGTCCCACGGTAGTGGGGGCGGACACGTGGATTACCTGGACGTCAAGAAGGGCCTGAAAAACTGGCTCGTGACGCTCGACCACAAGCGCATCGGGGTCATGTACCTCATCGCTGTGGGCCTTTCGTTCACCTTGGGGGGCATCTATGCCCTCGGGTTGCGCTTGGAGCTGATGACTCCCGGCGAAACCCTGATGACCGCGGCTACCTACAACAAGTTCTTCACCCTGCACGGCGCGGTGATGGTGTTCTTGTTCATCGTGCCCGGCATCCCCGCCGCCCTTGGCAACTTCATGTTGCCGGTGATGCTAGGGGCGCCGGACGTGGCATTCCCGAGGCTCAACCTGGCGTCGTTCTATCTGTGGCTCGCTGGCGGGGTGTTCTTCGTGATCACCCTCTTCACCGGCGGTCTCGATACGGGCTGGACGTTCTACACGCCGTACTCCGTATCGGACGCCACCGGCACGATCTACGCCACCGCGGGCGCGTTCATCCTGGGTTTCAGCTCGATCTTCACCGGTCTGAACTTCATCACGACCGTGCACAAGATGCGCCCCCCCGGGATGGGCTTCTTCCGCCTGCCCCTGTTCGTCTGGGGTCTGTACGCCACCGCCGTCATCCAAGTGCTGGCCACCCCCGTGCTGGGCATCACCCTGCTGCTGCTCATGCTTGAGAAGTTCGGTGGTTGGGGTATCTTCGACCCCGGCATGGGCGGCGACCCGGTGCTCTACCAGCACTTCTTCTGGTTCTACAGCCACCCGGCCGTGTACCTGATGATCCTGCCGGCCATGGCCGTGATCAGTGAGGTGATCAGCACCTTCAGCCGCAAGCACATCTTCGGCTACACCATGATCGCGTACAGCTCGATCGCCCTGGCGCTCTTCGGTTCGCTCGTGTGGGGTCACCACCTGTTCGTGTCGAGCCAATCCGACCTGACCAGCGTGATCTTCAGCGCCCTGACCTTCTCGGTGGCCATCCCCTCGGCCGTGAAGGTGTTCAACTGGCTGACCACCCTGTACCGCGGCGAGATCCGACTGGACACGCCGATGTGGTACGCGCTGGCATTCATGTTCCTGTTCCTGATCGGCGGTCTGACCGGTCTCTTCTGCGCCACCCTGGCGGTCGACGTGCACCTGCACGACACCTACTTCATCGTGGCCCACTTCCACTACGTGATGGTGGGGTCGGTGATGTTCGCCTTCCTGGCGGGCCTCTACTACTGGTGGCCGAAGATGTTCGGGCGCATCGCCCCCGAGGGGCCGGGCAAGCTCAGCTGCCTGCTGTCCTTCGTGGGCTTCAACACCGCGTTCTTCCCGCAGTTCATCATGGGCTCGCTGGGTATGCCGCGCCGTTACTACGACTACGCGCCGATGTACGCCCCGTACCACATGGCTTCGACCATCGGGGCGCTCATCCTGGGCGTCGGCATCCTGATCGGTGTCGGCAACCTGCTGCTGACCCTGCGCCGCAAGAAGGGCGGAGTGCCGGACAACCCCTGGGGCGGTGCCACCCTCGAGTGGCAGACCTCCAGCCCGCCGCCGCTCTACAACTTCGAGCGCGAGTTCCACGTCTTCGACCCGTACGACATGACCATCAACCGCTTCGACGAAGCTGTCGGAGGCTACGTGCTGACCGATGAGGCCCTGGCGGCCTCCAAGGCGGCCAAGGCAGCCCGCAAGTCGGGAGGAGCCCAATGAGCGAAGGACATCACGACGCGCCGTTCCTGGCGCACCACTTCGAGAGCCACGAGCACCAGTTCAACGCGGGCAAGCTCGGCATCTGGCTCTTCCTGTTCACCGAGATCCTGTTCTTCTCGGGCCTGTTCGTGGCGTATGCGGTCTACCGCTCCTCGAACCCCGAGATGTTCCTCGGTGCCTCGAAGTTCCTGGACACCAAGATGGGGGCCATCAACACCTGCGTGCTGCTGCTCTCCAGTTTGACGGCGGCCTGGGCCGTGCGTTGCGCGCAGCTCGGCAACCGCAAGGGTCTGATCCTGAACCTAGCGATCACCCTGGCCTGCGCCTGCGGCTTCATGGTGATCAAGTACTTCGAGTACACCCACAAGTTCCACCTGGGTATCTACCCGGGCAAGTGGTACGAGGCTTCCCCCGACCACCCGCTGCACCTGCAGACCTTCTTCAGCATCTACTACGTGATGACCGGCCTGCACGGCATCCACGTGCTCGCGGGCATGGGGGTCTTCACCTGGCTGTTGCGCCGCGCGATCCGCGGGGACTTTGGGCCGGAGTACTACGGACCGATCGACTTCTCGGCCCTGTACTGGCACATCGTCGACGTGATCTGGATCTTCCTCTTCCCGCTCCTGTACCTCATCCGCTGATCGCAAGGACCTGAACCATGAGTCACGACTCGCATTCGCACGGGGATCACAAACCCCACGCCCTGCCGATCCCGATCCTTGTAGGTACCTGGCTGGCGCTGATGGCGCTGACCGGCCTGACCGTCTGGGTCGCCGACCAGCACCTGGGCAAGATCGACTTCGTCATCTCGATGGCGATCGCCACGGTGAAGGCCACCCTGGTGGCGCTGATCTTCATGCACCTGCTTTGGGACAAGGGTTTCCACAGCATCCTGGTGGTCGGCGGCGTGCTGCTGCTCGGCCTGTTCATGGCGGTCACCATGTTCGACCGCGAGCACTACCAGGACTCGATGGACCAATACGCGGTGGATCACCAGTTGAACCGCCGCTATCCCGTCATCGAGCATACGGATGAAGGCCATGGCGGCGGCGAAGAGCACGCCCCGGCCCCCGAGGGCGAAGCTCCGGCCGGTCACTGATCATCTCCGGTTCGCCACGCGCGCGCCCCTGGCTTTGCCGCCGGGGGCGCGCGCTGCGTTTCGGGGGACCCGCGCCCAGCCGCAGCGGTGTATCCTGGCTCCATGTTCTTCCAGCCCATGGGCGAACGCGGACCCTGGCGCGAGGACCCGGCGCCCTACCGGCCCCCGCGCACCGAACTCGCCGATACCGGCCTGCTCTGGAGTTTGATCTCCGCGGCCATGTTGTTCGGCGCGGCGCTGTTCCTGTTCGCCAAGGTGCGGATTGTGATCGAGCCCGGGATCTGGGAGTTGACCGGAACGTTTGAGGCCCTGCTCGCCGCCATGAGTGGGGTGCTGCTGGGACTCTGGTTGCTGCAACGCCGCGCGTTGATCCAGGAGTGGAGCAACGATGTGAGGCGCTGGACCCTGCGCGCCTTTTGGGCCGGAGTGCTGCTCGCCGGGCTGCACGTGTTGCACTGGATTCAAGTGGGGCACACCATCCGTGACAGGCACCAATCGGTGTGGGTGGCCTATGGACTGCTCGTGACGCTGCACGGGTTGCTTTGCCTGGTTGCATTGGGCACCCAGGCCTGGTTCTGCGGCCCCGGACGCGATGCAGACCGCCGGCCCGCCGCGCGCAGCCGCGTGGCGCCGCGCCTTTTGCGCATGTGGACGTTCTTGGCCGGCGCATGGATCGCGGTGTTGGTGGCGGTCTCTGTTTGAACAGAGGAATCGCGCGCGACCGGGACGGGACCGGATTCGGCGCATCGTACGCGCCGCGTTGCACCAGGTCGGGACCGGGGGTTTCACGATGACCACCTGGTAAAGATCGATGGGCTTGCCGGTGGCCTAGGATGTCACCCTCAAGTCCCCACCCATGATCCTGCCCACGCGACTGCCCCAGGGAATCTCCCTCTGCGCGGCCCTGCTGCTTTCCGCCTGCGCCTCCCTGGAACCCGGCCCGAGGCCGGTGCGCCCAGTGGCGAGCCCGGCGACCTCCGATGAAGTTCCGGTGCAGGCCGGGCCGGCGCGCGAGGCGGCTCCAGAGCCGGCCGCGGCCGAACTCTCCTGGTCCGAAGCCTGGCGCGCGATCCAGGCCCGGGATCTGGGTCTGCGCGGTTTGGAAGCCGAAACACGCGCCTTGGAGTGGGAAGCCAAGGCCGCGGGGATCGCCGATCCCGCCAGCATGGGTCTCGACATCGAGGACTTTGCGGGCCAGGACGATCTGCGCGGTTTGCGCGGGGCGCAGAGCACGCTTTGGTACTCCGCGCCCTGGCAGGACCGCGAGAAGCTCGAAGGCCGCGCCCAGGTGGCCCAGGCGCGCCTCTTGGCCCTGCGCGCGCAACATGCGTCCCGAACACGCACCTTGGAATTGCAGGCCCGGGAGGTCTTCCTGGAGGCCCTGGGGGCCCAAGCCCAGGCGGAACTGGCCGCGGACCTCGCGGCACGCCTCGAACCCTTTGCCCAGGTCGTTGAAGCGCGCGTGGCCGGGGGCAAAGCTTCGGAGCTCGACCGGCGTCAGTTCGAATTGGCGCGGCGCCGCGCCGCCCTCGCCGCGGAGCAGGCGCAACGGGAACGGGATCAAGCCAACCGGCGGCTGGCCGCGCTTTGGGCGGGCACGCCGCGCTTCGAGCGCCTGGCCGGGGAACTCGCCGGTCCCCAGGACGGCGACCTTGGCGCCGAAGCGAACCGCCTCGAAACGCCGGATTGGGCGCGGGCGGACATCGAAAGCCAATTGGCTGTGGCCCAGGCCGAAGCGCGTCAAGCGGGACTCGAACGGCGGCGCGATCTGACCTGGACGGTGGGGCTGCGGCGCTATGAGGACAGCGACAGCTTCGCGGCGATGGTGGGGCTGGAATGGCCGCTCGTGCGTCGCAGCGCCGGTCGGGCTTCCGAAGAGGCGGCGCGCGCGCGGCTCGTGCGCGCGGGGCTCGAACGGGATCAGGCGAACCTAGATTGGTCGCTCGAAGAAGCGCACCAGATCGCTGCCCTGCGGCAGAGCGCGCAGGCCTTGCGCGAGTTGCAGTCCGGGCTGCTTCCGGAAGCGGAGTGGTCTTTGGAAACGGTGCAAGGTGGTTATCGCCAAGGGCGCTTCTCGATGCTCGAGGTGCTCGCGGCCCAGGACACCTGGTTTGAATTGCGGGCCGAGGAATTGGCCTGGCGTGTGCAGTATCAGTTGCGCCTCGCGCAACGCAGGATCCGCATGGGAATGGAACAATGAGGGTGCAGAATCGAATCCTGGTGGCGGGCCGTACCGCCCTGTGCGCGGCCCTGTTCGCCGCTCTTTCCGGCTGCGGCGACGAAGTGGATCCCCTGGCGGTGCGGGCCCACGAGAAATCGTCCGGACCCGAGGCCGTGTTCCAGCTCTCGCCCCAGGCGCGCGCGAACTTGAACCTGGAGCGCATTCCCGTCGCCGGCGGCGAACTCGCGGAGGTGCGCCACTTCCCCGGCATGGTGGCGTTCCGCAGCACGGACTGCGTGCAGGTCGTCAGTCAGGTCGACGGGGTGGTGCAGGAGCTCGGCTGCAAACTCGGTGACGAAGTGGAACAGGGACAGCCGCTGCTGGTCCTCGCGAGCCGTGAATTGGCCCAGGCCCGCAGTGCCTGGCTCACTGCGGGCCGTTCGCTCGAACTGGCCGCGCATTTGCTCGAATCGGAACGCAGCCTTTGGCAGTCGGGCGCCACGTCGCAGGAATCGCTGCTCGCCGCCGAGTTCCGCATGCAAGAAGCCGAACTCGCGCGCCAGGCGGCGGCGGGGGAATTGCACTCGCTCGGGCTTTCCGTGGAAGACCTCGAAGCGAGCGAGCAACGGCTGGCCGGGCGCGGCGACGAAGAGACCCTGACCACCCTGAATCGGTTGCCGTTCGCGGCGCCGCGCGCGGGGGCGGTGGTGCAACTCGGCGTCAGCCAGGGCCAGGCGGTGGCCACCGGGCAGACCCTGCTCGAAGTCGCCGACGGCAAACGCGTTTGGGTGGATTGCCACCTGCCCGCCCAGGACCTCGCGCGCTTAAT
This sequence comes from Planctomycetota bacterium, assembly GCA_041398705.1. Taxonomy (GTDB): domain Bacteria; phylum Planctomycetota; class UBA1135; order UBA1135; genus NORP259. Next base: position 46,107 of record JAWKUI010000007.1, on the reverse strand, counting down.
GCCCGGGGACACCCTGCAGGTTCGTTGGCCCGCGGGCCACATCGAAGCACCGGCCACCATCGTCTACCTCGCCCCCGAGGTGGACCCGGGCAAACAAACCGCGCTTGTGCGGCTCGAACTCGACAACCGCGATGGGCTCTGGCGCCCCGGGCTCTTCGTCGAAGTCGAAGCGCACCTGGACAACCGCGCCGCGCGGGTTCTGTTGCCCATGCGCGCCTTGGCGCGCTACCGCTCCGGCGGCGACACCGCGCTGGTGTTCGTCGAACTCGGCGAAGGCAAGTTCGAAGCGCGCGAAGTGAGGCTCGACCGCGTGACCCCCGAACAGGTTTCGGTCGCGAGCGGTCTCGAACCCGGCGAAACCGTCGTGGCTGGGGACACGCTGTTGCTGCGTTCGGCGTGGCAGGGAGAGGGGGGAGCCGAGGAGTGATTGCCGCCCTCGCCCGCTTCGCGCTGACCCAGCGCGTGCTCGTACTGGCCGCCGGAATCGCCCTTGCCCTGGGCGGCCTGTGGGCCTTCACACGCCTGCCGATCGATGCCTTCCCGGACATCGCCGTGCCGCAGGTGCAGATCATCATCAAGGCCCCCGGTCTGTCGCCGGTGGAGGTCGAACAGCGCATCACCACCCCGGTGGAGAACCAGCTCGTGGGCATCGAGCGCCAGGTGATGATGCGTTCGCTCACGAAGTACGCGCTCGCGGTGGTGACCGTGGACTTCGAAGAGGGCACCGACATCTACTGGGCGCGCCAGCAGGTGGCCGAACGTTGGGCCGCCGTGCGCGAAGACCTGCCGGAGGGCACCGAGGGGGACCTGGCGCCGATCACCAGCCCGCTCGGCGAAGCGTTCATGTTCACGCTGGAAGGCGGCGGGCTCGACAACCGCGAGTTGCGCGCCTTGCTCGATTGGACCGTGCGGCCGCGCCTGCTGCCGATCCGCGGCGTGGCCGACGTGAACTCGCTCGGCGGAGAGGTGCGCACCTACGAGGTGCGGCTCGATCCGGCGGCGCTCGAAGCGCGTGGGTTGACCCTCGACCACGTGGTTTCCGCCATCGAGAACAGCAACCGCAACGCCGGGGGCGACCGCATCGTGCGCAACGACGAGGTGTTGCTCGTGCGCACGATCGGGCGGCTCGAGACGATCGAGGACATCGCCGGTACTACGGTGGCGGTGGCCGACGGCGTGCCAACCGCGGTGCGCGACGTGGCCCAGGTGCTCGAATCGGCGATGACCCGCTATGGCGGGGTAAGCAAGGACGGGCTGGGGGAAGCGGTGCAGGGCCTGGTGCTTACGCGCCTCGGCGCCAACAGCCGCGATACCGTGCGCGAAGTGAAACGCGTGCTCGCGGAACTGGCACCGACCTTGCCGCCCGGCGTGCGCGTGGTGCCGTTCTACGACCGCACCGACCTCGTGCAGCGCTCGGTATCGATGGTGCAGTCGGCCCTGGGCATGGCGAGCATCCTGGTGGTGATCGTGCTGCTCGTGTTCATGGGGGACCTGCGCGGTTCGCTCGTGGCGGCGTTGATCCTGCCGATGACCGTGCTGGTCACGTTCCTCGGCATGTACTTGCTGGGCATGAAAGCCAACCTGATGTCTCTCGGCGGTCTCGCGATCGCCATCGGCATCCTGGTGGATCCCGCCGTGGTGGTCGTGGAGAACATCCAGAACCGTCTCAAGGAGCAGCGCCGCGGCCTGCATTCGTTGCACCAGGTCTACCGGGCGGTGGTCGAAGTGGGAGCGCCGGTAGTGTCGGGCACGGCGATCATCGTCATCGTCTTCCTGCCGATCCTCAGCCTTTCGGGGCTCGAGGGCCGCATGTTCGGTCCCCTGGCGCAGACGATCTCGCTGGCGCTCTTGGTCGCGGTGGTGCTGTCGCTGGTGCTGCTGCCGGCGGTGGCGAGCCTCGTGCTGCGTGGCGGCGAAGCTGCGGAAGGCGGCTTGATGGGGCGCCTGACCGCCTGGCACGCGCCCATCGTCGAACGCGCCCTGGCGCGGCCGGCGTTGACCCTGTTGTTGCCCGCGCTGCTGTTGATCCCCGCGTACCTCGCGTTCCAACGCATCGGTGGGGAGTTCATGCCGGTGCTGCACGAAGGCACGATCGTGGTGCAGACGGCCAAGGTGCCGAGCATCTCGCTCGAGCGTTCCATCGAGATCGACAAGCGCCTGCACCAGGCGATGTTGTCCCTGCCCGAAGTGGCGCACGTGGTCTCGCGCACCGGTTCCGACGAGTTGCGCCTCGATCCGATGGGGTTGCAGGAGTCCGACAACTACCTCGTGACCCGGCCCCAGGACGAATGGACCGTGGGCAGCGAAGAGGAGCTCGTGGAGAACCTGCGCGCCGCCCTCGAAACCGTGCCGGGGGTGGCCTTCGGCTTCACCCAGCCGATCGAGATGCGTACCTCGGAGATGCTGACCGGCGTCACCGCGGCGCTGGCCGTCAAACTCTTCGGTCCGGAGATCCCCGAACTCGAACGCCTGTCGGCGCGTGTGGAAGAGGTGCTGTCGGCGACGCCCGGCGCGGTGGACGTGATCCGCGCGCCGCTCAGTGGCCAATCGTACTTGGAGATCCAACTCGACCACGCCGCCCTGTCGCGCCACGGCATCTCGGTCGAAGAGGTCAACCAATGGATCGAAACCGCGGTGGCTGGTCGTGCGGTGACCGAGGTGATGGAGGGCAAACGGCGTACCCCGGTGGTGGTGCGCTTTGCGCCGCAGTACCGCAGCGATCAGGCGGCGCTCGAAGAGTTGCGCGTGCCCACGCCGGGGGGCGGCAGCCTGCCCCTGCGGGCCCTCGCGCGCTTCGAAGAGGTCGATGGACCGGTGGAACTCGAACACGAACAGGGCATGCGGCACGTGGTGCTGCAGGCCGGCGTCGAGGGGCGGGACATCGTCGGCCTGGTCGAGGAACTGCGCACGAGCCTCGAGCGTGAAGTGCCTTTGCCCCCCGGCTATCACCTGGAGTTCGGAGGACAGTTCGAGAACCAACGCCGCGCCTCCCAGCGCCTGGCGCTGGTGGTGCCGGTGGCCCTGCTGCTCGTGTTCCTGATCCTGTTCATGACCTTCGGCAGCCTGCGCCAGGCGGGCCTGATCCTGACCGGCATCCCGTTCGCGTTGATCGGCGGCGTGCTCGCGCTGTGGATCAGCGGGCTGTACCTCTCAGTGCCGGCATCGGTGGGTTTCATCGCCCTGTTCGGCACGGCGCTGCTCAACGGCATCGTGATGTTGTCGAGCTTCAACGATTTGCGCGCCGCCGGTCTGCGCATTCCGGAGGCGGTGCGGCAGGGCACCCGGCGGCGTCTGCGCCCGGTGTTGATGACCGCGGTGACCACCGGCCTCGGCCTGGTGCCGTTGTTGCTCGCCACGGGCCCCGGTTCCGAGGTGCAGCGGCCCCTTGCGATTGTGGTGCTCGGCGGTCTGTTCACCTCCACGGTGATCACGCTAGTAGTGTTGCCGGCCCTGTACGCTTGGTGGGAGAGTCGCGCCGCGGGGCAAACCCCGGAACTGTCATGAAGTGCCTGACCTTGTACCTGCACGCGGCTGCGGCCGAGGATGCGATGAACTGTCTGCGCAGCCGGCCGGAGGTTTCCGGATTCACGGTAATGCGCTGCGAGGGCCACTCGACGCGCAGCGAGGCGAACGTAGAACTGGCCACCCGCGACCGGGTGGTGGGGTTCGTGCCGCGCGTGCGCATCGAGGTGGTGCTCGAGGCGGCGGCGGTGACCGCAGTGCTCGCCAACCTGGAGATGTGCCTGCAAGGCGCGTTTTCCCAGGGCATCTGGACGCTGACGCCGCTCGATGGATTCGGGCGCATCGGTCAGTCGGGGTCGTGAGGGCACGGCCGCGTGCGCGCGCGGACGCGGGTAGACTGGGCGGCGCATGACTTTGTACCGCTGCCCCCAATGCCACGAGATCCGACCGGCCGATGAATGGCAGGGCCCGCGGCCCCGCACCTGCGAGCTGTGCGATGTGCGCGTGCGGCCCCTCGCGTGGACCACATGGGTGGTGGCGGCGTGGCCAGCGGTGCTCGTCACGGCACTCGCGGTGGCGGCTTGGGTGCTTGGGGTTCGGGTCTCCCCGGCGGCTTGGTGGGCCACCGCCTGGATCTGGCCGATCGCGATCACTTGGGCCGCGGTTCGGGCCTGCCCCGATCGCGCCGTGGCCTACCGGTTGGCGGTGGGGCTCTCGATCGGGCTCGTGCTGGTTGGCAAGCCCCTGGCGTTCCACTTCAATTGGGAAGCCGCCATCGCGCGTATCGCCGCCTCGGACCCGGCCCTGGCGGGTCGATTCGGCTTGCTCGATCGCTACTGGGAGCTCCTGCAAACCAGCGGCGAAGCCGACGGAGCGCTGATGGAACCGCTGCGAGTGCAATTGGCGCAGGCCGAAATTCGGGACCCGAATCTCGCGGAACCGGAGTGGCGCGAGCAAGTCCTGCGGTTGATGGCGTCGCCGGAGAAGCCGGACTTCCAGCAGGCTCTGGTGGACCACTTGGTCCAGAAGGCGGATCGCTGGGCGTACTACCGGTCCACGCTCGGCCTGCATGACCTGGCGACTTTGATCCTCGCCACCGGCCTGGTGGGCCTCGCCATCCGGTACGTGTGACCGCATGGGGGAGGGGCGGGCGGCCCGGCGCCCCGCGCGCGTTCACTCCGCCAGGATCGCGATCGGAATGCCGTACTGGTCGCGCAGGATCTGGGCGAGTTCGAGGAAGTTCCAGACCTCGTGGTCGGCCTGGATCTCCGATTGTTCGGTTCGGCTAGCGCGCCGGGACCAAGTGGTTTTCATGCCCAGTTCCTTGGGCGGGGCGATGTCGTTGGGCGGGTTGTCGCCCACGTACATCACGCGGCTCGGATCGGTCAGGCCGAGGTCGCTGAGGGCCACCTGGTAGAGCTTCTTGTTGGGCTTGTTGATGCCCACGGCGTCGGAGATGAAGACGTGGTCCGGCGCGAAGTACTCGGGCAGCAGCTTGAGGCGGATGAGCTTCTCCGCCTGCTTGGTCGTCCAGCCGTGGGTGATGATGCCGATGCGCGTACCCGAAGCCACCAGGGCAGAGAGCAGCGGGCGCACGTCGGGGAAGGGGGCTAGGTCCTTGAACTTCGTGTCGTGGTACGCGATCACGCCCGCGGCCACGATCATGGCGCGGCGGTCGACCATGCCCTTGCGGCCCATCATGCGGATCACCAGCTTGTCGAAGTGGTGGTCGTAGTTGGAGCCGAACTCGGAGATCACCTCGGTCAGCTCGCGCAGGGCCGCCTCTTTGATGGCGGCGGGCGTGACGATACCCGGCTCGCGGCTGGTGAGGCCGCACGAAACCATCGACTCCACCGCGCGGGCCCGGGCCGTCGTGGTGAAGGCCGTGGTGGAGAACAGCGTATCGTCGATGTCGAACAGAATGGCGTCGAGCTGCGACATGGTCCCTTGAAGGTAGCGCAGGGGAGGGCTGGGAGACACGAAAAAACGGCAGGCCGCCCCTGGGGACGGCCTGCCGTGTCTCGTAGGGATGAATCCCGCGGATCAGATGTCGCGCTGCTCGAGCTTCGCGGCTTCTTCGCGCACGTCGGTGATCTGGGCGCGGATCAGGATCATCAGGCTTTCACGCTCGTCGTTGTAGCCTTCGGACTTGAAGAGGAAGCCCAGGATCGGGATGCGACCGATCCACGGCACTTCGGCGCGACGCTCGATGGTGCGGATCGAGGACAACCCGCCCAGCAGCACCGAACCGCCGTCCGGCAGGGTCGAGCTGGTGTTGATGCTCTGCACTTCCAGCTCGGGGAGCTGGAACTCGACCGGCGAGGTGTTGCCGCCGAGGGTGGTGGAGAAGGTGCGCAGGCCGACGACCTTGGCGATGGTCGGCTGGACCTCGAGCTTCAGGTACTTGCGGTCGTGCTGGATCGTCGGGCGCACGTCGAGGGCGATGCCTTCGTGCAGCACGTTGATCTCGGGGTCGGCGACCGCCTGGAACTGGGCCACTTCCACGCTGAAGTCCTGGATGAAGGCACGCTGGTTCACCACGGCCACGTAGGCACGGGAGTTGTTGTGCACACTCAGGATCTGGTTGTTGATGATCTCGTACTTCGAGGACTTCTCGACGGCGCGCAGGATGGTGGACACCTCGGCGTCGTTGAAGAAGTTCCACTGGAAGGTCATGCCGCCGACGGTGGAGAGGGCGTTGCCCAGCGCGGTACCGAAGAAGTTCTCGGTACGGGCGCCGAAGCCGCCGTCCTGGCCGTCGTCGAAGTAGAAGCCGGCGCTCGGGGCACCCGCGGCGTCCTGGCCGGTGGAGCCCGAACCGCCGTTGTCGAGACCCTGGGCGGCCATGTCTTCCAGGCCGTTGGTCAGGTCCTCGAGGGTGCGGCCGTCAAGACCACGGAAGTCGTTGCCGATCTCCTGGATGAAGTTGTCGCCGACGGTCATGAACTTCGACTCGATGGTGACGAGGGTCGAGTTCAGGCGGCGCAGGTCCTCCAGGAACTTGTTGATCTTCTGCTGCACCTCGAGGGAGTGGGCGACCACGATGAAGCCTTCACCGGCTTCGATGCTCACGCCATCGCCCCAGGAGTCCGGCTCGACGTTCTCCTGGATGAGGGTCATCAGGTTGTCGATCTCGATCACGCGGTGGGCTTCCAGCGTGCCGCCGAAGGGGCCGCCGCCGTCCTCATCGCTGTCGAGTTCGTCGTACAGTCGGATGGTGTCGATACGCGGACCGGTGAAGTCCATCAGACCCATGGTCAGGTCGCGCACGTCGTGGTTCTTGATCACCGGCTTGCCGCGGGCCTTTTCCTTGGTGGTGACCAGCACGGTCTCGTGGCGGATGGTCCAGGTCACGTCTTCACCGGCTTCGCTGGTGAGGAAGTCCAGGGCCTGGCGCACGGTGATCTGGTTGGCGAAGTCCAGGTTGAAGTTGATGCCGGCGGAGGCGACGGCGTCTTCCGCAGCGGCGTCGACCACCATCGGCAGCCCGGAGAAGCTGCGCAGGATGTCGATCAGGGTGGTGAGGCTGTCCTCGTCCTTGATCGAGCGCAGGGTCACGTAGGTGCTGTCCATGCGATCGCGCAGTTCGATCTCGGAGGGATCGATGGTGCTGGACAGGTCCTGACCGCTACGCTGCTTGCGGAGTTCGGTGATCTCGCGCCAGCGACCGACGTCGGGGAACTTGACGATGTCGTTGTAGGCGATCGTCAGGCCCTGCAGGTACTGCTTCCACGCGGCGAACTGCTCGCGGCGCTCGTCGATGTAGCGGCGGTTGGCTTCCTTGCGACCGGCCTGGAAGGCGGCATCGCGGATCTCCATCGCCTTTTCGTTGCCGGGGGAGCGACGCAGGGCGTCGTCGGCGTAGGTGATGGCGGCTTCGTAGTTGCGGGCCTCGAACGCGTCGATGGCCTGCAGCACCATGGTGTTCACGCGGGCTTCGCGACGCTGGCGCTCGGCTTCCTCGGTGGCGCGCAGCTCGGCCAGGGCACGTTGCTGCTGCTCGAGTTGCATGGACTGGTTGGCCGCGGTGCGCTCGGCTTTGGCGCGCACGAGCAGGTCTTCGGCCTGCTTGTCGAGACCGTTCCAGTCGATGGAGTAGGGGGCGCTGCGCACGGCGCTGACCGCCAGGCCGGCTTCGGCCACGGCGCGGTCATAGTCCCGGCGGGACAGGGCCAGTTGGGCGCGCTGGTAGAAGTCGAGCGCTTGGCTGTGGATCTGTTGGACCTTGAGGCGATGCACTTCCTGCATCTGCTCGGCGGCGGTCTTGTACTGGGAAACCGGGTCCCCCTGCAGCGCCCGGATGTCCGCCATCAGGTTCTGGGCTTCCAGGTTGTCCGGATCCACGGTGAGCGCGGCCTGGACTTCCTCGAGCGCGCGATCCAGGTCGCCGGCCGCTTTGAGCGTGCGGGCGTTCTGGAGGCTGAGCTGAATCGCCATGCGATTCGCTTGCTCGCGAAGGGTGAGTTGTTCGGCAACCTGCTGGATGCTCGACGATCCGTCTTGGGCCGCGAGCGAAGCCGCACTGGCTTCGACCTGCATGCCTTCAGCCAGGCTGGCCTGGGCGGGGTCGGAAGCAAGGGGCTGTGCAGTGCCCTGGGTCTCCGCTTCGGGCGCCTGCAGCGCGTCCACCTGGGGGGAGGTGCACGCGCACACGATGAGCAGGGAAGTGGAGATGGCGTAACCGGCGATCCTCATTACGGTTTCTTCTCGGAGCTGCGCTAGGGAGGGGGAAGCGATGCACCGCAAGGTCCGTAGGGGCAGACCGGGGCGGGGCAGCGTGTGGGGGGATTTTTAGGCCGCCTCAGAAGGGGACCGGGGCGGGCAAGATACCTCAGGGCCGCGGGGCCCGTCAAAACCTTGCAAGAAAAAGAAGTCCTTGCGGACCAGGGACTTAGGGGGGAGTTTGGGCCGCGGGTCGCCGGGGGGCCTAGGAAGGCATCCGGCGGCCCGCGGAAGGGCGGAAGCCGGCGGGCTGGAGGGCCCGCCTGGCGGTATCAGCGCACGTGGTCCGGGAAGGCACCGCCGAACGAGATGTCCTCGAAACCAGCGGCGACGGCGGCGTCGAGCACGGGGATGATGTCGCCCATGATCGTGCCACCGAAGGGCTGGAGAACGGCCGGAGCCTTGTCTTCACCGCGCTGGTCCTTGATGCGCTTGAGCACCTTCTGGAGTTCGCCGAGGTCGGTGAACTTCTGGTTCATCAGGGTGTAGCTCAAGCGGCGGTTGGCGAAGCTGTGGCGCGCCTTGCCGGTCGGATCGGTGTAGAGATTCTTGCCGTCCGCGGTCATCTTCGTGCCTTCGTCGATCACGTGGATGTCGACTTGGACCTTCTCGATGGGCGGCGTATCTTCCGGGTTCACGCCAGCGTCTTTGGGCAGGTAGGCGGTCAGCTTGCCTTCCAGCATTTTGAACTTGAGCGTGCACATGAAGAAGATCAGGAGAAGGAAGGTGACGTCGATCATCGGCGTCATCTCCATCTCGTGCTTCTCGTTCTGCATATCGGATACGAGCGACATGGTGTTCTCCTAGTTCTCCTGGGGGATACTGGCCCCGAGTTGCACCTTCCAGATCTGGATACCCTTCTTGCCGCAGAGTTCCATCACCTTCTGGACGTACTTGAAGGGAACCACCTCGTCCCCACGGATCATCAGCGGGTCGTCCGGCAGCCCGTCGGTTTCCCCTTTGGGCATGCCGCGGGCGATCACCACCAGGCTGGATTCCACTTCCTTCAGCGGGTTCGCTTGGGAATCGTTCACCTCCGGGCTGTAGAGCACCTCGCGCGAGACCACGATCTCGCCGTTGTGCTTCACGTTGAAGATGGGACGTTTCTTGGTGGGGTCCGGCTTGTCCTCGGTGGCCGCGGTGGCCAGGGGAAGCTTCAGGTCCTCGAGGTCCTGTTGCGTCAAGTCGGTGATGATCATGAAGAAGATGATGAGCAAGAACACCACGTCGATCATCGACGTCATGTTCAGCTCCATCTCCGTTTCGGCGTCGTGTTTGGCCAGGTTCATGGGGTCTCCTCCGGGGAGCCTTGGGAAAGGGGGAACGCTGGGGGCCGTAAGGAACTACCCCCCGGCCCCGGTGGGGTTACCACCGGGGCCGGGGGACGGGACTACTTGTTCTGGGCGCCCGGACGGAAGCGCTCGAACAGGTCCTCGACGATGGCGCCGGTTTCGATGATCGTGCGGATCATGCGGTTGCGCAGGAAGGCGAAGGCGGCGGTGGTCGGAATGGCCACGATCAGACCGAACAGGGTGGTCAGAAGAGCCACCGAGATACCGGACGCCAGTTCGGCGGGGGAGGCCTGACCGCCGGAGGTGGCGATCGTGTTGAAGGCCGTCACCATCCCCGACACGGTACCGAGCAGACCCATCATGGGCGCCACGTTGGCGATCATGGAAAGCCAGCCGATCTTCTGGTGCAGCTTGATCGACTCCTCGTCGCCCATCTCCTCGATGCTCTTCTCGATCACGTCGAACTCGTGGCCGATCTTGGCGATGCCGGCGGCGCAGACGCGGGTGAAGTAGTTCGGCTCGTCCTCGCAGAGGTTCATGGCCTCCTGGTACTGGCCTTCGTCGAACAGGGCTTGGATCTCGTCGATCTGGTCCGGCGGGGCCAGCTTGTCACGCTTCATGGAGACGAACGCCTCGATGATCAGCGCCAGCGCGACGACCGACAGGAGGATGATGCACCAACCGATCGGGCCGGAAGCCACGATCAGGTCGCCGACCGAGGGGTCCTCAGCAGCGGCGGCCGGGGCAGTTTCCTGGGCCAGGGCGGGCAGGCTGGTGAAGGCCAGGGCGGCAAGACCGAAAACCGCGGAACGGGACTGGCCCGCAATCCGGGCGGAAAGGGAGGTGATGTTCATGACCAGGGGTACCGTACAGGTGCTGAGCCGGATGGCCCAAGGGGGGAGTGAGAGATGGGGTGGGGAGGAAGGCGGTTTCAGTTCTACCTGCCCGCTTTGAGGGCGGCCGGGGTGTCACCGTAGACGCCCTTGATCTTGGCAAGGAGGATCGGAACCTGTTCCGATGCCGTCGGGCTGCCAACAGCCTTCAGGCTTTGCGCGAGGCCAAGCATGGCCCGCGCGGTACGGTCACGGCTGGTGGGATCCAGGGCCGAAACCGTGGCAAAGTGCACCTGGGCGTCGCCCGCTTGGCCATCGGCCAGCAGGGATTCCGCCAGGCCGAGGGTGGCCAGGGCGAGGCCGGACGGGTGCAGGTCCTGGCTGCGGCGGCGCTCAAAGAACGAACGCGCACCCCGCTTGTCGCCGGAGGCGAGCAGGCAGAAGCCTTCCCCGCAATCCGCGCTGGCGGCCAGGCCGGTCAGGTAGGACGCATCGGCGCCGGTGGCGTCTTTGGCGGCCGCTTCGAAGCCCGCCTTGCAGGCGGTGAACAACTCGCGGGCCTTGCCGGTGTCGTTGTTGTCGAGGGCCGCCCAGGCGCCGTCGAGCGCCGCTTCCAGGCAGAGCGTGGTGGGGTAGCCGGCGGTGCCGGTGCGGCCCTTGTCATACAGAGCGCTGTACAGGTCCGCCGCTTCGCCGGCTTTGCCCTGCAGCCAAAGCGCGCGGGCTTTGGTGCGCATCGCTTCGGGCACTTCGCGGCCGGTCGCGAAATCGCTCATGTAGCGATCGGCTTCGGTGGCGGCTTCGGCGAAGCGGGTGGCGTCCTTGGCGGCGATGCGCATCAGGCAGCGCACGGCTTCCATGCGGGCGCTGGCTTTGACCGCGGCGCTTTCCGCATCGCTCGCGGCGGCGCGGAATTGGGCCAGGGCTTGGTCCATGTCCCCACGGGCGCGCCACGTGCGGGCTTCGCGGTAGCTGTCCGGCACTTCGCCGAACACCACGCGCAACACTTGGCCGGAGTCGAGGGTCGCCACCGTGCCTTCGCCCGTGCGCACTTTGACGCCGGTCAGCGAGTTCTCCTCGATCGTGCCTTTGACGGTGGTGACGCGGTCGCCGCGATCGTTGCGGTAGGTCACCTGGTCGCGCGCCTGGCCCTGGGCCTGAGCACGGCCGGCGAAGGCCATGGCCCCGAGCAAGGTCAGGGCGGCGAGCAGGGTGGGGCGGGAAGTGCGGCGCATGGGGGCTTGGGGGCTGGGGCGGTCCATGATATCGGGGGCGCAGGAGGGGACAAGCATCGAGGCCTGGCGGGGGGCCCGCCGTGCTTCACAAAGGGGCGGAACGCTCATTACATCCGGCCCTCGATCCACCGGTAGTAGCTGCGCACCGCGCCCGCCGATTCGAGCTCGCTGCCTTCGCAGGCAAGGCCCACGTCTTCCCAGTCCGAACCACTGATCTGCAGGGTCTTCAGGCCGCGCACGAGGTCGCCGACGACCGAACTCTTGCTCGAGTCGATCTTGCCCCATTGGTAGAAGGCGTAGATCTGCTGGAACTTGACCGCGTACCACTCGCAACCGTAGGTCGGGTTGGTTTGGGCCACGAAGACCGCCAGCTTCTTGGTGGCGTGGTTGAACAGGGCCGCATCCCCGCCGGTGCCGGGCACTTCGATCACCGGCTTGCCGGGCATGCCGCCCTCAAGCCATCCGGTGAGCGACGCGGCCCAGGTGATGGTGGCGCTCTTGGAGACCCGCAGCTCTTTCGGCGCTTCCTTGTCGTCCGTGCTGGCGGCGATCTCGCGCAGGATGAGGGGGGTGAGCAGTTCGGACACACCGACCACGTCCTTCTTCGCGAGCAGCAGCTCGGCGAGGCGCGGCTTCACGAAGTCGTCGATCTTCTGCTGATCGTCGGTTCCTTTGCCGTCGTAGAGGCTGATGATGCGGCGCAGGGTGCGCTCGGCGTTTTCCTTCTCTCCAAGGTCGTACCAGTGGTCGGCTTCGCGGAAGAGGTTGCCGTAGGCGGGGTCCGTGCCGGCGTTCGCGCTCTGCAGACGTTCGGCCATTTCCCGCAGCACGGCGAGGCGGGCTTCGGGGTCCTTGGTCGCGTCGAGTTTCTTCTGCAGGGTGCCGTAGAACTTGGTGGCGGCACCGGAGGTGACCTTGTGACCCGGGGCGTAGGCCTCGAGGGTTTCGAGGGTGGCCCGGGCGGCTTTCACGTCGCCCTTGTCGAGCTGGCAATCCATGACGAGCTTGAGCGCGGCGCGCGCCAGGCTGGTCTGGCTGGAGTGGCGGGTGTGGTAGCCGGTCAGCAGGGCCACGGCCCCGTCGCAGTCGCCTTCGTTCTGCAGGCAGTAACCGAGGTAGAACTCGGCGATGGCTTCCGCATTGACCCGGTTGGTCTTGCCGACGGTGCTTTCGCGGTCGTACTGGGGGTTCTTCAGGATCTCGCCGCGGAAGCGTTCGAAGATTGCCTTGCCCGCGGCCAGGTCCTCATTCCGCACGTGGCAGACGCCCGCTTGCACCAAGGCCAGTTCGCCGTAATCGCTGTCGAGGCTGATCTGAGAGAAGACCTGGATGGCTTCCTCGTATTTGCCTTCGCGCATCAGCTTCTCGCCGCGCTTGTAGACGATCGCATCGCCCGAGTCGCCTTCGGAGTGCTTGAGTACCAGGGCTTCGGCTTCGGAGACGAGGCTCTTCAGCGCCGGGTTGCCCTCGGAGAGGCGGCCCGCCAGGTTGTTGAAGGCCTTCGCGGACGAGCTGTCCATGGCCAGGTCGCCGCCGGAGTACTTCGCCACGCCTTCGCGGAAGGCCATGGCGGCTTCGAGCGTGCGGCCCTGCTTGTAGTAGATGTTGCCCAGGATGTTGTACAGCTTGGGCAGGTACTCCAGGCGCGTGGTGTCCTCGGCGCCCTGCAGCATCGCGATCAGGGTGTGCGCCTTGTCGACGGCCGCGTCGAGGTTGTCGCTCTTGTATTCACCCTGCAGCGCCTGCATCTGCAGCTCGGGCGACACCTGGATGCCCGGCATCTCGGCGATCTCGGCCAGCAGTTTCTGGGCGCGCACGCGCAAGTAGGGGAAGGCGGTGGTGTCGTTCACCTCGGTCGCCAGGGCGGTGGCGAAGCTCGTGGTGTCGGTCTGGTCGCGGCGCGAACGCACGGCGCTGCGCATCTCCTCTTCGGACGCGAACCAGGCGGCTTCGCCCTTGTTCACGTCTCCGCCGATGAAGCCGTTGGACTCCAGCAGGGTGCGGGCGGCGACGAGCACGGCTTCTTGGCCGTTCTGCGTCAGGGTCTGGCCTTCGCGCTTCCACACGTTGATGAAGTACATGCAACGGGCGATCGCCGTGGCATCGTCGCCAGCGCCAGCGTAGGACTGGATCGAGCCGTCCACCGCGATTTCGACGAACCCGAAGTAGAGGGTCACGTCGGGCGGGGCGAGTTCGAGTTCTTCCTTCGCCTTGTCCCAGGCGGCCATGTCGAAGGGGATCGTGGTCTCGAGCACCGCATCGAAGAAGATCGCCGCGTCTTCGAACTCACCACGGTAGAGGTAGATCTCACCCATGGTGTTGAAGGCGTAGAAGGCGCCCGGGGTGCCGTCACCGGCTTCGAGGGCGAGCTCCTGCAGGGCCTCCATGGCCGCGTCGTAGAAGTACTCCGGATCGGTGGAGTGTTTGGCGATCTGGAACAGCATCTCGCCGCGCTGCAGCATCAGACCGAACATCTGGTGGGTCTGGCGCTGGGTCCGGCCTTCGCCTTCTTCGGTGGTGGGGCCGAGGGCCTTCAGGCCTTCGATGGCCGCACCGGTCAGGGACACCGCATCCGTGAGGATCGCGGTCATTCGCTCCTTGATCGCGCCGGCTTCGTCACCGACCGCGTCCTCGAGGTCCTGCTCCAGGTAGCGGCTGTAGGTGTAGGCGGTGCGCACCAGGGACGCCTCGGCGTCCTCGCGCAGGGTGGACTGACCGCGGCTCGACAGGAACATCTTGTATTCCTGGATCGCACGGTCGTAGAGCTCGTTGCGTTTCGCGTTGTCGCGCTCCAGGCGCGCACTCTGGCTGTAGAGCTCGCCGCGCACGAGGGCCAATTGGTCCTGTTGGCGCTGCGACAGGCTCTGTCCTTCGAGACCCGTCAGGACGGATTCCGCCAGGTCGGTGAAGCCCCACTGGGAGGCCAGACCACGGGCGAAGTCCAGGTCCGCCTCGATCTGGGCGGCGCTCACACCCTGGGGCAGGGCCAGGGCAAGGCTCGGAAGAATACCGGCGGCGCAGGCAAGCAGCAGGGACGGGAGGGGTCGTGCCATGGTTGCGGATCAGAGGTGCCCAGGGCTCCGGCGCGATCTGGGCAAGAGGTTCGAGCGAAAACGAACAGGCATCCTGGGGGGAGATAGATGCCCGGAGGGGGGCCGTAACCGGCCTTTTGGGGGAAGATGCCTTTGGAAAGCCGTCCCGGAGCAGGGGGGCCAGCTCCGGGACGGGTTCCTTGGGCGAGGGGCCCTAGCGGGCCTGGGCGGCGGTCTCGACCTCGGTCGGCTCGATCTCCGCGGGGATCACGATGTCGGCGCGCAGCAGGATGAGCAGCTTGCGGTTGGACACGTAGTTGCCCTTGCGGTCGAAGAGGGCCGACAGGATCGGGATCTTGTTGAGGATCGGCACGCCCGAGTTGTAGCTCTGACGCTCGATCTCCTTCATGCCGCCAAGCATGACGGTGCCGCCGTCCGGGATCGGGATCGAGGTGCGCACGCGCTGGTACTCGATTTCCGGAAGCTGGATGGTGACGGAGGTCTGGGAACCCAGGGTGGTCGCACGCTCGGTGATCGGGCGCTTGAGGCGAGCCACGGTGGGGCGCAGTTCCATGGTCACGAAGCGGCGGTCGGCGGAGACCACCGGGCGCACGTCGAGGATCACACCTTCGTGGGTGACGCGCACGACCGGGTCAGCGATCGAGCTGGCCTGGGCGATTTCCACGTCGAAGTCCTGCACGTAGGCGACCTGGTTCAGCACGGCCAGGTGGGCGCGGCTGTTGTTGTGCACCAGGATGCGCGGGGCGGTGACGAGTTCGATGCGCTCGGACTTGGAGACGGCGCGCAGCACGAGTTGCAGCTGCATGTCGTCCAGGAAGGTCCACTGGAAGGACAGGCCACCGCTGCCGCGGAACTCGTCGCCGCCGAGCTGGCGGTCGTACAGGTTCTCCATGCGGGCACGGAAGTCGCCGTCCTGGCCGTCATCGAAGTACGCGCCAAGGCTGTTGGTGCGGCCGACGGGGGAGTTGAGTTCCGCCGCCAGAGCCGGGTCGCCGAAGTCGTTCAGGTCCTTGCCGTTGACGCCGAGGCCGGGCGGACCGAGGCCGCGGAAGTCGACACCGATGTCTTCAAGGAAGTTGTCCTCGACCTTCACGAACTGGGCCTGGATGTCGACCATGATGCCGGTCGCTTCGCGCAGGTCGTTCAGGAGGGCCTGGATCTGCTTGTGCACTTCCGGGGTCTGGCTCACGACCAGGGCGCCGGATTCGGCCACGACCTGGATCGAGTTGTTGGCACCGCTGTCCCAGGACTCCGGAGCGATGGCGCCCTGGATCAGGATCTCGAGCTGGTCGCCGCTGATGACGTTCGACTCGCGCTCTTCCGGCGGTTCTTCGTTGGACTCGATGCCGCCCGAGGGCTGCACGTTGATGACCGGACCGGGGTAATCACGCACGGGGGTGATCAGGTCCTGGACGGGATAGTTCACCAGGATCTGGCCGCCTTGGGCCTGGTCGCGGGTGACGAACTTCACGATGCCGTCCTCGACGATCCAGGTCAGGTTTTCCTTGGTGTCGTGGATCAGGTTCAGAACGTTGAGAACCGAGTTCTCCGGGTTGACCATGTTGATGGTCGTCTCTTCTTCGTCCAGCCCGTCGACCACGGCGGGGGAGACGTAGAAGTTGACGTTGGTCACGCTCTGCAGGTACGCGGCCACGCTCTCGAGGCTGGTGCCTTCCCCGTCGGGGCCGGCGAAGTTCACTTCGAAACGGGTGTTGCGCAGGGTGTTCAGCACCGCTTCGCGATCCGGGTCCTCGGCGCGCTCCAGGTCGGCTTCCGCCAGGTCTTTGCGCTTGGAGACCACTTCCCAGCGTTTATAGTCATAGACGATCGGCTCGACCTGCGGCACGCCCTGGAACTTCAGGTCGTCCATGGTCTTCAGCCAGTTCTCGCGCTGCAGGCGGCGCTGCTCTTCGTCCTTGCGGGCGAAGCGGGTGTCGCGCACGGTGTCGCGCAGGCGCTGGGCGCGTTCGTTCTCCGGGTCCTGGGCCAGGATCAGGTTGACCCAGGTTTCGGCTTCGTCGTAACGACCGGCCAGGTACGCGTCGTGGGCTTCGGCGAAGTGCTGGGCCTGAACGCGTTGACGCTGGCGGTCCTGCTCGGCTTCGCGCTCGGCGCGCAGCGCGGCGGCTTCTTCCTCGGCGGCGCGGTCGCGGCTGACGAGCTCCTCATCCCGCAGCTCGACGGCCTGGGCCAGACGCTGTTCCATCAGGGTCTTGGTCAGATCCTGGTTCTCGATCAGCGGGTGGATGCTCAGAAGGTTGACGGCGTTGCGGTAGGCACCGATCGCGTCTTCGTAGTTGCCCTGGGTGAGGGCGCGGTCGCCTTCGCGTGCATAGTCCTCTGCTTGCATGCGCGCTTGGGCCCGGGCCACCATCAGGCGGTCGACTTCGCTTTCGAAGGTCGCGCCGGCGGTCGCGAAGGGATCACCCAGCAGCGACATGGTCTGACGCATGCCGTCGCGGGCGGCCTGGCTGGAGGGATCCAGCTCGAGGGCGCGCGAGAAGCTGAGCAGCGCGTTCTGGAAGTCGGCGCGTTGCACCAGGGTGTTGCCTTCCTCCACAAGACGCTCGGCCAGGTGCTTGCCCTGCTGCTTCAGGAGGGCAGCGCGCTGAGCCTGGTCCGCCATGTCACCACTGCCTTGGGCAAGGGCGCTCGGCTGACTGGCTTCCACCTGGATGCCGACGGGGGGAAGCGTCGCCTGGGTCACCGCCGCATCGGCGGTGTTCGCGCGGACCGCAGCAGCGGACTGAACCTGCTCAGCGGCCTGCGCCGCCTGCTGGGTCAGTTCCTGCTTCGGCTCCGTGGAATGGCAAGCGATAGACGCCGCTGCGAGGAGCGGCAAGTACGACAAGCGCATGGGTTCTCTGGCCCGGAGGCGTTTGGGGGGAGACGCGGCCCACTGGAGTCCGGTGGGAAACGTCGTAGGAAAGCAGAGGAGGGGGGAAAGGAATCCGGAACTGCATCCGATGAGCATGCAGCGCTGGTGTTCCAGGTCGCCTGGACGGGCCGTCTGGAAGGCGCAGACCGGGGTGCGGCTGGGGCCGCGGGACCGGGTCGGACGCGCTCCCGGAGGGGGCCCGTTCAGTTGTGAGATGGTAAAGAGGGGGGGAGCATAGCGCCCTGGGGAGGCCAGGGTCAATCAACCCTTTGAGCTTGCTTCGCGCCCGGACCCCGAACGGCACCGGTGTCCCGGCACCCTTGGGAGCCACTCCCTAGTGTTCCTGGGCCCCGCGGTTACCCGCGACTCCGTGGCCAAAGGCCCGAATCGGGCAAGAAACCTCCCGTTCGCGTCACTGGCCCGGCCGCTGGAGGCCCGCTTCGGCCATCGCGCGCTGGATGTCCTGCCAGCAATCGCGCTTCGCGGCGGGGTTGCGCAGCAGGAACGCCGGGTGGAAGGTCGGCACCACCTTGCAGGTGCCGCGCTCGTACACCTGGCCCCGCAGGGAGGAGAGGGAGCCCTCAGTACCCAGCAGGTGGCGGGTCGCATGCACGCCGAGGGGGATCAGCACCCGCGGCTGGATCAGCTCGATCTGGCGGTCCAGGAAGGGGGTGCAGAGCGCCTTTTCCTCGGGCAAGGGATCCCGATTGCCCGGCGGGCGGCACTTGAGGACGTTGGCGATGGTGACCTGGTCCCGGCGCAGCCCCATGCCCTTGGTGATGATGTCGTTCAGGAGCTGGCCAGCGGGGCCCACGAAGGGCAGGCCCTGGCGGTCCTCCTGCTCGCCGGGGGCTTCCCCGACGAAGCAGACCCCGCCCGGAGCGGCGTTGCCGTCCATGAACACCGTCTGCGTGCGGGTCTGGCAGAGCTCGCAGGCCCGGCAGTTGGCCACGGCCGCCCGGAGCTGTTCCAGATTGAGACACTCGGGGGCGATCTGGGCGGGGGTGCGTGCCCCGGTGGAATCGACGGGGCGGTCAGGGAGGGGGGGTGCGGCGATTGTTACGGGGGCCGGGGGCGGCGCGGCCACGGGCGGTTCCGGCTCCCGCACGAAGGCGGGGGCCTGGGGCGGCGGGGCGGCGGCTGCCGGGGTCCCCACGGGGCCGGGCCCAAGCCGCCGGATGCCCATGGCGGCCCGGCGGCGCAGGTGACGCGCCAGGCCGGCGATCGCTTCCGCGCGAGGGTCTGCGCCGCTCACGCAAGCACCTCCGGCAAGCCCCAGAGGCTGGCTTTGCGCTGGATCTCGCCGCCGCGGCGCACTTCCTGCTCGCGCACTTGCAAGCGCACGCGCAGGGCCGCCGGGGGCGGGCCTTCGATCCAGGCCGGATCGATCTGCACCCGCTGATAGCGGCCCGCCAGGCCGGCGAAACCCTCGAGCACCACCCATTCCTCGAGCCCCTCGAGCGACCGCAGGTAGTCCTGGGCGCCCTGGGCGGCCCATTCGGACAGGCGCATGCGCCGGTCGCGGATGTCCTGGGGATCGACCGGATCCGCCATTTCGTAGGCGGGGGTACCGGGGCGGGCGGAGAAGGGGAAGACGTGCAGGCGGCAGAACCCCGCGGCGCGGCAGGTCTCGAGGCTCTCCTGGAAGTGCTGTTCGGTCTCCCCGGGGAACCCGACGAGGATGTCGGCGGACAGCGCGGGTTTGGGCAATACGGCCCGGATGCGCTCGCAGGCGGCCAGGTATTCCTCGGGGCCGTACCAGCGGTTCATGCGGCGCAGCACCTCGCCCGAGCCCGATTGCAGGGGCATGTGCAGGTGCGGTGCGATGCGGTCGGGCCGCGCGGCCATCCATTCGAGGGTGCCTTCGCAGACCTCGGTCGCTTCGATCGAGGAGAGGCGCATGCGCCACGGCATGGGGGCCCCATCCGGGCCCGGGACTTCGAGTCCCGCGAGGCCCGCGAGCAGGTCGGGTAGGCCGAGTCCGAGGTCGCGACCCCAATGTCCGATGTGGATGCCGCAGAGCACGACTTCGACGTGGCCGGCTTGCACGAGGCGCGTCACCTCGGCCTGCAATTCCGGCAGCGGACGGCTTTTGCTGCGCCCGCGCACCGAGGGGATGATGCAGAAGGAACAGGCCTGATCGCAGCCATCCTGGATTTTCAGGAACGCCCGAGTATGGCCTTGAAACTCGGTAATGCCGCTCGGAATGCCCAATTCCTCGGGATCGATGTCGTGCCCGAGTTCGCGCAGGAATTGCACCGGGCGTTTCGCCTCGCCGTTGCCGAGCACCCATTGCACCCCGGGCAGTTCGCGCAGCACATCGGGTTCGCTTTCCGCCAGGCAGCCCGTGACGCAAACGGCGGTGCCCGGGGCCTCGCGCACCACGCGGCGGATCAGTTGACGCGCCTTGCGGCCGGCCTCCGCGGTCACGGTGCAGGTGTTGACGACGAGCAGATCCGCCTCGGCCTGTTCCTCGGTCATGCCGCGGCGCAGCAGGGCCTCGCGCAGCACCTGGGTGTCGTATTGGTTGGCCTTGCAGCCGAAGGTCACGAATCGAACGCTTCGCATGGGTGCCGACCCTAACTTTGCGCGGCGCCCAAGGCCAGGGGGCCGCTGCCGGGGAAAAGCGGCAACCGGCCCGTCAACTCGGGCGGATGGGCGCGGTACCATGCGGTCATGCTGCGTTCCGCCCACTCCCGTTCCGCTCCCGCCCTGGCTTTCCTGAGGGCGCTGTTCGTCGGCCTGGCCCTGGGGGCGCCGGGTTGTGGTTCGAAGGACACGGCGGTGCCGGATGGGGGCGGCGGCCAGGGCACGCGCGGCGCGGCCGTGCGCGTGCAGGACGAACGCGTGCGCACCCTGCGCGAGATGATCGCCGATGGTTGGCTCGATGCGGCGGAAGAACTGTTCGCGGAGGTGAAGGACCTGCCCGAACTTGGAGTCGAAGAGCCGCTGCTGCGGGCGCGCCTTGCGAGCCTGCGCGGGGATGCCCTCGCCGCATCGCAGGCGCTGGAGCAGGCGCGCGCGATGGACGGCGACGATGCGCGCGTGTGGGCGACCGCGGCGGAATTGGCGGTGATGGCGGGTCAGTTGCAGATCGCGGCCGACGAGTGGAAAGCCGGCCGCGACCGACTCGGGGAAACGCCCGAGTTGCTGCGCGCCGAGGGCATCCTGACGATCTTCCAGCCGGGCACGCGGCAGGGAAACGCGGCGTCGAGCTGCTGCGCCGCGCCCTTGCGCTCGATCCGGATCTGCCCTACGTGAAGTATCCGCTTTCCGAAGCGGAACGCCTGTATGCGCAGGAATTGGCCGGGGCGGACGAGACCAAAGCCGCGCTCGAACACGCGCGCGAGGCGGTGGCGCTCAGTCCCGATAACCTCGAAGCGCAGGAGCTGCTCGGCGATCTGTGCATGCTCGATGCGCGCTGGGGCGAAGGCATCGAGATCTTCGAATCCCTGTTGGCGCAAGGCCGGCCGATGGAGACCAAACTCGCGCCGTTCTGCAAACATGCGGGGGTGGTGGCCCTGGCCCAGGACAAGAAGGATCTGGCCCTGCGCTACTTCCGCCGCGCGCACGAACTCGGTTTGAGCGAAAGCGAATTGTCGAGCGGTGCGGACGTGCTCAAGTCCGCCGCTGGCAAGGAAGCCCGCGCCGCCATCGCCGCCACCGACGAGGGCGATTGGGTCACGGCGGAAACGCACCTGATCGCCGCCGCGGAACTCTGGCCGGACCTGGAGGACGTGCACTTGGCCGGCCGCGAGCTGTACTTGAAGCGCGGCCAGGTCGCCCTCGACAACCGCGACTGGCCCGCGGCCCGCGCCGCTTTCGAAGCGAGCCTTGGCTGGGACGACGAGTTCCTCGTGGCGCGGCACCTGGTGGGCCTCGTCAGCATGCAACAGGGCGACTACAGCGCGGCGGCCTCGGCTTGGCACCGGCTGGTCGACCAGGCCCGCGAAGAGCGCATCGCCTTGCCCGACCCGGTGCACCTCGACCTGGCGCGTGCCCTCGAGCTCGGCGGCAAACCCGACGAAGCCCGCGCCGTGCTGCAGAACTACCTCGACTTCGAACCGGGCGGACCCTACGTCGACCTGACCCGCGCGGCCCTGGCCGACCTGGGCGGGCGCTGAGCCCGGGCGCCTGGTTTCCTCCCAATTGCGTCAGGTTCCTTCGCAAAGGCGGGGGGATCCTTGCCCCGCCTCGGCCGGGGGTCTAGCCTGCGGATCGGGACGGGAGACCGTGGGGGTCGCCCGTGCCCACCGCACGCAATAGGGAGGAGTTACGCCATGGCCAAGCGCCGGGACGTCATGTTGGAGGCCTTCAAGGTCACGCGCGATCAGGCCATCGAAGCCGAACGCCGCGCCCAGGCCGGGGAACCCGAAGGGGTAGGGCAGCGCCTGACGCGCTCCCTGCGCCAGGTCACCCGTGGTCTTGGTGCCGAGGCGGGTCTGGAGGACGAGCCCGAAGCTCCGCCCGCGATCCTGCCCGTGGAACTGCGCCCCCGCGTGCGCCCGCAGGCCCCCGCCGTCGATCCGACCCCGGCCCCCGCCCCGAAGGCCGAACTGACCGTCTCCCCCTGGGTGCTGCTCGGTTTCTCCGTGACCCTGGGCCTGCTCGCCTTCACCCTCGGGTACCAGTTGGGCCAGATCCGCGGCCGGGCCGAAGTCCCTGCGGTGGCCGCCGCGCCCCAGGCCCAGACCCCGCGCGCCCTGCCCGACCCCGGCGCCGTGCCCGCGAGCCCCGACGCCCTGGCCGAGAGCGGCGACCCCTCCGCCTTCGACGCCGCCTTCCTGGACCCCGCCAACCACTTCACGATCGTGGTGGACCAGTACAACGACAACCAAGCGGGCCGCGAGCGGGCCATCCGCCACTACCAGTACCTGCTGGGCCAGGGTTTCCCCGTGATCCAGCCCCGCCGCCGTGGGGACGTGGTCTACCTGCTAGTGGGCGCCACCCCGGGCCGAGAGGACCTGGAAGCCCTGCACGCCAAGGTCGTGCGCACCCCATACCCCGGGTCCCAGGGCCGGACCTTCACCTCGGCCTACGTGACCCAGATCGATCTGTACTTCTAGTCCGGACCGGTGCCCTGCCGCCCCGGGGACCAAATTTGCCCCGGCAGGGGGTTCCTCCCAGGCGCGCGCGCCCCTAGAATGCTGCGCTCCCTTGGCGGGACCCCGATCCGGACGGGGCCGTTCAAGAATCTTTCCCGTACAGGACCGTTTGCGGCGATCGTGCCGCCGGGTCCGCCGCGAGACGTGACATGTCCATCCACCCCTCTTTGAAAGGCGTCAACACCCTGGTGGGTGAGCGCAGTGTTTTCACCCGTACCGAGCGTCTGGCCAAACTGATGAAGGAAGGCCGCCTGTCGAAGGAAGACTCGGTCTACGGCATGCCCAAGGTGCGTACCAAGTTCAAGATCAAGGCGAAGAAGCGCGGCAAGTAGGGTCGGGTTTCCGGCCTCGTTGCGCGGCCCCGGGGTTGCCCGGGGCACGACCGGATCTGCCTGGTGCCCGCGCACTGGGCTCGCCACTGGAAACGGGCCCGCCTTGCGGGCCCGGGGCATTTGGGGACGATCCGCGCGCCTTGGCGCACCCCGATCGCACGGCGATCCCGACCGCAATGGAACCCACCTGGCTGCACAGCACCGATGCGCGTGAAGCCCCGGTGATCGAGGTGTTCGCTTCGATCCAGGGGGAGGGCAAGTACGTCGGCCAACCCCAGGTGTTCCTGCGCCTCGCCGGCTGCCCGTTGCGCTGCCGCTACTGCGATACCCCCGGTTCCTGGCGCATCCGCGAGGGGGCCCAGGTGCGCATCGACGCCCCGAACGGCGTGCGGCGCGAGAACGCGTGGGCCACGCCGCTCGAAGCCCTGCAGTGGATCGGTGCGGTGGAGCCCGGGGAACCCCGGCCCGTCAGCATCACCGGCGGCGAGCCATTGCTTTGGCCGGACTTCATCCTCGGCCTGGCGTCGATGGTGGGTGAGCGGCCGCTGCATCTCGAAACCGCCGGCGCGCACCCCGAAGCGCTGCTGCGCGTCTTGCCGGCCATCCGCCACGTGAGCCTCGACCTCAAACTGCCCGCTGACATGGCCGCGCCCGAGTGGGCCGGTGGGCGGCCGGGTCAGGGCGAGGTTCCCACGGATGCCGAGCAATGGCGCGAAACGCGCCGCCGTGCGCTGCACCTGGTCGCCAATCACGACGCCTGCACCAAACTCGTGGTGCACGGCGATGCGCCGGTGGAGGCCTGGCAGGAACTGCTCCAGGACCAGGCCGACTGCG
Organism: Planctomycetota bacterium; assembly: GCA_041398705.1. Classification (GTDB taxonomy): domain Bacteria; phylum Planctomycetota; class UBA1135; order UBA1135; genus NORP259. The sequence continues at coordinate 22,361 of JAWKUI010000007.1, read as the reverse complement.
CCCCACGCCTGCCCGTCTACCTGCAGCCCGTCACCCCGATGGGGGGCCTTTCCGCCGCCCCTATGGAAACGCTGGTGCCATTGGGCGAAATGGCCCGCGACCTGGACCTGGAAGTCCGGGTTGTGCCGCAGATGCACCGCCTGCTCGGAGTACCCTGATCCACCGGGCCCGCCGGGCCCGTTTCCCTTCGTCCCCCCTGTGCCGCCAGGTTCGCGGCCCCGCCGCGCGCGGTAGCGAAGCGCTACCCGCCGCCCCGGTCCCACCTTCCGCCTTCCGTGCCATGACTCAGCCGTCCCAACAACCCATGCCCCGCGTGGCGATCGTCGGTCGCCCGAACGTGGGCAAATCCACGTTGCTCAACCGCATGTGCGGCAGCCGTGTCGCCATCGTCGAACCCACCGCCGGGGTGACGCGCGACCGTATCTCCGTACCCGTGCGCCTGACGACCGAAGACGGCCCGCGTTGGATCGAGGTGATCGATACGGGCGGCGTGGGCATCGTCGACCGCGATGACCTGGGCCCGCACGTGGAGAGCCAGGTGAGAACCGCCATCGGCTCCGCGGACTTGGTGCTGTTCGTGGTGGACGTGCGCGATGGCATCACACCGCTCGACAAGACGGTGGCGGAGAAACTGCGCGGCCTCGATCTGCCGATCCTGATGGTCGTCAACAAGAACGAGGGCCGCAATCTCGACTGGGACGTGGACCAGTTCTACAGCCTCGGCGTGGGGGAAGCCCTGTATTCGATCAGCGCGCAGAACGGCCAGGGAATGCAGCCACTCTACGACGCGATCTACGAACAACTGCCCGACGCCCCGCCGGAGCGGCCCGCCGAGCGCGACTCCTTCAAAATCGCCGTGGTCGGCCGCCGCAACGCCGGCAAGTCGACCCTGATCAACCATTGGGCCCGCGAGGAGCGCATGATCGTCAGCGAGGTGCCCGGTACCACGCGCGATGCCGTCGACGTGCTCTTCGAACGCGACGGCGAGACCTTCATCGCCATCGACAGCGCCGGTCTGCGCAAGCCGAGCAAGGTGGCGGACGCGATCGAGTTCTTCTCCGAGGCGCGCAGTCGCAAGACCGTGCGGCGCGCCGATGTGGTCGTGCTCATGTTCGACGTGACCGAGACCATCTCTTCGATCGAGAAGAAACTCGCGCGCTACGTGGTCGACCACCACAAGCCTGTGATCCTGGCCGCCAACAAGTGGGACCTGGTCAAGGACCTTACGCCCGAGGACTTCCGCGCCTACCTCGACGAACAACTGCCCGGCCTGTTCTTCGCGCCGATCCTGTTCCTCTCCGCCAAGATGGGGGAGCGCGCCGACGAACTGCTGCGCCTGGCCAAGGAACTTGCTTCCCAGGCCGCCCTGCGCGTGGGCACGGGCGAGCTGAACCGGGTGCTCGAAAAGGCCCTCGAGGCCCGCAGCCCCTCGAGCCGCGGCTACCGCGTGCGCCTGCGCTACGCCACCCAGGCAGAAGTCTCACCGCCGACCTTCGTGCTGTTCGTGAACGACAAACGCCTGATCGGCAAGGATTACCTGCGTTACCTGCAAAACCGCATCCGCGAGGAGCTACCCTTTGCGGAGGTCCCCGTGCGCATCGTGCTGCGGGACCACTCCGACGAAACCGAAGACCAATGAACGCCATGAGCCGATTCGCCCTTCTGTTGCTCGCCCCGGTCCTACTCTGCGGCTGCCGCATGTTCTCCTCGGCGCCCCCGAAACACACCGAGGAAGTCACCGTCGGCACCCGCAACAGCCGCGTGCTCTTCGAAGCCGTGGTGCTCGGCCTGCAGAAAGAGGGCTTCTCGGTGGGCCAAGGCGCCGACCCTGGCAAAAACGAAGTGGTCACCGGCTGGCGCGTCAACGCCTCACCCTTCAAGGGCAAGGGCTACCGCGAACGGGCCACCGTGAACTTCAGCCCCGCCGAAACCGAAGGCGAGTCCCTCGTCACCTGCCGCGTCGAACGCGAAACCAACGAATCCTTCCGCCCCCTGCTCGAAGGCAGCGCCAAGTGGGAACGCGCCCCCGACCCCGAAGACGTGCCGAAGCGCGTGCTCGCGTTCATCGACGCCTACCTGCAACCGGGCCTGCCCCAATAAGGCGAACCCAAAACGGACTTTGCAAACGGCCCCCGGGAACGATTCCTGGGGGCCGTTTGCGTGTGAGGGCAAGGGTGCTCGACTCCCGAGAGGAGGGGAGGACCGAGTGGCAGAGCAGCCTTCGGGCCGGTGCGCCTGTCCGCGAGTGGTTTCCAGGGGTTTCCTGACCGCCATGGGATCTCCGCGCCGTGCCCTAGGGAGGCCCCGTTGGATGGCTCCATGCTCGTACCCCCGTTCCTGGCATTCGTCCTGAGTTCCTTAGCCCTCGCTCCCGATCCGCTGCAAGGGGCCGATAGGCCGCCGCAAGTGCGAACGGAGGAACCTGTGGAAACCTCGCGGTCGGTGGTGGAACTCATCAAACAGTACCGCGAGTTCGCCGGCCCCATGCAACCGGTGGATGTGCCACGCATGTCGCAGATTCTCGACACGCTGTGGGCAGTCAGCGGCAAGGATCGGCAGGTCACCGACTTCTTGATCGACCTCCCCATACCGGATCGAAAGTGGGGAGTGCGCTGGGCCGAAGCGAACACGCGCCTTGGCATCGAGTGGTACGACCTCAAGCGGAAGCGCGATCAACTGCTAGGGTCGATGGGGGCGGCGGCGCTCGCCTGCAACGCGCGCCGGGCGGTCGGAAAGGAGCGAAGCCCCGGTGGGCGCCCCTACGCGCGGGCCCTGGCAGAGATGCGCATTCACGGCGAAGAAACGGGAAGTGCGGCGGTGGAATTGGCGTTTGCACCGGATCCGAATCTGCGTGCTCAAGCAGGCCGCTGGGTCGCTGCGGCCTATGACGGGGTGGATCCGGCCTTGCAGCGGAGATGGGCGAGCGAAGTTGCCATCGATCGGGCGCGCGCGGGGGCCTTGATCGCGAGCAATCCCGTTGCGTGTTTGCAGGGCTTGTCCGCGATGCTGCAAAGCGCCGATCCGCAGCACCGCCGGTTGGCTCTCATCGGCCTGGCCGATGCTTGGCCCCACCCCGAGCATTTCGGATGGTACAAGAAATGGGCCCAGGACCCTGTTCCGGTCCAGGCCCCGGACCCAGGGGCGATTCGGGCTAGGGCCTGGCTGCGAGGGGAGCGGGCCGGCGAGCTGCTGCGCAGGCATTTACTCGACCCAGATCCAACCGCTGCGGCCTTGGCCGCTTTCGCGGGGATGGTCTGCGCCGGCAGCGATCTTCCGCTCCACGAAGCTTGGCGTGACGCCGCTGCAGCCCAGGACCCGGTGCAGGCGTATTGGGCCCAGGAGGCATTGTTGCGCAGCCGGAGGCCGGACCTCCGGGCCTTGCAGATTTTGGCGGAACGGCAGGCGCCGGAGGAATGGAGCGGGCACCAAGAGATTCCGGACTGGCAGCGCCGGGTCGGGCAGGTGCTGGCACAGGTGCGCGAGAATCCGGTGGATTGGGCGGCCTTGGAGCCCGCATCGCTGCAAAACGAGATCATCCGGATGGAAGCCCTACGCCTGTACCTGCGCAGCCTGCCGCAAGGTGAGGCGCGCGAACAACCCGCCCTGGAAATGGCCCGGGCCCGGGCGGCCCGGGTGATTGCCCTCGGCATCGATCAACAGTTCCTATTCATGGGCTGGACTGGGGACGCGGTCCAGAGATTCGGTGCGGCGCTGTTGCCCGAACTCGAGGAGGAGCTGCTCTGGGAGTCGGGAATTTGGTTTGGCCCAGATTCGCACATGGAGCGGGCCGCGGTTCTGAAAGGCTGTGGGGCCGCCGCCGTCCCGGCCCTGACCCAAGCCCTGCTGTACTCCTACTCGCCCGCGGCACACTACGCCGAGGCAGCGCTCGCGGAGCTCGGGCCCTGTGCTCGTCCTGCGCTCCCGGTCTTGCTGCAGTCTTGGCGCACCTGGACCCGCGCCCGCAACGCATCGGCGGACGATCTGGTGGACATTTGTTACGGCCCCTCACTGGCTGCGCAGTTCGCGGAGGAATGTGGGGACGAATTGCGGCAACTGCTCATCGACGGCAACCCCTATGCGCAGTTTCGGGCGGCCGATGCCTTGCGCCGGGTGGAGCCGGATCCCGTGCGGAGGCAGCTGTTGATCAGGATCCGCGATCGAGCGAAGGAGCAGCTGGAACAAGGCTGGTGAAGCGCTGTGCCTCGAAGCGGACCAAGCGGGAACAAGGTTCAGGAATGCCCTTCTCAGGCAGGAACTACAGGAAGGGAGAGCGAGGATTCCGACGGGTTTTCCAACGAGCCCCGGTTTGTCGATGCATTTTGACCGGCGGTCGGGTCGAAAAGTGGGGTTGTTCGCCTTCGACGTATGCAACCGCCGCAAGCAGACTTTGGCCCGATCGCTGTGGGCCTGGGGCCGGGGACCCTCCCGGGACACGCAAGCCTTGAGCGGTTGGCTCTTGGGCATGTGCGGGCGCTCGGGGCGGCTGGGCATGCGGTGACGTGGGTGACTCCGGGGGAGGGTGAAGGTCCGGCGGGGGTGCACCGGGAGTTGCGTGCGGGGGTGCCGGTGCTGCAGTTGCAGGCGCCGGAGGGCGCGGGGGATGGGCAGCGGTTTGCCCTGTGGCGCCAGGCGGTGGCCGGGGCGCGGGTGTTGCACCTGTATCCGTGCGAGAAGGGCACGGGCGGGCTGGTCCAAGCGCTGGCGCCGGAGTTGCCGGTGGTGCTCAGCCTCATGCACCTGCCCGAACACGATCTGGGCCTGTGGCAAAGGGAGATCGATGCGGCGGCGCGGATTCTGGTGCCCGGCCGCACCCTGCTCGTGCGTTTGGCCGACCGATTGCGCCTGGACCCGGCGCGCGTGCGCATCGTCGAACCGGGCCTGCCGTACGGCAGCGAACTCACCTCGCGCAGCGCGCGTACTTGGGCGGGCGTGGGTCCCTTGCGCATCCTGCACCTGGGGGAGCGCGGTCCCGATAGCGGATTCGAAGATCTGCTGGCGGCGATCGCGATGCTGGAAAAGGACCAGGTGCAACTCTGCTGCTTCGGCCAACCCGGCCGCGGCGCCGCGCCGGCCCTGCGCCCTGCGGCCCTGCAGGTCACCCTCGGCGACCGGCTCGACACCCAGGCGATCGCGACCCTGGCCCGTTCGTGCCACCTCGCCGCCTTCCCGATGCGCCGCGAACTCGGGTACACGCTGGTGGCCGAAGAAGCTCTCGCCCTGGGACTACCCGTGCTGGCTTCCCATTGCGATGGGGTCGTCGAGCGGCACGGAAGCGGCGCGATCGAGGTGTTGCCGGCGGGGGATGTCCCGGCTTGGGCCCGGGCCCTGCGTCACCATTTGAGCGATCCGGCCGATCTGGCCCTCGCTCAGGCGGCCCTGCCGGGTACCATCGCCGACGCCGCCGGGGTGGCCACGCGCCTGCACGCGCTGTACGGCGAGATTCTCGCCACCCGGGCCGCCTGACGACGCCATGCCCGACCTTTCCGCCCTCGCTGCGCTGCCCGATCCCCGGCGGGTGTTGATCCTGTGCACTTCGGATGCGCAGGCCGGATCCTTGCGGTCCCGCCTCGATGCGCGCCTGGGCGGCGCCGAGGTCGAAACTTGGTGTGCCGTCGACGCCGCGGCGGGGGAGACCATCGGCGGCGCCGGGCCCTGGGGCGCGGGCACCCTGTGCGCGCAACCGGGCTTGGTGGCGAGTCTGCGCGAACGATTGCAGGCCCAGAACCCCGATTGGATCGTGCTCGCGGTGCCCACCGATGCCGCGCAGCTCCGCGACGAAAGCGCGCTGCTGTGGGCCGCCCTGTCGGCGGTCGGCCAGGGGCTCACCGGTCAAGTGGTGCTCGACTTCGGCGCCGACAAGGCGCACTGGACGCGTCCCATGGCGAGCGCCCTGTTCGCCCTGCGCCGCTTGCTGCCCGAGGTGCCCGGACCCACCGCCACCGCCGTCGTGTCCACCTGGAACAAGTGCGAAGACGTGTGCGCCAACCTCGAGGCCCTGCGCGCCCAGGTCGAACCCTTCGCTGAGATCGTGCTGGTGGACAACGCCTCGCGCGACGAAACCGTGGCCGAGGTGCGCCGGCGTTTCCCGCGCGTGCGCATCGTGATCATGCCGCACGACAAGTACGGGGCCTGCGAGACCTTCAACATCGGCTTCTCGTGCGCGCTGAGCGAGCTGACGGCCATCCTCGACGATGACGTGGTCCTGCCGGCGAATTGGCTGGCCCTTGCGCGCCAGCGCCTGCTGGCCGAACCCGCGACGACGGCGATCGTGTCCACCAAGATCGTCGAGCCGGGCATGCCCGAGAGTTACAAGAACTCGCCCGAGATCAACTCCGAGCGCTACATGAGCACGTTCCGCGGTTGCGCGAGCCTGGCGCGCAGCGCAGCGATCGCCAAGGCGGGGTACTACGACGTGCGGCTGTTTATCTACGGCAACGAACGGGACCTGACCTGCCGCCTGCTCAATCTGGGGTACCGCGTATTGCAGTTCCCCAAAGCCATCGCATACCACAAGACGCCGTTCGGCATCAAGATGGGCAAGCGCAGCCTGTACTTCCACGCGCGCAACGCGTGGCTGTCGATGCTCAAGTACGCGCCCGCGAAGGACCTTGCGCGCATGCCGTTCCAGGTCTTCTCGAAGGTGCTGCTGCGCTCCAAGGCCGCGGAAGAATCCGGGGCGGTCAGCGACGCCACCGGCACGATCGGCATCGGCCGTTCGATCCGCGAGACCAAGGGGGCCTGGTGGGTGCTCTGCCGCGCGGGTTTCAGCGTGCTTTGGAACGTGCCGTATTGCCTGAAGCACCGGGCGCCGGTGCGGGCCGAGGACTTCGAACTGCCGCTGGATTGATCGAATGGGCGGCGCGAGCGAGGCGAAACGGGGCGGCGAGCGGCCCGAGCTGGGTGAGATCTCGGCGGTGGTCTGCAACTACAACGGCATGGCGTACCTCGAGCGTTGCTTGGGGGCCCTGGTGGACCTCGGGGATCAGCTCGCGGAGATCGTCGTGGTGGACAACCTGTCCACCGACGGAAGCCGCGAGTTCATCGCCGCGCGGTTTCCACAGGTGCGCCTGGTGGCGATGCCCGACAACGGCGGCCCGGCCAAAGCGCGCAACGCGGGGTACCGCGCGGCCGCCTGCCGCTGGGTGCTGACCCTCGACAACGACGCCATCGTAACGCCCGACATGCTGGTCAAGCTCGTGGCCGCCGCGGGGGACGAGCGCCAGCCGGTGATCCTGCAGCCGCGCAGCGTGTTTTCCGCCGAGCGCGACCGCGTGCACTACGACGGGGGATTCCTGCACTACGGCGGCCTGATCGCCCTGCGCAACTTCTACCGTCCGATCGCCGAAGCCGAGGGCACCGGCATCGAACCGGTCGATGTGGCCATCGCGGTGTGCCTGCTCATGGACACCGAAGCGGTGCTCGGCCTCGGGGGCTACGATGAGCGGTACTTCATCCTCTTCGAAGACCTGGACTTGTCGATGCGCCTGCGCCGCACCGGGCGCACGATCCTGAGCGTCGAAGATGCAATCGTGCTGCACGACGAGGGCACGGCCGGCATCTCCTTCCGCGACGGCCCAAGTTATCCCGGCCGCCGCGTGTTCTTCCACTCGCGCAACCGCTGGTTGTACCTGCTGCGCTGCCACCGGCTGCGCACCCTCGTGCTGTCGGCGCCGGGCCTCGCCCTCTACGAGTGCTTCTGGCTCGCGTTTGCGATCAAACAGAAGGCCCTGGGCCACTGGTTCCGCGGCAAATGGGAGTTCTTCCGCCTGCTGCCCGAGAGCCTCGAACGGCGCCGCTTCTTGCGCGCCCACGCCGTGATCTCCGACCGCAAGCTGCTGCACGGCGGCCCCCTGACGGTCACCCCGGCCGTGGCCCGTTCGGGGCTGCTCAAGAAGGCGGTCGGGCTGCTCGACGTGTGCCTGCGCGCCTGGTGGGCGCTGGCGGGACGCATTCCCATCTGAGCGAGCTTCGCAGCGCCCGATTCCCCCTTCCCGAGGGGCGAACCCCGGCGGGCGGCGGGGTAGGATGGTCGCCGCCATGATGAAGTTCGTGTTCGCCTTCCTGCTGCTGCTCCTCGGCACCTACCTGGGGGGATTCTTCCTGCCGGACCACTACACCGTCACGCGCGATCGCGTCATCGCAGCGGATCGCGTCGCCGTGCACGCCCGCATCAACGATTTGCGCACCTGGCCCGTCTGGTCGGCCCTGAAGCCGCCGGCGGAGAGCGAAACCCCCTCGAGCTTCGAAGGCAGCGAGACGGGTTCCGGTCAAGTGTGGGTGTGGGGCGGACTCGGCGATATCAAACCGGCGCGGCTCGAGATCTTGACCAGCAACCCGGAGACGGGCATCCAGTTCCAGCTGGACTTGGACGGCAACCGCGTGCACACGCAAGGCGCGGTCGAGTATCAGGACGATCCCGGTGGCCTGCGGGTGACGATGACGATCACGGGCGAGATGGCGACCCCCTGGAGCCGGTACTTCAAGTTCCTGGCGGAGAAGTCGATCGGGCCGACCTTCGAGAAGAGCCTCGAGGGCTTGGCGACTGCGGTGACCGCGCCGCCTGCACCGGCCCCGGAAGGGGATGCAGCCGGTGACGCTGCGGGCAACGCTGCGGGCGAAACAACGGAACCTCCCACGCAAGCGCCCGAGCCGAAAGACTCCTGATCCGCCGCGCTTCGCCCATGCGCATCCTGATCGTCAGCCACCTCTTTCCGCCCGCCCATTCCGCGGGAGTGGAGGTGTACGCCTCGGAACTCGCCAAGGGCCTCCTGTCCCTCGGCCACGAGGTGGCGGTGCTGCACACGGGCAAACACGTGGGGCGCGCCAACCTGCGCATCGAGCGGCACGGTTGGCAGGGCCTGCAGGTCTTCGAGCTCGTGCAGAACCTGTTCCACACGCGTTTCGAGGAGACCTGGAACCACCCGGGCATCGACGCGCGCTTCGCCGAGGTGCTGGACGAGTTCCAGCCCGAGGTGGTGCACTTCCAGCACCTGATGTACCTGTCGGTCGGTTGCCTCGCCTTGGCCCGGGCGAAGGCGCGCGCGGTGCTCTTCACCCTGCACGACTACAACGTCGAGTGCGCGGCGATGGGGCAACTGGTGCATGCCGACGGCAGCGTTTGTGAGGTGGTCGATACGCAGCGCTGCGGCACTTGCATTCCCCACGTGGCCTGGGCCCAGGGGGACAAACAACGGCGCGTGGGGCGCACCTTGGGAATGGTGCACAAGCTCACGCGCGTGGACCTCGGACCCCTGGCGCGGCGCATTGCCGGTCCGGGCCGGCCCGCGGTGACCCGCGGGCAGGACCCCGCCCCGGTGGCGGCCGAGCAGATCGCCACCTGCGCCCGCTGGGCCGAGGCGCGCCGCGACGGCATGCGCGCGGCCATGGCGGAGAACGTGCAGCGCTTCCTATGCCCGTCGCGTTTCCTGATGCAGCGCATGACCGATTTTGGCCTGCCTGCAGACCGCATGCGGCTCGTGGCCACCGGGGTGGAGGAAGGGGACTTCCTGCAGCCCGCCCAGGTCCTCGAGCGCAACACGATCGGTTCGCGCCCGGTGCAGATCACCTTCCTCGGCACGCTGATCCCGATCAAGGGGCCGCACTTGTTGCTCGAGGCCTGGCGCCGCCTGCCGGCCGAACTGCGCACGCGCGGCGAACTCACCATCGCCGGTCCCACGAACCACGCCCCGCCCTATGTCGAAGGGCTGCGCGCGGCGGCGGAGGAGTTGATGGTCGAGTTGCGCGGCCGGCAGAACCGCAACCAGGTGGCGGAGTTGCTCGGCAAGACCGACCTGCTCGTGATGCCCAGCCAATGGTTCGAGAACCGTCCGCTGATCCTGCACGAGGCCCTGGCCCTCGGCGTACCGTGCCTGGTGTCCGACCTGGGCGGCATGGCGGAACTCGTGCGCCCCGGCATCGACGGCTGGCACTTCCCGATGGGGGATGCGCGCGCCCTGGCCAACCGTTTGGCCGAGGTGCTGCGCGAGCCCGAGCAGCTCGCGCGCCTGCGGCCGAAGTCCCCCGAATTGCTCGGTTGGCGCGCGGTAGCCGAGCAGCACATCGAGCACTATCAGGAGCTGCTCGCTCCCAAAGATGCCCCCCGCCCCGATGAATCGCCGCTTTGATCCGCGCCGGGGTCTCGCCCTGGCCCTGCTGCTGCCCCTCGTCGCCTGCAAGAGCACGGCGCCGGAGCCCGAACCGGCCCAGCTCACGCCGCTGAACGAATTGCCCGCGGAGTACGCCGACCTATGGCGCGCGTGGAAAACCCGTTCGCCCGAGTACCCCGATCTGCGCGACGCAGCCCTGGCCGATCCGGCCCGCACGCGCTTCCTCGTGGAGAACCTGATCGACGATCTGCTCACCGAACTGACCGCGGGCAACGTGGACACGGGGCGCGAGGACCAGTCGCCGCGGTATCGCTTGGTTGGCGCCGAACTCGTGCACCTCGGTCCGCATTCGGCGCCGGCGTTGGCGGAGGTGATGACCTTCGGTCTCGGCCTCGGGCCGGTCGCGGTGGAGGGCCTGCTGCTGCAGATCGGCACGCCCGCGGTGGCACCGTTGGTCGGACTGCTCGAGCGCAAGGAACCCGTGGCGCGGCGCCGCGGGGCCAAAGCCCTGGGCGAGATCCAACCCGACTTCGCCGATCCGCGCCTGGACCACCCCGCGGTGCGCGCGGCCCTGGGCGCGCGCCTGCAGTCCGACGACGATTGGATCGTGCGCAGCCAATGCGCCCTGGCCATGGCGCGCTGGGGTCGCCACGACCCCGAAACCGCCGCCGACGCAGCGCGTTACCTCGTGCCGGCCCTGGCCGACGCGGATTTGGACGTGCGCAAGGACGTGGTGCACGGCCTGGCCCGCCTGGGGGATCCGCGCACCTTCCCGGCCCTGTTCAACTACCTGGAGCGCAGCGAGCGCGACGGGGACCCTTCTGCCGTGCTGCTGACCCAGGCCGCCCTGACCGCCATGACCCGCAACAAGCAGGCCCACACGGTGGCCGAGTGGCGCGCTTGGTGGAGCCGCGAGCGGCCGGGCATTCTGCAACGGTTCCTGGGGACCGCCCCCGCCCCGCGCTGATTCCCGCCTTGAGGCCGGCAACCGGCCAGGAACGGGATCCGCGACGGGTTCCGGGCTAGGATGGGGCCATGGCCCAGTGGAAGATCAGCGCGCGCCAGGCGGCGTGTTCGGTGTGCGAGAAACCCTTTGCGGACGGGGAACGGCACCATTCGATGGTGCACCTGACCGGGGACCAGCTCGCGCGCAAGGATGCCTGTCAGGGCTGCTGGGATGCGGGCCGTTTCGGTCCCGGCAGCGAAGCCGATGGGGACGGGAACCGCTTCTGGTGGACCACCCGGCACCAGGAGCACAAGCACCAGGCCGTGGCGATGGACATGGAGGCGATCGAGCGCCTGTTCATCGAACTCACCGAACGCCAGGAGGTGCACCTGCGCGAACTGCGGTACGTGCTCTGCTTGCTCTTGATGCGCAAGAAGCGCGTCAAGCTCGAGCGCATCCTGCGCGACGACTCGGGCGAGTCGTTCATCGTGCGCCGGCCGCGCAGCGAGGAGCGTCACACGGTCGAGGTGTTCGACTTCACACCGGAGCGCATGGCCGAGGTGCGCGCGCGCCTGCAGGCGATCTTCGACGGCGTCGACGAGGACGAGAGCCTGTCGGCGGCGGCCCAGGGCGAGGGTTCCGAGGAATCGGAGCAGGAGTCCGGCGAAGCGGGCAGCGCGGCGGAAGCGGAACCTGTTGCCGAAGCGGATCTGGCCGAAGAGGATCTGGCCGAGGCGGAACAGGCCTGAGCCCGCCGGATCATTCGCCGAGCCAGGTCCGCGCCCAGGGAGTCCAAGCGCCGTCGCCATCGCGGGCGCCGGCCAACGCTTCGAGCGCCGCGGGCACGGCATCCTTGCAGTACGCCAGCGCGTCTTCGATCGGACCCCGCCACGCGGCGTGATCGTGCTCGCGGTGCGCCGCCAGCAACAGTCCGATCCACTCCGGCCGCGCGGTGGGAGCCGCGCAGAGCCCGTGGTACAGCGCGGCATACCGCACGCCTTCGTCGGCATCGCTCGCCAGTTGGCTAAGCGCGTCGAACGCGGCCAGCCCCCGCAGCTCGGGTTCGCACGCGAGCCGCATGCCGAGCAAACGCGCCACCTGCTGGCGCACCGCCGCATCGCCGTCCTGGGCGAGGTGCGCGGCCCAGTCCAGGTCCTCCGCGGCCATCGCGAGCACGTCGCGGCGGTTCACGATCGATGCGAGCCAAGCCGCGCGCGCGTCTCTGGGCCATTCGGCGAAACGCGCCTTGTGCCCCGCGACGTCATCGCTCCAGCGCGGCTCGAGGCGCGCCGCATCGCGCGCCTTGAACCACTGGAACGCACTGCCCTTGCCGCGCAGCAAACCCGTCATCAGCTGGGCGCGTGCGGCCACCGAAGGCTCGGGGGCCGCTTCGAAGGGGGCAAAGCGCGCGATCAGGGCTTCGGCTTCGGCGCTGCAGCCCCACGCGATGCGCGCGAGCAGGGCCGGATCCTCGCTCGCCATGGCGAGCCGCGCCATCTGCGCGAGCAACGCCGGGGTTTTGGGTTTGACCACCGACAGGCCGAAGTACACCGCGTGGTGGCGCGTGCCCCAAGCATCCGCCGCCGGGCGCGGGTCCGAGGCGTGCCACATGAGCTCGATCGCCTGCGGGTTCTGGGGGTTCTTCTCCCAGATGTACTTCTCGCCGACCCAGACGAGCACCCGGTCGCGCGAAGCCGTGCAATCGTGCAGTCCCTCGCGCACCACTTCGAGCAGCGCGGCCGCGGTGCGCCGATCGTTGTGCCGGTTCGCGTACCAAGCGTCGAGCCCGCGGCCTTCCATCGCGCCCGCGGGGAAGTACCCCGCCCAATCCGCCGGGCCGAGGGCGGCCCAGGGATCGGTTTCGGAGGTCGCCGCGGTGAGCGCCGCGACTTCCGGTGCGGTTTGTTCCTGCGGCAAGGCCCAAGGCAGGGCCATGCACAGCCACGCGCTGCAGACGAAGGGCAGGGGTTTCGGCATCAGTCGCGGGTCCAGTGGATGGTCATCGTGTCGACCACTTCACCGTCGGTGAACGAGGTCCAGACCTGATCGAAGTGATCCGCGTCCATGAGGTCGAGCACCAGCGAACCCATGTACAGGTCGGAGGGACCTTTGTAGTCGCCTACGCCGTCCGGCGCGAACGCGATCTCGCCGTCGCCTAGGGCGGTGGCGCGCATCTGCGGTTGGTTGCCCACCGCGCAGAAGTGCGTGACGCACAGGTCGTTGCCGTCGAGGCGGTAGACGTTGGTCATCTCGAAGGGCTGGCCGGGGAACATGATCTCGCGCACGATGCTGCCGCCCGAGCTGACGCGGATCTGCGTGTGTTCGCCGTCTTCGTTGGTCCAGTCGCCTTCAAGGGCTTTCACCGCGCCGAGCAACTTTTCGCGCTTCTCTGCGTCGAGGTTCGCGGGCAGGGTCTTGGGCGCTTGAGTACCGCATTCCGCCTTGGAGCCGTCCGCTGCGCAGCATTCGGGACCGCAGTCCGAATCGCTGTGGGGGTGATTCCCGATGGTGGCGCAGGCGAGGGGCAGGAGCAACAGGGGCAGGCAGCCGATGGAGAGGGGGTTCATGGTTGGAGTCGGGTTCAGGGGAGGGGAGCGTTACTCGCGCCAGGCGGTGGTGGCGCCCGGGCCGAGGGTCCAATCGTTGGCGAAGAAGCCCGCGCCGAGCACGCCGGGCCAACCGCGTTGCAAGAACGAACGGTCGAGCACGGTCCAGTCGGGATAGGCCACGCCGGAGACGAAGTAGGGCAGTTGTTCGGTGAGGTGCACGCCGGCGAGGCCGGTGCCCGAGATCAGCACCACGGATTGCACCTGGGTTCCGGGGCGCGGCAACACGGCGAGCAGGGCAAGGCCGCTGCCTTCCACGCGGTGGTCGCCCACGCGCACGTGATCCCGTCCCACCGAAACCAGGGCCGGATCGACCAGCTGCGCCCAAGCGCGGTTGGTCTCCTCGTTGCCGTACAGGACCAGGTTGCGATCGGCGACGGCGTCGAGCACGAGGTCCACGTCGCGCACCAGGCGCGCGTTGCCGTTGCCGCGGTAGCGCCAGACCTCGAGGTCGTAGCGGGCTTTGGCGAACAGGGCTTTGTTCTCCGTTTCGTTGCCCCCGGTGCCGTACACGAGCACGAAGCGGTTGCGGAAGCCCTCCTTGAACGGGCCCATGCGTTGCGGGGACTTCTCCCCGGCGGGGGCGGGGCCGGTTTCCAGGCGCAGGGTGCCGTCGGCCGCGAGCGAAAACGCCTGGGGACGGGCCCAGTCGGCGGCGGGCAGGATCCACTCCGAGTCGCCCACTTCGAGCTTCAGCGCTTCGGGGATCTCCTTCTGCGCCCCGAGCCACGGGCCCAGGTCCATGCGGAAGCGCGCCACGTTCTCGAGCTCGAGCCGGATGCGCTGCTTGTCGCCGTCGATGCGGCCGTGCACGCGCACCCAATCCAGCGGCCTTTGGGCCTGTTCGACTTCGATCCAACCCTGGCGCGAGCGGATCGCGGGGCTGGCGCTGGTGAATCGCACGTCATCCGCGAGCCGCGCATCGGCCAGGCGGTTGTCGCGCAGGAACCGGATCAACGGCGGCCAATCGAGGCATTCGTTGCCCCACCAGTGACCTGCGCCGGGTTGTTCGTAGTACGCGAAGTTCCGGTGGCGCTCGGCGAGCATCGAGCGCATGGCGCGGGCCTCGGAGACACGCACCACGTCATCGGCATCCCCGTGCAACACATACACGCCCAGCGCGTCGTAGTTTTCGCGCATCTCGAGCGTGCGGCTCGGGTTCACCGCGCGAGAGAACACCTCGGCCACGGGATCCCCGTCGGGGAAGGTGGCGCCGCCGCCGTAGTCCCAGAAACTGCGCCAACCGGCACTCGGCGCGATGGCGGCAAACCGGTCGGAGCGTTGCGCGCCCACCTGCCACGTGCCGTGGCCACCCATCGAATGGCCGGTCAGGTACACGCGGTCGGGCGCGTGGGGGAAGGTCGACTCCGCGAGGCCCAGGACTTCGAGCGCATCCATGCGTCCCCAGTCCTCCCAGTCGAAGCCGAAGGGGCGGCGGTTGGTGGCGGCCACGACCGTGGCCCAGTCCTTGGCCTGGTACGCGCGCGCTTGGCTGATCGCCTCCACGCTCGCCCCGTGCAGGCTCAGGATCAGGCCGGATTCCTCGACGGGCGCGCCATCAGCTTTTTGAGGAACCACGCTGAAGTACTGCACGCTGCCGTCGATGCCGGAGACGAAGGTGCGGCTGTGCGTTTCCGAGGGATTGAGCACTTTGAGCACCAACGAACGTTCGTGCACGGCGTTGCCGCGTTCGTCGGTCAGGGCCAGGCGCACGGTGTAGGTGGGTTCCGCGAGGGTCTGGGGGACAGGGATCGCGATGGCGGCTTTGATCTGGGTGCTACCCGGCAGGGGGTGCAGCGGGGTCGTGATCGAATCGAGCGACGGCGCGCTGGCGGGCAGCACGGCGGTGGCGACGATCGACCAACCGGTGCGGGTCGTGGCCGAAGCATTCGAGATCATCTGCCCGACCCAATACCGGCCGCCTTCCCCGCGCAGCACATCGGGTTGGGTGGTGTCGACCCCTTCCAGGAACACGGGCACGGCCGTCGGTTCCAATTGACCGCGGAACGGGGGGCGGGAGAGGCGGAAGTACAGGTGGTGCCGGCCGCTCTCGAGGTACAGGGGCAGGCGGCTCGTTCCCAGGTTGTAGGGATCGCCGGCGCGGGCTTCGCCATCGATCCAAGCGAACGAGCTGCCCGAGGTGTTCAGCACAAAGGACCCCGCCTGGGCGATGTCGACCGGGGCGTAGAACCAGTTACCGGCCATGTTCGAGTCCCCGAGCCAGCCATTCTCGTCGGCGTGCACGGCGGTCCAGTTGTGCAGGGTGCCATCCGCGGCGGCGACGCCCTGGCCTTCGGTGGGCGGCGCGAGCGGGCCGAGCGTGCGTTGGAACTCGAGCCCGTCGGTGTAGATCGGGTTGCGGCCGCGGGAGCCCAGGGCGGGCACCGCCAGCACGTCCCGGATTTCGATGGTCTGGGGGGGGGCCTGCGGGAGGGCGGCCAGCGCACAGAACAGGGCAGGGATCATGGCGGGCATCCTAAACGCCGGGCCCGGTCAATGCCCGGATCAAGCGGGGTGGCGGGACCCGGCCCTGCCTTGGCGCGATTCTCCGCCCGCCGGTTTCGGCATTGGGAAGGGCGCCGAACCCCCGTTTTCGGGGGCGCGAAGGGGGCATGCCCCCACATCTGGGGGCGGCGCCGGCGGGGGGCCCCCAGGGGCGGCCCAGCCGGAATGGGAAGGGATTTTGGGGGCGACCGGATTTCTTCGCCTACCCCTTGCCGGTCCCCTGGTGGGGCGAAAAGATACCGAAATGGGGCAAGGTGGAGCAGAGTGGACCCGGGAAGCAGGGGCTTCCATGGCAGAGGGGGAGTTCCTCTTCTGTGGGGAATCCACGCACCCCGTGGACGCCAAGAAGCGCGTCTTCGTGCCCAAGCGCCTGGCCATGGGCCTGCCCCTGGACAGCGAGGGCCAGCGCGGCGGGGTGCTGACCCCGGGCACCGACGGCTGCCTCTACCTGTTCCCCGAATCGGGGTTCACGCGGGCGATCGGGCGGCTGAACACCCAGGCCTACGCCCCGCCGCAGAAGCGCGCCCTGCAGCGCAAGCTGTTCAAAGACGCCCACCGGGTCAGCCTGGACGGCTCGAGCCGCCTGCTGCTGCCCGCCGCCCTGATCGCCCAGGCCGGCATCGACAAGGAAGCGGTTTTCGTGGGAATCATGGACCGCATCGAAATCTGGTCGCCGGAGGGTTGGGCCGCCGAACAGGCGCGCCTCGACGCCGAGACCGAAACCATCGACCGTTTGCTGGCCGGCGACGCCGCCGGCGGGGGGGGAATTTGATCGCCCTATGCGAACGGCCACTTCGAAACACCGCCGGGGGGCGCAGCGCCATGGCTGATACCCCGGATGTGCACATCCCGGTCCTCGCCTCGGAGGTGGTGACCCTGCTGGGGGGTAGGGCACCGACCCTGAGTGCCTCCGAGTGGATCGTGGATGGGACGTTGGGTGCCGGGGGGCACACGACGTCCCTGCTTCAGGCGCGGCCGGACCTTTGCGTCCTTGGCGCGGACCAGGATCCTGAGATCCTGGCCCTGGCCCGGCAGAACCTGGAGCCCTTCGGAGGGCGCGCGCGCCTTGTGCGCGCGCGTCTCTCCAACCTTGCGCGCCTGGTGCGCAAACTCCGTCGTGAACGGCCGATCGGGTGGTTGATGGACGTGGGTGCAAGCTCACTCCAGCTCGATCGGCCGTCACGCGGTTTTTCTTTCCAGAAAGACGGCCCGCTCGACATGCGCATGGACCCGCGTCGGCGCATCACGGCGGCCGACATCATCAACGATTGGGACGAGGGGGAGCTCGCGGACCTGTTCTGGCGCGAAGGCGACGAACACCGGTCCCGCCCGATCGCCGCGGCCATCGTGGCCGCCCGCAAACGCGTGCCCTTCAAGCGCACCGCCGCCCTGGCCGACCTCGTCGCGGACGTGGCCGGGGGCGCGGGGCGCCTGCACCCCGCCACCAAGGTCTTCCAGGCCCTGCGCCGGGAGGTCAACCAAGAGGGGGCCGAGCTGATGGCGGGCCTGCAGGGGGCCGAAGACTGCCTGGCCGAGGGGGGCGTGCTCGCCGTCATCGCCTTCCATTCGGGCGAAGACGCAGTCGTGAAGCATTTCTTGGCGGAAGGGGCCAAAGCCGGCCGATGGGAACTGTTGACCAAGAAACCCATCAAGCCCGGCCGGGAAGAGCTGCGGCGCAACGTGCGGGCCCGATCCGCCGTCTTGCGCGGCGCCCGGCGCCTGGGTCCCGTTTCCCAACCCGGCCCCCAGCCCAACCCGAACACGCCATGAAACGTCTGCCCCTGGCCTTCTTCGTCAGTGCGGTCGCATTCGGCGTCGGTTGCCTCACCTGCTCGCTGCAGGCGGACAACTTCGAGGAGGGGGCCAGGCTGCAGAGCCTGCAGAGCGAAACCGAGTGGTATGAGCGTCGGATCTCAGGACTGCGAAGCGAGCTTTCGCGGTTTGAATTCCAGGCCACCACTTTGGAGAATAGGGAAATGAGGAGATCCTCCGCGGGGGCGGAGAATCCAGGGGTTCAATGAATCAAGCACGCAACCCTGCTGTCGGGGCCCCGGGGGGGGACCTGGACAGCCGACGGCGCATCACGGTGCAAGGCATCACCGTGGTGCTGATTGCCGTTTTGGCGCGCAGCGTGCACCTCGCGTTTGCCTCCGAAGGCAAACAACCCGAAACCGTGCGCGAGCACGCGGCGCCGCGGGCTCCGTTTGAGCTCTACGACCGCCACGGCCAGGCCCTGGCCCTCTCGGTTGAGTGTTTCGATCTGTCGGTTTCCCCGCGCTCGTTGTGGCGCTCGCACACCCCGGAAAAACTCGCGGCGAGCATGGCGCAGGTGCTGGGCATCGACGTCGATCCGCTGCTCGAACAACTGTTGCCGCGCGAGTTCGACGCGGCCCAGGGATTCGTTGTGCCCGTGGCGCCGCGCCTGCTGCGTTTCCGCTCGGATCAGGTGAACACCGTGCAGCGCTGGCTCGAGCGCGGCACCCTCGATCCGAAAGCCGAAGCCGTGCCGATGGCCGGTTGGGATTGGAAGGTGCTCGAGGGCGGGCGCGAAGCCACGCTCATGTGGGATCCGCGCATCGTGCTCGGCGTCGATGAGCGCGTGCGGCACCTCGGCAAGGGCGCCGAAAAACGGCCCGACCGCTGGACCCGGCGCTTCCTGCGCGACCTTTCGACGCTGGTCGCCGGTTTCGGCCTGCCCGCGGACGTGCGCGAGGACCTCGACCGCTTGACGCCGTTCGAAGCCCGCGCTGCCCTGGCCGATCGCATCTGGGCCGAACTCTGCCCGACGACGTTCCGCGTGGTGGAGCGCAGCATCGATCCGCGCCGCGCCCACGCCCTGTCCGAACTCCTGAGCAAAGAAGCGGTTTCGTCGTACCAGGTACAGCTCGAACCGTCGATGCGCCGCGCGCAGCCGGTGCGCAGCCGGGAAGACGGCATGAAGCCGATGGGCAAAGCCGCCGAATCCCCGGAGGACTCCTTCGGCGTGCTCGGCCACTGGGGCGTGCTCGGCGCCGAGGCTGCTAAGGCCCAGGCCCTGCGCGACCGCGAGAACGCGCCGCACCTGCTCGCCTGGGACAGCCCCGCCGACCCGCTCGAAGCCCGCGCCGACGAACTCGCCAACGAGCGCAAGCCGTGGTCGGGCATCGAACGCCTGTGTTCCGACCTGTTCGAGGCTTCGGGTCTCGAGCAGGAGTGGCAGCTCGATCCGCGCAGTCATCGCACGCGGCACCGCCAGGTGGCCCGCGACCGGCGCCTGCGCTGGCCCGACCGCCGCGTGCAGGACACCCTCGATGGGGTGGATGCCGCCGACGACATGGTGCTGCTGCACAGCACCCTCGACGCCGATCTGCAGTTCCGGTTGCACCAGGAACTGCTCGACGTGATGGAGGTGCACGACCCGGCATTGGCCATGGGCATCTGCGTCGAGGTCGAAACGGGCAAGGTGCTCGCGGTCGACGGCATCCAGGCCTATCCGGGTTCGGCGTACCTGCCGACCCAGCACGTGTTCACGCCGGGATCGACCTTCAAGGCGCTGATCATGGCGGCGGCGCTCGAGCAGGGGGTCGTGACCCCCGACGAGATGTTGCCGACCTACTATCCGCGTGGCCTGGTGGTGCGCAACGGCAACCATGGCCGTCTGATCCGCGAGGCGGAAGGCGCGCCGCCGGTGCCCGAGATCAGCGCGACCACCGGCCTCACCCGCTCGGTCAACGCCATCCTCGTGCAGATCGGTCTGCGCCTCGATCCCGCCTGGTTGCGCCCGTGGCTCGTGGGCCTCGGGTACGGATCGCGTCCTGGTGTGGGCCTCGGCCCCGAACGGCCGGGGTACCTGCCGCCGCTCAAGAAGGGCACTTGGAGCCGCACTTCGACCCATGCGTCGATCTGTTTCGGCCACGAACTCGGCGTCACCCTGTGGCAACACGCCCAGGGCCTAGCGACCCTGGCGCGCGGCGGGCGTTTCGTGTCCCTGCGCCTGGTGGACGCGGTGTCCCAAGGCGACGACTGGCGCGAATTCGTCGTGCCCGAGGGGCACCAGGCGATCGATCCCGAGGCGGCGCGCAAGGTGCTGGCGATGATGGCCCTCGGCGCCAAGGAAGGCACGGGCCGGCGCGTGGCGAGCCCTGAGTTCTGCCCGGAGTTCGACTACATCGGCACCAAAACCGGTACCACCGAAAAGGTCGAGACCGAAGTCTGCATCCACGTGGAGTTGCAGCACCTGGCCGAACACGAACGCAACCACACCTCTTGCTCGCGCGAGTGTTACCGCAGTTTGCGCGGTCAGCGTGATCACAAGGGCAAGCGCAAGACCTGCTACACCTCGTCGATGTGTGCGATCGGGCGGCTCACGCCCGAGGGTCCGACGCTGCTGACCCTGGTGGTGGTAGACGACGCCCGGTCGAAGTTCAAGTTTGGCGCAGACGTGGCCGGCCGGACCGCCGTGCGCGTGCTGCGCGAGGGTTTTGGATTGCCGGCGCAGGTGGGCGAGTCGGAGGACTTCGTCCTGCCCGCCATGCCCGCCGATGCCTTCGGGACCATGGAATTCCCGTGGTACGAAGAAGGCGACGCGGCCTTTGGTCCCGCGTGGGTCGAGCAGCTGGACGCGGGATACGGATTCGAAGACGAGTTGCCGTACGACTCCCAGGCCGAACCCGAAGGCGAGTTCTTGTATACCGACCCCGCCGGCTCCCTGCCCTGGGAGGCCTCCGATGGGCGTTGAGTTGATGACCCTCGTGCGCAGCATCGGCGGCGCCATCGGCAATCCGGGCCAGGTGCCCGCGGGACTGGTGCTCACCGGCGTGCAACTCGACTCGCGACGGGTGCAACCGGGCGATCTGTTCGTCGCCCTCGCGGGCAGCCAGCGCGACGGTTGGTCTTTCGTGCCGCAGGCGATCGAACGCGGCGCAGCGGCGATTTTGGCGAGCGACCTTCCCGCGGGAATGGCCTTGCCGATTCCCGTCTGGCTGCATCCCGATCCGCGCCGGGCCCTGGGTCTGGCCGCCGCGACTTTCGCCGGCAACCCGTCGCGCGATCTCGAAGTCGTGGCGATCACCGGCACGAACGGCAAAACGACCACCGCGTTCCTGCTGCGTTCGCTGCTGCGCGCGCAAGGCCAGGATCCGGCGCTGCTCGGCACCACCGGGTACTACCTGGCGCGCGGGGTCTTCGAACCCGCCACGCACACCACGCCCGACGCGATCACCCTGCAGCATCTATTTGCGCGCCAACGCGAAGTGGATGGGGGCACGGTGATCATGGAAGCCAGCTCGCACGCCCTCGACCAAGAACGGCTCGCAGGCACCTCGGTCGACTTGGCGGTGTTCACCAACCTCAGCCGCGACCACCTCGACTACCACGGGGACATGGAGTCCTACGCGGCGAGCAAGGCGCGCCTGTTCGCCTGCCTCGACCGCCACGGCGCCGCGGTGCTCAACGCCGACGACCACGAATACCCGCGCATGGTGCACGCTGCCCGCGCGGCGGGGGCGCGGGTGCTCAGCACCTCGCTGCAAAGCCCCGCGGACCTGTGGGCCAACCACCTGCGCACCGACACCTCGGGCACGCGTTTCGACCTGCACGGCCTTGGTTTCTCGGCCACCGGAATCCACGTGCCGTTGCTCGGCGCGCACAACATCTCGAACCTGCTGCAGGCCCTCGCCTGCGCGCGCTGGCTCGGTCACGACACCGCCGGTCTGCTCGCCGCCCTGCCGCACCTCCAAGCCGCGCCCGGTCGCCTCGAGCCGATTCCGCTCGGTCCCGGTCGCCCGGCCGCTTGGGTCGATTACGCGCATACGCCCGATGCCTTGCAGAACGTGCTCACGAGCCTGCGCCGCATCGAAGGCGGCGGCAAGCTTTGGGTGCTGTTCGGCTGCGGCGGCGAACGGGACCAGGGCAAACGCGCGCAGATGGGTGAGGTGGCGGCGCGCCTCGCCGACGAGGTCTGGATCACTTCGGACAATCCGCGCAGCGAAGAACCCGCCGCCATCGCAAACGCGATCTGGCAGGGGGTCTGTGCGGTGCGCGGGACGAGCCCCGAGGCTTGCCGCATCGAACTCGATCGCCGCGAAGCCATCCATTCCATCCTGCAGGCTGCCGGGCCCGGCGACCGCGTCTTGATCGCGGGCAAGGGGCACGAAAGCGTGCAGGAAATCGGCGGCCAAAAGCTGCCCTTCGACGACCGGGCCGTGGCCCAAGAGGTGC
>JAWKUI010000006.1:0-327798 GCA_041398705.1 Planctomycetota bacterium | reverse complement strand
GATGACGCAAGGCGCTGCGCGCGGCGAGGCGCGAGCCTTTGATGTAGACCTCGCCAGCCTGCAGGGTCACTGGCCCGGCGAGCCGCTGTGCCGGGGCGCCCCGCGCAACGAAGGTTTCGACCAGGATTTCGGGTTGCCAGCGGGGATCATGCCACACGCGCCAGGGGCCGACGTTCGCGTGGGACCAGCCGCGCACGATCACGGGCGGGCTCCCCGCGCTTCGATGGCGACCCACGTTTGTTGGCTGATGCCGCGCATGGAGTGACGCCAGGCGAGCACGCGTCCGCCGGCTTGTTCGACCAGCTCCGCCAGATGGCGCCGCGGCATGGCCTGCCGGCCGTCTTCGTTGCGGACCTTGCGCAGGCCGTGGCGACGGCGCCAGGCGTGCCACGAACCCGCATCCCAGAACGACAGCAACACGGGGCCGCGCGTGACGCGAAGCAACTCGCGCAGCAACCCGAGTCGATCGGTGTCTTCGTGCAAGTGATGCATGAGCCGGCAGCAAATCACCGCGTCGAAGCTCGCGTCGATCAGGGGCAAGCGGAAGGCGCTGGCTTGCAGGCGCCAGGGTTGCCCGGATTGGGCCAGCATGCCCCCGGACACGTCGATCGCGAGCTGCTCACTCGCAAGCGCCGCGAGTACGGATTGGAGCCTGCCGGTGCCGCAGGGCACGTCGAGCACGCGGCCCCAGGGCAGGGGAGCACCGATTCGGTGGGCGAGGGCCGTGAGCAACCGGCCGTCCCGGTCCCGCGCGCGGCCGCTTCCGAAACGGCTAGTTGCGTAAGTGCCCCCCGCCGCCCGCGAGCCCCACTTGTCCGCCACCTGTTCGCGCCGCATGGCCCTGAGCCTAGCCTTGCCGCGGTCCGTGCCCAATGGCCCGCCCCTCCATCCGCCCCAGATCGCTTTCGTAAGGCGGGCGTAAGGGGCCCAGGCGCCCACAAACCGCATGGGAGGGACCCCGTCCAAGCCTGTTGCATTTTTCGTGAGAATTTCGATTTGCCGATTCCGTCGAGCCGGACCCGCCGCTTAGATTGCTCACCGGTGGATGGCTCCTGTGCTTCATGCGAGCGAAGTTCAGGGAGTCCGCCGTCCTCCTTTTCGTGAGGTTCCAGGTCCGTCGGGTGCTGGCAGGCAACCCTCTCTCTCTCGACCTGGAGTCTTGGCCCCCGCTCGGGCTTGCCCGAGCGGGGGTTCTTTTTTGCCCGGACCTCCGCCCGGCGGGCCATTTTTGCCCGCCGCAGGGGTCGTGATCCCGCGGGCTCTGGTCCAATCGCAACCATGCAGTTCCAGGAGATCCAGCCCCTGTACCTCGCGGGCCGGCCCCACCAGGCGGGCGAATCGCTCACGGTCACCGACAAACACACCGGCGCGGTGCTGGCGCAGGTGTCCCGCGCCGGGGCAAGCGAGATCGAGACGGCCATCGCAGCCGCCGCCCAGGCCGCGCCCGCCATGGCGGCCCTGCCCGTGTACCGCCGGCAAGCGATCCTCGCCCATTGCGTCACCCGCATGGAACAGCGTGCGGAGGAACTCACCACGCTTTTGATGGCCGAAGCCGGCAAGGTACGCCGCGATGCGGAGGGCGAAGTCACGCGCTTGATCGACACCTTCCGCGTGGCCCATTCCGAGGTGACCCGCCCGGCAGGGGAAGTGCTTTCGATGGACGTTTCGAGCCGCGCCGAGGGCACTCGCGGGCTCTGGAAACGCGTGCCGCTCGGCCCGCTTTCGTTCATCACCCCATTCAACTTCCCGCTCAACCTCGTGGCGCACAAGGTGGCACCTGCGATCGCCGCGGGTTGTCCGTTCGTGCTCAAACCCGCGAGCTTGACCCCGCTCGGAGCCCTCGCGATCGGTTCGATCCTCGCGGAAACGGAATTGCCCCCGGGGGCTTTTTCGATCCTGCCGTGCGACCGTGCGGGGGCCGATGCACTCACCACCGATGAACGGCTCAAACTGCTGTCGTTCACCGGCTCGCCCGCCGTGGGGTGGCAACTGAAACAACGGGCGGGCAAGAAGAAGGTCGTGCTCGAACTCGGGGGCAACGCGGCGTGCATCGTCGACGAGACGGCGGATCTGGCCGTGGCGGTACCGCGATTGGCCACCGGAGCCTTCTCCTCGGCAGGCCAGAGCTGCATCAGCGTGCAGCGTATCCTCGTGCACCGCTCGCGATGGGCGGAGCTGCGCGAGGCGCTGCTCGCCGAAATCGGCCAATGGACGTTCGGCGCTCCCGAGGATCCGGCCACGCGGCTCGCGCCGATGATCTCGGCCGAAGAGGCGCAGCGCGCCGAGACGTGGGTGCAAGAGGCCCTCGGCCGCGGCGCCCGGCGCCTGTGCGGTGGACCGCCCGACGGGGCCCGCTTTGCGCCGACCCTGTTGGAGGACGTGCCGCATGACTGTCGCATCTACCGCGAAGAGGTGTTCGCCCCGGTGGCGCTGCTCGAACCCTTCGACGATTTCGACGCGGCGCTCGAACGCGTGAACGACTCGGACTTCGGTCTGCAGGCTGGTGTGTTCACCCGCGAACTCGACCGGGCCATGGCAGCCTGGGACCGGCTGGAGGTGGGCGGGGTGATCGTCGGGGACGTGCCTTCCTGGCGGGTCGACCACATGCCGTACGGCGGGGTCAAGGACTCGGGGCTGGGCCGCGAGGGCGTGCGTTACGCCATCGAGGACATGACCGAGATGCGCCTGCTCGTGCTGCGCGGCCCGGGCTGACGGGGGCCGCGCGTCTTCCGCCGCCGGCGGTGGATTGTGCGTGGGATCCGGTCCTACAATAGGGCCGATGGATTGGATGGACGTACGTTCGTTCGGGGCCGCCGGATCCGCTCCGCAGGCCGACGATCGCTGGCTCAAGGGACTCAACGAACCCCAGCGGCAGGCCTGTGAACATGTCGATGGGCCGCTCTTGATCCTGGCCGGACCCGGTTCGGGCAAGACGCGGGTGATCACCAACCGCATCGCGCACCTGGTGACCACGTGCGGGTATCGGCCCGATGAGATCCTCGCGATCACCTTCACGAACAAAGCCGCGAAGGAGATGCGCGAACGGGTGGAGCGCATGCTGGGCGACATCTCCGGCCTGTGGATCAGCACCTTCCACGCCATGTGCGCGCGCATCCTGCGGCGCGACATCCAGCACATCCCCGGCTACACCGGCGATTTCACGATCTACGACACGCAGGACAAGCGCACCCTGATCAAGAACGTGGTCAAGGACCTCGGGTACGACCCGAAGCGCTTCCGGCCGGCGAACCTGGCCGCGTGGATCTCGACGGAGAAGAACCGCGGCGGTCGCGACGATGGCTGGACCGTGCAGGCCGACGACGGCATGGACGACGAGGTGCTGGGGCGCGTGGCCCAGGCCTACCAAGACCGCCTGCGCGCGGCCAATGCGCTCGATTTCGACGACCTGTTGCTGCTGACGCTCGAACTCTTCGAGCAGCATCCCGGCGTGCGCGACAGCTATGCGTGGCGCTTCCGGCAGGTGATGGTGGACGAATACCAGGACACCAACGGGGTGCAGTATCGTCTGGTGCGGCACCTAGCGAGCCGCCACGGCAATCTGGCGGTGTGCGGCGATCCCGACCAGTCGATCTACGGCTGGCGCGGGGCGGACGTGCGCAACATCCTCGATTTCGAGCAGGATTATCCCCAGGCCAAGGTCGTGCGCCTCGAGCAGAACTACCGTTCGACCGGGCACATCCTGCGCGCGGCGAGCGGGTTGATCGATCACAACTCCCAGCGCAAGGCCAAGGAACTCTGGTCGGAGCTCGGCGAGGGGGAGGCGATCCGCGTGCGGGAATGCGGCGACGAGGAGGACGAGGCGCGCGAGGTGGCGCTGGCTTGCAAACAACTCGCCCGGGGCGGAGTTTCCTGGTCCGACATCGCGGTGTTCTATCGCATGAACTTCATGCAGCGCGCCCTGGAAAGCGCCCTGCGCCTGTCCGGCGTGCCGTACCAGGTGGTCGGTGGCCTCGAGTTCTACTCGCGCCGCGAGATCAAGGACCTGCTCTCGTGGCTCACGCTGCTGTTCAACCCGCGCGACGAGGGGGCTTTCCTGCGCGTGGTGAACGTGCCCACGCGGGGCATCGGCGCCAAGAGCCTCGAAACCCTGGTGGCTTGGGCGCGCGAGCAGGGGATGTCCCTCGTGGACGCGGCGGGCAGCGAAGAGGCGCGCGCGGGCATCCGGGGCCGGGGCAAGAAGGGTCTGGCCGAATTCCACGCGCTCTTCCAAGAGCTATGCGCACTGCGCGAAGCACCGGCGGGGGTGGCCCTCGACGGTGTGCTCGAAGCGATCGACAGCGAACGCTGGTTCGCGGAGATGGAGGACGGCGAAGGCCTGGTGGACCGCGAATCGAACGTCGAGGAATTGCGCAGCCACGCCCACGAGTACGACCGGTTGCACCCCGCCGGCAAGCTGCGCGGATTCCTGCAGGACGTGGCGCTCATCAGCGACGTGGATGAACTCGACGAGACGGGGGAGTCGATCAAGTTGATGACCCTGCACAGTTCGAAGGGCCTCGAATTCCCGCACGTGTTTATCGTGGGCCTCGAAGAAGAGCTGTTGCCCCACGGGCGCGCGCTCGAGGAGGATCCGGACCACGGGCTCGAAGAGGAACGGCGACTCTTGTACGTGGGCATGACCCGCGCGCAACAGGGATTGATGCTCAGCCACGTGCAGCAACGGCGATTCTTCGGCGAAGATCGCTGGCAGCGGCCTTCGCGTTTCCTGGAGGAGATCCCCGGCGAGGCAGTTGAGGGCGGCGGCCGGGTCGACTCGGAGAGTGCCGAGGAAATGCTCGGCAGTTACGACGAGCAGGCCGCGCCCCAGGCCTTGGCGGTGGGGCAACTCGTGCAACACGCGCACTTTGGTACGGGTACGGTCATGGAGCTCGTGGGAAGCGGCGTGAATGCCCGGGCCACCGTGCGCTTCCCGCGCCACGGGACCAAACAACTGCTGCTCGCCTACGCCGGTCTGGAACCGGTAAAGTAGGGTCCGAACCCCGCGGGATTCCGAGTCCAGCCCGCCTTCGGGCAGGCGCGTCCGGCGCCGGGCTGGTACCATGGTCGCGCCGCACCGCGGCCCGCCCATGGACGAAAGGCAACTCGAAGAACAACTGCAATCCCTGGTCACGGAGGCCCGCAATGCGGGGCTCAGTGGCCGTCTGGTCCATCACCTGCAACGGGCGGCGCTGGATGCGGCGGAGCCGGTGACCGGGCCGGGCGAGATTCCGCAGCGCTTCGGCATGGTGGGCAGCAGCCCCGCGATGCGCGCGCTGTTCTCGTTGCTCGAGCGGGTGGCGCCTTCCGATGTGTCGGTGTTGATCACCGGACCCACCGGGGCGGGCAAGGAACTCGTGGCGCGCGCGTTGCACGACTTTTCCGCGCGCAAGGGCAAGCCTTTCCTCGCGGAGAACTGCGCGGCGGTGCCGGCGGGGCTCTTGGAGTCGGAGCTCTTCGGCCACGTGAAGGGGGCCTTCACCGGCGCGGTGGCCGACCGGCCCGGGCACTTCGTCGCGGCCCAGGGGGGCACGGTGTTCCTCGACGAGATCGGCGACATGCCCCTCGAGATGCAGGCCAAGTTGCTGCGCGTGCTCGAGGAGCGTCGCGTGCGGCCGGTGGGCTCGAACAAGACCGTTGCGGTGGATGTGCGCGTGGTGGCGGCCACGCACCGGGACCTGGCGGCCGCCAGCGCCTCCGGCGCGTTCCGCAGCGACCTGTACTACCGCCTGAACGTGATCACCCTCGAGGTGCCGCCCCTGCGCGAGCGCCGCGAGGACATCCCGCTGCTCGCCGAGCACTTCCGCGCCCACGCCTGCGCCGCCATGGGCAAGGAAGTGCAGTGGAATGCCGGTGCGCTCGAGGCCCTCAAGGAACACTCCTGGCCGGGCAACGTGCGCGAATTGAACAACGTGGTGCAACGCGCCGTAGCCCTCAGCCCGGGCATCATCACCCGGGAGGACCTTTTCGAACCCCGATAGCCCCAAAGCCATGCGATTGATTCTGCAAGATGGTGACAGCAAGAAGGCTGTGCGCCTTACTGGCCCCAGCCTGACCTTCGGCAGCGCCCCGAGCTGCCAGGTGACCCTGAGCGCGGACGGGGTGGCCCCCAAGCACCTGCGGCTCGATATCGACGGCCAGCAGGTGACCCTGGTGCCGCTCGATGGCGCGGTTACGGTGAACGGTGCGCCGGTCAAGGGCGAGCAGGGGCTCGAACATGGCGCGTTGATCGGCATGGGCGGCGCGCGCATGAAACTCGATCTGCGCGAAGCGGCCGAAGCACCGAAGGCCGCCGCGGCGGCTCCGGCTGCCGCCCGCGCTTCCCGCGCGCGATCGGGCGCGGCCGCACCGGAGGCGTCGCAGCGCGTGCAACGGTCCACGTCCCGCCGGCCCCAGAAGTCCTTCCCGACCTGGCTGATCCTGCTGTTGGCCATCCCCGCCCTGGCCCTCGCCTGGGTCGCGTTCCGGAACGTCGCCGGCAGCACGCAAGGGGAAGGGTTCGCCGAGACCACCAGCAAGCTGCGCATCGAGGACGCCCTGGCCCAGGGCGACCTCAAGACCGCGCGCGTCGAGTTGGAGAAGGTCGATCGCAACATGGAAAGCCTTTCCGACGAGTGGAAGGCGGTGTTCGCCGACCTGCGCGCCAAAACCAAGGAAGTCGTCGCGGTTAGCGAAGCCGGTATCAGCGATGGCCGGTCGCAGGCGGTGAAGGACAAACTCTCGAACTTCAAGGACCGCTATCTCAAGCAGAACGGTCGGCCGGAGTCCCGGGAGTTCATCCGCCGAGTGGACCAATTCCTGAAGGACTTCCCGGCCAGCAGCGAAGCGGATTGGGCGCGCCGCATGCGCGAGCACTATGTGACCTACGCCGAGCTGGATTCCCCCGATACCTGGGCCGACCTGCACTTCCAGCTGCGCCACCTGACCGAGGGACTTCCGCGCGACTACATCACGGCCAAGAAACTGATCGAGACCTTCAAGGCGAACAACGAGGCGCCGCAGGAAATGGTCGAGTTCGAACGGGGCCTGAAGGATTCCGAGCTGGAGTTCGCCGACAAGGACTTGGACCAGGCCGAAGGGCTTTGGGAGCGCAAGGAATACTCGCGCTCGCTGGGCGCGGTCATGGGCGTGTTGACCGCCGCATCCGAGCCGGAGGTGGTCGACCGCTGCATGAAGATCATCCGCGGCATGGGCGATGCGGCGATTCCCGCCTTCAAAGGATATGAGGAGCGTCAGAGCGACTACCTCGACCTGGCCGCACGCCATCAGGACTTCGCGGGTTACCTGAAGGCGAACGGCATCCGCTAGGCACCTTTCGACCGGGCGGCTCAATACCGTCCGGGCAGTTCGCTCAGACCGGGCAGGGGCAATTGCCTCTGCCCGTCGCCTTGTTGGAAGAACGACGAGAAGAAGCCGCCCAAGCGGATGCGCGGGCGGGACATGTCCCCGCGGATCGAAACGCGCAGCAGGCTGTTCTGGATGCGGTACAGCAGTTTGGTGAGCGGGCCGAGCTGATCCACCAGGCTGTAGCGCACCTCCATGTCCTGGTGCATGTCGCCGGCGAAGTCGACCCAGCCGGAGCCCACGAGCGACAGCAGGTCGCTCTTGATCTGCATGTGGCCCAGGTCGATGCGACCGCCGCCGACGAGGAAGCGCGCTTCCATGCGCTTGAAGGTGGCGGTGCTGTCGAATCCCAGCTGCGTGAACAGGCTCTGGAAAACGGGGATGGCCCACAGGGCGGAGTCGGTGAGCAGCGCCACGCCGTTGCCCTGCACCTCGGTCAGATGGTCCACATCCCCGGACAATCGCATGTCCCCGTCGAGGCGACCTTCGTTGGCGAAGTCGCTGTTGAACACGCCCGCGAGCAATAGACCCACGTCCACGCCGCGCATCGATGCGGACAGGGAGAAGCGGAAGGGGGGCAAGAGGTCGAGGGCCAGGAAGGCGGCGGCGCCTTCGGCTTCGGCGCCGAGGGACTGCAAACGACCGCCCTCGAAGTCCCCGGAGAACTCCTCGATGGTCAACTTGGGCGCCACGTACGTGAACTGGAAGCTCGCGTTGGACAACCGCCGCTCCGCCATGCGCCCCTGCAGCCCGGTGATCGTGCCCATCGCACGCACGTGGTTGCCTTCGTAGCGCAGGTCGAGCCGCAGCGAAGGGATGCTGTCCACTTCGATCGGCAGGCCCATGCGCAAGAAGGCGTTGCGCAGCCGCAGGTCGCCTTCGAGGCGCAGGGCCGGCGGCCCGGTTTCGGGCAGGTCCAGGGTCAATCGGCCGTCGTAGATGTCAAAGCGCCCGCTCGCGTCGAGGTCTTCGATCAGGATGCGCAGCAGTTCGGGCTCGAGGAAGGGTTCGAGGTGCAGGCGGTCGATGGGCACGTCCTGGGCGGAGAAATCCACCGCGACGCGCGTGCTGCCGGGTTGCGGATCCACGCGCACGCTCTTGAGGTCCACGGGCGTGTCGCCCAACACGCCGGTCAGACCTTCGCCGCGCCACGAACCGTCTTCGGGGGAGAGGGTCACTTGGCCGCGCAGGTCGCGCAGGATCGTCGTGCCTTCGGGGCCGAACCGATCGAGGTCGAGTTCCAAAGCCAGCAACAGTTCCGGCGCGCCCTCGAAGCCGGGCGGGAAGAGCAGTTCGCAATCCCCGCTGATGCGCCCGCGCAGGGGCATCGTGCGCGCGTCGAAGGCCTGCGTGCGGCCCGACTCCCGCGTGAGATACTGGCCGATGGCTCCCACCACCAGCGGCGAATCCACGTCCACGTCGGCGGTGGTGATGCGCGCACCGAAACTCCCGTCGGGATCGTAGTTGAGGCTCAAGGCCAGGGGGAAACCCGCGTTGCGCGCCCCCGAGTGCCCGAGCACTTCCGCGCGCGCCTGCCAGCGGATGACCGGCGGCTCCGCGCCGGGCTCGACCGGTTCCCAAGAAGCGCGGGTCGCGATCGAACCCTTCATCTGCGACGTTTCGATGGGGAAGATCGACGGCACGCTGCGCAGGCCTTCGTTCTGCGGCCGGGCCTGGGCAAACACCTCGACCCTGGCTTCCGGGTCGTTCTGCACCACGTGCACCTGGCCTTCGAGCCAACCCGCCAGGTGTGCCTGTTCGAAGGTGTTGCGCACGCCCGGTCCCAGGCTCTGCAGGGCCCGGGCGAGGGCGCTGCTACGCAAGTTGAGGCGACCGACGTCCGCGGCGGTCCAGGCGCGATCGCTGGTGCGTCCCCGCGCCAGGTTGTGGCCTCGGAGCCGTACCGGTTCCCCCCCGAGGGCGGAACTCTGGGCTTCGACGCGGTAGCTCACCGCGCTGCGCCCGCTTTCTCGGCCACCGCCGTCGGACAGGATGCCGAGGGCGATTTCGACGTCCTGCAGGGGCAGCGGGAACGGCGCCCAGGAGGCCGCGAGTTTGCTGCCGCGGATGTCGAGTCGGTTGGCGGCATTCGGCGCGCCGAACCGGCCCCAGAAATCGAGATCCACGTCGAGCTGTCCGCCATCCGGACCATAGGTGGCCAGGATCTCGCGCACACCTTCCATGCCCGCCAGGCCATCGAAGGCCGAACGCATGGAATCGTCGAAGGAAAGGCCGCGGCCGCGGATTGCCAGGCGGCTTTGCGCGAGCAAGTGGTTCGGCTCTTCCTCGGGGATTTCGCGCGGCAGCGGCTTGTGCGGCGGCGCCCAGATGCCGCCGTCGATTTCCACTGTGCCGGTGGGGGCCTGGCCGCTGACGTCGAAGATGCCGGTGCGCTGCGAGAACTCGCGGCTGGGATCGGCGATGAACACCACCTTGCCTTGCGCACCCTCGACACGCAGCGGGAAACCGAGGTTGCGGACCCCGCCAGCGCGGCGGTTGGGCAGGCCGACGTAAGCCACCGAGGTCTCGCCCGAAGCACCGATGCGCGCCGCCAGGGGGAAACGTCCCGTGGGCAGGGCCAGGCGTCCCTGCTCGGCCGGCAGGCGCGCCGCCAGGTGCAGGGCCACCGGTCCCTTGGGATCGAGCATGCCGATCAGGTCCTCGAGCGTCAGGGGCTGCCCCAAGCGTTTCGACAGGTCCGCATCGGCGACGATGCGTTCGGTGGAAAGCCACAGGTGCAGACCATCGCCCGCCCCCGCGTCCTGCCCCAGCAGCGACTGCAACCGAAGCTCCGCCCCCTGCCACTGGAACACCGACTGCAGACGCCCGCGCCATGCATCCCGCTGCAAGAGGTCCCGTTCGGGATGGCCTTGGAAGGCCAGGGTTCCGTCGAGGTCGAGTTGGGCGAGGGATCCGACGCCTTCGCCGGGCGGCGCGAGCGGCACAAACCCATCGCGCACGCGCAGATCGAGTTGCGCCCGCTGCGCGGCAGGCCGCGTCGGATCGTACCGCAGGTCGAAGGACACGCGGCCGCGGCTCAGATCCGCTTGCCACGGGGGCAACCAGTGTTTGCTGAGCGGGGCGTGTTCGATCTTCTGCAGATCCAGGTCGCGCGCCTGGGCCCAGATCAACGGAGTGCCCTCATCGGTCCACGTGCACTGCATGCGCACGCGCGACCGGGTGCGCGGGCCCGGCGCGCCGGCGCGCGGCGGCAGCAGCCAGTCCGCCGTCGTGAGCGCGTGCCCTTCGGAGGGGCCTTGCTCGATGAACAGGTTGCCCAGGTTGTAGCCGCGCTCCGCCTCGATCCATTCGAGGCCCACGTCGAGCACCTGCACCCGGGGCCAGCGGGATGGCGGCGTGGCGGGGCCGGAGGGGCGATCTTCCTGGGAGGCTTCTCGGCTGCGCAGTCGCTCGACGGCTTCGGGGCTGAGGGTCGCGTGGCCTCCGCGCACGAGGGCCTGGGACAGGTGCACACCGCCGGCCAGCGACAGGTCGAAACCGAGCCGCACCGAAGCCAACTCCACCTCGAGCCCGCCGAGCGGGTCGTGTACCCAGACGTCGCGCAGTTCGAGGCTGCGGGTGAGCCAGCCGATGCGCGCCCGCTGCACCTGGACTTCGAGCCCGAGCGGCGAGAGGGCGAGTTTGGCCTTGCGCGCCACGATGCGCGCGAGCAGGTCGGTGCTTTCGAGGAACGCAGCGGTGATGAACAGGCCGATCACCAGCCAACCGCCCAGGGCGCCGAGGGCGACCCAGGGCACGCGCGGGGAAGCGACCTGGCGGTGGGCTTCCACCTGCTCCGGCGTCTGTTCGTGCGTGCCCATCCCAGGCTCATCCTACCAGCGGGTGGGAAGGCCGGAATGCAGCTTCCGGATCGCTCCCGCCGCCTTCCCGCTTCCGCAGCGTCAGGTGCGCGCCCGATCCTGCGGCTGGGGCGCGACGGGCAATACGGGGGCGCTGGGATCCTGGCGCGGCACGTCGATCTCCTCGCCGCCCACGTAGCGCCGCAGCACGCGCCGGCCCAGGCTGCAGGAAATCTCATACGGGATGGTTCCCGCCTGTTCCGCGAGGTCGCCGAGCAGGATGCGATGCTCCCCGTCCCGCCCGATCAGGGTGGCCACATCGCCCACGTGCACATCCGGGATGTGGCCCACGTCGACGGTGGTGTAGTCCATCGAAATGCGGCCGACAATCGGGGCGCGCTGGCCGCGCAGCAGGACCTCGCCGCCGGGGCTCGCGCGCCACGGCAGGCCGTCGGCGTAGCCGATCGGCAGGGTGGCGATGCGCGTGGCGCGGGGGGCGCGCCAGGTGGATTCGTAGCCGACGGGCGCGCCTTCGGGGAGGTCCTTGATGAACACCACTTGGCTGCGCAAGCTCATCACCTGGCGCAGATCCTCGCCGCCCGGGAGGCTCGCGGAAACGGCGCCATAGGCCGAAAGCCCCGGCCGCACGGTGTTGTAGCGGGGTCCGAGCCCGCTGAAGATGCCCGCGGAGTTGGCCACGTGAACCCAGCCCAGGTGGGGGGTGATCGTGCGGGCCTGTTCGAGGAATCCGTCGAAGAGGCGCACCTGCTCCCGTCCTTCGGGGGCGTGGGCGCCGGCGGTGGCCGCCAGGTGCGTCATGACTCCGGCCAGCTGCAAATGGGCGTCGCCGTGGATCTCGCGCAGCAGGGCCAAGGCGCGGGTGGGGGGCACGCCGAGCCGCCCCATGCCGGTGTCGACGTTCAGGTGCACGTGGGCGCGCGTGCCCATCTGAGCGGCCAGACGGCTCAATTGGCGCGCGCGGTCGCCGGTGTGCACCCCGAGGTGCACGTCATGGGTCAGGCAGGCCCGCAGCTCTTCGTCGATGACCGTGCCGAGCACCAGGATCGGTACGCGAATGCCCGCCTGGCGCAGTTCCAGGGCCTCTTCGGAGGTTCCGACGCCTAAGGCGCCGATGCCCGCGCGCACCGCGTGGTGGGCGATTCCGACCGCTCCGTGGCCGTAGGCGTCGGCTTTGACCACCAGCATCAGACGCACGCCGGGGCCGGCCTGGCAGCGGATCCGCGCGAGGTTGTGCCCCAGCGCATCCAAGTCGATCTCCGCCCAAACCCGCATCCGGTTCATGCGCGCGAGCATAGGTTTCGGCCACTTTCGAAAGAACAGGAAGCCGTGTTGCTGCGGTTTTCGCTTCCAAGAATTGGCCTCGAACCCCGCGAAAGTCCCCGATTCGGGCCGTTTTCGGCCTTTCTGAGGCCCAAACGCGCAACGCAGGTATGGGGAATCCGCGAAAAATGCCGAATTTTGAGGTTATTCGGGGAATCCCAGCGTTGACTTCCCCATAGGGGGGCAGCATTCTACCCCCGCGTAAGCAAACAAATCCCTGCAAGATCGGCGGGAAACGCCCGATTCGAGGCCAAACTCGCCAGTCTTGAGCTCTCACAGCCGCCACCGGGCGGCAAAGGAAACCGCACCATGGCACGTAAAGCTGCGAAGAAAAAGGCCACCAAGAAGGCCACCAAGAAGGCCGCCGGCCGTCGTCCCGCCACCAAGAAGAAGGGTGGTCCGGTTGAGCTGATCATCAGCAAGAGCCGCACCAAGGCCGCTGCTTCGATCAACGTCTCCGGCGACTTCTATGTGGCCCTGGACGCTGCCGTCCGCAACATGATCGCCACCGCCGAAGCCCGCGCCGCCGCCAACAACCGCCGCACCCTGCGCCCGCAGGACCTGTAGTCGGTTCGCCCGGCGGTGCCGCTCCTGCGGCACGGTCCCCCGGGGCCGGAGTGCTTCGCGCTCCGGCCCCGGAGCTATTTCAGGGGTTTGCTTGCGGGCCGACTCAAGGGCCTGACGCGGGCAGCAGGAACACGGAGTTGCGCCGCGGAGGGGGTCTGTGCACTCGACGATGTGCACCGCAACGCTCACGAGCCCCGCGGCCGTTCGCACGGTACCGAATGGGGGCAGGGCGCCAAGCAGGGGATCCGCAGCAGAGCCCTGCGCCGACCGTCAGGCCCCGAAGGGGGCGAGGTACAGGGGCCGAACCGCCGCGGTCTGGCTGGCGCCGTTGCGAGCGTAGTGCACCCGGCCCCGGACCAAGAGATCCCCCGCGGTCGGCAGGCACGCTCCGCGCCGCGTCAGGGGGGTGCCGGGTCGCTCGAACCAATCGAGCACCGTTTCGTCTCCGAAGACGGCGCCGCTCTCCAGTTCGATCGCCTGCGATTCGTCGCGCCGGATCCGCATGGGCGGCCGCAACTCGAGCAGATCATGCTCTTCGCGCAGGTAACTTGCCACGTACGCCGCGCCGCCACGGGCGTCGAGCACGCAATGCCCGGTTTCGCCCGGTCGCAGGCCGGCCCATGCGGCAGCTTCGAGCGAGGGGAACGCTACGAGCTCGAGGTCCAACCCCGCCTGCAATCCCAGCGCCAGCGACGCGGAAACTCGCAGGCCGGTGTAGCTGCCCGGACCGATGCCCACGTAGATGCGCGCGAGCGCGTCGCGCTGCAAGCCGGCTTCCTCCAACAACGCCACGACCTGGGGCAACAAGTCGCTGGCGTGGGCCTTGCCGGGCTCGAGCGAGCGCTGCCACACGCGCCCGCCCAGGCCCACCGCCAGGCTCGCCTGACGCGTGGAGGTCTCCAGGGCGAGTTCCGCTTGCGGTTCAGCCGACATGCTGTCCGATGGCTTCCTGGATGCGGCTGGCGAGATCGCTGGCTTGGCGCTGGATGACGCCCGCGTCGGGGCCTTCGACCATGACGCGCGCCAGGTTCTCGGTGCCCGAATAACGCAGCAAGATGCGACCGTCTTCGCCGAGCACGGACTCGTACTCGCGCACGACGTCGAATAGGCCAGGTAAGCTGGAGAGGTCGGGTTTGCTGGCGACGGGCACGTTGAGCAGCACCTGCGGCATCGACTCGAATTCCGCCGTGAGCTGGCCGAGGGATTGGCCGGTCTCGCGCATCACGCGCAACACGGCCAGGGCGGTGACCATGCCGTCGCCGATGAAATCGTTCCGCGCGCCGAGGATCACGTGGCCGGATTGTTCGCCGCCCAGGGCCAGGGATTGCCGGCGCATGGCTTCCACGACGAAGCGGTCGCCGACGCCGACCTCCTCGACGCCGATGCCGTGGCTGCGCAGGGCACGGTGCAGGCCCCGGTTGCTCATGACGGTGGCCACGAGGCGATCGTCGGGCAGGCTGCCTTGCTGCTTGGCTTGGCGGCCGAGCACGAGCAGCAGCTCGTCGCCGTCGACCAGGCGGCCGGTCTCGTCGACCATCAGGCAGCGGTCCCCGTCTCCGTCGAGCGCAATGCCGCAATCGGCTTTGTTCTGGCGTACGGCGGCCTGCAGGGCTTCGGGGTGGGTCGAGCCGCAGTCGCGGTTGATGTTCTCGCCGTCGGGTTCGTCCGCGAGGGCGTGCACTTGGGCGCCGAGGCGTGCGAGCACCTTCGGGCCGGTGCGACTGCCCGCGCCGTTGGCGCAGTCGATCATCACGTGCAGGCCGGACAGGTCGAGGCCCTTGCCCCAGGTGCGTTCGAGATGGCCCAGGTAGGAGTCCTCGAGGCGCGGGTTATGTTCGGGGCGCAGCGCGTCGGGATCCACGCCCGGGCGTTCGCCGTGCAGGATCGCTTCGATCTCCGCTTGCACGTCGTCGGGCAGCTTGTCGCCGCTGTGGTCGAAGACCTTGATGCCGTTGTCGCCCGCCGGGTTGTGCGAGGCGCTGACCATGATGCCCAGGGTGTACTGCTGGTGCTTGGTGAGCCAGGCCAGCCCCGGGGTGGGGATCAGACCCGCGCTTTCGCTACGCAGTCCTGCGGCGGCGAGGCCGCAGGCCAGCGCCGCTTCCAGCCGCGGTCCACTGCGACGTCCGTCATGGCCGAGCAACGCGGGCCAGTCGTGGGCTTTGCCCAGCACCGATCCCACCGCGTAGCCGATCCAGGCAGCGCCTTCCACCGACAACCATCCCGAACCCGCACGTCCGCGGATGCCATCGGTACCGAAAATCTTGGCCTTCATCTCAGTCCTCTTCCAAACCGTCCGAAGTGCCGGTACCGGTGTTGGAAGCAGGAGAGCCGTCGCCAGCCGGAATGGGCACCAGCCAAAGGGTAGTGTCCTCCGGGTGGAGTTCCACTCGGAAGGGGAAGGCGTCCCGAAGTTGGATGCGGCCGGCCAGGGCGGGCGGCAGGGCTTCGAGCCAGGTTCCGTCTTCGAGGGTGTCCAACTCTACCGTGGCCCGCAGACTTCCCTCCGGTCGTTCCCGGTCCACGTCCACGAACACGCGGGTGTGGGCCTGCACGTAGTCCCGCAGGGCGATCGAGATGCTGGTGCGGTCCTCTTCGCTGGGGTTCTCCAGCAGCGGCGCCGCCGAGATCAGGATGCGTACGGGGCGATCAGGCGCCTGGAAGCGCTTCAGCGGATCCCCCTGGGTCGGGTCGAAACTAACGAGAGTGACATCTTTCTTGATGTCGCCGAGGGGCTGGAAGCGGGGGTGCAGATCCAGCTCGACGTAGATCGGTTCGACCAACTCGAATCCCTTGCGCAAGAGATCCTGCGAGAGGGTCAGGGGACCCGACCACACGTCTCCGTCGCTGGCGCCGACGCGGATGCGCTGGAAAGCGAGGGCCAGTTCGCCACCCGCGGGGAAACGTCCCTGCGGACCGCGGATCAGCGCCTGGTTGGGGCGGAAGCGCAGCTTCTTCGCGTCGAAGTCCAGGTGGGGGGCGAGTTCGCCGCGCTCCACGTGCACCTGCTCGGGCCGCGGGGTGACCTTGCGTACGACGAAGGGTTCGACGCGCAGTTCGGGGGCGGGGCCCTTCCAGCGCACGTCGAGTCCCTCGAGCGTGCGGCCGGCGCCCCAGCGGAATTCGCTGGTCTCCAAGGCCCGGTTGACGGCGGTGGCGGTGCTCAGCTCGAGCACACCCCCGATGCCACCCGACAGATCCTGCATCTGCGCCCGGGGGCCGGTGACGACGATGCTCACGGTGCTCTGCTCCTCGGGCGCCACGATGTGCAGTTCGGTGCCGCCGACCGCATCCCGCTGGGGGGCTTGGATCACGAGCAGCTCGGGCATCGGCACCCCGATGGAAGTCCCCGCCTCGGGGGTTTCCACGTGTACCTGGAATTCGCGTTGTTCGGTGACTTTCTCGTGCGCCGCCAGGAACAGGGCGAGGCCCAGGGCGAGTGCGATCAGCTTCTGGCCCCAGTGCTGCGTCAGCGACGCACGCAGCGCGCGTTGGAACGTGCTGCCCTGTTCGGGGCTCGCTTTCTGACCGCCGAGGCGCGCCTTGAGCGTGTCTTCGAGCCCGTTGGGGCTGACGCGCGAGATCATCTGGCCGTCATTGGCCACGGAGATCCAGCCGGTCTCCTCGGAAACGACCACGGTCACCGCATCGGATTCCTCCGCCATGCCCAGGGCCGCGCGGTGACGGGTACCGGTGGTTTTCGCCAGGCCGGTGTTCTCCGAGAGGGGCAGGATCGCCGCCGCCGCCACGATGCGGTCGCCGCGGATGATGACCGCGCCGTCGTGCAGCGGACCCTTGTCGTGAAAGATCGAGTCGAGCAAGAGGCGCCCGACCGCCGCATCCACGTGCACCGCGTTTTCGATGTATTGGTCGAGCGGCGTCTGCCGTTCGATCACGATCAGCGCTCCCTGCTTCGCGCGCGCCATGCGCGTGACCGCAGCGATGATCTCGCCGATCGTCTCCTGGCTGTCGCTGCCCAAAAAACGCCGGAGCAGCCCGTGTTCGCCGATGCGCATCAATCCGCGGCGCAACTCGGGCTGGAACAGGATCACCAGCATCAGGATGACCACGCCGAAGATGGCATCCAGCACCTGCTCCAATTCGTCGAGGTGCAGGCTGCGCACCACGCTGTACAGACCCACGCCGACCACGAGCAGGCCGATGCCCAGGGCCTGCACCAGGCTGCTGCCCCGGGTGGTGCGCAGGAGCGAGAGCACCAGGTAGATCCCCGCCACGAGGATCAGCACCTGGAATGCGTTTTCGAAGCTCAGCTCGGGCACGGAAGTGGGGAGGGGGCGAGGTCAGGCGGGGGAGTGTGCGGTCGGGTGGTGCAAGGCGTAGGCCATGCGGGCGGCTTGCGCCATGGTAGCGATGTCGTGCACGCGGAGCACGGCTGCGCCCCCTGCCACGCACGCCGATACCGCCGCGGCCGTGCCGCCCAAGCGTTCATCCGGATCGGGAACCGGGGTCCCCGGGTTGCTTTCGGCCTGATCGAGGTGGGCGATGAAGGACTTCCTCGAGACCCCCAGCAACAGGGGGCAACCCAGGGAGCGGAATTCCCACAGGCGCCGCAGCAAATCCAGGTTGTGCGCAAGGTGTTTGCCGAAGCCGATGCCCGGGTCGAGCAGGCATCGCCCGGGGTCGATGCCCGCCTCCACGGCCGCCGCCAGCCGAGCCCGCAGCCAGGCGCTCACGTCGGCGGTGGGATCGCCCAAATGCACCTCCTGCTGCATGCGGTCAGGGCGCGCGGTGCAGTGCATCGCGACGTAGGTCGCTTCCCGCTGGGCGACCAGGGGCAACATGTCCGGATCGAAGGTGCCGGCGCTGATGTCGTTGACCCAGGTGGCGCCCGCATCGAGGGCCCGTCGGGCCACGGCCGCGCTCGTGGTGTCGATCGAGAGGGGCACTTCCGTGCGCGCGGCAAGGGCCTCGATCACCGGGCCGACCCGGCGCCATTGCTCTTCGTCGGGCACGGCCTGGGAGCCCGGGCGGGTCGATTCCCCGCCGATGTCGAGCAGGTGCGCGCCTTCGGCGATGCAACGTTGCGCCTGCTCGATTGCGGCATCCAAGGTGTTCCAACGGCCGCCGTCGGAGAACGAGTCGGGGGTCACGTTGAGCACCGCCATGATGCGCGGCGGGGCCACGGGGGCGCAGGCCACGCGGCGGGTGGCACGCAGCAAGTCGGCCACCGGGCCGGCAGCGGTATCCAGGGCCCGCCCATCGAGCCAGATCTCGACTTCGGAGGTTTCGCCACCCAGGCCGCGGGGCGCGGAGGGATGGGCCTGCAAGGCGAGCAGGGCGGCGGCTTCGCCCGTGGCGAGGCTGCGGCGATTCACGGCAAAGCCCTGCAGGCCTCCGCCCCCGCGTGCACCGAGCCAGCGGGGGTTCAGGCGGCAAGCGAGGGCGGAAACCAGGGTTCGCTGCATCAGGCGGGGGAGAAGCCCGGTTCCCCGGAGAATCCACCCAGGTCTTCGCGGGTTTCGTCGGCGCGCGGCGCTTCTTTGGCCTTGTGATCCGACTCCGCGAGCGGCGGGGCCGGCGGCGCGGTGGGCCGCAGATCCTCCGGCGGGGTGCCGGAGATCAGCGCTTCGATCTCCTTGCGCTCGAGGGTTTCGTACAGGAGCAGGGCGCGGGTCAGGCGCTCCATCTCATCGCGGTGCCCGGCGATGATTTCGTGGGCCCGCTCGTATCCCTCGCGCAGCACGCGCTCGATCTCCTCATCGATGACGCGCGCGGTCTCCTCGGAGTGCCACTTGCTGCTCATCAGTTCGGTGCCGAGGAATTCGCTGCCCGGACGTTCGGCGTAGTTCACCGGACCGACGCGGTCGCTCATGCCGAGTTCGCTGACCATGGCACGGGCGATGTTCGTGGCGCGGCGGATGTCGTCGCTGGCCCCGGCGGAGATATCGTCGCAGAAGATCTCCTCGGCTACGCGGCCGCCGAACAGCATGGCGAGCATGCCGGTCAGGCGTTTGCGACCGGTGTCGTAACGCTCCTTCTCGGGCACGGTCATGGTCATGCCGAGGGCGCGGCCGCGGGGCACGATGGTGACCTTGTGGGGCGGATCGACGTCCTTGATGTAGTGCGCCACGATGGCGTGTCCGGATTCGTGGTAGGCGGTGGCCTCCAGGTCCTCCTTCTCCATCTTGTGGTTCACCTTCTTGCGGCCGTAGCGCACCTTGGTGGTGGCTTCGTCTAGGTGCTCCATCTCGATGCGGTCCTTGCCCGCGAGCACCGCCATGATCGCGGCCTCGTTGACGATCGCCGCCAGGTCCGCACCGGAGTATCCCGGCGTCTGGCGGGCGAGCAGGCCCACGTCGATGTTGTCGACGGTCTTGACCTTCTTGAGGTGCACGCCGAGGATCGCGATGCGGCCCTCGAGGTCGGGCAGGTCGATGACGACCTCGCGGTCGAAACGGCCGGGGCGCAGCAGGGCGGGATCGAGCACGTCGGGGCGGTTGGTGGAAGCCACCACGATCACGCCGTCGTCGGTGCCGAAGCCGTCCATCTCGACCAGGATCGCGTTCAAGGTCTGCTCACGCTCGTCGTGGCCACCGCCCATGCCGCTGCCGCGCCGGCGACCGACCGCGTCGATCTCGTCGAGGAAGATGATGCAGGGGGAGTGGTCGCGGGCCTGTTTGAACAGGTCGCGCACGCGGCTGGCGCCCACGCCGACGAACATCTCGACGAAGTCGGAGCCGCTGATCGAGAAGAAGGGCACGCCGGCTTCCCCGGCGATGGCCTTGGCCAGCAGGGTCTTGCCGCAGCCGGGGGGGCCGACGAGCATCACGCCGCGCGGGATGCGCCCGCCGATCATGGTGAAGCGGCCGGGGTTCTTGAGGAACTCGACCACCTCGTGCACTTCGGCCTTCGCTTCCTGGGCACCGGCCACGTCGGCAAAGGTCACGCCGGTGTGGTTCTCTTTGTTGTACAGGGTCGCGCGCGAACGGCCGAAGCTCATCACGCCGCCGCCACCGCCCTGGCTGCGCATCTGGCGCATGAAGAGCAGGAACACGAAGGGGATCAGCAGCCACGGACCCCAGACCATCAGCAAAGTGGTCATGGTGGAGTCGGTGGTGGAGTAGTTCACCCCGCCGTCGTTTGTGATGTCGAAGGTGCGCACGCTGCTCGTCGCGCCCATGTCGCCCAACCGTTTCTCGAGGCGCGCGAGGCTGCCCTGCGCATCGCCTGCGCCCTGGGCCTGCACTTCGAACCGCACGAGTCCGCCCATCGCGTAGCGGCTGCGGTTGAGCTTGTCGTCGGCGATCGCACCCCACGCGGCCAGGGGCGCCGCGGTTCCGGTGACGATCACCCGGTCATCCTGCGAGAAGGCGTTGGCGCCGGTTTCCCCGCCGGGGCGCGAAGTCGCACCCGCTTGTCCGGACTTCGCCGCGTCTTCCGGTTTGGTGCGCAGGATGCCGGTCAGGTGCACGACCTCGCGCGGCGTGAACAGGGGATCGCCGCCGCGGTCGAGCACCGAGAACAACCACTCGGGCTGCACCGGGATCGGGGGCGGAGCGGCGAACAGTTGGCGGATCTCCTCTTCGCGGCCTTCCAGGGTCTGGAAGCTGGTGCGGAAGGGGGTGCCCGAGTTGGCCAGGCGGCCGCGCACCTCGCCGCGGTCGAGGGTCTGCAGACTCTCGACCTGGCCGCGGTTCAGCTTCCACAGGAATTCGTCCTGCGAGAGCTCTTGTGCCTTCTGCGACTGGGAGCCACCGAACGCGATCAGCAGGACCACCAGGACCAGCAGGAACAACAAGAAGGGCCCAAAGGGCTTGCTACGGTTCCCCTTGTCCGGGGTAGGCGGTTTGGTCTCCGACATGGGTCCATTATCGGTCGCCCCTGCGACCTTCTCCAGGGGCAGAAGGCCCCCCTGGGGTCAGTGTACGGCCCATGGCCCCCCAGTTGGAGCGAAACCGGGGCTTCCAGGACCCCTGAACCCGATTCTGCCCGGACCGCTCCCGCCGGTCGATGGGGCGCGGCGGTCCGGATCGTGGCGCGGTCACTCGGCCGGGTGGGCGAAATCCCCCTTGAGGGGCGTCGGACCCTGGGCGTCGACCTGCTGGAGCAGCTCGATGACGACGCGCTCCGCGGCGTTTTGCAACGCGTACTCCTGGGCCGTGGCGCCGCCTCCTTCGGTGTCGAAGACGAATCCCACTTGCACGAAGACCTGGGTGCGCGCCACGGCGCGGCCGCGGTGCTCATCCCACAGTTCGGCCTGGATCACGGTCTGGTTGGCGGACTCCAACCACTCGTTCTCGGGGCTGCGGATGCCGGGGCGGCGCAGCGACGAGAGGATCTTGCCGCGCACGCACGCATCGGCGCCGGCGGGAGAGACTAGGCGCGCGCCCGCGTGGTCGGCCA
Organism: Planctomycetota bacterium; assembly: GCA_041398705.1. Lineage (GTDB taxonomy): Bacteria > Planctomycetota > UBA1135 > UBA1135 > NORP259. The sequence goes on along the minus strand of JAWKUI010000006.1, from coordinate 306,385 downwards.
GGGTGCGCGTGAGGTACGGGTGCAGGCGCCGCTCCAAGTCGGGCTCGAGGCTGGAGTTCGAGAAGATCTCGACGCCGTAGGTCGCGTACTGCGGGGGCAGTTTCAGGCCAGCCCGGTATTGGCAGGCGGGCAGCAGCAGGGTCAGGACCCCGAGCACCAGGATGGTAGCGGACGGGAGGCGTTTCATTGGGGCATCGGTCCGGTGGAATGTTCGGCGAGGTATTCGGCCAGCCACGTCTCCAGCTCTTCGATCTGCTCGGTCGAACCGCCGAGGCGCGCGGAATCGAGGGCCAGCCGGCCGTGGTATTCGGCGCCTTCGGGGTTGTCGACCCGGGCGTAGAACCGCGCCACGTTCCGGTCGTGGTCGGCGAGCTGTTGTAAGGCGTGCAAGCGGTTCTGCTGCACGCGCTCCTCCATCGCCACGTCGCGCCCGGGGTAGTCCTCCAGCCACTGATCGAGCTCGATCAACGCGGTTTCCAGCGGCGCGCGGTCGTGGTCGACGGCCTGTACGGATTCCAGGCGGATTTCGGGAATACGCGCGCGGGCTTCGAGAACCAGCGGCGAATCGCCGTAGTAGATGATCAGATCCTGCAGGCGTTGCACGGCCAGCTCGTGGTCGCCGTCGTCCCAGTACAGCGCTCCCAAGGTCCGATAGGCTTCGGGGCCGAATTCGGATGGTTGCAGATCGGGCAGCACGCGCGAAGGACCGATCAACGGATCCCCATCCGCCAGGTTCCAATGGCCGCTGAAGTAGCTGGTGGTGAAGTACTCGAGCACTTCGGGGGCGAGGGTCTTGTAGTGGAAGACGAGCCCGTAGCGGCGCGGATCCAGGGCGAGCGACATGCCCGCGTCGAAGAGCACGCGGCCGGCGGCCTGGCGATCGGCGTGGAAGGGGAACTCCTGGTCCATCTTGCGGATCGCGCGATAGGCCTTGACCCGTTCGCCTTCGATCAACAGGGCGCGCGCCTGACCCACGCGGGCGCGCACAGCCAGGCTGCGCGGCAACTCGGCGTTCATGAGCGGCTCGAACTCTTTGTGCCCGGCTTCGGTCTGCACCAACTCGGTCAACCACGCTTCGCCCGCTTCAGCGCGCGCGGTTTCCAGGGCCAGGCGCGCATCGCCTTCGGCTCCGGAGGTTTCGAGGGCGAGTTGCAGGCGCGCGAACGCGAGCCCGGGGTTCGCGCCGGAATCCATGTCCTCGGCCGCCGCCTGGATGACGCGGTCGACCTGGTCGAGGCGGTAGCCATCGGGCAGGCCCGCGCCGGGGCCGGCGGTCGAACGGCACGCCGCCAGGGCGAGGCTCAGGAGCGACAGGGAGAGGTACGCTTTCATGGACGGATCGGGGGGGACAAGGGCCGCGCGGCTCCCCGTTCGGGGGCGTTGCGGTTGGCTTCGCGCAGGAAGCCCTGCTGGCATCGCAGGCGGGATTCGAGGTGGTAGTCCAGGTAACGCCCGAGCAGATCGCGCACCCGGCAGAGCAGATCCCCGTCGGCGGGGGTCAAGGCTAGCACGTCCCGCGGGCGGGCTGAAAGCTCCCGGGCGGCTTCCAGCACCGCGGTGGGCATGGTTCCCACCCGCATGCCCCCAGCCCGCGCGGCCGTGGCGCAGGGGGAGCAAAGGCGGCCCCCCGCGCCGGCCGAAAAGGGCACCCGCACCGGGCTTTTCCCCACCCGGGCGCCGCACGAGGCGCAATCGTCGAGGGCCGGGGCCACGCCCAGCAGCGCCAGGCAGCGCATCTCGAAGCGGATCTGGTCGAGGTCCGGCACCTGGTCTCCCGCGTCGAAGTGGTCGAGGGCGGTTTCCAGCGCCGAGAAGAGTTCGGGTTCGGGGTGGTCCGCCTGGGCCATGCGCTCGGTGAGTTCCAGCGCGCACTGCGCCGCCCGGTAGTGGCCCCCGCGCTGGGGGATCGTCGCACGACGGCGTCCCCAATCCGCACCGGCCAGCAGGGCCAGGCCGTTCGCCTTCGGCGTGAACTCGAGCTCGAGCGTGTGGAACCAGTCCGCCACGGCGAAGAAGCGCGAGGTGGCGCGGTAGGCCCCCTTGGCGATCAGGTCCACCCGGCCGAGCGAGGGCGTCAACACGCGCAGCACCAGCGACGACTCCCCGAAGGGGGAGCGCCGCAGAAGCAGGGCGGGAAGGCGGGTCGCGGCGGGCACAGCCCCGATTCTAAGCTCCGGACCCGGGATTCCACGCCCGCAGCGGGCGCGGATCGGGAGGATTTGGGCCGCAGGGCCCGTTCGCGGCTCAGGCGCTGGTCCGCACGCGCACCCAGAGCACCCGGCGATCGCTGGCTTCCATGACCGCGTACGATGCGTCGCCGAACTCGAACGATTCGCCCGCGGCGGGGATGTGGCCGAGTTTGGCCAGCACGAATCCGCCCAGGGTCTCGAAGTCTTCTTCCTCGGGGATCTCGAGCTCGAGCGCCTCGTTGACTTCGGACACATGTAAGCCTGCGGAGAGTTCCCAGGTGCCTCGCTCTACTTCGCGGATGCGCTGGTCCTCCTGGTCGTGCTCCTCCAGGAATTCCCCGACGATTTCACCGACCACGTCGGCCATCGTCACGATGCCCGCGGTGCCGCCGTACTCGTCGAGCACCACCGCCATCTTCTGCTTCACGTCGCGGAATTCCCGTAGCAACGCCGCGACGGGTTTGGTCTCGGGCACCAACATCGGCGGGGTGAGCAAATCGCGCAGACGGCCCCGTTTGCTCGGTTCCTTGGCCATCTCGATCATCACGCGCCGGGCGGTCACCGTGCCAATGATCGAGTCGATGGTGTCTTCGTAGACCGGCAGTCGCGAGTGTCCGCAGGCGAGGATCGTGTTCATCGCCTCCTCGAGCCCGTCGTCGACTTCCACCGACTCCACCTCGGTGCGCGGCGTCATGACCTCGGCCGCGTCGGCCCCGCGGAAGTCGAGCACGTTGCGGATCAACTCCTGCGCGGTTTCGTCCAGGTGGTCGTTTTCGCCGCGATCCTTCAGGGCGGTGCGCAGGTTCTGCAGCACCTGGCCATCGCTGCCTTCCGGATCCTCGCTGCGCAGCAGACGGAAGATCGCGGTCTGCACCGCTTCGGTTGCGCGCACGAGCCACCACAGGGGGCGCAAGATCACGTAGAGGGGCAGGATCCAGTGGGCGAGGATCGCGTCGCCGCGGGCCTGGGCGATCGCCTGGGGCAGGGCGTGCCAGAAGATCATCACGAGCGGCGTGCCCCAGGCCAGCCAGGGCCAGAGCAGGCTCGCGCCGGTGGACTGCTTGCCGAGGACCACGAGCAGGAGGCTCAAGCAGGCGAGCTGCAGCAGCACTTCCAGCCAGCGCACTCCGGTGCCGAGCGAACGCGCGGTCTCGAGCAGATGCTCGGTGCGTTGGCGGCGGGCCTCATCCGGCTGCAACGCCAGGACCCGGTCCCGCCCGAAGCGGCCGAGGCATTCGCGCAGCAGGGCCAGCAGGAAACCCAGGACTGCCAAGGCGCCGGTCCACAGCAGGAGCTGGGCCGAGGCGGGGTCCGCTAGGGTTGGGGGCAGAGATCGTGGAGGCACGGCGGGCGGGGGCAGGGGTCCCGCCGGTGGGCGGGGCCACCCCCGAGGGGGGGACGGTCGGAAGAGGGCGGGAAGTCTAGTGCCCCCCGGTCCGGATGGCCAGGGGGGGCGATTCCAGGGGGGATCGGATGGCGGGGGGGCGGGCCCAAGGGCCTTTGCTGCCCTGGGACCAGATTCGGGGTCGATTTGTTACCCGGGGGTAACGGGCTCGCCGGATTTGGCCCCCAGGGCGCCCCGCAATGGGGTTCCGGGCCCTGGCACGGAATGTGCGAAGGGGGGAGCATGAGCCAGCAACTGCGCCCCACGGATCTGGAGATCGAAGCCCGCGAGTACCTGACCGGACTGACCCCGAGGGGGCGGGGTGGGGCGCGCTGGGAGGCCGTTCCGCTGGCCCTCGAGACCGACCTGATGCGGGTCTTCCGGGACCGGGGGGACCTGCGGGCCTTCGAGCTCCTGTACCGGCTCAGTGCCCCCGACCTGGAGGCTTGGCTGCGCCGCCGGTCGCGGGGCTTGTACCCGCGCTTCGACGTCGAAGAAGCGGTGCAGGACACCTTCGTCAACATCTTCCGTTACCGCGACAGCTTCCAAGGCAGCGGGCCGGGTGGCTTCCGCCGCTGGGCGCGCACCATTGCGGCCAACGCGATGCACCGCAGCCGCCGCACGGGGGCGTTGACCTGGGTGCCCCTCGCGAATGCCGAGGAACCGGCGTGCGAGGCGGCGGATCCGGAGCTGCAGAGCGCCGACCGGGAGCAGAGCCAGCGGCTGGCCGAAGCCTATTCGGTGGTGCTCGCCTGGGTGCCTGCGGCCCTGGCGGAACTCTCGCCCCGCGACCGCTATGTGCTGCTCGCGATCCACGTGCACGGTGCGGCCTACGCCGAGATCGAAGCCGAACTCGGCATGCGCCCCGGTGGGTTGAAGATGGTCGTGCACCGCGCGCGCAGTCGCTTCTGGGCGCAGTTGCGCCGGGTTGCCGAAGCCGTGCGCTTGCCAAGCTCCTGGGCCTGCGCACAATGAGCGCATGACGCACACCCAACCCGCCTTTGATCTCTTGGTGACCGGGGCGGGGGAAGTGGCCACCCCGCTCGGGCAGCAGGCCCTCGGCGGCGCCGCCCTGGCCGCGCCTTCCGTGCAGCGCGCGGCGGCGATCGGGATCCGGGGAGGTCGCATCGCGGCGATCGGCCCGGAAGCGGAATTGCGCGCGGCTGGCGCGGATGCGGAGGTGCATGCGAACGGGGGGCTCGTGATTCCCGGTCTGGTCGACAGCCACACGCATCCGGTGTTCCTGGGCACGCGCGAGGGCGAGTTCGAGGATCGGTTGCGCGGCAAGACCTACCTCGAGATCGCGCAGGCGGGTGGCGGCATCCTCTCGAGCCTGCGGGGCGTGCGCGAGAGTTCCGTCGAAGAGCTGGTAGAGGTGCTGCTCGTGCGCCTCGATCGATTCCTGGCCCTGGGCACGACCACGGTCGAAGCGAAGAGCGGTTACGGGTTGTCGGTGGCCGATGAGCTCAAGTCCCTTGAAGCGATCCGTCGCGCGAACGAGCTGCATCCCGTGGACCTGGTGCCGACGTTCCTCGGCGCCCACGACTTCCCGCCGGAGTTCCGCGCGGACCGCGATGGGTACGTGGACCTGCTTGTGAGCGAGATGCTGCCCGAGGTGGCGCGCGCGGGTACGGCGCGTTTCTTCGACGTGTTCACCGAGAGCCATGTGTTCAACCTCGAACAATCGCGGCGATTGCTCGAACGGGCGCGCGAACTCGGATTCGGTTTGCGCCTGCATGCGGACCAATTGACCTCGCTGGGGGGAGCGCAATTGGCGGCGGAGTTCGGAGCTTCGAGCGCCGACCACCTCGAACATGTCACCGATGCGGGCATCGCCGCCCTGGGTGCGGCTGGCGTGGTGCCAGTGTTGTGTCCGCTGGTGCCGATCTTCCTGCGCCAGGAGCAGGAGGCGCCGGGCAGGCGCATGATCGACGCGGGCCTGACCGTGGCCCTGTCCACCGACTTCAACCCGGGTTCGTGTTACGCCATGAGCCTGTTCGAAGTCATGTCCTTCGGCGCGCTGCGTTACGGCATGATGGCCGGGGAGGCGTTGACCGCGGCGACGCTCAACGCCGCGTGTTCGCTGGGCCTCGGGGCGGAGGTGGGCAGCCTGGAAGTCGGCAAACGCGCCGATCTGGTGATCACCGACCTGCCCAATCACCATCACCTGACTTACGAGCTGGCCCGCAGTCCGGTGCAAACGGTGATCAAGGCCGGCCGTATCGTGTACCGCGCGGGCCGCGTGGACCGCTGAGGACAACGGATATGGGTAGCCTGATCGCAGGAGTGTTGTGCCTGGTCGGCGCGCTGGCTGCGCCCCAGGAGGGTGTGGCGGAGCAAGGGCGTTTGCTCGAGCGCCGCTTGGATTTCGAGCGGGCGTGGCAAGGGGCGGATGAGGCCGCGCGCGATCGGGTGCGGGCCGATGTGGACCTGCGTCGCCGCCGCGGTCCGGGTGCGCTGCAATACACGGATGCCGGTCAGTTCGTACGGTGGAGCCAACTGTTGCGCGCAGGCAGCACGCCGCCGGTGCCGCTCGAACTGCAATCCTGGATCGGCGAGCTCGAACTGGCGTTTGTCCCCGGCTGCATGACGCTCGCCGAAGCCAGCCAACCCACGCAGATCGTGGCCCACGTGACCGCGGCTGGCGGTCCGCCGTTGCCCCAGGAGGCCGGAACGCGCATCCGCGTCGGCTTGGATTGGATCCACCCCGGTGGCGAACGTCTTGCGGGGCGCCGGGAGTTCGTGGACCTGCGCGCCTTCCGCCTGCAGGGTTTCGACATGTTCCTAACCCTGCCCGCGGCGCAGGAAGGCATTTGGTACGTGCAGCCGTTTGTCGAAGTCGAACAGGGGCTTTTGTACGGGCACCGCTTTCCGTTTTTTGCGCTCGAGGATAACCACGAGTTTCCCAGCGACTTGCCCGAGGCGCGCGAGCAGGCTTTGCAGGCCTTGCGCACCGCCGGTCAGCCGGCGCCAGAGTTTGGCCCGATGGGCGCGCTCTTGAGCGGCGCAACGATGCCAGGGTCGACGCGCACGGTCGCTGGGCAAGCCGATCCGGCCTGGTTCCCGGCAGGGGAGCGCACGCCTGGGCGCATCTTCGTGTTGCAGGACTCCAGCCCGCTGCCCGGTTGGGAGTTCGTCGGACCGCGCGGTGAGGCCTGGTATGCGCTCACCCAGGCGGGGGATGCGGTGGTGGTGCACCGGGGCCCTTGGGACCCGTCGGCGCCAGGTTCGATCTGGGCGGCGGTGTCGGAGTTGCGCGGCGCCCTGCCTTCCGTTCCCGTGTGGGTGGTGGTGCGCGGGGACGAACTGCGCGCCCTGTGGGCCGGCGCCCGGCCGCAACCCACCCAGCGCCCGACCGGCCTCGTGATCGTCGCCGCCCGCCGCGGCGGTGAGGCACCCGCTTCCCCCGTGCCGGACCTGCCCGCCCTGTGGATCCTGCCGAGCGACCCCGGTCCGGAGCCAGCACCGGAACCGACCCGGCGCTGCGTGTCCAGCGCCGATCCCTTCGCGGTGGTCTGCGCCAGGCTCGGCGACGTTCTGCGCGGACTGCGGGTCGACTGGAAGGCCCTCGAACGGGCGGATTGAGCCCTGCGGCCGGGGTTTCCGGTGCCCCTGGGGGGCGCGGCGGTTACCCTCTCCGGCATGAGTGCTCCCAAGATCATCCCGCCCCGCACGCTGAAGGGGTTCCGCGACTATCTGCCCAAGGATGCCGGCCCCCGGGAGGCCCTGCTGGCGACTGCCCGCGAGGTCTACCGCTCGTTCGGGTTCCGGCCCATCGACACCCCGGCCCTCGAATACACCGAGATCCTGCTCGGCAAGGGGGGGGAGGAATCGGACAAGCAGCTCTACCGGTTCCAGGACCACGGCGGCCGCGATGTGGGCCTGCGCTTCGACCTGACCGTGCCGTTGGCGCGGTTCGTGGCCCAGCACGCAGGGGAACTCGGCACGCCTTTCAAGCGGTACCACATGGGGCCGGTTTGGCGTGGGGAGAACACCCAGCGCGGCCGCTACCGCGAATTCGTGCAGTGCGACTTCGACACGATCGGCACCGAGAGTGTGCTGGCGGACGCGGAGACCCTGCTCGTCGTGCACACCCTGTTCGAGCGGCTCGGGTTGTCGCGCTCGCAGATGCGGGTGAACCACCGGGGCATCCTGGGCGGTGTGCTCGAGAATGCGGGCATCGAGGGGGACCGGGGCGCGGTGCTGCGGGCCCTGGACAAGCTGCCGAAGATCGGGCCGGAGAAGGTCGCGGAGGAAATGATGGCCACGGCCGGGGTTTCCCGGGCCCAGGCGGAGCAGGTGCTGGCCCTGCCGGCGATCGACGGCTCGCGCGAGCAGATGCTCTCGAAGGTGCGCGCGCTCGTCGCCGGCAGCGCCGTCGGTGAGGCGGGTCTGGGCTGCCTGGAAGCGATCGATGGCGCCCTGGCGCGCGCCGGAGTGGGCGAACAGAACCTGCGGTTCGACCTGTCGATCGCCCGGGGCCTGGATTACTACACGGGCGTCGTGGTTGAGACCTTCCTGCTCGATCTGCCGGACATCGGCAGTTGCTGCTCGGGTGGACGGTACGACGACCTGGCGAGCCTCTACACGAAGGCGAAACTGCCCGGGGTCGGGGCTTCGCTCGGCGTGGATCGCCTGCTGGCGGCCATGGACGAGCTGGGCTTGCAAGTGCCCGGCAGCCCGGGTGGCGGCGTGTTCCTCGCGTTTTTCGACGAGGCACGCGGGGCGGACTACCTGGCGTTGGCGCAGGAGTTGCGCCGCGCCGGACTTTGCGTCGAACTCTATCCGGAAGCCAAGAAGCTCGGAGCCCAGCTCAAGTACGCGGATCGCATCGGGCACCGCCTGGCGATCATCATCGGCGAGAACGAGTGGCAAGCGGGCGTGGCCCAGGTGAAGGACCTCGCCACCGGTTCGAGCGAAGAGGTGGCGCTGGCGGATCTCGCGCGGCGCTGCCAGGCCTGACCCAACGGGCTTGCCGCCTGGCCGCGATTCGAACCGGCCCCAAAAAGCGAGGCTCCCGCCCCGGCCAAAGCCGGAGCGGGAGCCCTGTTTTCAGGCGAGGGACTTGCCCTCACCTGGATCGCTCAGATCACTGGAAGGTGACTTCCAGGCCCGGGGTGAAGTTGCTCTGGCCGCCGGTCTCGCGGTGCCATCCCTGGAAGTTGAACGTCTCGCCGGCCATGATCGCGACGGTCGAGCCGGTGTTCAGCGGGATGTTGGAGAGGTCGATGCTGTCAGAGAACACGCCGCCGGTGGTGAGGCCGGTGCCGTCGATGAAGCGGGCGATGGCCATGCCGCCACCGACACACAGGTTGCCGTTCGAGCCGCCCGGGTTGTTGACCTGGTCTTGGCCGTAGGAACCGATGTAGTACATGAACTGGTCCACCGGGAGGTCTTCCGACATCAGGGTGAAGTTGTTGTCAGCAGCGACGAGGCTGCCCGAGCCGTGGATCGTGGAGACCACGCCGGTCGAGTTCACGTTCGCGGTGCAGTAGGTGCTGGAGAAGCCGCAACCGCCGGAACCGAGGATGTTCAGGTCGTAGTTGTTGCAGTTGCTCGCGGAACCCGACCACACGTTGACTTCGATCACAACGGTGACGTCCATGCCGGTGGTGTTGGTCCAGCTCAGGAACTCGTTGTCGGAACCGGTGTAGCCGTTGTCCAGCCAGGTGCCGGGGGCGTTGCCGCCACCGCAGTTGACGTCGCTCGCATCCCACAGGAAGGCGTCGATGTCACCGTTCGCGACCAGGTGCAGCACTTCCACGTCGAGGGTGGCGCCAGCGGCGACACAGACGGAGTAGTGGTCGTGGTCGTTCTTGGAGACGAACAGGCCGGTGTAGGAACCGTCGCCCATCGGGGTGGCGGTGGCGCAGTCATCGTTGTCCTCGTAGCTGTCGTCGTTGCCGACGCAGGGATCCGGGACCATGGTCAGGGTGAAGTCGTACACCGAGCAGGGCAGGATGTTCGTCGGATCCGCGATGGCTTCGAAGATCACGTCGATGGCAGCGCCCGAGTTGTTGGTGAAGAGCCAGTCGTCCGACAGGAAGGTCGGGGTCGCCAGGCAGTCGCCCACGTAGACGTCGAAGTCGATGTCGTAGGTGTAGGTCACCAGGTCCATGCCCAGGATCATGCCGTCCGGGACGTTGATGGTGTAGAAGTCACGGTCGGTCGTCGAGGCGAACAGGCCGGTGTAGACACCGGGGGTGATCGGCGCGGCGGTAGCGCAATCGTCGTTGTCCTCGAAGGAGTCGTCGGCGATGTTGCAGAGGTCGGTCAGGTTGGTGACCGAAAGGGTAGCCGGGCCAGCGTTGGTGCCGTAACCACCGGTCTGGATGAGGAAGGTGTCCCCAGCCAGGATGCCGTTGATGGTGACGAGGCTGGTGGTGCCGATGCCGCTATCGTCGTCCGAGGTGACGCAGGTGGCGGAGCAGTCCGAACCGGAGAAAACCGCCAACTTGGTGTCGTAGGTGGTCAGTTCGGTGTCGATCTGGTAGTCGCCATCGACGGCGGCGGTCCAGACGAAGAAGAAGTCCTGGTTGACGCTGGTGCAGGTGCCGTTCGTGAAGCCCGTGCTCACGAAGCCGGTGGTGTCGTAGGCGAAGTCGCCTTCACCGGAGATCGGGATACCCAGGTCGCACGCGGTGCCATCGGGGCTCTTGTAGATGTAGAGCTCGGTCAGGCCCGGGGTGGTGCTGGCGCTGTAGGTGCCGATCTGGATCAGGTACTGGTTGCCACCCACGATGCCCGGGATGGTGGCGAGGCTGGCCCAGGTGGCGCCGCTGTCGTCGTCCGCGCCAAGGCAGGCGGCGGTAATGCAGTCGCCCGCGTAGACCGAGAGGCGGGTGTCATAGGCCACCGCGCTGTCTTGGGTCTCGAAGGTGAACTCGCCGGAGGACGGGGCGGTCCAGGTGTAGAACACATCCTGCAGGGACGAGTCCAGGGTGCAGCCCGCGTCGCCGTTGAAGCCGGAGGTGGTCGCGTTGGTCGCGTCGACGGCGAAGGTGCCGGTGCCGGTCAGGGCGATGGCGTTCGCGCAGTCGTCGTTGGCCGGAAGGACCGGGGGCACGTAGACGGAGATGTTGAGGGTGCCCAGACCGTTCTGGGAGGTGCTGTAACCACCGACTTCGATGAGCAGGTTGGTGCCGGCCAGCAGGCCCGGCAGGGTCAGCGAGCTGCGCAGGCCGGTGCCGCTATCGTCATCGTTGCCGAGGCAGGAGACGGTAGCGCAGTCGGTGTAGTTGTAAACCGCGAGCTGGGTGTCGGTCAGGACGCTGCCTTCGGTGTCGAAGGTGTAGTCGCCGTCGGCCGGAACCGTCCAAAGGAAGAAGCCGTCGGCGTACATGCCCGCGCCGAACAGGTTCGTGTCGCAGGTGTTGGCGGCGGCGAAACCGGAGGCGGTGAAGCCCGTGGTGTCGTAGGGGAAGGACCCGTTGCCAGCGATGGTGACGGCAGTCGAGCAGTCGTCGCCTTGGGCGCTGGCAACGCCGGCCATCAGGAGGCCGACCGCGCCCATAAGGATGCTGTTTCTCATTTCTTGAGAGTCGAAGGGATGCTTGGAGAGGTACGAATGCCCCGACTGGATTGGAGTGCGCCACAGGGCGCGGCAATCTGGGGACGGTTGAATTGTCCACCTCTGCGCGGGGAGCGGCCAGCCAGGCCCTCGAAAAACCCAAAATAGGGCGCAGGGAGTGTGGGTTTCTGAACAAATTGTCTCCTTGGCCACCCCGGCCACCCTGTCTGGATTTGAGACTTTCGTTTTACCCCAGGGGGCCAGAGGAAGGAAGGGGAGCTTCTGTTGGAACAAAAGTTCGGCCGGGGCCGCCATCGGAATGGCGACCCCGGCCGGGATCCTTGGGGATCGTCGTTGCCTTACGGGAAGGTGACGATGATGCCGTTGGAGAAGTTCGACTGGCCGGCGGCCTCGCGGTGCCACAGCTGGAAGTACCAGGTGTCGCCGGACGCGATGCTCGGGTTGCCGGTCAGGGGCAGGTTGCTCGGCACGTCGTAGCCGGAGCCGACGGTGGAGGTACCCACGAAGTTCATCAGCACGCCGGAGGCGTTGAACTGCCCCACGGAGTTCAGAGCCCCGGCCACGTTGTAGCGACCAATTTGGCTACCTGCGCCAACCGCCAGGCAGAGGCGGCCGTTGCCAAAGTTCAGACCCGGCTCGCTGAAGCCGGTGCCGACTAGGAAGTAGCCGAACTGCGTCGGGGGTCCGTGGGCCGCTTCGAGGTGCAGCCCGCTGCCAACACCTGTGGCGAATGCTGCGCTGATCACTGTCGGCTGGCCCGTGGAGTTCGGGTTCATCGGGTCACAGAAGCTCACGTAGCTCGGAGTCCCGCAGCCGCCGCTACCCGAGACCATCAAATCGTAGGTGTTGCACGGGCTTGGCGAACCCATCTTGACGTTCACTTCCAGAACGGCATTCACGGTAGCGCCGGTGTTGTTGGTCCAGGTCAAAACCTCGTCGTCGGTCGAACTGTAGCCGTAGATGAGGCTCGTGAGGCCTAACAAGCCTGCTCCGCAGTGGGGGTCGCTAGCTTCCCATAGGAATGCGTCGATATCCCCTTGGGCTTGGGAATGCAGCACACTCAAGTTAATGGTGTCCCCGCTCAAGATGCAGACGGCGAAGTGATCCGGATCCGACTGCGAGACAAAGAGGTTCGGGTACGTGCCATCCGCAAGCACCGCGGCGGAGCTGCAATCATCATTTTCTTCGAACAGATCGTCCGCCGGATTCATGCACGGGTCGACAATGGGCCCAATGTGCAAGCCGCCGGGACCGTAGTCCCCAGCGAAGCTGCCCACCTGGATCAGTACTTGCTGACCCGCATTCAACCCTTGCAGCCGCACTTCGCTCTGTAGGCTGCCCGTGTCATCGTTGTAGCCACTGCAAGTGGCCGCGCAGCCGATGCCCAAGTGAATGGACAGCTTGGTATCAAAACTGGAGCCATACGTGTCGAACTGGTAGTCGCCAGTGGTGGGCACGATCCATTGGTAGAAGCCGTCCTTGGTTACCGTGCTTGCACCGAGACCGCAGAAGCCGGCGCCATCGAAGCCCGAAGTGGTCAGCCAGGTGTTGTCGAACGACCAGGTTCCGGTGCCGCTGATGGTCGTGGCAAATGCGCAAGAATCCCCTTGGCCCAAGGCGGCTTCGCCCAGCGCCAGCACCAGGCCGGCGACGAGCCATTGTTTATGGATGAACATCCGCAAATTCATAGTTGGATCCTCGATTGGAGGACAAAAGTACAGGGGGGCTAATCCGCCTGTGGCCAAGGGTAACCTGCAAAAGGGGAATAGGGTGGGATCGGCAGCGGCTATGCCGAAGGCATCGGGGCGATGCAGCGCCGAGAGCTCTTGGAAGGATGCGCATTCCGCAGGGTCGAGCGGAGAACCGCACACAATGTTGTACGCCTCTTCACGACGGTGGAAACGAGTGTGCTCCCGTACGCGGATAGGAAGTGCGAATCCGCACGGATGGTGAATGGCTCCTCGTGCGACGTCGTCCCGGCGAACGAGACCGATTGGTCGCGATGCTTGCTCCATCCCGAAGGTGTCCGCAGCCGGGCACCCTAGCGCGCAACAGGCAATAGGCATCGCCCCAAACAAAAGCCGGGGCCGCTACGCAAGTAGCGACCCCGGCCGGGATCCTTGGGATCGTCGTTACCTTACGGGAAGGTGACGATGATGCCGTTGGAGAAGTTCGACTGGCCAGCGGCCTCGCGGTGCCACAACTGGAAATACCAGGTGTCGCCGGACGCGATGGTCGGGTTGCCGGTCAGGGGCAGGTTGCTCGGCACGTCGTAGCCGGAGCCGACGGTGGAGGTGCCCACGAAGTTCATCAGCACGCCGGAGGCGTTGAACTGACCCACGGAGTTCAGGGTGCCGGCCACGTTGTAGCGACCGAGTTGGGTACCCGCGCCGATGGCGAGGCAGAGGCGGCCGTTGCTGATGGTCAGACCCGGCTCGCTGAAGCCGGTGCCCACCAGGAAGTAACCGAACTGGGTCGGCGGACCCTGGGAAGCCTCGAGGTGCAGGTCGCTGCCCACGCCGGTGCCGAAGCTGGCGGTCATGACCGTCGGCTGACCCGTGGAGTTCGGGTTCATCGGGTCACAGAAGGTCGGGAAGCTCGAGCCGCCGCAGTTGCCGCTACCGGCGATCGTGAGATCGTAGTTGTTGCAGTCGCCGGCGGAGAAGGGATAGACGTTGACTTCGAGGATGGCGTCGACGTCCGCACCGGTGGTGTTGGTCCAGGAAAGCAGCTCGTTGTCGCTGGCGCTGTATCCATAGACAAGGTAGGTGCCGCTTCCGAATCCAGAACCACAGTTGACGTCGCCCACTTCCCATAGGAAAGCGTCGATGTCACCGGAGGTGTGAGTAAAGAGCACGTCCAAGGTGATGGTGGAACCGTCCGGAATGCACACGGCATAGTGGTCGTGGTCCGCCTTCGAAACGAACAGGTTCGTGTAGGTGCCGTCGCTCAGAGCGGTGGCCGTGCTGCAGTCGTCGTTCTCTTCCAGGGAGTCGTCGTTGCCTGCCTGGCAGGGGTCCGGAGCGATCGACAGATCGATGTCGTAGTCGGTGCAGTTCTGCGGCGCAAACGGATAGGTGTACGCGCGCACGGTGATGGTTTCCGGTGCGCCGGTGTTGTTGGCGTAGTCGAAACCGTTCAGCTGGTCGAACAGGTACGTGACGGAGCAGGTGGCGTCCGAAACATCGTAGGTGTTGTCGTTGCTGTCGAAGGTTTCACCCCAGGTCAGGATCATGCCGGCCGGGATGGTGACGGAGTAGTAGTCGTCATCACCCATGACGGTGTGCAGACCGGTGTACGCACCCGCGACCAGGGTGGTCTGGGTGGTGCAGTCGTCGTTGTCTTCAAAGGAGTCGTCCGGGACGCCCGAGCAGGGGTCGACGTAGGCAGCGACGTTCAGGACGCCGGTGCCGAAGCTGGTGCCGTAGCCGCCGATCTGGATGAGCATCTGCTGGCCGGCCACTAGGCCGATCAGCTGGACTTCGCTTTGAAGGCCGCCGGTGTCGTCGTTGTAACCCGCACAGGTGGCCGCACAACCGACGCCGGTGTGCACGGACAGCTTGGTATCAAAGCTCGAGCCATAGGTGTCGAACTGGTAGTCGCCCGAGGCCGGGACGGTCCACTGGTAGAAGCCGTCTTGGTTCACCGTGGAGGCGCCTGCCGCACAGGTGCCCCCGCCGTTGAAGCCGGAGGTGGTCAGCACGGAGGTGTCGAAGGCCCACGTGCCGGTGCCGGTGATGGTGGTCGCGGCGGAGCAGAGGTCGCCCTGGGCAGATGCGGCGCCAGCAAGCGCCAGCACGAGACCGGGCAGGAGAGTCAGATTCTTTTGGAACATCGGATTCCTCGGGGCATCGCCCCAATTGAGAAGAAGGTCCGTACGGGGGACAGCCCCGCACGGGAATCGAGGGTATCCCAAGCCCAATCTATTTGTGAAATGTGTCCGGAATTCCGCCTCCGGAGAGGGCCGCCAAGCAGAGATTCCCCCTGCCTTGCGGCTGGAGGGCCAACCCGAGCTGTTTCCCGGGAACCCGGTTTGCCCCTGCCTGTAAAGCCGGGGCCGCCACCGAAGTGGCGACCCCGGCCGGGATCCTTGGGGATCGTCGTTGCCTTACGGGAAGGTGACGATGATGCCGTTGGAGAAGTTCGACTGGCCGGCGGCCTCGCGGTGCCACAGCTGGAAGTACCAGGTGTCGCCGGACGCGATGGTCGGGTTGCCGGTCAGGGGCAGGTTGCTCGGCACGTCGTAGCCGGAGCCGACGGTGGAGGTGCCCACGAAGTTCATCAGCACGCCGGAGGCGTTGAACTGACCCACGGAGTTGAGCACGCCGGCCACGTTGTAGCGGCCGATCTGGCTACCCGCACCAACCGCCAAGCAGAGGCGGCCGTTGCTGATGGTCAGACCCGGCTCGCTGAAGCCGGTGCCCACCAGGAAGTAACCGAACTGGGTCGGCGGACCCTGGGTGGCTTCGAGGTGCAGGTCGCTGCCCACGCCGGTGCCGAAGCTGGCGCTCATGACCGTCGGCTGGCCCGTGGAGTTCGGGTTCATCGGGTCACAGAAGGTCGGGAAGCTCGGGCCGCCACAGTTGCCGCTACCGGTGATCGCGAGATCGTAGGTGTTGCAGTCGCTGGCGGAGAAGGCATAGACGTTGACCTCAAGCACGGCGTTGACGGCCGCACCGGTGGTGTTGGTCCAGGACAGCAGCTCGTTGTCGCTGGCGCTGAAGCCCAGGGCCAGGTAGGTGCCGCCGTTGATACCGCCGCCACAGTTCGGGTCGGTGGAATCCCACAGGAAAGCGTCCACGTCGCCCAGGGCGTGCGTGAAGAGCACGTCCAGGCTGATGGTGGCGCCGTCCGGGATGCACACGGCATAGTGGTCCGGGTCAGCCTTCGAAACGAACAGGTTCGTGTAGGTGCCGTCGCTCAGAGCGGTGGCCGTGCTGCAGTCGTCGTTCTCTTCGAGGGTGTCGTCGGAACCCTGCTGGCAGGGATCCGGAGCGAAGGACAGGTCGATGTCGTAGTCCGTGCAGTTCGCGTTGGCGAAGGGGTACGTGTAGGCGCGCACGGTGATGGTCTCCGGAGCGCCGGTGGTGTTGGCATAGGTGAAGCCGAACAGCTGGTCGAACAGGTACGTGACGGAGCAGGTAGCGTCCGAAACGTCGTAGGTGTTGTCGTTGCTGTCGAAGGTTTCACCCCAGGTCAGGATCATGCCGGCCGGGATGGTGACGGAGTAGTAGTCGTCATCACCCATGACGGTGTGCAGACCGGTGTACGCACCCGCGACCAGGGTGGTCTGGGTGGTGCAGTCGTCGTTGTCCTCGAACGAGTCGTCCGGGGCGCTGGCGCAGGGGTCCGGGTTGATCGACAGGTCGATGTCGTAGTCCGTGCAGTTCGCGTTGGCGAAGGGGTACGTGTAAGCCCGCACGGTGATGGTCTCCGGGGCGCCGGTGGAGTTGGCGTAGTCGAAACCGTTCAGCTGGTCGAACAGGTACGTGACGGAGCAGGTGGCGTCCGAAACATCGTAGGTGTTGTCGTTGCTGTCGAAGGTCTCGGCCCAGGTCAGGATCATGCCGGCCGGGATGGTGACGGAGTAGTAGTCGTCATCACCCATGACGGTGTGCAGACCGGTGTAGGTACCCACGGTCAGCGTCGTCTGGGTCAGGCAGTCATCGTTGTCCTCGAACGAGTCGTCCGAGACGGTGGCGCAGGGGTCCGGAGCGATCGACAGGTCGATGTCGTAATCGGTGCAGTTCTGCAGCGCAAACGGGTAGGTGTACGCGCGAACCGTGATGGTTTCCGGGGCACCAGTGGTGTTGGCGTAGTCGAAACCGTTCAGCTGGTCGAACAGGTACGTGACGGAGCAGGTGGCGTCCGAAACGTCATAGGTGTTGTCGTTGCTGTCGAAGGTCTCGGCCCAGGTCAGGATCATGCCGGCCGGGATGGTGACGGAGTAGTAGTCGTCATCACCCATGACGGTGTGCAGACCGGTGTAGGCGCCCACGGTCAGCGTCGTCTGGGTGGTGCAGTCGTCGTTGTCCTCGAACGAGTCGTCCGGGACGCCCGAGCAGGGGTCGACGTAGACGGAGATGTTCAGGGTACCGGTGCCGAAGCTGGTGCCGTAGCCACCGATCTGGACGAGCATCTGCTGGCCAGCGACGAGGCCGATCAGCTGCACTTCGCTTTGAAGGCCGCCGGTGTCGTCGTTGTAGCCGGAGCAGGTGGCCGCGCAGCCGACGCCGGTGTGCACGGACAGTTTGGTGTCGAAGCTCGAGCCGTAGGTGTCGAACTGGTAATCACCGGAAGCCGGGACGGTCCACTGGTAGAAGCCGTCCTGGTTGATGGTGTCGGCACCAAAGCCGCAGGAACCGCCGCCGTCGAAACCGGAGGTGGACAGCACGGACGTGTCGAAGGCCCAGGAGCCGGTGCCCGTGATGGTGGTCGCGGTGGAGCAGCTGTCGCCCTGAGCGAAGGCCGCACCGCCCAGCGCCAGCACAAGACCGGGCAGGAGAGTCAGTTTCTTTTGGAGCATTTGAGTTCTCGGGGGTTTACCCCGTTGGAGAAGAGATTGTGTGCAGGGGGACAGCCCATGCACAGCTCTTGAGAATATCCCAAGTCTTGGAATTTGGTGGACGAAGTCCGGCCCAATTCGACGGGGCCGTCAGTTCGCAGGCGCCGGGTTCTCTGGTGGGGGACGGGAGGGCGGCAGCCTCGGGCCGCACGACGTGGGACTCGTGGGTCCCAGCTGTGCCATGGATGGGCTCCGGGAGGGCTATTGGCTCATTCCAGGAAAGTGGTACGGAGGGATGAATCTGGCCTGAAATGCAGCAGGGCCGCCCCCCTTGCGGAGGACGGCCCCGATATCCGTCAGGAGACGGAGTCTGGGATCACGGGAAGGTGACGGCCAGACCGTTGCTCAGGTTGGCGGAACCGGCACCGGCGGGGGTATCGCGGTACCACAGCTGGAAGTACCAGGTGTCGCCGGACATGATCGTCGGGCTGCCGGTCAGGGGCAGGGTGGTCGGGACGTCGAAGCCCGAGGTGACGGTGGAGGTACCGACCAGGTTCTGAAGCACGCCAGCCGCGTCGAAGCGACCGATCGAGTTGAGGGCACCGCCGGCGACGTTGTAACGGCCGAAAGCGCCGCTCAGGTCGAAGCAGAGGTGACCACCCTGGGGCAGGGCGAGACCCGGGTCAGAGAAGCCGGTGCCGACCAGGAAGTAGCCGAACTCGAGGTTCGGACCCTGGGTGGCCTCGAGGTGCAGGTCGCTGCCGACGCCGGAGCCGAAGCTGCCAGCGAGCACGGCCGGGCTACCGGTCGAGTTCACGTCGGCCGGGTCGCAGTAGGTGCTGAAGGCACCGCCGCCGCAACCACCGCTGCCGCTGATGACGAGGTCATAGCCGTTGCACTGTTGGGTGCCGGCGGCGAACCAGTCGACTTCGGCGACGAGGGTCGCATCGTAGCCCAGGGTGTTGGTCCAGGTGGCGTTCTCGTTGTCGGTGACGGAGTAGCCGTAGGCGAGCAGTTCGTTCAGACCGTTGTAGCCGGTGCCGCAGTACGCGCTGGAGGCTTCACGCAGGAAGAGGTCCAGGTCGGCGTTGGCATCGGTGAACAGGATGTCGACACTCACCGTGGCGCCGTTCGGCACGCAGAAGGTGAAGTAGTCGTTGTCGGTCGGGAACAGCATGAGGCCCGCGTAGGTGCCATCCGCGACCATGGTCGCGGTAGCGCAGTCATCGTTGTCCTCGAAGGAGTCGTCGGCAACGTTGCACGGGTCCGGACCAATGGACAGGGTGAACTCGTAGGGCGAGCACGGATCCGTGGAGCTGGCCCACTGGTGCACTTCGACCACGATGGTTTCGGCAACGGCGCCGGTGGTGTAGGACCAGTCACCGTAGACGGTGGCCAGTTGGGTACCACAGGCGTTGTCGTAGACGAACATATCCGCGTCGAAGGTCGGATCGTAGGTCTCGTCCCACAGCATGATGCTGCCAGCCGGGATCGCGATTTCATAGAAATCGGAGTCGCCGATGATAGTCATCAGGTTGGTGTAGGTGCCCGGGGTAAGGACGGTCGCGGTGGCGCAGGTATCGTTGTCCTCGTAGATGTCGTCCGTGGCGCAGGGGTTCACGAAGGCGCTGATGTTCAGCGAGCCGGTGCCCTGGGCGGTACCGTAACCACCGACCTGGACGAGGTACTGATCGCCAGCGACCAGGCCCGTCAGGGAAACCATGCTCTGCAGGCCGCCGCTATCGTCGTTGTAGGCGACGCAAGTGGCCGCGCAGCCGATGCCAGCGTGCACGGACAGCTTGGTGTCGAAGCTCGACCCGAAGGTGTCGAACTGGTAGTCACCGCTGGCCGGAACGGTCCACTGGAAGAAGCCGTCCTGGTTGATGGTGGAAGCGCCGGCGGCACAGGAGCCACCGCCGTTGAAGGTGGAGTCGAGCAGGATGGTGTTGTCGAAAGCCCAAGAGCCAGTGCCGGTGATGGCAGTGGCGGTCGAGCAATCGTCACCCTGGGCGAGAGCGGAGCCACCCATGGCCACGGCCAGGAGGGGCAGGAGGGAGAGTTTCTTGCTGAGCATTTGAGTGTACGTAGCAGTACGCATTTGGTTCGGACAGGGTGCAGGGGCCTTCCCCGCACTGTATTGAGCGTAACCTGTCCTTTACTTTTGGGCGGCGGGGCTTCCGGATTTTGACGTATGTGTCATCCCGTGGCACCGGAACTGAGCAATACCATTTTGAGACCAGGTCCCCGGTGACCCTTCGTCGAGCCCTGGAAGGGGCATGGGAGCGTATCGATCCCCCTGGAAACACGAATCGGGGCCGCCCCCCTTGCGGAGGACGGCCCCGATATTCCGTCAGGCGACAGGGGGTGGGATCACGGGAAGGTGACGCCCAGGCCGTTGCTCAGGTTGGCGGAGCCAGCGCCGGCGGGGGTATCGCGGTACCACAGTTGGAAGTACCAGGTTTCGCCAGAGAGGATCGCCGGGGCGCCCGTCAGCGGCAGGGTGCTGGGCACGTCGAAGCCGCTGCCGGCGACCGAGGTGCCGACCAGGTTCTGGAGCACACCGGCGGAGTCGAAGCGGCCGATCGAGTTCAGCGGGCCGCCGCCGATGTTGTAGCGACCGAAGGAGCCGTTCAGGTCGAAGCAGAGGCGGCCGCCCTGGGGCAGGGTGATGCCGGGGTCCGAGTAGCCGGTGCCGACGAGGATGTAGCCGAACTCGAGGGCGGGGCCGCTGGTGGCTTCCAGGTGCAGGTCGCTGCCGATGCCGGTGCCGAAGCTGCCAGCGAGCACCGCGGGGCTACCGGTCGAGTTCACATCGGCCGGGTCGCAGTAGGTGAAGAAGTTGCCGCCACCGCAGTTGCCGGCGCCGGAGAGGATCAGGTCGTAGACGTTGCAGTCGCTGCTCGAACCGGTCCAGACGTTGACTTCCAGCACGCAGTTGACGTCCCCGCCGGTGGTGTTGGTCCAGCTCAGGTTCTCGTTGTCGCTGCCGGTGTAGCCGTAGTCAAGGTAGGTTCCGCTGCCGAAGCCGCTGCCGCAGTTCGCATCGGAGGCATCCCAGAGGAAGGCGTCGATGTCCCCGCCCGCGACCAGGTGCAGCACGTCGATGTTGACCGTGTCCCCGTCGGCGACGCAGAAGGAGAAGTGGTCCTTGTCGGCCTTCGAGACGAACAGGCCGGTGAAGGTGCCGTTGCCGATGGCGGCGGCGGTGCTGCAGTCGTCGTTCTCCTCGAAGGAGTCATCGGCGCCTTGGCACGGGTCGGGAGCGATCGAGAGGTCGATGTCGTAGTCGGTGCAGTTCAGGGTGGCGAACGGATAGTTGTACGCGCGCACCGTGATCGTCTCGGGGGCACCCGTGACGTTCGCGTAGGTGAAGCCCATATTCTCGTCCGTCAGATACTGGGTGGAGCAGGTGGCGTCCAGCACGTCGTAGGTGGCGTCGTTGCTGTCGTAGGTCTCATCCCAGGTCAGGATCATGCCCGCGGGGATCGTGACGGAGTAGAAGTCGTCGTCGGTCATGCTCACGAACAAACCGGTGTAGGCGCCCGCGCCCAGGGTGGTCTTGTTTGAGCAGTCGTCGTTGTCCTCGAAGGCGTCGTCGGTGGCGCCCAGGCAGGGGTCGATGTACTGGGTGATGTTCAGAACGCCGGCGCCGGCGCTGGTGCCGTAGCCGCCGACCTGGATCAGGTACTGGTCACCGGCAGTCAATCCCGCCAGTTGCACAAAGCTCTGCAGGCCGCCCGTATCGTCGTTGTAGCCCACGCAGGTCGCCGCGCAACCGATGCCGGCGTGCACGGACAGTTTGGTGTCGAAGCTCGAACCGAAGGTGTCGAAGTCGTAGTCGCCGTTGGCGGGCACGGTCCACTGGTAGAAACCGTCCTGGTTGATGGTGGAGGCACCACCCGCGCACAAACCGCCCCCGTTGAAGGTCGAGTCGAGCAGTACGGTGGTGTCGAAGGCCCAAGTGCCGGTGCTGCTGATGACGGTCGCGTTGGAACAGTCATCACCCTGAGCGAAGGCGGCGCCCGTCATCGCGAGGGCCAGGCCGGGAAGGAGGGTCAGTTTGGTGTGTTTCATCAGACGGATGTGGCCGATTGTTTTCGTGCGGAAGAGGCGCAGGGACCCTTTCCCCGCGCGGCAAAAAAACCTACCCGGCTGGTTCCGACGGCAGCGCCTGGGGCACGCAATTGCAGAGTCCGCGGGCCCGGAGCTGTTTCAATGGGGGATGCGGGAGGAAACGCTTTCCCGGCGGGATCCGTCGCGCGGGTGTTTCTGAGACGAGTCCGCCGCCGGCTGCCCCATCTTGGAACGTGGCTGGCGCTTGGGACTAGGGCACCTGGAGGCACCCAGAAGTCCGCGGGGCCGCCCCCCTTGCGGAGGACGGCCCCGATATCCGTCAGGCGACGGAGTCTGGGATCACGGGAAGGTGACGGCCAGACCGTTGCTCAGGTTGCACGCATTGCCCCCAGCGGCTGCGTCGCGGAACCAGAGTTGGAAGCACCAGGTGTCCCCAGACAGAATCGCCGAGTTGCCACCGAAAGGCAGGGTGCTCGGCACATCGAAGCCGCTGCCGATTCCTGAGGTACCCGATTGGTTCTGCAGCACTCCAGCGGCATCGAATTGCCCGGTGGAATTCAAGGGGCCGCCCCCCAAGTTGTACCGACTGATGGGGCCCGCGGGATCGAGGCAGAGGCGCCCTCCCCCGGGAAGCGCGAAGCCGGGGTTCATGGCCGTGGAGCCGATCAACAGATACCCAAGCTCCCCGGTCGGACCTCCGGTAGCTTCGATATGCAGGTCGCTGCCGATACCCGTGCCGAAGCTGCCGGACAAGGCGGCCGGGCCCCCGGTCGAGTTCAAGTCGGCGGGGCCGCAGTAGGGGGAGATCACGCCACCCGGGCTGCATCCGCCCGCACCGCTCAGGACCAGGTCGTAGTGGTTGCAGTCGTTCAGCGAACTGGCATAGACGTTGACCTCCAGAACGCAGTCCACATCGGATCCTGTAGAGTTCGTCCATTGCAGGATCTCGTTGTCAGAGGCGCTATACCCAAAGGTCAAGATCGAGCTGCTGCCGAAGCCGCTGCCACAGTTTGTGTCCGAAGCATCCCACAGGAATGCGTCCAAGTCCCCGAGTGCATGCGGGAAGAGGACTTGGATGTCCACGGTGGCTCCCGCCGGTACGCAGAACGAGTAGTGATCCTTGTCGAATTTGGAGACGAACAGTCCGGGGTACGTCCCATCGACGACGGCGGCTGCGGCGGCGCAGTTGTCATTGTCTTCGAACGTGTCATCGGGAGCCGTGCTGCATGGGGCAGCCGTGATGTCCACCCGGAACTCGTACGGGGCGCACGGGTCGCTCGATCCGCTCGATTGGAATACCTCCACGACCAGCGTTTCGGATGTTGCGCCGGTGGTGTAGGCAAAGTAGCTATTGGATGTGCCGAATTGGGAGCTGCAACCGGCCTGATAGAAGTTCATGTACGTATCCAGCGACCAGTCGTAGATCTCCGTCCAGGTCATGATGCTGTCCGGGGGAATCGCGATCTCGTAGAAATCGGGATCGGCGATCGTGGTGACCAGGTTGGTGTAGGTTCCAGGCGCGATCACGGCGGCCGTGGCGCATGTGTCGTTGTCTTCGAACAGGTCGTCGGAAGTACATGGGTCCACGTAGCTGCTGATTCGCAGTGTGCCCAGTCCGACCGAGGTAGCGAAGCCCCCAACCTGGATGAGGTATGGGTCACCCGCGTGCAAACCTGACAATACCACTACGCTTTGCAGACTGCCGGTGTCATCGTCGTAGCCGACGCAGGTGGCCGAGCATCCGTTGCCCGCATGCACCGACAGTTGCGTGTCGAAGGTCGAGCCAATCGTGTCGAACTGGTAGTCGCCTTGGGCAGGCACAATCCACTGGTAGAAGCCATCGTGTTGAATGGCCGAGGCCGGTGAAACACAACTGCCGCCTCCATCGAAGCCCGAAGTGGACAAGTTGGTGGTGTCGAAACTCCAGGAACCAAGGCCTGCGATGGCGGTTGCAGCGGAGCAGTCGTCCCCTTGAGCCAAGGCGGCGGCGCCTAGGCATACGGACAGGACGGATGCGGAAACGGATCTGAGGATCTTCATAGGAATGCTGAGTTGGGCCCCTGGGGGCTTGGAATGGTGCCGGGAAGCCCCGGTTCCTGGGACTAGCACGTCTGTCCTGGGGGAGCTACCGGGAATTCGATCCGGGGAGTACGAGCGAAGCGGTTTGGCCGCCCAAGAAGGGGGCGTGCAGGGGGAAGCCCCCGGTGCTGCGGTTTCGTCGAATCGTTGAGAAATGCAGCGGGGCCGCCCCCCTTGCGGAGGACGGCCCCGATATCCGTCAGGAGACGGAGTCTGGGATCACGGGAAGGTGACGGCCAGACCGTTGCTCAGGTTGGCGGAACCGGCACCCGCGGGGGTGTCGCGGTACCACAGCTGGAAGTACCAGGTGTCGCCGGACATGATCGTCGGGCTGCCGGTCAGGGGCAGGGTGGTCGGGACGTCGAAGCCCGAGGTGACGGTGGAGGTACCGACCAGGTTCTGAAGCACGCCAGCCGCGTCGAAGCGACCGATCGAGTTGAGGGCACCGCCGGCGACGTTGTAACGGCCGAAAGCGCCGCTCAGGTCGAAGCAGAGGTGACCACCCTGGGGCAGGGCGAGACCCGGGTCAGAGAAGCCGGTGCCGACCAGGAAGTAGCCGAACTCGAGGTTCGGACCCTGGGTGGCCTCGAGGTGCAGGTCGCTGCCGACGCCGCTGCCGAAGCTGCCAGCGAGAACGGCCGGGCTACCGGTCGAGTTCACGTCGGCCGGGTCGCAGTAGGTGCTGAAACCGCCGCCGCCGCAGCCGCCCGAGCCGGACAGCACGAGGTCGTACAGGTTGCAGTCGCTGCCGGAGCCGGTCCAAACGTTGACTTCGAGCACGCAGTTGACGTCCGCGCCGGTGGAGTTGGTCCAGGTCAGGAGCTCGTTGTCCGTGCCCGAGTAACCAAAAGCGAGATAGGTGCCGCTACCGAAGCCACTGCCGCAGTTGACGTCGGTGGCATCCCAGAGGAAGGCGTCGATGTCACCGTTGGCAACGGAGTGGAGGACGTCGATGTTGACCGTGTCGCCATCCGCCACGCAGAAGGAGTAGTGGTCCGGGTCGGTCTTGGAGACGAACAAGCCCGTCTGGGTTCCGTCGGCGAGGGCAGCAGCCGTGCTGCAATCATCGTTCTCTTCGAAGGTGTCGTCCGAGCCAAGGCAGGGGTCGGGCGCAATCGTGAGGTTGATGTCGTAGGCCGTGCAGCTCTGGGCCGCAAGGGGGTAGGTGTAGGCACGAACCGTGATGGTCTCCGGGGCGCCGGTGATGTTGGCGTAGTCGAAACCGTTCAGCTGGTCGAGCAGGTACGTCACAGAGCAGGTGGCGTCCGACACGTCGTAGGTGTTGTCGTTGCTGTCCGCAGTTTCGTCCCAGGTCAGGATCATGCCGGCCGGGATGGTGACGGAGTAGTAGTCGTCATCCGTCAGGGTGGTGATCAGGCCGGTGTACGCGCCAGCGGTCAGAACCGTCTGGGTGAGGCAATCATCGTTGTCTTCGAACGAGTCGTCGGCGCCCGTGCTGCACGGATCGATAGCGATGTTCAGGTTGCCCGGGCCGTTGTTGGCCGCGCTGTAACCGCCGATCTGGATCAGCAGCGACTGACCGGCGGTCAGGCCGGGCAGCAGGATCGAGCTGAGCAGGCCGGTGCCGTCGTCGTCGTCGTTATCCAGGCACACCGGGGCGGCGCAGCCACCGGTGAAGTCGTAGATGGCCAGTTGGGTGTCACCGAAAGCGGTGGTGCCTTCGGTGTCGAAGATGTAGTCGCCAGCGGCCGGAACCGTCCAAGCGAAGAAACCATCGGCGTAGAAGTAGGGACCCGCTCCGAAGAGGTTGCCGGTGCAGCCGAAGGTCTCGTCGAAGGTGGAGTCCGCGAGGCCGGTGGTGTCGAACGCGAAGGCGCCGGTGCCCGTGATGGTCACCGCGGTCGCGCAGTCTTCGCCTTGCGCGAAGACGGAGCCGGCGAAGGCGAGGGCCAGGCCGGGCAGGAGAGTCATTTTCTTGTTGAGCATTTCAGATCTGGATTGCAGTTTGCTCGTGCGAGCAAGGTTGGCAAAGGCGCATTTTGTGGGATGCGCGGATATCAAGGTAACCGCTAGTTCGCGGCTTGTGCCCAGCCAATGAGGATGATTATCGATCTGAAGGCGGATTCGATGGGCTCGCTGTTGTCAGTGCGAAGTAAAGACTTTCCGAGAAAGGCGCTTGCGGGCCGCATATTGCTGGATTGCGGCGGGTTTTCCCCTCGGAGTAGAGAATCGTTTCCTACTGCAATGCAGCGGGGCCGCCCCCCTTGCGGAGGACGGCCCCGATATCCGTCAGGCGACGGAGTCTGGGATCACGGGAAGGTGACGGCCAGACCGTTGCTCAGGTTGGCGGAACCGGCACCAGCGGGGGTGTCGCGGTACCACAGCTGGAAGTACCAGGTGTCGCCGGACATGATCGTCGGGCTGCCGGTCAGGGGCAGGGTGGTCGGGACGTCGAAGCCCGAGGTGACGGTGGAGGTACCGACCAGGTTCTGCAGCACGCCAGCCGCGTCGAAGCGACCGATCGAGCTGAGGGCACCGCCGGCGACGTTGTAACGGCCAGCGCCGCTCAGGTCGAAGCAGAGGTGACCACCCTGGGGCAGGGCGAGACCCGGGTCAGAGAAGCCGGTGCCGACCAGGAAGTAGCCGAACTCGAGGTTCGGACCCTGGGTGGCCTCGAGGTGCAGGTCGCTGCCGACGCCGGAGCCGAAGCTGCCAGCGAGCACGGCCGGGCTACCGGTCAGGTTACGTCGGGCCGGGTCGCAGTAGGTGCTGAAGGCACCGCCGCCGCAACCTGCTGCCGCTGATGACGAGGTCATAGCCGTTGCACTGTTGGGTGCCGGCGGCGAACAGTCGACTTCGGCGACGAGGGTCGCATCGTAGCCCAGGGTGTTGGTCCAGGTGGCGTTCTCGTTGTCGGTGACGGAGTAGCCGTAGGCGAGCAGTTCGTTCAGACCGTTGCGGTCCGCAGTACGCGCTGGAGGCTGCAGGAAGAGGTCCAGGTCGGCGTGGCATCGGTGAACAGGATGTCGACACTCACCGTGGCGCCGTTCGGCACGCAGAAGGTGAAGTAGTCGTTGTCGGTCGGGAACAGCATGAGGCCCGCGTAGGTGCCATCCGCGACCATGGTCGCGGTAGCGCAGTCATCGTTGTCCTCGAAGGAGTCGTCGGCAACGTTGCACGGGTCGGACCAATGGACAGGGTGAACTCGTAGGGCGAGCACGGATCCGTGGAGCTGGCCCACTGGTGCACTTCGACCACGATGGTTTCGGCAACGGCGCCGGTGGTGTAGGACCAGTCACCGTAGACGGTGGCCAGTTGGGTACCACAGGCGTTGTCGTAGACGAACATATCCGCGTCGAAGGTCGGATCGTAGGTCTCGTCCCACAGCATGATGCTGCCAGCCGGGATCGCGATTTCATAGAAATCGGAGTCGCCGATGATAGTCATCAGGTTGGTGTAGGTGCCCGGGGTAAGGACGGTCGCGGTGGCGCAGGTATCGTTGTCCTCGTAGATGTCGTCCGTGGCGCAGGGGTTCACGAAGGCGCTGATGTTCAGCGAGCCGGTGCCCTGGGCGGTACCGTAACCCTCGACCTGGACGAGGTACTGATCGCCAGCGACCAGGCCCGTCAGGAAACCATGCTCTGCAGGCCGCCGCTATCGTCGTTGTAGGCGACGCAAGTGGCCGCGCAGCCGATGCCAGCGTGCACGGACAGCTTGGTGTCGAAGCTCGACCCGAAGGTGTCGAACTGGTAGTCACCGCTGGCCGGAACGGTCCACTGGAAGAAGCCGTCCTGGTTGATGGTGGAAGCGCCAGCAGCGCAGGCACCGCCACCGTTGAAGGCGGAGGTGGTGAGGACGGTGGTGTCGAGGGCCCAGGTGCCGGTGCCGGAGATGGCGGTAGCGGTCGAGCAGTCGTCGCCTTGGGCGAGCGCAGCGCCACCCATGGCCACGGCCAGGATGGGCAGGAGAGTGAGTTTCTTGTGGAGCATTTGATGAGTCGGCGTGAAGCCAGACGGGTTCGGATCCTTCTCCGGGCCCAGCTCCGACGAAGGTGGAGCGGCCTAGGGCCAGGAGGCTAACCAAGCTTAGACGGCCCAGGCTGTTCAGGAGTTCGGGTGGATTTAGGAATTGTCCCCATGAGTCGATACGAGGCACCCGGCCCCCGCTCAGGGGGAATCGCCGGCTGAAAATCGGCATTCTTGACCCCGAAAACGGCGAAAACGCCGCATGCCGACCCGCCCGTAGGCCGGCTGGATCGGCCTGGATGCCGATCCGGGTCGTGCCCTCTGCCAAGATCTCAGCCGTAGGCCGGGCTCGGAATGAGACCCAGCCCTGGCCGGAGCGGCTACGGGATCGTGACCGAAACCCCGTTGCTCAGGTTCGCGCCCCCGCCGGCACCCGAGAAGTCCCGATACCAGAGCTGGAAGTGCCAGGTCGCGCCCGACTCGATCGTGGGGCTGCCCGCTAGGGGGATGGTGCTGGGCACGTCGAACCCGAACCCGGAAGTCGAGGTGCCAACCAGGTTCTCCAGGGTTCCCGCCGGAGTGAACCGCCCGATCGAGTTCATCGGCCCCAGCAGGTTGAAGCGTCCGACCGGCTGGCCAAGGTCCAGGCATAGGTGCCCGCCCTGGGGCAGGGCCAGGCCGGGATCCACCGGTGCCGCGCCGATCAGGAAGTAGGCGAATTCACCAGGCGGCCCCTGGCTGACGTCCAGGTGCACGCCGCAACCCACCCCGGGGTTGCCGCTCGCGGTCGCGATGGCGGACAGGCCGCTCGAGTTGACATCCGCCGGATCGCAAAAGATGTCTACGGCGCTGCCGCAGACTCCCGCACCGGCAATCACGAGGTCGTACGAATTGCAGCGCTGATTGCCCGATGCGTACCAATCCACCTCGATCACCACGGAGACATCCACACCGAGGGTGTTGATCCATTGCATCGATTCGTTGTCGTCCGAAGAGATGCTGTAGGCGAGCAGAGACGTGCCGGCGTTGTAGCCGCTTCCGCACTCCGGGCTGCTCGCCTCCCGTAGGAACACATCGAGGTCGGCGGTGGCGTGGCTGAAGAACAAATCCACGTCCAGGCTGCCGCCCGCAGGCACACAGCAGGCAAAGGTGTCCTTCTCGCCATCGAACATCACCAATCCCGCCCAGGTGCCATTCCCGATGGGCGCCGCGCTGGCACAATCGTCGTTGTCCTCGAAGCCGTCATCCTGGACTCCCGCGCAGGGATCGGGATGGGTGCTCAAAGTCAACGCATAGTCGGTGCAAGCCTGGGCGTTGGTCGGATCGGCGATCGCCTCGAACACCACATCCATGGGGGCGCCCGTCAAGTTCGATACCTCGAAGTCGCCGAATTCAAACATCGGAGCCACCGCGCAACCACCCGCGTAGACGTCGAAGTCCACATCGAAGGTATAGGAGGCAAGGTGCACATCCAGCACCATGCCATCGGGCAGGGACACCACATAGAAATCCCGGTCACTGGTGGAGGCGAACAAGCCCGTATGGCTGCCCTGGGCCAGGGGAACGGCCTGGGCGCAGCTGTCGTTGTCTTCGAAACCATCGTCCAGCGCATTGCTGCAATAATCGGGCGATAGATCCACGGCAATGTCGTACGTGGAGCAGCTCGTCGTGGCCACGGAAGGCGGGTACGCCTTCACCATCACCGTTTGGGCGGAGCCGCCGGAGTTCAGGAATTCGAAGCCGGCCAGTTGATCGCTCGCGATCAGCGTGCCGCAGACCCCATCAAACAGGTCGTAGGTGGTGTCGCCCGTTTGCGCGAGCTCATCCCAGGTGAGCACGTAGCCCGCGGGCACGGTGATCTGGTAGTAGTCCACGTCGCTCCAATACGTGTGCAAGCCGGTGTACGTGCCCGCGGCCAAAGGTGTGGCTTGGCCGCAGAGGTCGTTGTCTTCGAACCCGTCGTCGAGACCCAGGCTGCACGGGTCGACCGAGATGTTGAGCATCCCCGGTCCCTCCTGGTTGGCGAGCGGGTAGTAGCCGCCCACCTGAATCAAGATCGGGGTGCCACCCACGAGGCCGGGCAGGGACAGGCTGCTCAAGTACAGCGGTCCGCTGTCTTCGTCATTCCCCAGGCAAACCGGGCTCGCGCAGCCGCCCGTCAAATCGTAGACCGCCAGCTGCGTGTCGTAGAACGACGTACCGATGGTGTCGAAGGTGAAGTCGCCGGTGGACGGCACCGTCCACAAGAAAAAACCATCGGCCCACATGCTGGGGGTGCCGAAGAGGTTGCTGTCGCAGCCATGGTCCTCCTCGAACGTGGAGGAATTGAAGTCCGTGGTGTCGAAGGGGAACGAGCCGAGGCCGGTGATCGCCACAGCGGTGGCGCAGTCCTCTCCCTGGGCGTACAGCGGGGCGGCCAGCAGGCAGACGATCGGGGCAAGCAGGAAGGGGGTAGGGCGCATCGGGTTCAGGGAGAAAGGGCCGTTCGCAGGCCAGCATACGCCCGACGTGGCGAGACCGGGGGGCCCATCCCGCGGGTGCTCCGGGGCCAGGCAAGTGACCGCCGACAGAGCAATGCCAGGGGATCCTCTCAAAACGGGGCGCGCCCCGCCTCCGACCATGGCCGGGGGCGGGGCGCGCCTTGGATCTCCGCTGGCCCAGATGGGCCTGCGGCCGCCATCACGGGAACGTCACGGAGACGCCGTTCGAGAAGTTCGAGAAGCCGCCGGACTCCCGGTGCCACAGCTGGAAGTGCCAGGTCTCGCCACTCTGGATCACCGGGCTGCCGGTGAAGGGCATGGCGGCGGGCACGTCGAAGCCGGTGCCGGTGGTGGAGGTGCCGGTGAAGTTTTGCAGCACGCCCGAAGCGTTGAACTGTCCGATGGAGTTCATCTGACCGAGCACGTTGTAGCGACCGATCGCGGTGCCGGCGCCCACGCCGAGGCACAGGCGGCCGTTGCTGACGACCAAGCCCGGCTCGGCGAAGGTGTTGCCGATCAGGTAGTAGCCGAACTGGCTCGGCGGCCCCTGGTTCGAATCCAGGTGCAGTCCGCTGCCCACGCCGCTACCGAGGGTGGCGACGGTGACGGTCGGCAGACCGGTGGAGTTCACGTTCATCGGATCGCAGAAGGTGGTGACGCTGCCGCCGCTGCACCCGGTGCCGTTCAAGAACAGGTCATACGTGTTGCACTGGTGGGTACCCGCCGAGAACCAGTCGACTTCTGCCACGAGAGTGGCGTCATAACCCAGGTTGTTGGTCCACGCCACGATCTCGTTGTCGGTGACGGAGTAGCCATAACCCAGCATGTCATTGAGGGCGTTGTAACCGGTGCCGCAGTACGGGCTGGAGGCCTCGCGCAGGAACAGGTCGATGTCCGCGAGGGCATCGGTGAAGTAGATCTCGACGTTGACCGTGGCGCCGTCCGGCACGCAGAAGGTGAAGTAGTCGTTGTCGGTCGGCAGGATGATCAGGCCGGTGTAGGTTCCATCGCCGACCTGGGTCGCCGTGGCGCAGTCATCGTTGTCCTCGAAGTTGTCGTCCGGGCCTGCGCAGGGATCGGGGACCATCGAGATGTTCAGGTCATAGACCGTGCACGGTTGCGCGTTGGTCGGGTCGCTGATGGCTTCGAAAATCACCGTCTGGGTGGCGCCGGTGTTGTTCGAGTAGCTGAAGTCGTCCGCATAGAAGATCGGAGTCACGCCGCAGCCGCCCACGTAGAAGTCGAAGTCGACGTCGTAGGTGTACCCCGCCAGGTCCACGTTCAGGATCATGCCGTTCGGCACGTCGATCTTGTAGAAGTCGAGGTCGGTGGTCGACGCGAACAAGCCGGTGTAGCTGCCCGGAGCGATCACCGAAGCCGCCGCGCAGCTATCGTTGTCCTCGAAGTTGTCGTCTTGCACGCCCACGCAGGGGTTCGCCACCAAAGCCACATCCAGTTCGTACTGGGTGCAGGTCTGGGTGTTGGTGGGGTACGCAAACGCTTCGAAGATATAGGTCGCGGCCGCCGCACCGTTGTTCGGGACCTGGAAGTTCCCGGCGTAGGTGTTCAGCAGGGTGCACGAGCCGTCGTACAGGTTGAAGTCAACGTTCAGCTCGTAACCAACCAGCGTGACGTCGAGCATTTGGCCGACCGGCACGCTTACGGCGTAGAAATCGGAATCGGTGAAGTGCGTGACGAGCCCGACGTAGGAGCCGGGGGTCAGCACGCGCGGAGCGGCGCAGGAGTCGTTCGGCTCGAGCACGTCGTCCACCATGTTGCTGCACTTCTCCGGACCGACGTTGAGGATCATCTGGCCCGAGTTGCCGCCGTAGCCGCCCACCTGGAGCAGGAAGGTGTCCCCGGCGTTGGCCACGTTGAAGCGGATGAGACTGTCGAGGCCGATGCCGTCGTCGTCATCGCCTTCGATGCAGATCGCGCTGCAGCCGGTGCCGGCGAACAGGTTGATCTTGGTGTCGAAGTTGGAACCGGTGGTGTCCACCTGGTACATGCCCGCGGAGGGGGCCGTCCATTGGTAGAACCCATCCTGGTTGATGTTGTTGTAGCAGGTGCCTCCGGTGAAGCCGGAGGTGGTCAGGATGGTGGTGTCGAGGGTCCAGGTGCCGTTGCCGGAGATCGGCGTGGCGGTGGAGCAATCGTCGCCTTGGGCGAAGGCGCCGGCGGCCAGGGAGAGGCCCAGCGCCGGTGCGAGCAAGAGGTGTTTCGTTGCCATGGTCCTAGGAGGGTTTGCAGCGTTCAGGAGAACCTGGGGGCGAGACGTGCCCCCAGGCCAACAGTGTTCCACGCCGGCACCCAATCGGGAGGAGGACCCGGCAAATTTCGATCCGGAAGCGGCGGTTTTACCCTCCTGGCCCCGTAGGTGGGGTCCGGGGAAGGTGACCGCCAATCCCTGGGAGAAGTTGGCCGAGCCCGGGCCGCCAGTCTTCGCCTTGGGCCTGCAGGCGCGAAACTAGGGAAGTCAGGCAGAAGAATGAGATCGCGAGGGCCAAGGGACGCTTGGGAATCCTGGGTATGCGGTTGGGGAGGCTGCCTTCAAGCTAGGTACAAACCGGAAGGGAAGGGCGTTACACACGAGTCATCCCGAAAACGCCGCGCCCCGTGCCTGACATGCTCAGGCACGGGGCGCATGGGTAACCTCTCACGAGTTCACCAGGCGTTCCCAGAATTACGGGAACGTAACCGAAACGCCGTTCGAGAAGTTCGACTGGCCAGCGGCCTCGCGGTGCCACAGCTGGAAGTGCCAGGTCTCGCCGCTCTGGATCACCGGGCTACCGGTGAAGGGCATGGTGGCGGGCACGTCATAACCGGAGCCGACCGTGGAGGTGCCCACGAAGTTCATCAGAACGCCGGAGGCGTTGAACTGACCCACCGAGTTCATTTGCCCGATCACGTTGTAGCGACCGATCGCGGTGCCGGCGCCCACGCCGAGGCACAGGCGGCCGTTGCTGACCGTGAGGCCCGGCTCGGCGAAGGTGTTGCCGATTAGGTAGTAGCCGAACTGGTTCGGCGGACCTTGGGTCGACTCCAGGTGCAAGCCGCTGCCCACGCCGCTACCCAGGGTGGCGACGGTGACGGTCGGCTGGCCGGTGGAGTTCACGTTCATCGGGCTGCAGAAGTTCGTGGTCGAACCACCCGCACAGCCGGCGCCAGCCAGGAACAGGTCGTAGACGTTGCACTGCTGGGTGCCGGCCGCATACCAGTCGACTTCGGCCACGAGGACGGCGTCATGCCCCAGGTTGTTGGTCCAGGAGACGATCTCGTTGTCGGAGACGGAGTATCCATATCCCAACATGTCGTTGAGACCGTTGTAGCCGGTGCCGCAGTACGGGCTGGACGCTTCGCGCAGGAACAGGTCGATGTCAGCAAAGGCGTCGGTGAAGTAGATCTCGACGTTGACCGTTCCGCCGTCCGGGACGCAGAAGGTGAAGTAGTCGTTGTCGGTCGGAAGAATCTTGAGGCCGGTGTACGTGCCGTTGCCGACCTGGGTGGCCGTGGCGCAGTCATCGTTGTCCTCGAAGTTGTCATCCGGGCCCGCGCAGGGATCGGGGACCACGCTCACGCCCAGTTCGTACTGGGTGCAGGTGAACGCGTTGGTGGCGGTGGCAAACGCCTCGATCACGTAGTTAATCGATGCACCCGTGGTGTTGGCGTAGGTGAAGTCGTCCGCGAAGTTGCCGAGCAACGTGCACGATCCATCGTACAGCGCGAAGTCGACGTTGAGGGCGTAGCCGATCAGGTCCACCGACAGGATGTTTCCGGCGGGCACGGTCACCCGGTAGAAGTCCGAATCGGTGAAGTGAGTGATCAGGCCGTTGTAGGTGCCCGGGGTCAGCACGCGCGGGGACGCGCAGGAGTCGTTGGGCTCGAGGGCATCGTCCACCAGGTTGCCGCAGAGTTCCGGGCCGATGTTCAGGATCATCGAACCCGAGTTCGTGCCGTAGCCGCCAACTTGGAGCAGGAAGGTGTCCCCGGCGTTGGCCACGGTGAAGCGGATCAGGCTGTCCAAGCCGATACCGTCGTCGTCATCGCCTTCGATGCAGGTCGCCGCGCAGCCAAGGCCCTGGAACAGGTTGATCTTGGTGTCGAAGGTCGAACCCGTGGTGTCGACCTGGTAGGTGCCGGCCGCCGGGGCGGTCCATTGGTAGAACGCGTCCTGGTAGATGTTGTTGTAGCACGTACCCCCGGTGAATCCGGAAGTGGTGTTGGTGGACGTGTTGAGCGTCCAGGTGCCATTGCCGGAGATCGGCGTGGCGGTGGAGCAGTCGTCGCCTTGGCCCAGGACGCTGGCGGCCAGGGCGAGGCCGAGGATCGGGGAGAGCCAGGATTGTGAACGCGACATAGTCGGTCGAGTGGTGGACTCGCATGGAGTCCGAGAGGAGTTTTGTGCAGGCCGGCCGAAGTGGCCGATCTGGCCCATTCAATCGCCGAAACCCGCGCTTTCCGCAAGGGGGCGGTGGATAAATCCGGAGGCGTTCTGGGTCCCCGCCAAAACGGCCAGCGGCCCCCTCCCGGGATGGGGAGGGGGCCGCCGCCGGGAACCAAAATCCAGGAAGCGGATCAGAAGAACGAGACGCTGACCCCGTTCGAGAAGTTGGTCGCGCCGGCGGGCTCGCGGTGCCACAGCTGGAAGTGCCATGTGCTGCCCGGCGTGATGGCCGGGTTGCCGTTGGAGGGCAGGGTGGCGGGCACGTCGTAGCCAGTGCCCGAGCCGTTGCCCGGCAGGGCGATCAGGACGCCCTGGGAGTTGAATTGACCCAGGGAGTCCCATGGCGTCCCGGCCTGGTTGTACCGGGCGATCCAGTGCCCGGTCGAGGTGTCTAGGCACAGGCGGCCCTGGCTGATGGGAATGCCCGGTTCCGACGGACCGCTTCCGACGAGGAAGTAGGCGAATTGACCCGGGGGACCCTGCAGGGCATCCAAGTGCAAACCGCTTCCGGTGCCGGAGAAGCCCGTGGCATTCAAAGTGGTGGACTGACCGGTGGAGTTGGGGGACATGGGGTCGCAGAACGGCTGGACCTGGATCAGACCGCCGCAGCCTCCGATCCCCGAGATGTCGAGGTCGTAGCTGTTGCAGGTCCCGACCGAAGCGGGGAACACGGAAACCTCCAGACGCACGTCCATGGAAGATCCGGTGTTGTTGGTCCACACCAGGAACTCGTTGTCGGTGACCGACAGGGAGGAGCCCAGGGGGGACGAGCCTGCGTTGCCGAGCCCGCAGGAGGAGCTGGACGGGTCCCAGAGGTAGAGGTCCACATCGGCAGTGGCATCCACGAAGAAGGCCTCCGCGGTCAGGGTTTGCCCGGCCCCCACGCAAAGCAGGTACACATCCGGATCCACTTTGGAAACCCAGAGGTTGTTATGCAGTCCCACCGCCAGCGGCGCAGCGCCGGCACAGGAATCGTTGTCCTCCAGGGCGTCATCCGCGGTCAGGGCGCAGGGGGCGGCGACGAGGCTGACATCCAAGTCGTAGCGCGTGCAGGCCGCCTGATTGCTCGAATGGGTGATGCCGATGATGCGCTGCTGGGTCGAGAATCCGGCATTGCTCAGTTCGAAGTCCCCGAACGAGGTCTGCAACAGGTTGCAAGCGCCATCATAGATGGCGAAGTCCAGCGAATGGCCGAACGGGGCCTGGTGGTTCCAGACCAGCATTTGACCTGGGGGGATGCTGATCGAATAGAAGTCCGGATCGGTATCGTGGATGCCCAGGCCCGTGTAGACCCCCGGGGTGATCGGGGTTGCGGCCGAGCATGCATCGTTCGGCTCGAACGTATCGTCGCCGAAGTTCGCTAGGTGGCACGGATCCTGTAGGATCTGCACGTCCAAGGAGTAATCGGTGCACTCCAGCGCGTTGGTCGGATCGGCAAACGCCTCGAACAGGATGTCTACCGGTGTGTTGCCCGTGTTGACGCGCTGCCAACTGTCCAGTTCGGTTGCCGCATAGACGCAGGACGAGCTGTACAGGTCGAAATCCACGTCTTCAGTGGCGTTCAGTAGGTCGACGACCAGGATGCCCCCCGGGGGCACGGTCACGCGGTAGAAGTCGGGGTGGTTGAAGTCGGCGAAGAGGCCCAGGTGCTGGCCCGGCGCCAAGGCCACCGCCGTGGCGCAGGAGTCGTTCGGCTCGAAGGCATCATCGCTCTGCTGCGCGCAGGGCGTCGTCAGCTGGATGTTGAGCACCCCCTGACCGGCCGCGCTGAGATAACCCCCGACTTGCACCAAGAACGTGTCGCCCACCTGAACGTTGCTCACCTGCAGCAGGCTGTACAGGGCGAAGCCGTGGTCGTCGTTGAACCCTTGGCACACCGCCGAACAGGCAAATCCGGCGTGCAGCGCCAATTGGGTGTCGAAGGTCGAGCCTTGGGTGTCGATCTGGTAGTCCCCGGCCGCGAGGGCCGTCCACTGGAAGAAGGCATCGTTGCCGATGGACTGTGGATTCGCACCGCAAGTGTCGAATCCATTGAATCCGCTGGTCGAGTTTGCCGTCGTGTCGAAAGCGAAGGTGCCCCCGCCCAGCAGGGCCGTCGGCTGGTTGCAGTCATCCCCTTGAGCGAAAGCCGCCGGGGTACTCACGATCGCGGCAAGAAGGGCCGCGCGAAGTCCGTTGCGCATGATTCGATCTCCCCTTGGATCAGTTGAAGAACATGATCACCGCATCGGTGAAGTTGGAAACGGACTGACCACCGACGAAGTCGCGGTACCAAGCCTGGTAGAACCAAGTTTGACCGGTCTGCACGACGGTGTACCCGGTTGCCTGCTCCGGGATCTGGGTCAAGTCGATCGTCACCTCGAACATGCCGCCCACGGATTGGCCGATCTGTTCGGGGCGGTTCAGTCGGGCGATGGGTTGTCCCCCCGCCAGGCACAGGTCGCCCATGGAGCCACCGGGGTTGGCGAGCACGCCCCAAGCGCGACTCGTCAAGAAATAGCCGAATTGCCCGATCGGCACGTTATGCGCCTGCAGCGAGAAATCGTTGTGATCGGCTTCGGGCGAACCGTGGGCTTCGATCCACGCCGGGGTGCCGGTCGAGTTCGCATGGCCCGGGGTGCACCAGGACGCGCCCAGCTGACAGCGCCCGGTGCCGCTCACCACGAGATCGTAGTTGCTGCAGTTGGCATCCCCCTGGGGATACAGCTCGACTTGGACGAACAGCATCTCCGGCTGGTTGAACACGTTGGTCCACGAAACGGACTCGTTGTCCGAGAGGGAACGGGACTCGTCCAGGATGTAGCCCGCCGGCCCCTGAGCGCAGGGGTACGACCAGTCGGGCATCAGGAACATGTCGATGTCCCCGAGGTCATGCTGGAAGACCGCCTCGACCGTCACGGTCTCCCCGGGCAGCACACACACAGAGTAGACGTCCTGCGCCCACTTCTTCACGTGACGCGCCACGTACATGCCATCCCGCACGTGGCTGCCGTACGCGCAGATGTCGTTCGGCTCCATGTCGTCGTCGGGCGAGAAAATGCAGGGATCGTCCTCGCGGGTCACCTGCAGGTCGTACAGGGCACAGGGCGACGGATTCGTGCTGTTGTCGAGCCAGGCTCCGAGAATCACGGTCTGGGCGTTGAGGCTCAGGTTCTGATACTGCACTTCCGTCGCGCCGCTCGTCAGCAGGTTGCAACTCGCATCGAGCAGTTCCAGGTCCACGTCCCCGAAAGCGTCCTGCAACACGGTCGCCGTCAGGATCTGTCCCGCGCTCAGCGTGTACTGGAAGTAGTCCGGCCGAAGCACATCGACAAACAAACTCGTATGGGTGCCCACGCCCAAAGCCACGGGGCTGGAGCAGCTGTCGTTCGGTTCGTGGCTGTCGTCCGTCAGCGTGCCACACGGGGTGCTCGACGCCGAGATGGTGAGTTGGCCCGGACCGCTGAACAGGTAGAAGCTGCCCACCTGCACCAGCAGGGTATCCCCGGCCTGCACCCCCGCCACCTGCACCAGGCTTTGCAGCGTGCCTCCCGAGTTGTCATTGCTCCCTAGGCAAGTTGCGGCGCAGTCGGCTCCGGCATGCACCGATAGGCGCGTATCGAAGCTGGTACCGAACGTATCGAACTGGAAGTCGCCCGCGTAGGGCGCGGTCCAGACGAAGAACTGGTCTTGCTGGATGAACGGCGTGCAACCGCCGCCGCCGCCGCTGAATCCCGAGTTCGTTGCGGCGCTGTTGTCGAACGGGAAGGTGCCGAATCCCGACAGGGAGATGGCATCGCTGCAGTCGTCGCCCTGGGCCAAGGCCAGGGGCGTGCTGAGCAACAAAAGGGGCACCCATCGAGCAATGAGGCGCCCGTGCGGTTGGTCACGGAACATGAGTCGGAAACCCGAGGAGAGCCGGGTGGAGAGCGGGTGGCGGCAGGGGCCGCAGGGACAGGGGGTTTGCCGGGAGCCGCCCGTCCGTTGGGCACACGATCATAGGAGAAGGAGCGCCGCAAGTGGGGGAAAGCCCCGTGCTGGCGTCTGGGGCGGAAGCGGCCCCCGCCGCGCAAAGTTGCGTGCCAGCTGCGCTATGTGCTTGACTGCCAATAGGTTGCGAGCGCGACCCCGAAGGGCGGCCGCGCCGCGCTCGGGGCCCGGGGCCCGCGACTTCCCGGCCCCGGGCTCCCCCCGGTCACTTGTCGAAAACGTTGGTCTCGCTGGGGGAGATGCGCTCGTCGACCGCCTCCACCTCGAGATCCAGCGTCTCGAGATCCAGATCCTGGAACTCCGCAGCGGCCTGTTGTTCCTGTTGTCCGGCTTCGTCGGCCCTTTCGTTCTGGTTCCGCTTGCTCGTGCTC
Organism: Planctomycetota bacterium; assembly: GCA_041398705.1. GTDB lineage: Bacteria > Planctomycetota > UBA1135 > UBA1135 > NORP259. Next base: position 267,433 of record JAWKUI010000006.1, on the reverse strand, counting down.
ATGGCAACCTCGTCTGCAGGTCAGTGGGTTCGGGAAGGGAGGTCGGAAGGCGCGCCCGCGGGGCGTCCTTCGGGCCGGGGCAGCAGCACATCGGGCAAGGGGCCCGTCGCCGCCGGCACCAGCACTCCCAGAAGGTACAACTCCTGGGTGAACATCCGCAAGGCCGCGGCGCCGCGTTCGCCCGGCGCCTTCTGCGTGCGCAGCCACCGGCCGAGCGAACCCGCCCGGCGGATCGCCTCGAGCAAGCGATACCCATCGGGCCGCAACTCGACGAACTCGCCCACCCCCGCCTCGTACAGCAGCCAGCGCGATTCGGCGGGCGCATCGGGCAGCTCGCGCGCCGCGAGTTCCTCGGCGGCACCGACGAAGCGCCCGGTCAGGAAATCCGGGCGAGCCGCGCGGGCGAGGGGATCGTGCAAGGTGCGCAGCACCCGCTGGTACGAATGGCCGAGTTCCCGCGCCACCAACCCCGGCCGCACTTCGAGGTCCCCGGTGGGTTTGGGCTGCGTGCGTGCCGCCGCGCGCGCCTGGGCCAGCTCCGCGAAGCGATCCGGATGCATGCCGCGCGCCAGGTGCAGGAAGTAGTGGCTCTTCTGCATGAAGTAGAAGATCGAATCCCCGCTGAAGATCGGCAGGGCGTTCGCGAGGCCTTGCATCATCTCCTCGAACATCTCCGCCGCTTCCGCCTGGGTCATGCCCACCTCCGACTCGTAGTCGTGGTAGAGCTGCAAGTCGGCTTCGGGATCGTCCAGGATGCGGATGCCGAAGCGTTCGGGCTCGCGGTAGGTCAGCGCGACCTCATCGATATGGAAGGTCTGCAGCGACACCTCGCGCACCGCCGGCACGGACTCCTCGATGTACCGCAAGGTGGCGCGCGCCTCCTCGCGGGTTTCGCTGGGGAACCCGACCATCGCGTACAGGGTCACGCTGATGCCCGCGTCCGCGCAGTTCTGCACGACCTGGGTCACCGAGCGCAGGCTCTGGCCCTTTTTCATCATCTTGAGCAGCCGCGGGGTGGCCGTCTCGAAGCCGAAGAGCAGCTTGCGGCAGCCCGCTTCGAACAACAGCCGCGCCCCCTCGGCGTCGTAGGCCTTGGGTTCCACCCGCGCGTCGCTCCACCAGGTGATGCCCGCGCGATTTGCGATCAACGCATCGGGCAGGTCCTTGATCATGCCCGGCGGCATGCAGTCGGTGATGAAGTTGAAGTGCGTCGTGCGGTAGCGGTCGCGCAGCTGGAGCACGTGCCCCGCGATCGTCTCCGCGGCGCGGGTGCGGTAACCGGGGCCGATCACGGTGGGCAGGGTGCAGAAGGCGCATTCGCCGTAGTAACACCCGCGATTGATGTCGTAGGGCAGCACTAGGGCCGGGGAGAAGTACTTCTCGAACGGCAGGCCGTCGAAGTCGGGCATCGGCGCCTGGTTCAGGTGCACGGGATGTCCCGGCGGGTTCTCCACGGTCTGCAGGCCGCCGCCGCGCCGGTCGAACCAGGTCAGCGAGCCGATCAAAGACAGATCCGACTCGCCGGCTTCCAGCGCGCGGCACAGTTCCTCGAGCGGCCGTTCGCCTTCGTAGAAGATCATCGAATCCAGGCATTCGGCCACGCCCGGCGCGTGCATCAACTTCTTGCCGATGTACGCCAGGAAGCCGCCGCCGGCGGTCACGTGGCATTCCGGCAAGTGTTGGCGGATCAGCCGCCCGAGGGTCAACGCCGGAATCAGCTGGCTGCCGTAGATCACCGAAAGGCCCACGACCCGCGGCCGGCGTTCGAGCAGGCGCGGCAGGATCTGCGTTTCGAAGTAGGCGAGGAAGGGGTTCTCCTCGCGGTCCTGCGTCGCCGCCAACACCTCCCGCGAACGGTCGTTCGCATACCGCATGGTGAAGTTGTGCGGCGTGAGTTCGCTCGGGAAGTGCGCCGCCGAAACGAGTCGCAAGCCTTGGTACAGGGCCTTGACCGCCGGAATGTAGCGGTCCGGTTCGAAACACGCCTCGCCGCGTAACACCGCCTTGGCGTCGTCGATCGACTCGATCAGCGCGTCGGCGGTGAGTTCGCTCTCCACCGCGCTGCGCCAGGCCCGCATGCGGTCGAACGGCAGCGGGCCCTGGGTCTCGAGCTGCGCCCGCCCGTGTCGCCGCGCCCGGTCGCGCGCGTAGGTCAGGTACTCCGGCGTCAGGAAGTGGTCGTAGGCCTCGATCGAAAGGTCGAGCATGTCCACGTCGCCAAACCCCCGTTCATTGAGCCAGGCTTTGATGCACGGCAGGGCCAGGTACGGCTGGGTGAAGTGGCCTTGCGGCGGGAAGATCAGCGTGATGGGAAAGCTCATGGAACGGCGGGGGTCTGCGTGAGCAGGCCGGATTGCTGTAGGCGGGCTTGGGCGGCCTGATACCCCGGAGCTTGTTGCCAAGGTCCCGGGCGGGCCGTTTGGAAGTGTTCGAGCAGGCGGGCGGTGTCCGCGCTGATGCGCAAGGTGCGTTGCGCGCCGCCGGGGCCCTGGGGCACGACGAGGTACGCGGCCGGGGCGCCGAGGGGCGGCAAGGGAGCGTCTTCGCGCAGGGCCTGGGCCAAGGCGCCGAGATCCACCGGGCTCACGAGGCACTCGCCGGTCGGTCGCGGAATCGCATCGACATCGGCCTCGCGCGGCCCGCGGGCGGCCACCCGCAAAGCCGCCTGTTCCCACCGCAGGCAGGCGTTCAAGAGCCCATCGCCTTGGCTGCGCACGTACCCGGCGAAACTCTGGCCCGACGCGGCGAACCGCTGCCAAAGGTCGCCCACGCCGCCGCCTTGCAAACGCTGCAGAAGCCGCAGGGTGCGCGGATAGCGCCGCCAGAGTTCCGGCAAGTGTTTCGCGAGGGACGCCAGATGCCGCAGACCCTCCAGGCCCCCGTGCACCGCCTCCGGGGGCAACAAATGGAAGGTCGAGAACAGCATCGGCCAGCCCTCGATCAACTCGCGTTCTTCCGCGCTTTCACCCGAACCGAGCGCCATGTCGGGCGCAATGCCTTCGACCCGCGCCGACGTGGCTGCAAACTCCTCACCCAACCCGCAACCCGGTTGCGGATTGACCAGGTGCAGCGAGAGGTGCACCCCGCGGCGCAGGCTGGCGCGGCTGCACAGCTCGAGCGTGGCCTCGAGTTCTTCCGGCCCTTCGCCGGGCAGGCCGAGGATCAGCGAGAGGATCGGCACGATGCCCACCGCCTCGCACTGGTCGACGACCGCGAGGGGATCGATCTCCGGTCCGAGTTTCTTCTGGTGCCGCGCACGCACGGCGGGGGAGGCGGACTCGACGCCGAGCAACACGCGGTAACAACCCGCGCGCGCCATGCGGTCCAGCAATTCGGGATCGAGGTGATCGATGCGCGCGCGCACCTCGAAGGGCACCGGAGCCCCGGCGGCGATCAAACGTTCGCAGACCTCGAGGGCGTGCGGGCGGTCGGCACCGAACAGGTCGTGGCACAGGTAGGCCTGGCGTGCGCCGGGCATGCTGCGCAAGGCGAGGATCTCGGCCACGAGGCGCGCGGCCGGCAGGGGGCGCGAGCGGCGCTGCCAATAGCGCCCGATGGTGCAGAAACTGCAGTCGTAGGCGCAGCCGCGGCCGGAGTCGAGCGGGGTGAGACCCTCGGGTTCGCCGGTGAGCCCCTTGTACGCGGCGAGCGGGGGCAGCAGATCCCACGCGTAGTCCGCGACGTTCTCTAGGTCCTTGCGCGCCGGCCGATCCGCCTCGCGCCGAACGTGGCCGTCGCCATCCCGCCAGGTCACGCCCGCAACCCCCGCACCGGGTTCGCGCGCGCCTTCGCGCAGGGCCGTGAGCAACTCGGGCACCACGAAGTCGCCTTCGCCGCGCACCACGAGATCGATCCAGGGGAACTGCTCGAGCAGCCCCACGTCGGTGCCCGTGCTCCCCGGACCGCCGATCCAGATCGGCACGCCCGGCCGCAGGGCGCGGTAGTGCCGTGCGATGGCCACCGCGGCGGGCAAGGTCGCGCCCATCGTCGACAGGCCGAGCACCGCCGCCGGCCGATCCGCCAGCCACGTCGCAGCGCTGCGGCACAGTTCCTCCCCGCCCACGATCTCGCCGGCGGCCAGTCGATACGCCAGATCCTCGAGCCCGACGGCGAAACCGCAGCCCTTGAGTTCACCGCCCAGGCGCAACAGCCCCGGCGGCGGCATGGAATAGCCGAAGGTGTCTCGGTGGGGGCTGGAGGCGAGCAGGATCTCCACGGGCGCATTCCAGCACGGGGGCGGCGACTTTTCCACCGGTCCTGGGCCGTCCCTGGGGGCATGGATGGGAAGGCGGGCGGCGGAAACCCCTTCCCGGGGGGCCAAGGCACCGCGCGGGCGCGTTATCCTGCCCTTTCCACCTGCCGCAGCGGCTTTACAACCCTATGAAGAGCTCTCAGTGGGCGCCCGTGCGCCAATCCAGCCGTGTCGCCTTGGTCTTCGGCCTGCCCCTCGTGGGGCTGGTCGGGTGCACCACCTCCGATGACACGAACACCCCGTTCACCACCAAGACCCTGCAGTCTTCGGTGGCTCCCAACGCGGTCCTCGCCGTTTCCGACCGTTACTTGGCCTTCCCGGCGAGCGAACTCGGGTTCGGCGCCTCCGGCACCGACCTGAACGCCGACGGCGACCTGTCCGACGATGTCGTGTCCGTCTTGACCCTCGGCAACGACGACCTGGTGCCCCTCGGTGTGGCCCTGAACTCGGCCTCCAACGCCAAGGGCCTCGTGTGGTGCAATGATGTGCTCTTCATGGTGGTCTCCGAGTCCGGCGATGGCCACGACTGGAACGCCGACAGCGACATGACCGACAAGGTCCTGCTGACCTGGACCCCGGGCAGCCTGAGCGCCACTTTCTACGCCGAGATGAGCGGCAACGACGTGGCCGTGGTGGGCAACGAGGTGATCTTCGAAGGCACCTCCAACCCGACTGCCACCCTCGACACCAACCTGTTCAAGGCCGCCGTCGCCACCACCGGCGCCGCGCCGGCCGCACCGGTGCGCCTGACCACCTCGTTTGCCGACGCCGCCACGAACGGCATGGAATTCGACCTCGGCGGCGCCTCCAACGGAGTGTTGACCCTGTTTGCTGACGAAACCGTCGAAGGCGAAGACCTGAACGGCGACGGCAACGCCAACGATGCGTCCGTGCTCGCCCTGTACGGCAACGGCTCGGGCGGCCAGATCCAGGTCGTGCCCGCTTCGGTGGACGATGGGGGGCCGTGGATCGCCTTCTATAGCGGCACCGACTCGATCGTCGCTTTCCTGGTCGAAGAAGCGACCCAGGAGGCCAACCTCAACGATCCGGCCGACTTCAGCGGTCTTTGGCACCCGGCCCAGTGCGTGGGCCTCGACGATGCCGACCAGCTGGACAGCGTCCTGCACTGGCTCAACCTGACCGACTTCACCACCGACCCGATCTTGAACCCGATGGTCAACACGGGCATGACCTCGGATGGCGGCATCTACCACCTGGCCGACCAGTGGCTGGGTGTGGTGTGCCACGAGCAGGACGAGGGTTCGAGCGGTGGCTGCGACCTCAACGGCGACGGCGACAAGAGCGACCAGATCCTGCGCTGGGTTGACCTGAGCGCGACTCCCGTGCCCATGGGCGACGCGAACAAATTGATCGCCATCGACACCGCGGTGGCGGGTGGCACGGAAGGCGTGATCGAACTCGGCGGCGACCTATGGGTGGCCCTCGTGGACGAAGCCGCCGACGGTCGTGACCACAACGGCGATTCGCTGATGACCAAGACCTTCCTAGGCGTGCTGGACCCGAACCTCACGGGCACCACCTGGAACTTCGACCAGGGCAGCGGCGCCTACATCGACGTTTCGTGGATGGCCCAGGACCGCACCTCAACCAGCCGTTTCCTGGCGGCGATCACCGAAGCGTCGAGCGCCACCGACCGCAACTCCGACGGGGACCTGACCGACTCCGTGCCCACCTTCCCGCGGGAAGGCGGCGCGCCGCGGGAGCTGGACTTCCCCGGCACCGGCGTCGCGGTGGTGCCCGACAACCCGGGCATGATCGTCAGCGGCAACTATGGGTACTACCGCATCAGCGAGAGCGGCCAGAACTTCGACTACAACCTCGACGGCGACATCGGCGACACGATCCTCTCGCGGGTGAACCTGCTCGGCGCCGAGCCGGCCACCTCGATGGGGTCACTCGTGAACAACAACCGCACCGCGGTGCTCGTCGGTACCGGTTCGAACCCGCGCGGCATCGTGTGGATGACCTCCGAGACCTCGGAAGGCCCCGCGGGCACCGACCTCAATAACGACGGCGACGCGGCCGACATCGTGGTGCGCTACGCGCGCCTGCCGTAGTCCGACCGGGCGGGCGCGACCCCTCCCTTCGCGCCCCCCTCCGTATCCGTCGCCCGCAGCCCGGCCTGGTCCGCGCTGCGGGCGTCCTCCTAACTGCCCCGCATGTGCCCTTCTTCGTCCCAACCCCTCGACTCCCCGCTGCACGTGCTGCACGTGGATCCCGAGCACGGATATTCCGGGGGGGAAGTGCAGGTGTTCTTGCTGATCGACGGGCTGCTCGCGCGGGGGTGGCGCTGCAGCCTGGTTGCGCAACCCGATAGCCCGGTGGCGCGCGCGGGCCGCGAGCGTGGATTGACCGTCATCGAAGTTCCGATCCGAGGCGACCTCTCCTTCGGTGCCGTGCGCCGGCTGGCGCGCGCTATGCGTGAACTACAGCCGGATGTCGTGCATTGCCACACGGGCCGCGCCAATTGGATCGGGGGCCTAGCGGCTCGCGCGGCGGGCCTGCCAGCCGTCAGCACGCGCCGCATGGACCGGCGCGTGAAGCGCAATGCCAAGAACCGCTGGATCTACGGCAGTCTCCTGCGGCGGACGGCGGCGATCTCCCCGGCGGTGTTGCGCGCCCTGCACGAGGGCGGCGTGCCAAAGGAGCGCTGCGAGCTGATCTGGAGCGTGGTGGACCCGCGCCGGTTGCAGGCTTCGCGGGGGCGCGAGGCGATGCGCAGCGCCTTGGGAATCGATCCCGCTGCCTTGGTGCTGTTCGCCGCCGGCTCGCTCGTCGAACGCAAGGGGTATGACCTGCTGCTGCGGGCGATGGCGCAGGCCCAAGTACCTGGCCTGCAGTTGGTCGTGGCGGGGGAAGGACCCGAAGGGCCGGCTTTGGCGCGGCTTGGCGCCGAACTCGGACTCCGCGGCAATGTGACCTGGCTGGGGCGCCGCGAAGACATGGCGGATCTGCTCGGCATGGCCGACGGGTTTGCCATGCCCTCGCGGGCCGAAGGACTCGGCATCGCCGCGGTGGAAGCCATGGGGGCCGGGTTGCCGGTTCTCGCTTCGGCTGTGGGGGGCCTCGCCGACCTGGTGCTGCCGGGGCGCACCGGTTGGCTATTGCCCGCCGATGACCTGGCCGCGTGGAGCGCCGTCCTCGGGCAGTTCGCCGCGGACGGCGCCGCACGCCGGGCTCTGGGCGAGGCGGGCCGGGAGCGGGTGCAGAGCGCCTTTCTCCCCGATCCCATGGTCGAGGCGTACCTTGGGTTCTATCGTAGGGCTTTGAAATCGACCCCATGAGCAACGCGCCCCAGCAAAGCGAATGGCCCCTCAGTGGCGTGCTCGTCGTGATGAATGAAGCGGCCCACATCGAAGCTTGCCTGCGGTCGATGGACTTTTGCGACGAGTGGGTCGTGGTGGATTCGCACTCGAGCGACCGCACCCGGGAGATCGCCGCAGCCTTTGGCGCGCGCGTAATCGAGCGAGATTGGCCCGGGTTTGGACCGCAGAAGATCTTCGCCGTCGAAGCCGCCTCCCATGACTGGGTGCTCGTACTCGACGCGGACGAGCGGGTTTCGCCCGCCCTGCGCGAGGAGATCCTGGCGCTCAAGCGCGGGGGCACGCCGGCCATGGCGGGCTACAACATGCCGCGCCTGTGCCGGGCGATGGGGCGCTGGATCCGCCACGGCTCGTGGTATCCCGATCGCGTATTGCGCCTCTTCGACAGGCGGCGCGGCAACTACAACGATGCGCGGGTGCACGAAAAGGTGATCGTGCACGGGCCCGTGGGGGAATTGAAGGCCGATCTGCTGCACCTGCCCTACGTCAACATGGCCGCGCACCTGGCCAAGATGGAGCGCTACACCGACGAGATGGCGCTCAAGTCCCTCGCGAAGGGCCGCCGCGCGCGCTGGTTCCACGTGCTCTTCGCGCCGCCCCTGCGCTTCTTCAAGTTCTACGTGTTGCAGTCGAGCTGGCGCGATGGCTGGCAGGGGTTTGTGCTCGCGTGCCTCGCGGCGCACTACGCTGGGCTCAAGTACCTGAAGCTGTATGTGCACGGCCTACCCCAACCCCCCGCGGATGAGGATCCGGCGACCTTCGATCAAACCCCCGGGGGCGCGCGGTGAACCGGCCTTCCTGGAAGTGCCTGCTGCCCGTGTTGCTGGCCTTGCTGCACGGCCTGTGGTTCTGGGGGGCGGGGCCCCTCGACGACGATTTCATCTGCTACCGCTACGCCCGCAACCTGCTCGCCGGCCACGGACTCGTCTACAACGTCGGTGAGCGTTTCGAGGGGTACACCACGCCGCTCTGGGTGTTTGTACACGCGGCCGGCCAAGCGCTCGGCCTCGCCTCCCCGTGGCTGGCGAAGGCCCTCGGCCTGACCGCCTTCGTCGCGACCACCGCATGGCTCGCGCGCCTCGCGCAACGCGAAGCGCGCACGCCGTGGGAGGCTCTCGTGCTCGCCGCCGCGCCCGCCATGGCCTTCCAATCGGCCGCGGGCCTCGGCACCACCTGCATGGCCCTGTGCCTGTTCGGCGCGTGGGCCAACTGGGAACACCATCCCCTGCGCGGCGGACTTTGGCTGGCCCTGCTGTGCCTGCTGCGCCAGGAGTTCGCGCTATTCGTATTGCCCTTGGCCTGGGTGCAATTCCGGCGCAACCAACTCGGCCCTGTGTGGCCCGCGTTGACCGCCCTGGTCGGCTGGACCGCGTTCCGACTCGCGTACTACGGGTCGTGGCTGCCGAACACCTACGGGGTGAAAAAGCTGCCGGTGGCCGTGGACCTGGCGTATGGCGCGGGATACCTGCTCGAGGCCACGGCCAACTTCGCCTGGCCGCTGCTCGTCGTGCTCGCCGCCGTCGCGGCCTGGCGGTCGCGCAATGCCGTGCCACGCGCCTTCGCCGCAGGCCTCGTCCTGCACAGCGCCTACGTGGTCTGGGTGGGGGGCGACTTCATCGTGCTCTCGCGTTTCTTCGTGCCGACCCTGCCCCTGGCCCTCGGCCTCGGCGCCCTGCGGGTCCTGCCCGGGCCGCGCGCCCTGCTGCCGGCCGTATGGATGTTGGGCATGCAGTGGAACCAAGTGCCCCAGCCCTTCGGCGACCTGCGTTACCGCGAAGAGGCGCGTCCCGTGCGCCTCGAAGTGCAGCGGGTCTTCCGCCATCGCTGGGGCCGCTTGGGCGATTGGTTCGCCGCAAACGTTCCTCCCGGCAGCCAGGTCGCCCTCTCGCCGATCGGCGCGTTCGGCTGGCACTCGGATCTGCCGATCGTCGATATCCTCGGGCTGGTGAACGGCAGCACCCAGGACTGCGCCCCGGACCTCGAAACCCACGTCAAAGGCCACCACCGCAGCGACTTCCACTGGGTCCTCGCGCAGGAACCCGCCTACGTCATCCTGGGCAACGGCACGCGCGACGAGAACGGGCGCTTCACGATCTGCCCGTGGGAGAAGGAGTTCTACCGTTCCCTTCAATCCGGCGGGGTTTTCCCCCGGCGCTACCGCCTCGCCAGCACGGACGTGGGAGACGGCATCCCGCTCGACCTGTTCGTGCGCCGCGATCTGCCCCTGCCGCCCGCCAGCACCTGGCAGGCACCCTGAGCGGGAAGGCCCGTCCCGGGCCGGGGGAAAAGGCCCGCCGCCCCCCCCGCGCCGTTGCTCCCCGCCCGCGCCGGTCGTAGTCTCAAGCCCGTCATGCCGCGCTGGTTTCCCCTGGTGATTCTGCTCGTGCCCCTGTTCGGCGCGTGCCACCGCTCCTCCCGGGCGGGGTCGACGGCCGACCGCCACGTGCTGCTGATCACCGTCGAAGGATTGCGCTTCGACGCGGTGTCGGCGTATGCGCCGTGGTGCCGGGCGGGCAGCGAAGGGGGACTCGATCATCCCTGGCAGACGCCGAACATCGACCGGCTGGCGGGACATGCGCTGCTCTATGGCTACGCCCTGGCACCGAGTTCCTGGTGCGCGCCGAGTTTGGCGGCGCTGCTCTGCGGGCAGTACCCCTCGGACCTGGGCTTCCGCAGCCTGAAGGAACCGCTCGACGGCGAAGCGGTGTCCCTCGCCGAGGTGCTGCAGCGCGCGGGCTGGCACACCCAGGCGATCACCGAACACCCGTTCCTCGACGATCAGACCAACCTCGACCAGGGCTTCGACCAGTGGCGCCACATCCCCGGCGTGGATGCGCGCATCCGTCAAGACCAAGCGATGGAAGCGGCGTTGAAGGCGATCGACTCCTTCGGTGCCGAGCCGCAACTGCTCTGGCTGCAACTGGGCAGTCTCGGCCCCCCCTATCCCGATGCGGAAGGCCGTCCAGGCCTCACCCGCGCGGAATGGTTGCGCGACCGGGATGCGTGGAACGAACAACAGCTCGCGGACCTGCGCACCCTGTACCACTTGGAGGTCGAACGCATCGATCGCGCGGTGGGGCAGTTGCTCGATGCCCTCGATCGGCGCGGGATGGGCTCGCGCACCGTGGTGGTGCTCTGCGGGAGCAACGGGGTCGAGCTCTTCGAGCACGGGCTGATCGGCGACGCCACCGGCCTGTCCGCCGAACTGACCCGCGTTCCGCTGATGCTCTCGGTCTCCGGCGAAGTGTCCGGCGCGATCGAAGACCCGGTTTCCCTGATCGACGTGGCCCCGAGCATCCTGCGTATCCTGGGCCGCAGCGCCCCGCCGCGTTGGCAGGGGGTTTCGGTGCTGCCGCGCGAGCCCCTCACCGACCGCAGTCTGCGCAGCGAGCTCGATCGCGTGCGGCGCCAGCGCGCGCTGCTGCGCGGCGACTGGAAACTCGTCTGGGACAAGGATTGGAGCGCGCCGCGCCTGTTCGCCGTGCACGGGGATCCCTTCGAGACGAAGGACATGGCCGACCAACGCGGCGGGGAACGCGCCGAACTCGAACGCGAACTGCAGGCCGTGGACCCGGCGGCATTCCAGGAGCAGTGAACATGTCGCCGCGCGCCTGGTTGGCTGGTCTGTTCCTGCTCTGCTTCGCGGCCTGCGGCAGCGAAGGATCGGGTCCGCCCTACGGCCCCGCGGCGGCGGCCTGGCACTTGGCGCATGTGGGGCAGGTGCGCCTCGACGGGGAGTCCGAGCGCCTGAGCGAGAAGGATTGGCAGGCGCTGGCCGAGCGATTGGCGCGGACGAGCGGCCTTGCGGTGCATCGCGGCGCGGAGGCGCGCGGGCGCGCAGGTCGTTTCCTCGTGGGTTCGCCCGACGATGCGGCACTCGCGCCGTATCTCGAGACCCTGGGGCTGCGGCGCACGGAGAACACCTGGGCCCTCGGCAACCTCATGGTGGCGGCGGGCCATGCCTGGCTCGTGGCCACCTTGCCCGATCCAAAAGGACACGGATTGCCCGTGACCCTTGTCTGCGCGGAGGATCCCGCGTTGCTCGCGTACGCCAGCCGACAGGTCACCCTGGGAACCCGGCTCACGGCGCGGCTCTATTCGAACGCGTGGCCGGTCATCCAGTTGGAGCTCGGGCCGCAAGGACAGCCCTTGCCAAGTCGCTCGCGTGATCTGCGCGAATGGGTCAATCTCCCCGGTGCCCGCAAAGAGCTGCGGCGCACGACCGAGGGGGCGCTGCGGGCCAACTTCGATGCCGAGATTCCGGAGGCCCACGCCCGCGCCTACTGCACCGCGGTGGAGGCGGCCTGGCAGCGGGCGCAGACCTGGCTGGGACCCGTGCCCTTCAAGCCCTCCTGGCGAATCGACCTGATCGGCCACACCGATTCCTGGGCGTTCCAATCCGATTCGGACCGCTGGGCGCTCTGGGACGAACCCGGGAAGGCTCTGACCGTGCTGCTGCCGCCCGGTTGCATGGCCGATGGCGGGGCGCGCGCGGTGGAGTTGGGACTCCTGCAGCAGCTCGGCCCGTCCGCCTTGCCGTGGCTGCCGCGCGCCTTGGCGATCGATGCGGCGGACCTCTACTGGAACAACTCCCTCGACCGCGTGCTTTCGTTGCTTGCGGGCCTGCCGGATCTGCCCGATCCGGCGGCCTGGCTCGGGCCGGAGATCGAAGACCAAGTTTCGCCGCACCTCGTGTGGCCCCTGCGCGCATTGCTCGTGCGGGCCCTGCGCGAAGAACAACCCGCGAAGTTGCTCGAACTCTGGCGCTCGGGTGGGATCGGCGAGTGGAAGGACTACTTGCCCCTGGCTGCGGAACGGCTGGGTCGGGCCGCGGGGCAACGCGCATGGACTTCGCAGGTCGCGCTGCAGAGCCTGGGACTCGGGGTACGGTTGGAGGGGGGACTGGATCCCGATAGTGCGCGCCTGGCGGGTGAAGCTTCGAGCCGCACCCTTAGCCAACTCCGCAAGGCGGGCATGGATTCGCTCGCCCTGGTGCATCATCTGGTGGTGGATGCGCCGCGCCCCCTGGTGTTCGCGGCCCCGTGGGCGGTACCCACGCGTTGGCAGGATGTGCGCGGCGATGTTCCCCTCGCGGCCACCTTGTTGCGCGCGCACGTGCAAGGCATGGCGACCGGACTGGAACTCGAACTTTGGTCGAGTCCCTCCGGCGCCCTCTGGCAAGACCTGACCTGGCCCAGCGCGGAACAGACCGGCGGATTCTTCAAGGGTCTCGAAGGGCCGTTGCTGCACAGCGTCGTACTGGCGCACTTGTGCGGTGTGGATGCGTATCTGCTCGGTTCCGGGCTCGACGAAATGGCCCGTACCGTACCGCGCGAACGCGACTACAACCCCGGCGCGATGCAAGCCATCTTCGATCTCCGAGCCCAGGAGTGGTCGCGATTGCTCACCCGCCTGCATGGCCTGGGGCCCATGCCCCTGATCGTCGGCCTCGGAAACCCAAGCCACGTAGATGAGGTGCGTTGGCCAGATCCACCCGATCGGGCCGCCGTTCGATTGGCGGTGGATGCCGGGACCCTGGCGAACGGCTTCCAGGATGCCGAGTCGGGCTTGCGTAGGTATTGGGGCCAACGCCTGGAAATCCTGCAGGGACCTGCGCGCCCGGAGGGCACCTTGATCTGGCCCCTGGACATTGTGGGGCCGTACGTGGCGCAAGGCGCGGCCGGTGGGGATGCGGCCGATCCGGGGCGGACATTCCTGGTGTGGGACACGTTGGCCCAGGTCTTGGCCGAAAGCGGCGGAGTACCGCGCTGGCAAGTGTTGCTGGGGGGCCTAGATCTTGGCGGAAACCCCCTCGATCGGGGTCGTTCCAGTCTGGGACTGCGGATGGAGTTTCTGCCCGAAATCCATCGACGGCTGCGTTCGGAATGAGCCTCCGGCCCGGCCTTTGGTCCCGAGGGAGAGATTGCGCATTCCGCTTTCAGTAGGGAAATCGGAGGGCCGATGAGCAGAGGCAGACCCGCAGTGCCCGCGGGGTTCTGGATCTGTCACCCCAGGGATGGACCGGAATTCCGGGCACCGTCCCCGGTGACGGGAACGGGTGGTCTGACCCCAGCTGCCGCGTGTGCGGCCCCCTTTGAAACCCCAGACACATGGCTCAGAACCACAACCAAAAGGCCCTCGAGGCGTTGCAGGAGACTCTCGAGCTGCTGCAGGCCGGCCAAGGGCGCTTTGGCCAGGCAGAACGGTATTGGCGCTCCTGGGAGCGCTCGCGCGAATACGTTTCCGCCTGCCGCAAGGCTAGCAACTACCTCGAACTGGCCCTGGAGGCCCTCGAAGCCCCGCTGCGGGATTCCGAGGACCATTGCGGCCGCAGTTGGATCGCGCGCAAGGTCAAAGGCCTCGCGCAATACCTCGCGCAAAACGGGGACGACGACGAGGAGCTTGCTGGCGCCGCCGAAGACACCGGCCTGTCCACGCGTTGGGCCGGCAAGGACCACGGAAAGTCCCTGCAAGGCAACGGCGCGGTGATGGAATTGCCCGACCTGATCGGCATGATCGGGGCGCAAGGCATGACCGGCGTCCTGAGCCTGACCCTGCCTCAAGAAGTGGTGCAACTGCACTTCGAACAGGGTGAACTGGTGCACGCCTACAGCGAGAACGCCCCGGGCAACATGCGCCTCGGCGAGATCCTGGTGGCCCAGGGCGCCATCGAACGGGAGCGACTGGATTCGCTGCTCTTCTGCCACGAGAACTCGCCGCAGATGCTGGGCGAGATCCTGCTTGGCGGGGGCGTTGTGGATCCCGAGGCGCTGACCACAGCGCTCGGCTATCAGATCCAGTGCCTGTTCGATCGCCTCTTCATGCACCGTCGCCAGGCCCAATTCCGCTTCGTGCCCGGCCTGCCGGAAGCCACCGCGCAACGGGCCAAGGTCAACGTGCTCGGCCTCTTGCTCGAGAGCGCCCGCAACTACGACGAAGGCGTCGGTCGCGCCGAGAGCGCGTGAATCCGGTGAATCCATGCGGGCGCCTGCGCGCCTGACCCCGGGGGGGCTGCCACGGCAGCCCCCCCGGTGATTTTCTGGCATCGCGGTGGTAACCCGGAACCCATCCGATCGGTCCAGGGCTGCTGGGAGGGGCATCCGGACCGTCCCCGCTCCGCCGCCGATCCCCATGCTTTACCGCTCCGCCACTTGGTCGCCCCGGCCCCCCTCCGTATGCTCTGCGCCTTCCATGGGGGACCTGCTGCGCAACTACCGGGACCATTGGCGGGTGGCGACCCCTGCGGCGCGCCACTACCTGTTCGGCGCAGTGCTGATGGGCTTCTCCCAGGCGGTGACCTGGTCGCTGCTCGCCCGCTACCTCGAAGCCCACGGCTTCAACAAAGGCGAAGTGGGCGACGTGATCGCCAGCGACGCGATCGGCAAGGCCCTGGTCGCATTGCCCGCCGCCCTCTGGCTGGCCCGCCGCAGCGCCACCACGACCTTCATGGCTTCGGCCTTCATCGGCGGCGGCTGTTACGTGCTGCTGCCCTGGATCGACGGGTATTGGCAACTGCGCGCGCTCAACCTGGTGGCCGGCATGAGCCTCGCGGTGCACTACGTGATGATCGCGCCGTTTTTATTCCGGCATACCGCCGAAACCGAACGCGCTTCGATCTTCGGGTTGGCGGAGGCCACGCGCACCCTGGCGTCGGTGGTGGGCGCCCTCGTGGCGGGGGGCCTGGTTGCATGGCTGATGCGGCGTTGGTTGCCAGGGGAGACTGGGGTGCTCGAGGGTGAGGCCCTGCGCCTGCACAACGCGGCGGAAGCCCGCGCCACGGGCTACGCGATCATGGGCGCGGGTTTCACCGCGATGTTGGCGGCGTTCCAGTACCGGCGCATCACCGACGGCGACAAGAAGGGCAAGCGACCCGCCGCTGCGGGGGAAGGGCACGTGTTGGACGAACTCGTGCGCCACCGGGGCACGATCGCGCGATTCGCTTTCCCACAGCTCTTCGTCGCCGCGGGCTCGGGATTCTGCATTCCGTTCCTGCCCCTGTACTTCAAGGACCGGTTCCAGCTGGCACCGGAACCCTGGGGCCAGCTCTTTGCGGGGGGACAGGTGCTGATGACCTTCGGCCTGCTCGCATCCCCGTGGGTGCTCGCGCGCCTGGGATACGTCAAGTCGATTGTCGCCATCGAGCTGCTCTCGCTGCCGTTTTTCCTGTTGCTCGCGCTCAGCCAGTCCCTGCCCTGGGCGATGGCGGCATTTCTGTTGCGGGGCGCGCTGATGAACAGCACGCACCCGATCCACAAAAACCTGATGATGCGCGCCACGCCGTCGTCGGTGCGCGAACTGCAGACCGGCATCAACGCGATTCTGTGGGGGCTCGGGTGGTACATCGGGCCCAAGCTTGGGGGGCAGGTGCTCGAAGATACGGGCAACAATTACGCCCATCTGATGTATTGGACCATGGGTTGTTACGTGCTGGCGGCGGTGGCCAACGTGGTGTTGCTGCTGCCCGTGGAGCGCAGGAGCGCTGCGGAGTCCGCCGCATGAGGGCCGGGGCGGCGCATGGGCTGCGCGGTCTGGCCTGGGGCCTGTGCGGCGCCACGGCGCTGGTACTCGCGTGTTCGTGGGCGGCGCGCCGGTTCCTGATGCTCGAACCGGTCTCGAATGGCCGGGTGGCGGTGGGGGTGCTCGGTTTGTTTGCCAGCCTGGCGCTGCTGGTGCGGGCCGCGCGCCAGCGTCGACGGTTGTGGGCGCCGGCCCTGGCCGTGGTGCTCGCTTCGGTTGCCGTGTGGCCCGGGTTGCGTTTGTACGGTCCGCAGCCGGAAGCCACCGAGGGGCTCGAGCCGGGCTTACGCATCGGTTCGATCAACCTGCTGTTCGGCATCGGCCATCCCGAACCGGTTTATGCCTGGATGGCGGAGGAGGAGCTCGACGTGGTCGGCTTCCTGGAGGTGCTCGATTCGCCCCGCTCGAAACTGCGCTGGACCCGCCTGCTCGAATCGTGGCGTAGCACGTATCCCTATCAGGAAGTCGTGGCCCACGAGCATTACGGCATGGCGCTGCTCTCCAAGTGGCCGCTCGAGGCGGTCGAAGCGCGCTTTGGGCCCGGCCAGGACGGCGTCGAGAGCGAGCGCCCGGTGATGCTGCGCGCCACCGTGCAGATGCAAGGCCGGCCGCTCGACGTGTACCTGGTGCATCCGTTCAGCGCGCGTGGCCGCTGGCGGCTCATGGCCCGGCGGGATTTCCTGCGTGGACTCGTAACCGAGCTGGCTTCCAAACCGTCGGTGGTGGTGCTGGGGGACCTGAACACCACCGAAGGTTCCCCGTACTACCGCGACCTGCTGCGACGCGCGGGGCTGCACGACAGCCGCCAGGGTTTCGGATACCGGCCCTCCTGGCGTCCGGTAGGGTTTCCGTTGCCCTTGCTGCCCCTGGACCACATCCTGGTGCGGGGGCCTGTCGTGCTGACGCGGGGCAACGGCCCTGAAGTGCGCAGCGACCACCGCCCCATCCACGCCACCCTGGCATGGCCGAATCCCAAAGCCTCCGACCCGAAGACCCCCTGACCGCCCTGCCCGGCATCGGCAAGGCGCGGGCGGAGGCTTTGGGCAAGGCGGGGTTCCTCACCCTGCGCGACCTGGTGCTCACGCCGCCGCTCGGTCTGCTCGAGTGGCCCGCGCCGATTTCGATCCGCGAGGCCCTGGCCCTGTCCGGCGAGCGGGTGCGCATCGCCGGCACCCTGCGCGAGCAGCGTCTGACGCGTTTTGGTGGGCGCAAGAGCCGGGTGCGGTGGGTGGTGGAAGATTCCAGCGGCACGAGCATCCGCGCCCATTGGTTCCACATGCCGTGGATGACCGAACTCGTGCCCACCGGCAGCGAAGTCGAGCTCTATGGTCCGCGCGCCGAGGGCAACGAACCGATTCTGGCCAATCCGCAAGTGGGGTATGGCGACAAGCCCCTGCCCGCGCCGGGGTCGATCGTGCCGCGGTACGCGCCGCCCCAGGGGTTCCGCGAGGAGTATTTCGGCGGCTTGGTGCGCTCGGCGCTGGATGCGATCGCGGTGAACCTGCGCGATCCCCTGCCGCCCGAGGCCCTGGCGCGCCACGACCTGCCGGAACTCGCGCGGGCGGCGCGCGGGGTGCACGAGCCCACGGGGCGGGCGGATTTCGAGGCGAGCCGCCGGCGCCTGGCCCTGGAACCCTTGCTGCGCATCCAAGCCGGCTTGCAACAGCGACGCGCGGGCCGCGGCGGCGGGGCGCGGGCTTTGCGCCTCGAACGCGATGTGCTCGCGGAGATTGCCGGGCGCTTTCCCTATCGCTTCACCGAAGCCCAGCGCGACGTGCTGCGCGACATCCTGCGCGATCTTGCCCGGCGCATCCCCATGCGGCGGCTGGTGCAGGGCGACGTGGGCAGCGGCAAAACCGCCGTGGCCTTGTACGCGGCCATGGCGGTGGTGGAGGGCGGCGGCCAGGCGGCGTTCATGGCGCCCACCGAGCTGCTCGCCGAGCAGCACTTCTACGGCGCGCGCCGCATCCTGCGCGAGCAAGGCATCGAAGTCGAACTGCTCACCGGCTCGGTCAAAACCGCCGATCGCCGGTACATGCTCGAGCGCGTGTCGCGCGGTGAGGTGCAGGTTCTGTTCGGCACCCACGCCCTGTTCAGCAAGGACGTGCGCTTTGGCCGCCTCGACCTGGTCGTGATCGACGAACAGCACCGCTTCGGCGTCATGCAGCGGGCTTCGCTGGCGGACAAGGGCAGCGATCCGCACCTGCTGCTGCTCACCGCCACGCCGATTCCGCGCACCTTGGCGCTGACCCTGTACGGGGACCTCGAGGTGTCGAGCATGGACGCGTCGCCGCCCGGACGCGGCGGCATCCGCACGCAATGGAGCCGCGGGCAGGCCCTGCGCAAGGTCAGGCCCTTCCTCGAAGCCCGCCTCGACGCCGGCGATCAGGTGTATTGGGTGCTGCCGCGCATCGGTGGGGGCGAGGAGGGCAGCAAGGGCGTGCTCGAACGCTTCGATGACTTCTGCAAGGACCCGAAACTCGCCCGGTTCGGCATCGAGTGCGTGCACGGCAAGTTGCCCCCCGAAGAGCGCGCCTGGCGCCTCGACCGGTTCCGCAACGGCGACGTGGGTCTGCTGGTCGCCACCACCGTGGTCGAAGTCGGCGTCGACGTGCCCAACGCCACCGTGATGGTGATCGAAGACGCGCACCGGCTCGGCCTGGCCCAGTTGCACCAACTGCGTGGGCGCGTGGGACGCGGCCCCAAGGACTCCTTCTGCATCTTGATCGGCGACAAAGCCGCCGAACAGCGCCTGCAAACCCTAGAGCGCAGCCGCGACGGCTTTTTCCTCGCCGAAGAGGACCTGCGCAAACGCGGCATGGGGGACCTGGCCGGCCTGCGCCAAGCGGGCTTCAACACCGAAGGCCTCGCCGACCCCGAGTCCGACTTGGACCTGTTCCTCGCCGCCCGCGACCTCGTGCAAAGCCGCCCCGCGGTGCTCGCCCACTACGCGGGCCTGGGCGGGCTGACCCTGGCCCCCTGAGCCAAGCTGCGGGAGATCCCCATTTTCGAACTGAGCTCCTCGGTCGTTTCGGCCCTGGGAATGTTCGTTTCGTCAAATTGACATTTCTCAAGCGTCATCTGGTCTTCATGCAAGCCTAAGGTTTGGCGGGTATGAACCACCCATGGCATTGGGTGCACGTCCCTTTCCGCCGAGGCCGCCTCGGCTCGAATCTTCGGTCCAGGGAGGTCCGCCTTCGGGGGATTTGCAGGGCCCGAATCGGGCCAGCAGTGCGGTGGTCCGGGGCATTGGCCTTGCGGACTTCGGGATGCCTGCGCCGGTTTGGGCCCTCCTGATCGGAATGGCCCTTGTGCGCCTGCTCCTGGCGGGGAACCTTGGCCTGGGAGTCGACGAAGCCCACTACGCCCTCTACGGGATTAAGCCCGACCTGAGTTACTTCGATCACCCACCGCTGGTGGGTTGGATACTCGCCCTGTCCTTGAAGGGGCTTGGGGTGGGAGCGGCGGCGGTGCGGATCCCAGCCATTCTGGCTGGCGTTGGGGCCGGAGTTCTCCTGGCCCATTGGGTGATGCGACTCTCGCAGGATCGCCGCACCGCGACACCTGCGGTTGTCGCCCTGGTTGCGAGTCCCCTGTTCAGCGTGTTGTTCCTCATGCCGGTTCCGGACACGTTCCTGTGCCTGCTGACGGTGCCGATTCTCGAAGCGGCCCTGCGCGTCGAAGCCCGCGGGCGCAAGGTGGATTGGGCCTGCCTTGGGCTCTGGCTTGGGCTCGCGGGGCTCACCAAGTACACGGCGTTTCTGTTTCCGATCGCCATTGGAGGGTTCCTTCTGCTTCGCGGACGGATGGATCGTCTCCGTGGAGTGGGGGTGTGGCTGGGAGTCGCGGTGGGCCTGATGCTGATTTCCCCGGTGCTCTATTGGAACGCCAAACACGATTGGATCAGCTTCGCATACCAGAGCAAACACGTCGGGGGCAGCTCGGGACTCCGTGCGGGCAAGTTCCTGCAATCCCTGGCCGCACAGTTCGGAGCGTACAGTCCACTGCTGCTGCCCATCGGCTGGTTTGGCTTGATCCGCCTCTGGCGCCAGCGCGGGGAGCCCCGGGCGCTGCTGACCTTCCTCGTGACGGCCCTCATCCTGGCGTTTTTCGCCGCGGGTTCGCTGCGGGCGCGCGCATTGCCCCATTGGACGGCGCCGGCGTACTTCCTGCTGATCCCGATCGGCACGGTCGAGCTCCTGCGTGCGAGCCGTCCGTGGCGGAAGGTGGCTGTGGTTTCGGTGGGGCTCTCGGGTGCATTGGTATTGCTGCTGCACGCCGAATTGGCCCGCCCATTCCTGCCCTTCCCCGCCTACCAGTCGTTGCACCGAGACTTGCGTGGGTTCGAGCACGCGGTGCAGGTGGCCGTCCAAGAAGCCCGGGGCAGCGGGGCCCAGGGCCTTGCGGTTCCACACTGGACCCTCGCTTCTAGGGCGTCTTTCTATGCCCTAGGGTCGGGGTTCCCGGTCTACGTGCTCGACGATCGTTTCGACCAATTCGATCTGTGGGCGCCCGATCCCCCCGCAAACGGCGATCTGATCGTTCTGAGCACCCACGATCAGCCGGCGGAGTGGCCGGGCGGAACCCCCTTCCAGGCGACCGAAGCGGTGGCTTCGTGGGAGGAGATCTTGAATGGAAAACCCGTGCAATCCTACCGGATTGATCGGGGCCATGGTTTCCACGGAGTTGAGCCTTGAATCGCAAGTGCATTATCTTGTTGCTCCTCGGTATGACCGCTCTGGCATTCCTGAGGGGGCCGGTCGACCTGGCGATCATGCAATTCATGCATGAGCACCGCTTTGGCCTAGCGCGGCAGATCGCATCCAAGGTTGGAAAGCTAGGGGACTCGGCCGGTTGGCTCGGTTTCTCCGGCTTGTTGTGGTTTTGCGGTTCGCGCTTCAGTCGCCCCCGTGTTCCGGCCCACCGCGCCCGGTACATCTTCAGCAGTGTCGCTTTGTCTGGGCTCCTTGCCATCGTCCTGAAACTGGCCTTCGGCTCTGCGCGGCCCCGCGAAGTGTTGGCAGCGGGAAACTACGGATTCCACTGGCTCGCGGGAGCGCACCAACATCAGCTGCAGGCCTTCCCCTCGGGGCACACCACAACGGTGTTTGCTTTGGCGGCCAGTTTCGGATTGATCTGGCCCCGCTGTCGCGCACTTGGTTTTGGCATCGCGTTGCTGGTCGGCATTGCCCGCGTGGTGACGGTCAGCCACTTTCCCAGTGACATCGTCGCCGGAGCCTCGCTTGGTTCCGGCACGGCCCTCTATCTGTACCCGGGCGCCCAGGCTCGCATCGCGTGCTGTCCGCTCTGGGCCCGGTATCGGAGCCGATTGGCGCAAAGGGCCGCCGGGGCCGCCACCCCTGACTTGGTGGCGTCTGTCGTTCAAGCCCAGGAGTCACGGCCATGAACCTGAACGTCATGCGGGCTATCGATCGCTTCGCGGGCATCCCCCTGACCTTCCTACTGACCTGGTTCGGACGACTGCGCCAACTGGGAAGGCGCAGAGCCGTCTGTCAGCCAAAGAACCTCCTCTTCATTGAACTCTCTGAGATGGGCAGTGCCATCTTGGCGGACCCGGCCATGCGGCTGGCGGGCAGTTGGCCCGGGACGCAATTGCACTTCGTGATCTTCGGCAGCAACAAGGCGTCCTTGGATCTTCTGGGCACGGTTCCGCAGGAGAACATCTTCTGCATCGATGCCAGCGGGTTCGGTCGCCTGACGAAAACCACCCTGCAATTCTTGCGTTGGTGTCGCCGCAAGAACATCGATACGGTGATCGATCTGGAGCTCTTCTCCCGCTTCACCGCGCTGCTCACCGGCTCGTCCGGGGCCAGAAATCGGGTGGGGTTCCACGCCTTCCACAATGAAGGCCTGTACCGCGGGGACTTGTTGACGCACAAGGTGGCGTACAACCCCTTCCAGCACATAGCCAAGAACTTCGTCGCGCTTGTGCACGCCCTGCAGCAAGATCCTGAGCAGGTGCCGCTGCTCAAGCGGGTCATCGCCGACGAGGAGGTGCAGCTTGCCCGGGCCACGGTTTCGGTCGATCAACGCGCGTTGGTCTTGCAAGCCATCGCCCGCCGAGTTCCCGCCTTCCGGTCCGCGGAGACCCGCGTGATCCTGGTCAACGCGAATTCGTCCGACTTGTTGCCCCAGCGGCGGTGGCCCAGGGCGTACTTCGCCGAAGCGATCCGTGCCCTGCTTGCGTGGGATGCAAGGATCCTCGTGCTGCTCACGGGATCCCCGGGGGAGGCGGCCGAGGCCGATGACCTTGCGCGCGGTATTGCGGATCCAAGGTGCGTTTCCTTCGCCGGCGCCATCGCCTTCGAGCAGTTGCCCCACCTGTACTCGGTCAGCGAATGCATGCTGACCAATGACTCGGGCCCTGGGCATTTCGCAGCCATTACCGCGATGCACACCTTCGTGATCTTTGGACCGGAAACCCCGGCCTTGTACGGTTCGTTGGGATCCACCACGCCCATCTACGCGGGCATGGCTTGTAGTCCCTGCGTCAGCGCCGCGAATCACCGCCGGACCCCGTGCCGCGACAACCGATGTGTGCAGGTCATCACGCCGTCTTCGGTGGTGCAGACCATGTGCGCGTGGCTCGCAGATCGGTCTGCCCCCGAGGAAGCGCTTGCCGTGCGCGAGATTCCCCGGGGGACTCCGGGGACCCGGATCCCGGCCGCCGAAGGGCACCCGATAGCCCGGGAATAGGGAGCGGGCCGAAACGCATGCGGAAAGCCGCGGGAGGCGAGCCTCCCGGAACTTTGCTCGCAGCGGAGAGAACCCAGGGCCCTGCAACGGAAATGAGCTGGGACTGGGGGCGTGGTGCCATGGGGCATCCGTCCTTGGGCCCGGGGCCGTTGGCCTTTGGAATTCGCGGTCCGGAGCTCGGGTCGCGGCAGGCCAGGCCGTACCCTGGGCCCATGATCACCCGGCGCATCCCCACGCAGCAGATCCTGGCGCGGCTCCAGGAGAAGGTCGACGCCCATCTCCCCTTGATGATCGCTTCGGCGGGCAGCGGCTTGGTGGCCAAGTTGCTCGAGCGCGCCGGGGTCGATTGTGTGAACACCTTTTCGGGCGCGCGGCTGCGGGCGAACGGCATGGGCACCATGTCGATGATGTGGCCGATCCTCGATTCGAACCGCCAGACCCTGGACTACACGCGCGAGGACATCCTGCCGGCGATGGCGGGGGAGGCGTTCGTGTGCGCTTGCCTGAACGCCAATGATCCGCTCAAGGACATGCGGATGGTGCTGCAGGAATGCAAGGACATGGGCGTGAACTCGGTGTCGAACATCGGGCCTTCGATCTCGTACGTGGATCACGATTCAGAGATCTACAAGGTGCTGACTTCGGCGGGTATCACCCTGCAGAACGAGATCGACATGCTGCGGCTCGCGCGCGAGGAGATGGACATGGTGACCATCGGCCTCGCCTTCACCCTCGAGGACTCGATCGCCCTGTGCGAAGGCGCTAAGCCGCACATCTTCTGCTACCACGCGGGTACGACCAAGGGGGGCCTTGCGGGATACGACAAGGGGCTCACCATCGAACAGACCGCGGCCCAGACCGAAGAGGCCTACCAGGCCGTGCGCAAGGTGCACCCGGAAGTCTGGCTCGTGGCCCACGGGGCGGCGATGGAGAACCCGACCGACGCCCAATACATGCTCGACCACACGTCGGGGCACGGGTTCTGGACGGGTTCGTCCACCGAACGCCTGCCGATCGAGCGGGCGGTGAGCGCGGCGGCCAGCGAGTTCGCGGGGCTGCGGTTTTCGAGGGTTAAGTAGCGGGCCGGGCCGCCCGTGAGCGAGGGCGCCGTGGCGCGCAGGTCACCACAGCCGAAGTTGCGGGTGGCCGGGGGGGGGGCAGCCTTGGGGACTTGCCCCGCCCGCGCTCGCTAGCGGGGGGCAGCGAGCGGGATTCTTGCAGCGCGCTAGAATCGCGGCATGTCCAAGACCATCGCGATCCTCGCCACCCTCGATACCAAAGCGGCCGAAGCGGATTTCATGCGCCAGGAACTCGAGCGGCTCGGGGGCCAGGCGCTGATCGTGGATCTGGGGCTGATTGGCGACGGGGGCGCGGTGCGCGCGGATGTTACCAACGCCGAGGTGGCCGCGGCGGGGGGGCGCAGCCTCGCGGATCTGCGCCACCAGCCTTCGCGCCAGGAGGCTTCACCGGTGTTGATCGCCGGGGCGAGCAAGATCTTGCTTGAGCGCATCGCGGCGGAAACTTTGCACGGTGTGGTGGCGCTCGGCGGCACCCAGGGCACCTCGAACGGATCGCAGATCCTGCAGGCCCTGCCCTACGGCTTTCCGAAGGTCATGCTGTCCACCGTCGCGGCGGGGGATACGCGCCCCTTCGTCGGCATCAAGGACATCACGATGATGTTCTCGGTCAGCGACATCCTCGGCCTCAATCCTTTCGCGCGCCGCATCCTCGCCAACGCCGCCGCGGCCGCCTGGGGCATGGCGCAGGTCGAACACGACCCGGGGCGCACCGAGGGGGTCAAGGGGGTCATCGGCATGAGCAATCTCGGCGTGCTGACGCGCGGTGCCATGCACGCCATCGAGCGCTTCCATCAGGCCGGCTACGAGGTGATCACCTTCCACGCCATCGGTGCCGGCGGCGACGCGATGGAGCAGATGATGCGCGAAGGTCTGATCGACGGGGTCTTCGACTACGCCCTGGGCGAGATCGCCGACGGGGTCTTCGGCGTGTTACGCGCCGGCGGCCCCGAACGCCTGACCACCGCCGGCAAACTCGGCCTGCCCCAGGTCGTCTGCCCCGGCGGTAGCGAACACCTCGGCATCCTCCTGCAGGAACCGAACACCGTGCCCGCCAAGTGGGCCCAGCATCAACAGACCTTCCACAACCCCTTCGTCTTCGTGCCGCGCCCCAGCGCTGAAGAACAGGACCGCATCGCGGGGACCATCGGCGAACGCCTGGCCCACGCCCGCGAGAAGACTCTGTTCCTCATGCCCCTGCACGGCGTCAGCCGCTACTCCGCCAAGGGCGGCGAACTCTACAACCCGGAGCTCGACGAAGCCTACTGGCAAAGCCTGCAGCGGCACCTGCCGAAACACATCGAAGTGCGCGCTTTGGAGGCCAATGCCGAGGACCCGGTGTTCGTGGACGCGGCGGTGGATGCGTTGGTTGCGATGTTGAGCAAAGAGCATTGGGCATGACAGGAGATAACTCCGCCTAGCACTAGTTTGCCCCGACTCATTCGAGGTGCTGGGGATGTAGGCAAAGCTCCAAAGAGGGAATTGCGGTGACTTAGCCATATTTTTCTTCCTTCCTTCCTTCCTTCCTTCCGTTGCTCTAGCATCTCCGCTGAACACTGAGTATCCAAGAGCACCGGTCGGTGTTTGTTCTCAGTGCGTTGCTACTGTTTACAAGGTTGATCAACATGCGCGCCGCATTCCTACTTGCTGCTCCCCTCCTCTTTGGCTCCATTTCTCCGGCTCAGGATTGCCTATATGATTGCATAGCTTGGCATTCCATTCCGGCGGCATCCGGTTCGATGCCGGGATGCATGACGTTCCTCTGTTCGGTATACAACCCCTTGGATGGGACACATGCAATCGTCGAGCCGCAGTCGGGTCCTCCGGTTTGTGTTCCATGTACTGAGTGCCAATTCTCGGTAGGGGCATTCTGGGATACCACTGGACGTATGAACGACGATTACGCCGTCGAATACAATGATTGCGGACAGCTTAGTGGTTACGGTGCACAAAGGAGTACCATCGATCTTGTTTGTGGAGGGCTGAAACTTTTCGAGGTCTCCGTTGGCTACAAGAATCCAAACTTCGGCCCCGCAAACTGTGGGGGATCGGGGGGGCCGCTCCTTGGAGCAGCCCTTTGGAGCACGAGTTGGGTGCTCTTGTGCGAAGGTTGTTAGCATGAGCCGAACCACGACCGGTTCCGAGCCGCGTAGAGGCGCACTTCGAGATGAAAAAAACCTTTGGTGTGGTCGGTGGATTTGGCTTGCTTTTGGCTGTTGTGCTGGTCTTTGGTAGAAGCGGGCCCAAGGAGGATGCTATTGGGATCAGCCGCCCCGAGAATGTGCCTGACTCCCTAGGTCCGCAAGGTGACAGCATCGAAGACTTGGTCTCACCGGCAGTCTCTACCGATCGAGACTCCCTAGAGGTTGATGCTCCGGTTTCCGAACCTCAAACACAGGTCCCAGCGACAGACAATGCAGCGGAAGAGGACCGAACGTCGTGGACGATGGAGGATTGGAACTATTGGAAGATCGACAAGTACGAAACGGAGTTTCGAGAAACGGGGAGCACGATGGCCATGCGCATGATGACCCACATCAGCATTGCTGCCATCCTGGATGCGGATGGGCGGGCTGCGGATTTCAAGTCCAACAAGAGGGTGCCCGTGAACAGCGCAACGGAGTGCGGGTTCCAGTACAACAACAACGTGTACTTCTTCTCCCCTGGTGAGTTTCCCGAATACGACTGGCTCGTGGATCGTTTCAATGAGGGAGGCAAACTGGCGCCAGGCGAGGTAAGCAAACCCTTGGATGATTCCATCAAGGCGCAGGCACTCGGCACAGCGGAGCGGGCTCGGATGTTGCTGGCCCGCCGGCTCGGCAAGTGATTGGCTAGCAGGCGGTGGCCTTGCGTTCGAGCGCCGGAGAATCGGACCGTAACGCGAATACCATCAGCCTACGCCTGGCCCGGCTAGTCCCCTGCGTCCCGGAAGCCTGAGGGCAGGAAGACCAGACCGAGCCCTTCCAAGGAGCAATGGGGGGCCGAGGGGTGTGCATTCGCGCGGGGAGAATCCGGCGAAAGGGTCGGGTGTGCGACGCGTCCGCCGTGGAGGTCCGACGCGCGGGGCGCCATCAGGCGGATTGGCGCTTCTTGGGTTTGCGGCCGGCTTTTTCGGGTTTGCGCGGGGCGGGGGTGGAGCGTTCGTGGTTGAAGGCTTCCCAGTCGCGCGGGGAGAGGATGCGGACCTCGCCGCCGCATTGGGCGCAGTAGCAGGTGAGGGGCGAGGCGAGGTAGGCAACGTAGGCCTGGCAGTGGGTGCAGTACTTGCGGTCGGAGTAGAAGTCGCCGTAGGTCATGGTGGTTGGTGCGGTTCGGAGAGTCAGGTGCGGTTTCGTGCTACGCCGTTCCCTATGCAGATTGCGTGCCAATGCGCTGGGTTGAAAGGGGTGTCGACGTAAGATGCTGCAATTGCGGGGGTTCGGGCTGAATCCCGGGATGGGGCGGGAAGCGAGCGGGTCCGGCTGGTGTTGAAGCGGTGCAACACTTTGCCGGCCGGAAAGCCGCGCACTGTGGGCGGGGTGCCGGAAGTGGTGGATTGGTAATGACTTGTGCACGGCGTTGTGCCTATGCAACGCAACGGGCCGGAGTGTGCAGGATCTGCAACACCCCGGCCCGTTGCGCCAAGGAACCTCGCGGTCAGACGAAGGCTAACCCACTCCAGGCGGGCGGGTCGGAGGAAGCGGATGGGACTTCCGGAAAGATCACCGGCCGCACTCCCCGAGCCGCTTTTCTGCGCGTGGGTACCTGGGCCTCAAAGCCGTTGCCGGATCCGGCATGGAGCCGATTGGAGCATCCGCGGGGAACCACGAAATGGGCCGCGCCGTGGAGCCGGCCGCCAGGTGCTTTGCCCTGGCGGCCGGCGCGGCGGCTTACGCGGTCCAGTCGCTGAGTTGCAGACCCGCGGCCTGTTGGCCTTGGTGCTGGTGCAACTCGTAGTAGCGGCCGCGCTGGCGCATCAGCTCGCGGTGGTTGCCTTGTTCGACGATGCGACCCGCTTCGATCACCACGATCACGTCGGCGCGTTCGATGGTGGAGAGGCGGTGGGCGATCACGAAGCTAGTGCGGCCATCGAGTACAGTTTCGAGGCCTTGCTGGATCAGGCGTTCGGTTTCGCTGTCGACGTTGGCGGTGGCTTCGTCCATGATCAGCACCTCCGGGTCCTTGAGCAGGGCGCGGGCGAAGGAGATGAGTTGGCGTTCGCCCTGGGAGAGGCGCGTGCCGCCTTCGCCCACGTCGAATTGGAATCCGCCTTCGAGGCGTTCGATGAAGCCGGTGGCGCCGACGAGGGCCGCCACGCGTTCGATGTCCGCAGGATCGGCATCGAGCCGACCGTAGCGGATGTTGTCGGCGATGCTGCCGCGGAACAGGTAGGGATCCTGCAGCACGACCCCGAGGCGCGATTGCAGCCACGAGAGGCTGCGGCGTTTCTGCGGCACACCGTCAAACCGGATCTCGCCTTCGGTGGCTTCGTAGAAGCGCGCGAGCAGGCTCACCAGGGTGGTTTTGCCGCCGCCGGTAGAACCGACGAGGGCCACCATCTGGCCCGGTTCTACCACGAGGTCGATGTCGTGCAGTACCTTGGCCTGGCTGGCTTGGCCGCTGTCATAGGCGAACCCCACGCCGTCGTACTCGATGCGACCCAGGCGGCTGGGCAATCCATCGTCGGCGCGCCCGTCGATGGGCGCGGCGGCGGCGCGGGCTTTGGCGGCCAGCACCTCCTCCGAGTCGACGATCGCCGCGGGCCGGCCGAGCAGGTCGAGGATGCGCTCACCCGATGCGCGGGCCATCTGCATTTCGCCGAAGATGTGGGCGAGCTGTTGCAGGGGCTCGAACATCTGGCGCGTGTACGAGAGGAATGCCACGAGGGTGCCCAGGCTGAGCCCGTAGCGGGTCACGTCGAGGCCCCCCTTGTACATCACGAACGCCGCCGCCACGCTGCCGATCGACAGCACGGTGGGCAGGTACAACGCCGACAACATCGCGTTTCGCACGGTCTCGTGGCGCATCTCCGCGGCTTTGACCGCGAACTGGCCGAGGTGCGTGTCCTCCTGGGAGAAGGACTTGGTGGTCACGACACCCATGATGGTCTCGTTGTAGTCCGCGGTGATCGCCGAGTTGATCTTGCGGATGCGGCGCGAGGCGGTCAGCAGGCGCTTCTGGAAGGCGCGGCTCGCCCAGGCGAGCAGCGGCACCACCGTCAGCACGAGCAGGCCCAGCTTCCAATGCAACCACAGCAGCACGCTGGCGATGCCCACGAGGAAGGTGCTGGCCCACAGCATGTCCAGGGTGCCCCAGGCCATGATGTTCGCCAGTCGCTCGCAGTCGCTGGTGAGGCGCGACATCAACCATCCGGTGGCCCGGCGGTCGAAGAACGCGAACTCGAGGCGCTGCAGGCGCGCAAACCCCTGGCTGCGGATGTCGGCGGCCATGGCGGTCTTGAGGAACCCCACGTTGCGGATGAAACCGAATACGCTCACGCAGAGCATCAACGTCAGGCCGAGGTAGGCCAGGGCGTAGGGCCACAGCGAGGGTTTTTCCGCTTCCCCGGTTTGCCACGCGGTCAGGGCGTCGACCAGGTACTTGCTGACCAGCGGGAAGGACATGTCCGCCACGGCCACCGCCAGGGCAAACACGACCACCCGCCGCAGGTGCCGCGGCCAAGCCAGGGCGAAACGGTACAGCCGGCGCCACAACTCGCGCGCGGGGCCGCGCGGGATGTCGTCATCTTGATGTTCGTCTTGCATGGTTCAGGCGGGCTTTCCAGCGGGGTCTTGGGCGAGTCCTTCGGCGGATCCTTCGGCCGAGTCTGTGGTGTAACTGCTCTGCAGATCCCACAGGTGCGCGTAGGAACCCTTCCGGGCGAGCAGCTCCTGGTGGGTCCCGCGTTCGACCACCCGGCCTTCCCGCAGCACCAGGATCTGGTCCGCGTGCAGCACGCTGGTCAGGCGGTGCGAGATGATCACCGTGCTTTGGCGCCCGGCGCGGCGGAGCAGGGTCTGCCTGATTCGCTGTTCGGTGGCGTGGTCCACCGCCGAAAGGGCATCGTCGAGCAGCAAAAGCGGGCAATCCTTGAGCAACGCGCGGGCGATCGCCATGCGCTGCTTCTGACCGCCGGACAGGGTCACACCCCGTTCGCCGACCACGGTGTCGTAGCCATGTTCGAACCCTTCGATCGCTTGATGGATGTGCGCCGCTTCGGCCGCCTGCCGCAGATCCTCGGCGGCGGCTCCGGGGCGACCGACCAGCAGGTTGCCGGTGATCGTTTTGGCGAACAGGAACGGGCTCTGCAGCACGGCGGACACCTGCAGCCGCAGCTCGCGCAGGGGCCAGCGGCTGAGTTCGAGCCCATCCAACTGGATCGAGCCCGCGCCGCCGGGGCCGGTGTAGTCGTAGAGGCCGAGCAGCAAGCGCACGAAGGTGCTCTTGCCCGATCCCGGGGGGCCGACCAACGCCAGGGTTTGACCCGGTTGCAGCTCGAACGAAAGGTCCTGCAGCACCGGGGCACCGGGGCCCTTCTCGCCCGGATAGGCGAACGAGAGGTCGCGCACCACGAGCGCGCCGCGCGGCTGGGCCGGAACCGTTGCGGGGGCTTCACGCAGCTCCTGTTCCTCCGGGCTTTCGAGGATCTCGGCCAAACGGCGCAGACTCACGCGCGCCTTGCCCGCGTCCACGAGCACGCGGCCCATGTGGCGCACCGGCCAGATGATCATGGTCGAGTACTGCGTGAAGGCCACCAGGGTGCCCAGGGTCATGTCGCCCTGCAGCACGAAGTGTCCCCCCGCGAACAGGGTCAAACCGACCTGGCCCAAGCACAGGAAGTCCGAGCACGACCAGAACAGGCTGAGCAGGTTCATCAGGTTCAGCGTGGCCTGGCGGTGATGGCCGTTGGCCTCGTCGAACTTGCGTTCTTCGAAGTCCTGGCGCCCGAAAGCCCGCACCACGCGGATGCCGGTCAGGTTCTCCTGCAGCACCGCGGTCATGGCGCCTTCGGCTTCGTCGCTCTCGCGGAAATAGCGCGTCAGGCTTTTGAAGAAGCCCGCCGCGTAGACCATGAGCACCGGCACCACGGCCAACGAGATCCACGCCAGGCGCACATCGAGCTGGAACAGGATCGGCAGGGCGCAGCCGACGAGCAGCAGGGCGCGGCCGATTTCGACCACCTGGGTCGAGAGGAACAGGCGCACGGTGTCCACGTCGGAGGTGCACCGCTGCACGATGTCCCCCGTGTCCGCCTGGTCGAAGTACCCGGCGGGCAGGTTCTGGATGTGACGGTACAGATGCACGCGCAGGCGCTCGAGCATCTTCTCGGCGGCCTGGGCGGCCAGGCGACCCCGCAGGTACTGGAACGCGCCACCGGCCACGGTCAGCAGCACGACGCAGATCGCGGCCACCATCAAGGGGCCTGTGGTGGGGCTATCGATGCCGAGGGAGGTGCACAGGCGGCTCAGCCAATCGGGCGACTGGAACGGACCCGGATCGGACGGCAGGCCGTCGATGACGCCTTTGGTCACGGCCGGCACCAGGAACACCAGGCCGATGCCGATCGCCATGCAGACGATCGCCAGCAGGTAACGCAGGCGTTGGCCCTGGGAGAGGGACCACAGGCCGGCCCTCACGGGGGCCAGGCTTTGGGGCGAGGGGGGAGGATTCACGGGCGGGTTTGTTTCGGGCGGGGGCGGGCGGCAGGTTCCGGAGCGGGGAGGAGCGGAACCGTGCCGGCAAAGCCTGGGCACGAAAAAACCCGCTCGAATGGGAGCGGGCCGAAAGAATGACCTGGGGATGAAATCGCAGGTCCTGACTCGCTCAGGGGTGGAGGAGGCCTCCTTGCGGCGCTACGCCGACGGGTCGAGTGGGATAGTGAATCATCTGGGGGCCTCCTATGAGCGAAGCCCGAGTCTGGCGGGGTGCCCCGGATCCCGCAAGGGGCCCGGACGGAAAAAATCTGGTCTTGTGGGCCGAAAGCGGGCCTTTCGGGGGGCCCTTCCCACAATGACGGTTTTGATTGCGTATCCTCAGGGTCTGGAAGCGCTACCCCTCGCCCGCGAGACCGTCCCAGCCCGCCGCTTCGATTCCACCCGCCGATATGCGCATCTCCCACGCCCGCCCGCTTTTCCGGTGGTCCCTTCCCCTGTTCCTGCTCAGCCCGGCCGCATGGGCGCAACTGGACCTGCCCAAGGGCAGCCAGACCCCCGAGCAGCAAAAGGCCGATGAGAACACGCCCCCCCTGGGCCAGATTCCGCACCTGGTCTGCCAGACCTGCTCGAGCCCGAACTACGTGACGCCGATCCAGCCGGAAGCGGCCAAGGGCAAGCAGAAGGCGTGGTGTTCGCACTGCCAGTCGGTGCGCTACTTCCAACAGATCGATCCGGACAAGGCGCGCAAAGGCGGCGGATTGGATCTGCCCAGCGGTGCGCCGGTCAAAGCGGCCACGCCCGCACCCGCTCCGGCCGATCCGGCCAGTCCCGCCGCCCCCGCGCAAGTCGGCAACGACGCCTCCGCCCCGGCCGCGCGTTCGATCTTCGAAGACGTGGCGCGCCTGCGCAAACCGACCCACGCGCAATTGGAGTCGGCCGCGGATGCCCTGCTGCAACTCGGCACCGCAGCGCGTACCGAAGCCCTGCGCCGCCTCGCGGGCAACGATGAATCCGCGCTGATCGTGGCAACGCGCGTGCTGCTGTCCACCGGAGTCGCGGAGGACTCGCAAGCGGTGGTGCAACGCCTGACGCAACCCCTGCCGCCGCGCGCCAGCGCCACGCTCATCAGCCAGGTGATCGAACTCAATCCGGTCGCGGCCAGCCCGCGTTGGCTGATCGGCATCCTTGGACACAAGCAGAAGCCGGCGCGCCTCGCCGCATTCCGCCAACTGCAGACCCTCGCCGAGCGCCCGAACATGCGCACGGAAGATTGGCTGCCCGACCTCGCGGAAGTCCTGGAAACCGGGACGGCCCACGCGCGCGAGATGGCGCTGACCCTGGTGGGGCAGATGCCGCTCGAAGCGACCCTGCAGGTCGTGCTCGGCCGATTGGGGGATTCCAGCGGACAGGTGGCCCACCTGGCGGTGGAGATCCTCTCCCGCAGCAACATGGAGGCGGTGGAAGCCGAGTTGCTCGTGCGCGCTTTCGGCAGCCAGTGGATCCTGCGCGAGAACGCGTACGCCCTGCTGGCGCTGATCGAGCGGGAAGACCGCACCCAGAAACCGGTGCTGCACAACGGGCACGTGGAAACCTTGCTCAAGGCGCTCGAAATGAACGAGCCCATGGTGCACGGCACCGCCGCTCTGGCCCTGGCCGGCATCGCCTTCCGCAGCGAGGGCCAGACCCCGGCTTGGTTGCACCCGCAGGTCATGGACGAGCTGGTGGCGGTCGCCGCGGCGATCACGTACTTCGAAGACCGTCAGTCGCTGATCGATCCGACCCTGCGCCGCCTGCAGCAGCTCACGGGCAACAGTTTCGGCAACAACGGCCCGGCCTGGGCCGAGTGGTGGATTGGGGTGCGTTCGTCGTTCCGCCCCTCGCGCGTGGCGATGGCCTACACCGAAGCCGAAGTGCCCGGCCTAATGCTCGAATACGCCGACCGCCGCTCGGGCGAACACGTGGTGCTCGTCGGTCCGGAGCGCATGTACGCCGAGGGGGATGTGCCGGGCGCGGTGCCCTACTTCCTGACCGCGGCGGAGTGCCAGGAGGTCGTGACCTGGTTGCAACAGTCCGGCGCCCTCGGTTCGGGCCAGATGCCTGGGCCGCGGGGGTCGATGCCGGACCTGGGCCAGCAACTCGAAGTGATGCTCGGCACCTCGGCGAAGTCCTTCTCGATGGGGCCCGAACACCTCGAGACCTGGTTCGAACAACTCGCCAGCTCGATCGAAGCGTTGGTCGATGCGAACCGCTGGCAGGACTACTCGCTGACTTCCGAGTTCAAGGACAAACGCGAATGGGCCTGGCACGTGCAGACGAACGAGCCGCGATACGCCGATGAGTCCCTGCGCACCGCGTGGTTGGCCGGGGTCTATCGCGATTGGCTTATGAAACAACCGGTCGGCTACCGCCGCACGGGCCTGCGCGCCCTGCAGGCGTTGGCCGCCGAATCCGGTGGGGTGCTGCCGGCCGAGATCTTCGACTCGTTGATCCACCAGGTCGGTGAGTACCGCACGCTCGGCAACGAAGCTTCGGTGTTGTTCGAGGTGGCGCACGCCGCCACCGGCCTCGCCGCGGGACCGAAAGCCGGTCCGGAGGCCGCGGGTCTCGGCGAGCGCCTGATCGGTACGCTGATCGAGAACTACGGTTTCGCCGCGCTCGAACCCATCGGCAAGGTGCTCGCCGACCTCGGTCCCGAGCGCATCCGCCTCGCCGCGGGCAGCAGCGATGGCGTGCTGCGCGCCGCCGCCGGGGTCCTGTGGGTGAACGCGAACGATCCGGCTTTGGCTGACGGCATCGAAACCTTGCTGAAGGACAAGGAGGCCGCCGTGGTGGTACCCGTGCTCACCGCCGCGGGCCTGCAACACCGGGCCGATGCCCTGTCGTTTGCGCTGCTCTACTCGAGCGACACCCGCCCGGAGTTGCGCACCGCTGCGCTGCGCACCCTGGGCCGCCTGGGCGGCGACCGCGCGCGCGAAACGCTCATGCTGGTGCTCGGGGAGCCGTCGGACACCTACCGCCGCACGGCCGCCGAAGGCCTGGCTGACCTGAAGGACGTCAAAGCCGGCCCGATCCTGGTGGCGCTGCTGCGCAACGCGCGGGCCCAGGGCATCCTCGACGTAGTGCGCCGCGGTCTGCTCGACCTGGGCCCCGCCGCCCACGAATCGCTGCTCGCCGCGCTCACCTCCCCGAGCGTGTCTTCGCGTCGCGAAGCCGCCCTGTTGCTCGGCCTGCAAGACGTGCCCCGCGCCGCGCCGGCCCTGATGCGCATCCTCACCGAGGACTCCACCGACAGCGAGGTCGCGGGCGTTCTGGTGGGCCTGACCTGCGTCGACTTGACGCGTCAGGAAGACCGCGCGGAAGCATGGTGGGCCTGGTGGGACAGCGTGCGCCAGCAAGACGCCTTGTCGTGGTTCCTGGCCGCCTGCGCGCACCGCGGGCTGCCGTATCCCCATCCGATCGAAGAGCACTTCCTGCGGCCCCAGGACCTGGGTCCGGATGGAAGCTGGGTCGGTTCGCGCCTCTCGAAGGACGGCATGGCGTTCCTGCTGGAGGCCATGCGGCGCGAGGAACCGTGGCTCGCCGCCCGGGCTTGGCGCGAATGGAACCGCCGCAGCGATGTGGTGCTCGAACCCATGCCCGAGAACCTCGCCGTGCGTCGGCAGTGGGTGAATCAGCAGGCCGAAGCCCTCGCGCAGGGCAGGCAATGAGCGCGGGCCGCGCGCGGTGGAAATACGTCGCTGGAATGCTGGGCCTAGCCTGGCTCTACCTCGTCGTGTCGTTCGCCGTGCAAGGCCGTGAACACCCGATCGTGCGCGCCGTCGAGACCTGGCGCGAGCACTCCGGGGTCAAACACGTGCTCGAGCACCGCGCTTTGATCCGCAAGGCCGCGGCCGAAGCCGACGTCGACCCGTACCTGCTCGCGGGCATCATGTGGTCCGAGAGCCGCGGGGTCAGCGGCCGCACGTCGTCGGCGGGGGCCTTGGGCTTGATGCAGCTCTCGGAGGCGGCGGCGGGGGATGCGGCCGACCGCCTGGGCCTGCCGAAACCGGCCAAGGACGATCTGCTGCACAACGACGAGCTCAACGTGCGCCTGGCCGCGAATCACCTGCGTTGGCTGCTCGATCACCGCGGCGAGTGGGACACCGAAGCGGTGCTCGTCTCGTACAACGCGGGCCGCAGCAAGTTGAAGCGCTGGGCCGGGGAGCACGGGGACTACGCGGGTTGGGTGCGCAGCGAGGAACAGGCGGCGGAGAAGGGCGAAAAGACCACCGGCGCCCTGGCCTACGCGCGCCGTACCCTGCGCGTGGCGGGGGAGATGCGCACGGCTCGCTCGCTCGAAGGGCCGGGCGGAACCGCCCCCTGAATCGGGTTCGCCTCCTACCCAGTCGAAACAGAATCGGGCGCGCGCGAATCCTTGCGACGATGTCGCGCATGAGCGTCCACCGGGCCCAGGACAGCCCGTCCATCCGCCCCGGCCTGGGATTTTCGTTTGCTTTCCGTTTGGGGCTTCCAACTACCGGGGTCCGGGCCCGTATGCTGCCCGCCCCTGTCCCCTGCGGGCAGGCCGAGCCCCCTTGTCCGCCATGACCGACCTCCGTCCCGATACTTCCGACATCGCCTCCCTGAGCGCCTGGGTCCCCGAACTGGAAAAGGCCCTCGGCCAGGTGCTCGTGGGCCAGGCCGCCCTCGGCCGCAGCCTGACCCTCGGCCTCCTGACCGGCGGCCACGTGCTGCTCGAAGGCGTGCCCGGCCTGGCCAAGTCCCTGGCGGTTTCGTGCCTCGCCAAGGCCGTGCACGGCTCCTTCTCGCGCCTGCAGTTCACCCCCGACCTGCTGCCCTCCGACCTGGTGGGCACCGAGATCTACAACGCCGCCGAACACTCGTTCTCGGTGCGCCGCGGGCCGATCTTCGCCAACTTCGTGCTGGCGGACGAGATCAACCGCGCCCCGGCCAAGGTGCAGTCCGCGCTGCTCGAAGCGATGCAGGAAGGCCACGTGTCGATCGGCGGCGAGACGATGGAGCTGCCGCATCCCTTCCTCGTGCTGGCCACCCAAAACCCAATCGAGCAGGAAGGCACCTATCCGCTGCCCGAAGCCCAGCTCGACCGTTTCGCCCTCAAGGTCGTGGTCGAATACCCCAAGCGCGATGAGGAACTCCTGATCCTCGACCGCATGAGCCGCACCGCGCCGAAGATGGAGGTGCCGCGCGTGGTGGAGCTCGAGACGATCGAACGCTCGCGCGCGATGGTGGATCGCATCGACCTCGATGCGCGCCTTGCGGGGTACATCGTCGACCTGGTGCAGGCCACGCGCGATCCGGCCAGCAGCGGTATGCCCGACCTGGTGCCGCTGGTGCAATACGGCGCCTCCCCGCGCGCCACGATCTGGTTGGCCCTGGCTTCCCGAGCCCACGCCTTCCTCGAGCGCCGCGGCTACGTGACGCCGACCGACATCAAAGCCGTGGCCCCCGAGGTCATGCGCCACCGGGTGCTGCCCACCTTCGAGGCGGAAGCCGAAGGTCTCGGTTCCGACGACCTGGTGCAGCGCATCCTCGACACGGTCCCCCTGCCCTGAGCGCGACCCGCCCGATGGCCAAGAGCGCCCACACGCCCGGCTCCATGCTGGCGCCCGAGCTGATTGCCCGGGTCAGGCAGGTGGAGTTGTACACGCACCGCCTGGTGAGCACCGCGCTCGCGGGCAGCTGGAGGAGTACCTTCCGCGGCCAAGGCGTGGAGTTCGAGGAAGTGCGTCCGTACCAACCGGGCGACGATGTGCGCTCGATCGACTGGAACGTGACCGCGCGCACGGGGGAACCCTTCGTCAAAGCCTTCCGCGAAGAACGCGAGTTGTGCCTGCAGCTGCTCGTCGACACCAGCCTGTCGATGGACTTTGGCACGGGCCAGTGGTCCAAGCGCGAAGCCGCGGCCAACCTCGCCGCACTGTTTGCCACGGTCTGCGTGCGCGCCCAGGACCGCGTCGGCCTGACGCTCTACGGCCCGGCCGGCTTGCAGCACTGGAAACCGGGCAAGTCCGCGACCCACGTGCAACGCATCATCCGCGAGGTGTTCACAGCGCCCGTGCACCGCGAGCAGACGTCGCTCGGGCCGGTGCTCGAGGGCCTCGAACGGGCGATCCGCCGGCGTTCGATGGTGGTGCTGCTCAGCGACTTCGCGGGCCTCGATGAAGGCGACAAAGCCGCCACCGACCGCTTGCGCCGCCTGGCCATGCGCCACGACGTGATCGCCCTGAATCTGTTCGATCCGTTCGAACGCGACCTGCCGGATACGGGCATCCTGCGGCTCGAAGATCCCCTGCGCGGCGCTACCCTTGAGGTCGATGGCCGTCAGGCCCAGGTGCGCGCGGATTGGCGTGCCACCTTCGAAGCGCGCCGCAGCCGCCTCGCCGCGGTGTTCTCGCGGCTCGGCGTCGAGTGCATCGACCTGGACCTCGGCCAGGATCTGGTGGATCCGGTGCTCGCTTTCTTCCGCCGTCGGCGCCAGGAACGCGGAGGGCGACGGGCATGAAGCCGGGGCAACAAGCCGGGGGAGGGGCGCGCGCCACCTTCCACATCGTTCCGGCGGAAGTGCACATCGGCGAACCGTTCGTGGTGCGCCTGGAAGTGCAGCACGATTCCGCCGACGGCCTCAAGTCGCAGGCCAAACCGCCGTTCGCCAAGACCGGTGAAGACTGGATGTTGATCCGCGGACCCGAGACGCGCACCCTCGGTCGCCTCGGCGCCCAGGAGACCACCCAGGTCGAGTGGACCTACCTGTCGCTGCAGCCCGGCGACCACGATACGGGCGCGTACACCTTGAGCATGCAGCGCGGCGACACGGTGGACGTGGCGCCCGCGACCCTGCACGTGCTCGGGGAGCTCGACGGCAGCGAAACCGCGCCGCGCCCGATGCAGCCGGCCCTGCCTGCTCCGGCCGGCGTCGAAGGGTCCGTCTGGTTGTGGGCGGGGCCGTTGCTCCTGCTCACGGCGCTTGTCGCCTTCGTCGTGTTGCGCCGCCGCCAGGCCGCCTCGGCCGCGGAGTCCCAGCCGGTGGAGGGGCCGCTGGACCGCTTGAAGGCGGCGCAATGGAACGAAAGCGATCCGCAAGGCACGCTCTATCTCTGGCACCGCGAACTGCGCGCCTGGGTGGACGGGCGTAGCGGGCGCGATGGCGCGGCGCTCACCGACAGCCGCTGGCTCGAGACCCTGCCCGCGCAGGCCGTGCGCGGCGAGGCCGCGCGCGCGGAACTCGCCGGCCTGCTCGCCGAACTCGAGCGCTGCAAGTACCAGCTGCCCGCCCCGGGCCGCCTCACCGGCGAACAACTGGGCGAGCGGGTGCGCGCCTGGATCGCGGGGCAGAACACCGCGGAGGTGCCCGCATGAGGCCGCTGCTTGCTTTGTTGGAAGTCCAGCGCAGCACGGTGCAAGGGGATTGGCAGCTGGGTCATGGCTACTCGCTGGCCGACCCGTGGTTCCTCGTGTTGCTGCCGCTGGTGCCCCTGGCCCTGTTCCTGGGCCTGCGCAAGTCCGCCCGCGCCCGCATGGTCGCGCCCGCCACCCTGCAAGCCGTGCCGCCCTCCGCCGCGCAACGCTGGTCCTGGACCGTGCCCGCGGCCAGCGCGCTTTCGCTGCTGCTCGGCATCCTGGCCCTCGCGCGCCCCCTGTCGGGCGAGCAGCGCTTCCAGACTGACTCCGAAGGGGTCGACATCGGCCTGGTGCTCGACCGTTCGCAGTCGATGGAGGAACCCCTGCCGGGCACCAAGGATCGCAAGTTCGACCTCGCCCGGCGCGTGGTGGGGGAATTCGCCCGCCGTCGCACCACCGACCGCGAAGGGGCCGCCGATGCGGTCGCTTTGTTCGGCTTTGCGCGTTTCACCGAACTGCTCTGCCCCTTCACCACCGACGCCGACGCCATCGACGGCGTGCTTGCCGAGACCGAAGTCGAAGTGCGGCCCGACCTGGGTTCCACGGCCATTGGCGTCGCCATCGCGAAAGCCACCGAGGTGCTCAAACAATCGCCCGCCAAGTCGCGCATCGTCGTGCTGCTCACCGACGGCGAGGAACGCATGCGCGACGTGATGGAGCCCCTGCACGCGGCGATCATCGCGCAGGCGGCGGGCATCAAGGTCTACACGATCTACGTGGGCCCGAAACGCATGCTGGTGCGCAACCTCTTCGGGGTCGAAGAGCGCGTGGCCAACGTCAAGGAACTCGAAAAGGTCGCCGAACTCACCGGCGGCATGTTCTTCCACGCGGAAGACGGCGAGCAGCTCGAGCAGGCCTATGCCGATATCGAACAACTCGAGCGCACCCCGCGCACGCAAACCCAGTTCGCTGAGCACTACGACCTTTACCGGCCGTTTGTGCTGGCCTCGCTCGTCTTCGGCCTGATCGCGATGGCGGGCCGCCACACCTGGGCCCGGAGGTTGCCGTGCTGATGCCGCTCGCGATCGCGTTTGCCCACGGGGGCGAGGGCCTCTGGTTGGTAGCGGTGGCCGCGGCGTTTGTTTTCGCCGTGCGCGGTGCGCGCGCGGGCCGGGTGGCATTGAACCGCATCCTGCACCCGCGCCGCCGGCCGATCCTGCTGGCGGGCAACCGCCCTGGCGCCACCGCCTGGCGACTGGGTTTGGCCCTCACCGGGCTGGTACTCGTGACCTTCGCGGCGATGGGGCCGACCCACGGCTCGTCCCTGCTGCCGGTGCAGCGCAAGGGCATCGATATCGTTGCGTGCCTCGACACTTCGCGCTCGATGCTGGCCCAGGACATGGGCGAGAACCGGTTGGTCGAAGCGAAGAAGGAACTGCGCAGCCTGATGCAGGCGCTGAAGGGCGACCGCATGGCCTTGGTGGCCTTCTCGGGGGACGTGCGCCAAGTGGCGCCGTTGACCCGCGACACGCAGACGCTCGAGTGGTTCCTCGAAGGGCTTGGACCCCAGGACAACCGCCTCGGCGGCACGGACCTGGGCGGCGCGATCGACAAGGCCCTGGCCCTGTTCGAAGACCGCAGCGGAGCCCACGAAGCGATCCTGCTCGTGACCGACGGCGAGGACCTGGAGGGGCATGGGCTCGAAGCCGCGAAACGCGCGGCCGAACGCAACATCCGCATCTACGTGCTCGGCATGGGCACCGAGGGGGGAGCCAAGGTACCTGGGCTTTCCGGCGGTTGGGTCAAAGACGAGGAGGGCGGCGACGTGGTGTCGAAACTCTCCGCGCGCACCCTGCAGGACCTCGCCGAAGAGACCGGGGGCATGTACATCCAAGCCCAGGGCTCTGTGCTGCCACTCGAACAGCTCTATCTGCGCGGTTTCTCGCGGCTCGAGGGGCGGCAGTACGAGATGGGTTTCGAAGAGGTGCCGTCGGACCGGTATCAGTGGCCGCTGCTGATCGGGTTGTGTTGCCTGTTGCTCGAATTGTTGTGGCCCGCGCGGCGCGCCGTGGCCGTAGCCAAGGAGGAGAACGCGTGATGGGACATCCGTTCCGGTATGGATTGGGACTGTGGTTGGCGCTCTGCGTGCCGGTCGCGGGGGCACTCGGACAGGCGGCGGATGCCGCGGGCGGCGACGGGTTGACTCCGGATGCCGTTGGGCAAACAGCGCCGGGGCCAGAGCCCGAAGCCGTCGCAC
Source organism: Planctomycetota bacterium (assembly GCA_041398705.1). Classification (GTDB taxonomy): domain Bacteria; phylum Planctomycetota; class UBA1135; order UBA1135; genus NORP259. The sequence goes on along the minus strand of JAWKUI010000006.1, from coordinate 226,277 downwards.
CCCCGGTCGAGCCCTGGCATGGGGGATTCCAAGCGGGGCTCGATGAGATGGCGCGCCTCGCCCGCGAGGAGAACTTGGCGGCGGCGGAAGGTTTCGCCCAGCGCCTGCTCGAACCGCTCGGGGGCAACCACGCGCAAGAACGCTGGCAACCGCGCCTTGCGCGCCTCGGTCCGCGTGCGGTGGATGCCGGCGCCTTCGTCTGGGCCAGCTTCGGTCAACCCTCGCGCAGCGCGGAACAACGCGCGGTGGTGCAACACAATCTCGGCGTGCTGCAGGCGGATGGCGGCGCCCCGGAACTGGCCGCGGTTTCGTTCGATGCCGCCCGGCGCGGGTCCCCGGGGGACGCGCGGCTCGCCTCGACCTACAACCTCGGTTGCCTAGCCCTCGAGCAGGGCGAAGCGGAGTTCGACCAGATCCCCGAGGTGCACGGCCGCACGCGCAGCGCGATGAGCCCGGGGTTCGTGCCTTCGACGACGAACGGCGACGAGGAGGAGCCCGATCACCTGAAGCTCGCGAAGAAGGCCTACGAAGAAGCCCTGGACTACTACCGGGAGCGGCTGCTGCTCGATTGGCGCGATGACGACACGCGCGCGAACGTGCAGTGGATCCAGCAGCGCCTCGACCGCCTGCGCGAGATCGAGGAGAAGCGCAAGAGCGACGAGGGCCAGGGCAAAGCCCAGGACGATCCTTCGCAGCAGGACCAGGACCAGGAAGATCAGAACCAAGAGGACCAGAGCGGCGAGAAGGGCGCCCAGAAGCAGGAGCAAGAGCAGGAACAGCAGGAGCCCAAGGACCCCTCCGAACAGGAACAGCAGAATCAATCCGAGCAGCAGGGCGACGAGGCGGGCGAACAGCCGCCGCCCGATCCCGATGCTTCGGACAACCAAAGCGAAGAGCCCAAGGAAGACCAGGAGTTCGACGAGCGCTATCTGACCGAAGAGGAGATCCAGCGCCTCCTGAAGCAGCTCGAAGCCCACGAGGCGGAAGGCGAACGGCTCAAGGGCATGATGAAGATCCGGCCCCGCGGCAATCCCAAAAAGGATTGGTAGACGACCCATGCACGCGTGTATTCCCCAAACCCACCCCGGATCGGTCGCCGGCTTGACCCGCCGCTTCCGCTTGGCCTGGAGTCTGCTCCTGGCCTGCCTGCTGCTGCCGCTGGCGCACGCGCAGGATTCCGTCACCGCCAAGGCCAACCTGTCCACGGGCCTCGCGCGCCTCGGTGAAACCGTGCAGATCCAGGTCACGGTCGAAAACGACAACCGGGCGGAGATCCGCGGCGTGCCCCAGGTGCCCGGCCTGCGCTTCGGCGCGGTCATGGGCCCGAGCATCTCGTCGTTCATGGAGAGCACCGGAGGCCGCATGGTCACCCGGTCGATGTTGCGTTGGGCCATCCCGGTCGAAGCGACCGAGGTGGGGGAGTTCACCTTGCCCGAGCTGACCGTGTGGGTCGGCGGCCAGGAGCGCAACGTCAAGATCACGCCGTCCACCCTCAAGGTGGTGAAAGACGTGCAGGCCGATGAGCTCGGATTGCTCGAGCTGCCGAACCTGCCCACCACGGTCTACGAGGGCCAACCGTTCGAGCTGCGCCTGCGCGTCGGTTGGGTGCGCCGCCTGAACGTGCGCAAAGCCAGCCTGACCCTGCCCTGGTGGAACTCCCTGCCGGGCATGATGCAGGTGAAGGGCCCAGGCTTCCAACCGCAGACCGGCCAAGTGCAACCGCTGATGGTGAACGGCGACTTCGATCTGCCGTTCGAGGTGCGCCCCGACGAGGATCTGCGCGGAGAACCCTTCCGCGTCTTCGAGTTCCGCACCACCGTGATCGCCACGCGCTCCGGGCGCCTGGACTTCGCCACCTCGACCTTCATGTTCGCGGAAGAGGTCGGCGGCCAGCGTTCGCGCTTCACCCAGCCGAGTTACCGCGAGTACTACGCCACGGTGCCCGCCTTTTCGATCGACGTGCTGCGTGTGCCCGAGAAGGGGCGGCCGCTCGAGTGGGGCGGCGCGGTCGGGGAACTGACGGCGGAGCGCAAGGTCAGCTCGCGCGACGTGAGCGCTGGGGAATCGATGCAACTCGAAGTCACTTGGACCGGCATGGCCAACGTGGAGTTCTTCGATACGCCGGACCTGAAGAAACTCGATAGCTTCAGCGGCTTCCGCGTGTTGGGCCACGAGGACAGCAACATCGGGATGGAGCGGCGCGTGGTCTACGACCTGGTGCCGCTCAGCGACGAAGTCACCCAGGTGCCGCCGGTGCCCCTGTGGATCTTCGATCCCGCCACGGCGGCCTTCAAGAAGATCGAGACCGAACCGGTGCCGATCCGCGTCACGGGGGGCGGCGACCTGAACTTGGATGCGGCCTTCGGGCCCGAACAGGAGAACAACGGCGGAGGGCGCGACTTGATGGACCTGCTGCCGGTGGCCGGGGTGCAGGCCGGTAGCCAGGCTGCGTCCGGCAAGTGGTACTTCGCCGGCTGGGCGGGGTTGCTGCTCGGTTGGCTCGTGCTGCGCAAAGCGGTGCGCCGTCATGGCGACCCCGATTCCGTGTTGGCGCGCGCCCGTCGCCGGGCCCTGCGCGATCTCGACCGCGCCCTGGCGGGCAGCGGGGAACCCCTGCCGATGGCCCACGCCGTGCAGCGGTTCCTGGCCCAGCGCAGCGGCGAACCCGCGGCGGCGTGGGTGGGGCGCGATCCGGTGGTCTGGGCGCAGCAGCACGGCGCGTCCGAAGCCGGGTGCAAGGCGGCCGAACGTTTGAATGCGCTGCTCGGTCAGTTGGACGCCGCGGCCTTCGCGCGCAGCGCCCAAACCCCTGCGCGCGGCGAACTGCTCGCCGCCGCGAAGGACTTCGCCAGGGAGGTGCACGCGTGATGGTTTCCTTCTCGAAACAAGTCCTAGTGCTGCTGCTGGGCTGTTGGCTTCTGCCGCTCGCCTTCAGCGCGCCCGTGCAGGATCAGGAACGCCTCTCGCAGGAGGCCGAAGAGGCCTACCGGCGCGGCGAGTACGAACAGGCGACGACCCTCTGGCAGGACGCCTTGGCCCTGTCGAACGCCGAAGCGGGAACCTCCGCCCTGCGCGGGCACCTGCTCTACAACCTGGGCAACGCCGCCGAACGGGCGGGCGAACCTCTCCGTGCCTTGGCTTGGTATCAGGCCGCCCTGCGGCACCTGCCGCGCGACGGGCACATCCGTCACAACCGCGACTTCGTGCGCGGTGCCCAGGGTTTGCCGCCCGCCGATGGGGATGGGCTCGGGGCCACGTTGCGCGCCGGCCTGCGCGCGTTCACTCCCGCGGAGTCGGCTTGGCTGGCCTACGGCGGGCTCGCCTTGCTCGCCCTGGCGCTCGGTTACGAAGCCTTGCGCGGCGGACGCACCGCGCGCCGGCTCGCCTGGCTCGCCGCCGGGCTCGCGGTCTTGCTCGCCTTGCCCCGCGTGCGATGGATGCTCGCGCCGCCCGGTCCCGCCGCGATGGTGATCGCGGAACACGGCTCGTCGCTCTACAGCGAACCGCGCGGGGATGCGCAGTCGCTGGTCAAGCTCGAAGCCACCGAGCTCGTCGAACCCCTGGACCACTGGAACGACTGGACCCGGGTGCGCACCCGCTCCGGCCAGGAAGGTTGGGTCAGCAGCGTGCGCCTCCAGGACATCTGGTATTGAGCGCGGTGGGGCCCCCGTGTCCCCGGATCGGGCGCCTGGCGCGCCAAACAGGGACCCGCGCCGGGGCCGGCCTTGCCAGCCCGGCGCGGGACTGCAAAGCTTGGCGCATGACGGCCTTCCACCGCCTCGTGCCGAGCCTGCTCCGCTGGGTATCCCTCAGTGTGTTCCTCAGTGCGCTGCTCTCCTGCGGGCCGGGTACGCCCCCGCCCCAGGCTCCGCGTCTCGGCAGCGGCGTGCTCGTGATCGAGGTGGATGCCTGGCGCCGCGACGATTGTTCGTTGTACGAGCCGAGCCTGGGCACGATGCCGGGGCTCGAGAAGTGGCAGGATCAGTGCCTGGTGTTCGAGGATGCCTGGTCCACGGGGGCGGATCCGAAGGCGGCGGCCGCGAGCCTGCTGACCGGTTGTGACGCGCTGCTGGCGCGCCATCCGGGATTTACGCTGCCGGAGGGGGACGTGCTGCAGAAGCGTTTCCCCTGGAGCCTGCCCGAGGCCATGCCGCGCCTCGCGTTCGAATACCTGCTCGACGGTTGGCGCACGGCCTTGTTCGATTCGGACGGCGGTTTGCAGCCCCTCGGCAACTTGAAGCCCGGGCTCGAGCGCATCGAAAGCCCGGAGGACGCCGCGGCTTGGGACCTGCCGGAGGTGAAGGATCGCCTCGAATACTGGTTGCGGTCGTTGAAGCAGGGCGATGACTGGTTCGCCTACGTGCATTGCAGCGACCTCGAGCGGTTTGCGAAGAAGGCGCGCCTCGATCCGGCGTTTGGTGCGGCCCCGGGCATCGATTGCTTGCCGCCCCTCGGCGCCACCGAACCCCTCTACCACGCGTTGCCCGCGAGCCGCGCCGTCGAAGGCGTGGAGAGCATCGCGCAATACCGCGCCATGTACCGCAGCGCCCTGCGACAGCTCGATACGGACCTGCTCGCCTTGCGTAGCATGCTCGCCGAGCAACGCCTGCTGGGGCGCACGACCATCGTGCTGGTGGGGGGCTATGGTCTTTCGTTCGGCGAATCGGGTTTGTTCCTGCAGAGCGGTTCGGTGTCGGAGGCCGATCTTGCCGTGCCGCTGATCCTGCGACCCGCTCCCGACCTGGTGGTGCCGGTGGGGCGCCGCCTGGATACCCTCGTCAGCCTGGTGGACGTGGCTCCGACCTTGATGCAGTGGTCGGGCCTGCGCACGCGGGAAGGACTGCAAGGGCATGACCTGCGTCCGACCTGGGCAGAGGAGATGCCGGTGCGCAACCACGCGTACGCGCTCGCCACGCTGCACAGCGGGTACGCCGTGATCGATGATCGCGGGCTCTGGCTCGAGTTTGCGCCGCAGCGGGGGGGATCGGTGGAGCTCGGTCTGTCCTGGTGGGGACGATCGGTCCCCCTCGACCAGACCGTCGAGATCCTGCTTGCCCGGCGCGAGGGTCTGCGCGGGGATGCATGGCGGCAAGGCGTGAGCGACCCGGTGTGGGGGGACGAGCTGCGCAAGCAGGGGCGCGGGTGGTTCTATTGGGGACTGGGGCTCGCCGAAGGCCTGCATCTGGAGGACGGATCGGGCGCGACCGACTCGCAAGACGGTGCCTGGACCGTGCCCGCCTGGGCGCGCTGAGGGCGGCGCTTGCGGGGGGCTCGGGGCCCCCGAACTTTTCCGTGATTGGGGGAGCCAGACAGCAGGCCCGGGGACCCAAGAGGGGTATCATACTCGCCCCTTTTCCCGATCGTCCCGAACCCGATCCCCCATGCTCCGCTTCGCCATCGTCGGACTGCTTGCGTGCTTGCCCCTGTGGGCCGGCAACCCGACCCAGGAGGCCCTGGACGCCGCCTACTTCGACTACGCCCATGACCGGTTGCCCGAGGCGCTCGGCGCTCTGGCCGACCATGTGCGCTTCGAGGCCGGCCGGCTCGAGGAACTGCCGGCCGAGCAGGCCCAGGAACTCGCCGACCAGCTCGAAGTGGCCCTCGTGGCCTTCGATCACATGGCGGCCGAGCTCGACAACCGTCGGCTGCGCCTGTCGCTTTTGGACGGCATCGTGGTGCCCGAGCGGTTCGGTTCGCTCTTCGCGCGCCTGGCCTGGCTGAGCGATGCGGAAACGGAGCGCCTGCACCCGCTGGTCGAGTGGCAAGTGGTGGGCCCCTTCGACAACGAACGCGGGCGCGGCATGGTGCGCTCCGGTCCGGCGGAGAAGGACCCGGTGGCCGGTCCCTACAAAGGCAAGGTGCGCGACGTCGATTGGCGCGAACTGCCGGCGATCGCGCCGCGCGGGGGCTTCATCCAGATCAGCACCTTGATGGATCCCGACACCCAGATCTTCGGTCTGGCGCGCACGTGGATCCAGAGCGAAACGGCGCGCACCGTGCACCTGGCGATCGGGGCCAGCGAAGAATTGCGCGTGTGGCTGGACGGGGTGGCGATCTACGACGCGCTGGGAGAACACGCGTTCGGTTTCGATGCGCACACGGTGGTGCTCGACCTGCACCCCGGCTGGAACGAACTGGCGCTGAAGGTCGGCTGCCACGAGTCCTTCTGCCAATTCCAGGCGCGCCTGGTGGAGGCGGAGAGCGGTGCGCCGCTGCAGTTGGCGACTTCGGCGACCGCGCCGGAGGGCGTGGAGCCCAAGGCCCTCGACCACCCCGGCCGCCGCGTCAAGGAATCCCGCGAAGCCCTGCGCGCCGGTGCCTGGCGCCGTTTCGCCACGCCCGACGGTCCCGAGGCGAACTTCGCCCTGGGTCTGATCCTGACCGATGCCCAGCCGACCCCGCGCAGCGAACGCGCCGGTGCGAACGAGGCCCAGACGGCGCTCGCCGGCAACGGCGAATCGTTGCGCTACCGCATCCTCGCGATCCAGACCATGCGCGAACTCGGCGCGTCGGTGGTGGAAGAGGACGTGAACCCGTACCTGTCCGCGGTGATGGCGGGCATCGAGAAACATGGGGACCTGCCGTGGTTGCTGCGTCGCCGGGCGGAGTTCGCCATGGCCCTGCAGCAGGCGCCGCGCATGGCCCTGCCGTGGTTGGAGCGTGCGTTGCAGGCGGCGCCGGGTTCGTTCCCGGTGCGCCGCGACTATGCCGCCGTGCTGGGCCACCTGGGGCTCGAAGACCGCGCCACCGCGTTGCAACGCACCCTCGCAAGCGACCCGGCCAGCACCGACTGGGCGGGGGTTGGCGGCCAATTCCTCGACCTGCTGCCCTACGGCGGCGAAGCGTACCAGCGTTGGTTGCAAGCCGGCATCGAAGCGGGTTCGACCCGTTTCCTGCAGCGTAAGTTCGAAGACCTGCGCGCGCGGGCCGGGGACGCCGGGGAGAACGCTCTGCGCGAGGAACTCGCGGCGCTGCTGAAGGATCAACCCTGGAGCATTTGGGTCCGCTTGGATCTCGCCGGCTCGATGCTGGCCTCGGGCCATGGCGACGCGGCCCTGCAAACCCTGCTGGAGGCCGAGGAGATCCGCCCCGACTCGCCCGCCCTGCATTCGATCAAGGCGCGGGTGCTCGACAGCCTCGGCCGCCGCGACGAGGCGGTCAGCGCCCTCGAGCGCGCCGTGGAGCTCGACTTCGGCAACGAACGCGAGCGCCGATTGCTCGAGGCCTGGCAGGCCACGCCGACCGTCGCCTTCCAGGAACCCTATCGCGAATCCCTGGACGACATCCTGGCGCGCCGCGCCGGGGATGCCCCGCTCGGCGGCGACGCGGGCGGCCGCGAGTACCTGCTGCGCCGCATCGTCACCAAGGTGAACGCCAACGGCACCTCGCAGGCCTACCAGCGCGAGGTCCAGCGCGTGTTGACCGAAGAGGGCGCCCGCCAGCTCGATCGCCGCGGATTCCGCGGGTATCCGGGCGAAGTCGAGGTGCGTGTGCTGCAGGCCAGTGTGCACCGCGCCGACGGCACCGTGCTCGAAGCGGAGACCGGCAGCAGCGGCCGCCGGGGTTTCGTGCAAGTCGACTTCCCGCCGCTGCAGGTGGGGGACGTGGTCGATCTGGAATGGCGCCGCGATGAATTGCAGTCGGGGGTTTTCGGCAACTACTTCGGCATGAAGGAGTTCCTGTCCCCCGACGACCGTCTGCACGTGCGCGAGAGCGAAGTCGTGCTGCTGGCGCCGGACAACTTCCCGCTGCACCTGCACGAGCGCAACTTCCGCGGCGACTTCGAGCAGGAGGAAATCGAGGGGGGCACCCAGCGCTTGACCTGGCGCGTGTCCGACCTAGTGCCCGCGCGCCAGGAGAACCTGATGCCGCCTTCGATCGAGCGCGTGCCCCAGGTGCACGCGAGTTCGTTCGCCTCGTGGGATGACTTCGGCCGTTGGTGGTGGAGTCTGATCGAAGAGGAACTGCGGCCCTCGCCGGAGATCCAAGCCAAGGTGGCGCAGCTCACCGAAGGGCTGCAGACCCCCGAAGAGAAGCTGCGGGCGATCTACAACTTCGTCGTTACCGACATCCGCTACAACGCCTGGGAATTCGGCGTGCACGGGTACGAGCCGTACAGCGCGGCGGTGATCTTCAGCCGCGGTTTCGGCGACTGCAAGGACAAGGCGATCCTGCTCAAGGTCATGCTGGGCGAGGCGGGCATCACCGCCTGGCCGGTGCTGATCCGCATGGAGGACCGGCGGTACGAAGAGGACCACAGCCTGGCGCTGGTGGAACACTTCAACCACTGCATCGCGTACGTGCCCGAGCAGGAAGGCCTCTCCGAGCGTTTCCTCGATGGCACCGCGCGCTTCCACAGCCTGAACACCCTGCCCCAGTCCGATGCGGGGGCCAAGGTGTTGATCGTGCGCAATGATGGGGTGGAGAACACCCGCATCCGTTTCCCGGATGCTCAGGAGAACCACATCGAGCAGCAGATCCGGGTCGATCTAACCCAGGCGGGCCCGGCGAAGGTCACGGTCAAGCGTTCCGTACAGGGCCGCTACGACGTGTACGACCGCAACCGGTTCAGCGGCAGCAACGAGCAGAAGATGGAGCAGACCGAGCGCCTGCTCACCGGTCTGTTCGGGGCCCTGAGTGGCGAGCCCGAAGCGCAGTGGGGGGATCCCGAAAACCTGAACGCGCCGATGGAGAGCACCTTCGAGGTCGGCGTCGAGAGCGTTTCGCGGCCCACGGCCAAGGGCGTGGAACTGCCCACGACGTTCGAGCCGATGAAACTGCTCAGCGGCCTCGCCAGCGAGACCCAGCGCGAAAGCGACGTGTTGCTCGACGTGCCCTTCAGCCGCGAGACCGTCATCGATTACGTGCTCGGCGAGGGCAACCTGCCGGTGCACCTGCCCCAACCGGTCGAAATCGAAACCGCGGATGCCCGCTACACCCGCACCGTGCAGCCCATCGAGGGCGGCGTGCGCGTCAGCGAGCAGTTCTCGCTCAAATCCCACCGCATTCCCCAGGACCGCTACTCCGCGTTCCGCGAACTGAGCCGCGCCGTCGACAGCGCGCAAGCCGACTCCATCGAAGTGGAGGTGAACCAGTGATCGCCGCCTTCCTGCCCTTCCTGTTGCTTCCCACCGCCCCCGTGGTGGTGGCCCAGGAGTCCTTGCCGGCCGAAGAGCTGGTACGCCTCTTGTACCTGGACGATCGCGATCCCCAGGCGAAGTTCGAACAGGTGCTCGCCTTGCTCGAAGCCCGGCCGGAGCATCCGCTGGCCCTCGACTGGATCGAGGTCGTGCGCGACCTGCCCCCCGGCATCGAAGCCGAAGCCCTGGTGCACCGCCTGCTCGGCCTGCGCAGCCGCGTGACCGATGCGCGCGTGCACACCGTGCTCGGCCACTGGCTGCGGCACCTGGAAGAGGAATCGAGTCTGGGCGGCATGCCCCTGGACCTCGGCGAGGACCTGTTCCCCGACTGGTTGCGTCGGTTCTACATGGTGGGGCCGGTCGGCGCGTTGACCGATCCGGTGCCGCTGTCCAGCCCGCTGCCCGCGGAGAATGACCCGGAGCAGGTCCTCAAGACCAGCTACACCACCGGCTGGGGCGAAACCGTTGCCTGGGAGCCGCGCGAACGCTCGCGGCGCCGCAACTCGGTGCCTGGCTTCAACCAACCCTACCACTCGGGTGGCTGCGTCTACCTGCTCGCCGGCGTGGACCTCGCCGAGGGGGATGGCTGGCTCGAACTCGAAACCAGCGATGCCGTGCGCGTATTGTGGAACTCGCAAGTGGTCTACGAGCGCCTTTCCACGGGCCTGTCGAACAGCGGCGATTGGCTGCGCATCCCGCTGCATTTCCGCGCGGGGGTGAACACCCTGCTGCTCGTGACCGATGGTTCGCAGTGGATCGACATCGGGGCGCGGCTGCTCGACAAGGACGGCAAGGCCCTGCCCCCGCGGGCGGTGGACCTGGATGGCATCCTTTTGGCCCCGCGCGATGGCCAGCCGGCCCTGCGCGGCAAAGTCGCTCAAGAGCCGCATACGCCCCTGGGTCAAGGTCCGTACGAGCGCGTGCTCGCCGACCACCGCCGGTTGGGCTTGGGCCGGGCGGACCAGGTGGTCATCGCCACGTCGCCCGAATTGCCAGGCGCACGCCTCGCGCACCAGCGCCTGCGCTACCGCGCCCTGCAGGAACAGTCCTATTTGCCTGAAGAGATCGCGCGCCAACGCAGCATCGAACTCGAGCAGGAGCTGCTCGCGGGGGATGGCCTCGGCCTGATGGTTTCCCTGAACCGGGCGCGCCGGTTGCTGGCCGAGGACAAGGTGGCCGAAGCCCAGGCGGAGGTGCAGGCCTTGCGCAACGCCGGACAGCGCCACCCGCAACTTGATCGCCTTGCGATCGATGTGGCCGGTGCCCTCGATGCCTATGGGATCCTTGCGCGCGGCGAACTCCAGGGGGCGTGCGAGCGCTGGCCCGACAACGCGGGTTTCCACGCGCAACTGGCCGCGCGGCTCGAACGCGACGGCAACGTGGCCGGGGCCTATGACCATGCGCTGCGCGCCCTGCGCCTCGGCGCGGGGGATGAAAGCGTGCTCGATATGGTGCTCAAGGGCATCGCCATTCGCCGCGACGACGCGACCCGGGCCTGGCTGCTCGCCGCCCTGGAGCGCGCCGTGCAACTCGACGCGAACAACTGGAGTGCGGAGTACACCTTGCAACACGCCTTGGTGACGCTGGGCGAAGGGACCTTGGCCATCGAGCGCGCGCGGGTGCATGCCGAAGCCCATCCCGCCGACCTCCAGGTCTGGGTGCGCCTGATGGGCCTGTGCGCCGAGCAAGGGCTGCACTTCGGCGACGCCGTGTTCGATCGGGCGTTCGCCCAGGTCGAGCGCCTCGAGCCGGCCCTCGCCGAGCTGCGCGAGTGGAAGCGGGTCGAAGGCCAGGGCGTGCGAGCCGATTCCTTCTTCCAGGCTTTCGGGCCCGACGAAGCCGCCGCGTGGCAGGTGGCCGGGGGCATGGAGCAGGCGTCGACCCTCGAAGTGCTCGACTCCGGCCTGGTGTTCCTGTACCCCGATGGATCGCGCGTCGGACGCGTGCACACGGTGACCAAAGCCGTGGACCGCTCCGGTACCGAGGAGCTGCACGAGTTGCAGGCCCAAGGCGAACCGCTGCTCGCCCGCGTACGCAAGGCCGACGGCAGCACCCGTGAACCCGCCCTGGTGCAGGGCTCGTGGGTCATGCCGTCGCTCGATCCCGGCGATGCGGTCGAACTCAAGTACGAGTGGCAGGCCGGCGGTGAGTGGGGCGGGCCGGTGGACTTGGGCCTGTGGCGTTTCGCCTCGCTCGAACGTCCCTTCGCGCTCAGCCGCTACGTGGTCTACGTGCCTTCGGGCCTCAACGTGGAGCTGCGCACGCGCAACTTCGCCGGCCGCCACGTGACCGAGCCTTGGGGCGATGGCGTGGTGCACATCCTGTCGAGCGAGAACAACAAGCGCCTCGAGCAGGAACCGCTGATGCCGTCCGAGGTGGAGATCCTGCCCTGCGCCCAGTTCGGCGCGGACGGCAGCCCGCTCGAGGAGGTGCAGCAATTCCACCGGTTCCTTGGGGACCAGATGGACCTGCCCGCCGAACTCGACGCGGACCTGACCCGTTGGCTGGGTGAGATGAACCTCACCGGGGATCCGGTGCAGAAAGCCGGCGCGATCTACCAGCAACTGGTGGGGTACCTGGTCGAATTTGACGGTTCGCTGCGGCCTTCGGACGTGTGGTTCGCCCGCCGCGGCCAGCCGATCCTACTCTTTGGTGCCCTGCTCGAACGGGCCGGCGTGCCCACCGAGTGGGCCCTGCTGCGCACAAACATGTCGCCGGAGATCAACCCCGATCCGAAGCCGATGTTCGCCGATCAAGACGGGTACGGTCAGCTCGTGCTGCGCATCGGCGGTCCGGATGCCCCGGCCACCTGGCAGGTGGCGCCGGCGAGCAAAGGTCTACCGTTCGCCAAGCTGCCCGACCACCTGGCTGGTGTCGAAGCCCTCGTGCTCGGCAAGGACGGCGAACGCCGAGAGACCCTGCCGCGCGACATGCTCGACAGCACGTGGGACCTGGAGCTGCACCTGACCTGGACGATCGACGCCCAGGACCAGGCGCAGGTCGAAGGCGAGATCGCGGTCTCGACCGCGGAAGGTTCGCAGATCCGCCAGCAGTTGATGCAGGTCTCCGGCACCCAGCGCGATGGTTTCGTGCGCGGCATCGTTCCGCGCATGGTGCCCGGCATCGACCTGCAATCGAGCGAACTGGTGGATCTGGACGTGCCCGGCGCGCCCTTCCGCCTGCGTTTCACCGGGACGCGCCCGGACTTCATGCAGGAGTCCGGCAATACCCTGCGCGCCGAACTGCGCATCCCCGCGGACGCCCTGTCCACGGGTCTCGGCCCGAGCCAGCGCAACTGGCCCCTGGCCGCGCGCCTCTCGAAGCGCATGCGCGCCCAGATCGTCGTGCGTTTCGGCGACGGCCTGAAAGTGGTGGGGGGACCCGGCGCTTTTGATGAACGTCGCCCGGGTTTCCAACACACGGTCGCGGTGGAGTCGCAGCCGGGTGAGTGGACGCTGGAGCGCACCATGATCCTGCGCGGCATGTACTTGGAACCGTCCCAGGTTCCGAGTTTCATGGAGCGCGAAGCCGAGCTCGAGCGGGAGGAATCCCGGCCGTTGGAGTTCCAGCGCGCAGGGGCTGTGCCCGCGGAGCCGGAACCCGAAACCGTGCCCGCCGCCCCCGAGCAAGAATGACCCCGCGCCGGACGAGATTCCGGCATCCACTATCGACCCCGGCGCGAATGCCGGGGTCCTTCGTCCCTCCGCGCACGCCTGCGCTCCTCCGACTCTCCACCATGCCGATCCTCACCCTGACCGACTCCGGTGACCGCTTCGAAGTGCCCGCTGGCACCAGCCTGATCGAATTCGCCCAAGACCAGAACATCCTGAGTTTCGGCTGCACCATGGGCTCCTGCGGCGTGTGCTGCGTGATCGTGGAGCAGGGCATGGACAACCTGAACCCGATCAGCGATGTCGAGCAGGAGACCACCGAGATGGTGAGCTCCTCGCCGAACGCGCGCCTGGCGTGCCAACTGGTGATCCAGGGCGACGTGTCGCTGCGCTCGGCGGACTGAGTGTGATGCGCGGGGGCTGCGGCCCCCGCGCCGCATTCACAGCGTCTCGCCCAGGCGACCCGCGAGGTCGGCGAGCTGTTGCTCGAGGCGCGCCACCCGTTCGGTGAGCGCGGCCAGAGCATCGGGCTCGGGTGCGGCCGGCGCGGGCGCCACGTGGGAAGGCATCGAGAGGGTGGGCCGTGCCGGAGCGGCGACCGGACCTTCGGCTGTCGCGCCCAAGGTGCATTCGTACTGCGCCACCCGGGAACCGCCGCCGGGAGGCAGCAGGTGCACCATACGTTTGTCCTCGAGCGGTCCGATCGCCTTCTGAAGTTCCTCGGGGCTGGCGAGGGTGATCATGCGGCTCGCGTTGCTGCGCAGGGCGGCAGCGGATTGGGGTCCGCGCAGCAGCAGCTCGGCCAAGACCGCCAGGCTCGCGTCGGACAGGCCCCAGTGTTCCTTGGCGCTATGGTGCCAGCGCTCGATGCGTGAGCCTGCCGGGATGCTGCCCCCGGCGATGTGCTTCATGCGCAATCCCTTGAGGGTCACCAGGACCTCCGCTTCGGAGTAGTCGACCACCGGGTTGCGGCAGGATTTCTGATTGCAGGCGTTGGTGGTGGCGTTGAGGCTAAGGGGGTACTGGTCCGGGGTGGTGTAGGCCTTCTCGATCAGCACGCCCAAAACCCGGGCCTCGTAGGGGTTCAAGTGGGATTCCATGGTATTGCTCCAGCCGCCCGCGGGGGGGGATTCTGCTATGCTAGGCGGACATCCCCTTTCTCCGACACTATGGACAACGATTTTCAAGACGACCTCGAGCACAACCCGTATGCGGCCCCTTCCCGTCCGGCCGAGCACGGTGGGCCGCCGCAGCGCAAGCGGCTTGCGACGCCGGGTCAGCGCATTATCGCCAAGTTGGTAGATTCCCTACTGCCTTCGTTGATCTGGATAGGTGTATTCATGATCGATAGCGAAGGTGCCGCGCAAGCGATAGAAGCATATAGTCGGGGAGAAACTAGCCTTCCCTTACCTGAGAAGGCGACGTTGTTTACGGGCTTGGCAGGGCTTGCGTTCGTGTTGATGCAGCTCTGGCTCGTCGTTACCGATTCCCAAACCATTGGTAAGCGCATCATGGGTATCCGCGTTCACAAGTTGAACGGACCCCGTGCCGGGGCGGGGCGGTATATCCTGCAACGTGCCTTGCTCGGAGGCTTGCCTTACTGGATTCCGTTCGTCGGCATTGTCGCCTGGTTGGTGTCCACCGCGATGCTCCTGCGCCCGGATCGACGCACCCTGCACGACTTCATCGGAGGAACCGAGGTCCTGCGCGCTTGAGAATCGACACCCTGCGTCAGATCGAAACCCCCGAGGGCATCGGCCTCGGGATTCTGCCCGCGGGCCCGATTCCGCGGGGGATTGCGGTATTCATCGATGGTTTGGTTCGGATGGTGATCTACGCCCTGGCGTTTTTCGTCATCGGCTCCGCGGGAGAGATGGGCGCAGGTTTGGTTTCCTTGCTGCTGTTCCTGGGGGAGTGGTTCTATCCGGTGCTGTTCGAAGTGGCTGCGGACGGCAAGACCCCCGGCAAGGCGTTGATGGGACTGCGCGTGCTGCACGATGACGGCACCCCTGTGGCCTGGAACGCGTCGGTGATCCGCAATTTCCTGCGCATCCTCGACTTCCTGCCGATGGCCTACGGCATCGGCATCGCCTGTTCGCTCGCCAGCCAGGATTTCCGTCGCCTGGGTGATTGGGCGGCGGGCACGGTGGTGGTGTACGACCGGCGCCGCAAACGGCGGGGCTGGCGTAAGACCAACGACGAAACGCCCGAGCCGGGACCGCCGGCGCGGCCCGTGCCCGTGCCCCTGCGGCGCGACGAGATGCGCGCCCTGTTGTCGCTGCGCCGCAACCACGAGCGGTGGGGCGAAGCCCGGTCGATCGAACTCGCCGAATTGCTCGAACCGATCACGGGTAAGGTGGGCGCGCCGGCTTTGGAAGAGGCCCTGTCCTGGGCCGTCTGGCTGGAGGAGCAGGATTGAGGCAGGCGCGCTTTGAAAACGAGCGGCGCCCGACCTGGATGGCGCTCGATCGCTGCCTCGAGGGCAAAGACGGCAACCTGCCGGACCTGTATCGCCAGGTGGCGCGGGACCTGGCGTTGGCGCGCGAGAGGGGGTACAGCCAGAACCTGCTCGAGCGACTCAATTCCCTGGTGCTCGCGGGGCACGAGCGACTGTACCGCAAGCGCAAGGCACCCGGAGCCGGACTGGGCCGGTTCCTGCTAGTCGAGTACCCGGCCATGGTGCGCGCCCGTTGGCAGCGCTTCCTGGTGTGCGTGCTCGCGTTCTTCGGTCCTTTCGCCCTCTTGGCCCTGCTGGGGCCGTCGCATCCCGACTGGATCTTCGCCGCCCTGTCCGACGGCATGATGGCGAACCTCGACTCGATGTACGCGGAGCCCTCCGGCATCGGCAAGCGCTCGGCGGAGCTGGGGTTCTTCGCCTTTGCCCACTACATCAAGAACAACGTCGGCATCGACTTCATGGTGTTTGCGGGCGGCATGCTCGCGGCCGTGGGTTCGATGTTCTTCATGGTCTACAACGGCGTGGTCATCGGCGCCGCCTTCGGGTACGTGCTGCGCGCGGGGTACCACGATCAGTTCCTGCCCTTCGTGGCGGGGCACGGCGCGTTCGAGCTGACCGCCATCTGCCTTTCCGGCCTGGCGGGCATGGAGCTTGGATTTTCCTGGTTGCATCCGGGCGAACACACCCGGCGCGCGTCGCTGGTGGCGGGGGGACGCCGGGCCCTGCGGTTGCTCGCAGGCGCCGGCGTGCTGACTTCGATGGCGGCGGTGATCGAGGGATTCTGGTCCCCGGGTCCGATGTCCCCGACCGTCAAGTACGCGGTGGGGGGCACCCTTTGGTTCCTGACCATCCTTTGGTTGGCCGTGGGGGGGCTCCGGCGTGCAGATTGAGAACTACCGCATCGAGCCCCGCGTGCGCGGCGCGTGGGAGGCGATGGACCTCGGCACCCTGCTCTTCCAGTTGCACCTGGGCACGATCCTGCGCAGCAGCCTGCTGATCTGGGTGCCCCTGGGCCTGGCTGCGGCGGTGCTCGTGTGGTTCGGCCACCCCTTCCTGGCGTTCTTCGGCCTGTGGTGGACCCGCATCTTCCTGGGTCGCATCACTCTGTTCATCCTGTCGCGCGAGGTGTTTTCGCACCCCGTGACCCCCCGGCAGGTCGCGCGCAACCTGCGCAGTTTCGTCTTCGCCCGCTTCTGGTCGACCTTGCTCTTCGGGCGCTTGGCGTTCCACTCCCGCACGATCATCGAGCCCGTGGTGCTGCTCGAACGGCTGACCGGCCGACCGCGTAAGGAGCGCATCCGGCTCTTGTTCCAAGGCGGCACCCGGGGCCGCTGCTGGCGCTTGGCGCAGGGCATCTCGCTGTTGGAGACGTGCATGGTGTTCGCGGCGGCGATGCTCTTCCCACGCTTCTGGCCCACCCCGATGGAGAGCGATCAGATGCTCGACATGCAGTGGTTCGAAGCCGGTCTCGGACTGCAATTCGGCGCCTTGTTCCTGCTGTGGACCCTGGGCATGTTCATCGAATCCCTCTGGACGGCGACGGGATTCTCGCTGTACCTGAACCGGCGCGGCGAACTCGAGGGGTGGGACGTGGAGCTGGCCCTGCGTGTGCTGGCGCGCCGGGCAGGGCGCCGGGACTCGCGCCTGGCGGCGTGGCTGCTGCCGCTGTGGCTCTTGCTGCCCCTTGGCCCCGGCCTCACGCGGCAAACCGGGACCTCGGGCCGCGATGCGCAGGAGGTGGTGGAGGAGGTCTACTCCCGGCCGGAACTCCGCACCGAGCAACAGGTGCAGGTCCGCTTGGGCGGCGAGCCGCGTTTCTCCGAGATCGTGCCCCTGGTGATGTGGCTTGGTTGGATCCTCTTCGGCTTGCTCGTGTTGTGGTTCCTCTATCTGCTCTTGCGCTGGAGCGCGGGCATCCAAGGGTCCCTGGGAGCGAACCACAAGGCGGCGCCACCGGGTCCCGAGGTGAGCGTCGCGGGACTCGACCTGCGGGCCACGAGCCTGCCGGCGGATCCCCTGACGTTTGCCGGCCGATTGTGGGCGGACGGGGAACACCGCGCGGCGCTTTCGTTGCTCTACCGCGCTGCCCTGGTGCTGCTGCGCGATCGACACGGACTCGAACTCGAGAGCGGTGACACCGAGACTTCGGCCCTACGCAAGGCGGGTCGCCTCGGCGGGGATCCGGCCGCGCCTTGGTTCGCCGTGCTCACGGGCTCGTGGCAGGCGATCGCATATGCCGACCGGACGCCGGAACAGGCGGAGTTCGAACAACTGCTCGGACTGCTGCGCGAACCCTGGGGGCGGGCATGAGCGGCGCGCGGCAGATCGTACGCGGGCTGGCGGCCCTGTGGCTGGCCTGGGGCGCGGTCGCGTGCAGCGACGGCGGGTCCGAGAGCAAGACGGTCTACGTCGGTTTCCAGGGCGAAGCCGCGCTCAATCCCTACCTGGCGGCCGAGATGACGGCGCGCGAGCTCGGGTATGTCGTCGAAACCGCGCCGCACCTGGGCACGCTGCCGCCGACCGATTGGGCGCTGATGGTGCATTGGAAGAGCATCGGCGGTCCCGAGGACGTGACGCGGCTGCTCGGATGGGTGGCGGATGGCGGCCGTTTGTGGATCGCCGCAGCACCCGAACCCCGCTTCCATTCCGTGGTGCCCGTCGACGAGCGCAGCATGTCGGCCGACGAACTGGGCGAAGCGTTGCCGGGCACGTTGACCACCGTGATGCTCGAGAAGTCCCTGTCGTTCCAACTCGGGCCGCGCACGGCGATCCGAGGCGACGTGCCCGGACTCGATGAATCGGAGATTTCCTGGCCCGAAGGCCCGACCCTCGAACCGGACGGGTTGGAGCCGGGGCTGTACCAACGCGGCTACGGCGCTCTGCTGCGCGTGGCGCGGGGTCGCGGCACCGTCGAACTGTTCGGCCACCTGGCCGGGTTCGACAACCACCACCTGGACGAAGGCGGGCGGGCCTACCTGCTCGACTATCTGCTGCGCGACCCGGCGCCGGTTGCTGGCTTCCGCATCGTGTACGGCCACCGGCAGGGGTTCCTCGCCATGTTGTGGAGCCACGCGGGTCCGGCGATCCTGCTCGCCGGCGCCGCCGTCCTCCTGTGGGTCTGGCGCGGAATGCGACGATTCGGCCCCGCGCGCGAGGCCGCCGGTTGGGACCCCGAACAGGGCATCGGTCGCGGGCGCGAGTTCCGCCTGCACCTCGAAGCCTCGGGCCACTGGTTCCGCAAACGCGGCCTCTGGACCGAACTCGCGCCGGCCCTCGCGCGCCGCCTCGGGGTCAAACCCACGGAACTCGCCCCTCCCGAATCCAGCCGTAGTCTGAATCAACTGGCGCAGCTCGTGCGCCGGAAGTACGGGCCCACGCCCGACCCCAAGGAATCCGAAGATGGAAAGCCCTGAGATGCAATCGCCCCCCGGTCCCGCCCGCAGCAGCCTGAGCGAAAACCTGCGCGGCGAAGTCCGCAAAGCCCTGCTCGGTCAGGAGGAGGTGCTCGAACAGAGCCTGATCGCCCTGCTCGCCGCCGGCCACGTCCTGTTGGAGGGGGTGCCCGGGCTCGGCAAGACCCTGCTCGTTTCGGCTTTGGCGCGCGCCATGCACGTGCGGTACGCCCGCGTGCAGTTCACCCCGGACCTGATGCCTTCGGACGTGACCGGCCACTCGGTTTACGACGCGGCGGCAGGGGCTTTCCGGCTGAAACGCGGCCCGGCGTTCACCAACCTGCTGCTCGCGGACGAGATCAACCGCGCCCCGGCGCGCACCCAGGCCGCGCTGCTCGAGGTGATGCAGGAGCGGCAGATCACCATCGACGGCCACAGCGAAGTGCTCGAGGCGCCGTTCATGGTCTTCGCCACCCAGAACCCGATCGAGCAGGAGGGCACGTACCCGCTGCCCGAGGCCCAGCTCGACCGCTTCCTGCTCAAGGTCGTGATGGACTATCCGAGCGCCGAAGAGGAACTGGCCGTGGTGCAGATCGTGACCCGCGGCAAAACCGGCGGCAACTTCGACCTGACGCCGATCACCTCGGTGGCCGGACCGGAGGATGTGGTGGAAGCCCAGCAGCAAGTGGCGGGTCTGTTTGTCGATGAGGCCGTGGCCCGGTACGCGGTGGAGCTCGTGCGGGCGACGCGCAAGGCGGTGGGCCTGGCTGTGGGGGCCGGTCCGCGCGGCGCGATCGCGCTCGTGCGCTGCGCCCGCGCCAAAGCCTGGTTGAGCGGTCGCGACTTCGTGCTGCCCGACGACATCCAAGGCGTGTTCCTGCCGGCCCTGCGCCACCGGGTGGTGCCCGCCCCCGAACTCGCGCTCGAAGGCCGCAGCAGCGACTCGATCCTGGGCGAACTGCTGCACACCGTGCCCACGCCTCGCACCTGATCCATGTACCCCGGCACCACCCTGCTGCGCTGGGTCACGGGCACGCTTTTGCTGCTCGTCGCCAGCCTCTTCCTCCCCTGGGATCGCCTCGGCGCTTTCGGGGTGGTGCTCGTGTTCGTGCTCGTCGGGTTGACGCTGATTCCCGGCCTCTTTGCCCTCGGCCAGGCGTGGTTTTCCGGTTGGGCCAAGGTGCCCGAAGTCGAACGCATCCTGCCGATCTCGTTCGCCCTCGGCCGGCCCGGCACCGCGATTCTGCGCTTCACTTCGAACAGCCCGCGGCGCCAGGAAATCGAATGGACCGAGGATGTGCCGGCGCACGTGCAAGCGGAGGGCCTGCCGCAGACGCTCGTGCTCGAGCCGGGCAAGGTGATCGAGGTGCGGTACTCGTTGACCGCGATGCGCCGCGGCGATCAACCCTTGGGTCCGGTGCACCTGCGCTTCACGAGCCCCGGAGGTTGGCTGCAATGCCTGCGCCGGGCGGGCGCGGCGAGCACCATGCGCGTCTTCCCCGACTACGCGCCGGTGGTGCGGTATGCGTTGATGGCGTTGCAGGGCCAGGTCAGCGCCACGGGCATCCGTCGCCGCCGGGTGCGCGGCATGGGGCTCGACTTCCACCAACTGCGCGACTACCGCGAAGGGGATGCGATCACGACGGTGGATTGGAAAGCCACCGCGCGCCGCACGAAGTTGATCGTGCGCGACTACCAGGAGGAACGCAACCAGCGCATCTTGTTCCTGGTGGATTGCGGGCACCGCATGCGGGCCGTCGACGAAGGGCTGCCGCTGCTCGATCACGCGCTGAATGCGCTCTTGCTCGTGAGTTACGTGGCCCTACGCCAAGGGGATCGCGTTTCGCTCACGGCGTTTGGCGGGCGCAACGACTTCATCGGCGGGGTGCAGGGCACGGCGGGCATGTCGCAGGTGTTGCGCACGGTCTATACCTGGCAGAGCACGCCGGTCGTGGCGGATATGGAAGGGGCCGCGCGGCAGGTGCTCGCGCGGGAGCCCCGGCGGTCGCTGGTGGTGATTCTGAGCAACCTGCGGCCCGAAGATCGCACCGACATCGAGCGGGCCTGGCGCGTTCTCGGCCGGCGACACCTGGTCCTGATCGCGAGCCTGCGTGAGAGGGCGGTCGACGCGCTGCTGAAGACCCCGCCGCAGACGAGCGCGGGAGCCTGGCAGATGGCCGCGGCCGCCCAGTACGAGGACCAGCGCAGCCAGCTGATCGCCGACCTGCGCGCCCGGGGCATGCACGTGCTCGACCTGCTGCCCCAGCAGTTGCCGGTCGCCCTCGCGAGCGAGTACCTGGACATCAAAGCCAGCACCCGGCTCTAGGCCCGGGGTCAGATTTCCCGGCCCCCGGCGCCGGCCGGCCAGGGTCGCCCGTACAATGGTCCGCCGCATATGGACGTGGTGCTCGTACATCCGGAAATCCCGCACAACAGCGGTTGCGCGGGGCGTTTGACGGCGGCCCTCGGGGCGCGGTTGCACCTGGTGGAACCGCTCGGATTCTCGCTCGAAGACCGCTACCTGAAGCGCGCGGGCCTCGACTACTGGCACCTGGTCGACCTGCACGTGCACCGCGATCTCGAGTCGGCCCTGACCGCCCTCGACACCGGCCCGCGGCCCCTGGCGCAACGCCTGTGCTGGTTCAGTGCGCGGGGGGGCGAATCGCTCTTCGACGCCACGTTCGAAGGGGACGAGGTGCTGCTCTTCGGCAGCGAGTCGAGCGGCCTGCCCGCCGGTGCGCCCGAAACGCACGGCGGCCGCCGCCTCTACCTGCCGATCCGTTCCGGCGTGCGCAGCCTGAACCTGGCCAACGCGGTTGCGGTGGCTTTGTACACGTCCATGGTGCGCGCAGGGCTGCCCCTGCCGGCCAACGACGGCACATACACGCCCGCCGCCGCAGATGAGGCGGGCCGCCACCCGATCGACATCGCCCGCCGCCCCGGCGCGGGAGAATCCCATGCAGACTGAATCCACCGGCGCGGGCCGCAAGCCGCGGCGCGACGACGAATTCGTCGTGACCCTCGAACGACTCGACCGCAAGGGCCAAGGCGTGGGGGAGATCGATTGGCCGCCCTTTGGTCGGTTCACCGTGCTCGTGCGCCATGGCCAGCCCGGGGCGACCTTGCGCGTGCAAGTCGTGCGCCGCCGCGGTGCCCGCCTCGACGCGCGTGCCCTCGAAGTTCTGGACCCTGGTCCGCACGCGGCCCAGCCCCGCTGCCCGCACTTCGGCACCTGCGGCGGCTGCGCCTTCCAGCACCTTTCCTACGGCCAGCAGCTCGTGGAACTGCGCGGCGCGGTGCAGCGCGCCCTCGCGGGGGCCGGGGTCACCTGCGCGGTGGACGAAGTGATCGGCATGGCGGATCCGTTCCACTACCGCAACAAGATGGAGTTCACCTTCGGCACGCGCCGCTGGGTGGAGCCGGGGGAAGCGGCGGACGCGGACCAGGGGTTTGCAGCCGGTCTGCACGTGCCCTTCCGCCACGACAAGGTGCTCGATGTGCGCGAATGCCACATCGCGTTCGAAGGCGCGGACCGGTTGCTCGTCTCCCTGCGCGACGCGGCGCGCGCCGCGGGTCTTTCCGCTTGGGATGTGAAGGATCACTCCGGTTTGTTGCGGCACGTGGTGCTGCGGAACGGAAAACACACCGGACAGATCCTCGTGTACCTCGTGACCAGCGATCAGGAGGGTGTGCAGGCGATTCCCGAATTCGCGCGCACCTGGTGCGCGGCGCACCCCGAAGTCACGACCTTCGTGCACGGCGTGAATACGCGGCCGGCGAGCGTGGCTATCGGCGAGGTGGACCACGTATTGGTGGGGCCGGGCTCCATCGAAGAGCGCCTGCTCGACCAGACCTTCCGCATCCGGCCCACGAGTTTCTTTCAGACCAACACGTTGGCGGCGGAGAACCTGTTGCGGGTGGTGCGCGAGGAGGTCGGGGAGAGCCCCGGCCGGCGCGTGCTCGACCTCTACTGCGGCACGGGCATCCTTGGACTGTGCGTGACCCCAGCGGGGGGCGAGTTGCTGGGTTTGGAGCAAGTGTCTTCATCGGTGGCCGACGCCCGCGAGAACGCGCGCCAGCGGCCCGATGTCCAGGCCACGTTCCTGGAAGGGGATGTGCTCGAGACCCTGCCGAATTGGGCGGGGCCGCCGCCGGACGTGCTGATCGTGGATCCGCCGCGGGCGGGATTGCATCCCAAGGTGCTGCCCCTGATCGACGGCCTGGGCAGCCAGCGGCTCGTGTATGTGTCCTGCAATGTGGACAAGGGGGCCGCGGACGTGGCCGTGCTGGCCGCCCTGGGATGGGAACTGGTACGGGTCCGGCCTTTAGACCTCTTCCCGCACACGCCCCATGTAGAATGTGTGCTCACCCTGGAGCGTCGCCGATGACCGATTCCGCCCCCGACAACCTGCCGCTGCAATCGGGATCGCTGTTGGTGTCCATGCCGAACCTGCTGGACCCCAACTTCATGCACACGGTGGTGTTGATGGCGGCGGTGGGCGAACAAGGGGCGATGGGATTCGTGCTGGGGGATGCCACCGGTTTCGTCGCGGGAGATCTGTTGTCGGGGCGCGGGGGCATCGAGGAATGCGAACTACCGATCTTCTCCGGCGGTCCCGTCGGGCGCGATCAGGTGCACTTCCTGCACCGCCTGCCCGGGCGCATCCCGGGCGGGGTCGAGCTGTATCCCGGGCTGTGGCTCGGGGGTGAGTTCGAAGCCCTGGCCGCCTGCCTGCGCGAGCCAGAGGGCCTGGAGGGCGATCTGACCCTGTTCGTGGGCTATTCTGGCTGGGGGGCCGGGCAGCTCGAACGGGAATTGCAAGAGGGCTCGTGGGTGGTGCTTGCGCCATCCCCGGCCTGGTGTTTTGAATATTCGGGGCAGCCCCGCGAACAGCTCTGGCGTCAGGTTCTGCGATCCCAAGGCCAAGGCGGCGAATTCCTCGCGCAGCAGCCCCCCGACCCCAATTGGAATTGACCGCCCGCACTCTCCCGGGCGTGGCATGAGCACCACGGAAATCTCCACCCTGCAAACCCCTTCGGGCGACCCCGGCCATTCCTTCGGCCGGACCCTCGCCTGGATCGGCTTGTCGTTGGTGTGCCTGGTGCTCGGGGCGGCGTTTGGCGTCTGGGGCCTGGGCGAATCGATGCTCGGTCCGTCGGTGACGCGCTCGCGTTTCCGCGCGTTGAACGACCGCATCGTGGGCCTGCTCGAACACGATTCGTCCCGCTTGCGTTGGAACGAGCCGAGCCGCATCGAGGGGCTGCGATTGAAGTCGGGGGATGGCACGACCCTGGCCGCGGGCGACCTCGAGGTGCCGGCGCTTTTCGACTCCGCATGGCACGGCGACCACCTGCTGCCGGCGAAAGCCTCGCTGCAACTCAGCGAATTGCACCTGGGTTTCGACGCGGCGGGCGCGGTACGGTTGCTCTCGCAGTTGGCCCTGCGCAGCGCGGGCAACGGGGGCAGCCTGCTGCTCGGGGAATTGCTGGGTCGCGCCGTGGAGTACCAGGGGCACGTCGATCGGCTGGTCCTGGCCGATGAACGCGGCAACGGTGTGCAAGGGGAACTGCGCGACACCGACTTCAAGTTGAGCTGGATGCCGCAGGGCGCGGCGCACTTCGAACTCGACGGAACCTTTGCGGATTCTGGGGAGGTGCACGGCCAGTTCGATTGGCAGGGCATGGGAGAGGGGTTTGCCTTGGGCAGCCTGGTCGGCGAATTGACCCTCGAAGGCCCGAGCGCCTGGCTCGGAACCTTGCTTGGCATGCCCGAATCCCTGCCGAACATCTGCGGGCCGCGCGTGAAGCTGACCCTGCACCTGGGGCAAAAGGGAGGGGCGCCCGAGGGGCCCCTGGCGGTGCGCTTGGAGCTCGGCCAGACCGGCGCGTTCGGCATGGCCTTCGACGGCAGCTTCGACGGTCGGACCCTGACCCAATTGCCCGAACACACCTGCGAGTTGCAGGTGATGCATAGCCACCTGGCCCTCAGCGCCCTGCTCGGCATGTTGTGCGACTCCTGGCCCTCTGCGGTGCGCGGGCTCAACCTCGCGTGGGAGGAAGAGGGGCTGCAGCTGTGGCGCGTGCGCCTGAACAACCTCGTTTCTCACCGGGTTCCGCGGCGGCCGGACCTCTCGCTGGTGGAAGGGTTCTTCGCGGCCAGCGACTTCGACCTGACGGTGGAGAACACGACGCGCCTCAGCCTGGAGTCGCGGGAAGTGGGTGCCAATGGGCGCCTGCCCCTGGGCAACTTGGACATGAAATGGAACTGGTCCGCGACCGAAGGGCGCGGCCAGGGCATGCTCGAGACGAAGTCGTCGGAGGCGCGCATGCGCGGGGTGGACGCGGCGTTGGGATTCGAACTCGCGTCCAACCTCGGCGAGCTGTTGACCCCGATGCTGCGCATGTCGTGGAGCACCGAGCGGCCCTATCCGTGGCTGCAGCCCGCGGTCGAGCACCTGGCCCTGCTTAGCGCCCCGACCAGCTTCTTCCCGCGTATCGGGCCGGCCTGGACCGCGGATGCCGCCGCCATCCTCGGCAAGGCCTGCAGCATCGAACTGACCGCGCGTGAGTTCCAGGACGCGCCCGGCGGGGCCTCGGAAGGCTGGCAGTTGCAAGTGCGCGGCTCCAGCCTGCAATCGGAAGTGGACCTGTGCGTGGCGCAGGACCGCATCTGGTCGTTGCCCGGCATGCCCGGCTCGTTGGTACTCCCGGTTGGCGGCAAAGCCGGCGTGTACTCGGTGCTTTTGGCGCCGTTCCTGCCCTGGTTCGCGGATCTTCGACCCGAACCCGGGTCTCCCGCGGACAGCGTGCATAGCGTGCTCGAGTACACCGACCTCGCGTGGAAGCGGGAAGCCGGCGGTTGGAAACTCGACCAAGGCGAACTGAGTTTCGTGCCGGGCGAGCTCGAGTACGAGATCGCGGCTCCTTGGCAGGTGGCTTGGCTCCGGGACGATACGCTGCTCGGCGAAGAGGTGGGCGAGACCCGCTTCCAGGTCAAGGGCAACACCGTGTCCTACGAACTGGCCGGTTTCCCCGTGGGCAATCTGCAGGGTTCGATCGACCTGGCCAGCGGCCTGGTTCAGATGACCCTCGGGCAACTGCGCCCGCCGCTCTCGCTGGTGCTTTCGATGGACAAGGGCAAAGCTTTGCTCGGTAGCCTGAAGGACCTGCGCTGGCACGATCCGACGCAGACCCCTGACCCCGGGCGCTAGGACGCGAGGCCCGTCACAGGGCGACCGATGCGCGTGCCGACTTCGTCCTGGATGCGCTGCAGCAATCCGTGCCCATCGCGGTCGCAACGCCAGGCGCTGCCGTCCCAATCGTAGTGCCACGCGTGTGCGCCGGCGGCGAACCACATCTGGCTGCTGGCGGCCTGGCGGTTGAGCACGTACTTGATCCGGCCGGGGAACTCGAGCGTGACCACGCCATCGGTGGTGGCAAAGTCGACTTCATCGGGGTCGAAGTCCTCGAGCCAGGAGGCCACCTGTTCGAGGCATTCGTCGGCGAGGGTGAGAAACTGGGAGCGATCCATCGGGTTAGCGGCTGCGCGATTCCTCGCGTTTGCGCTTCTGGGTTGCGGCGAAACTGCAGATGGGGCAGTGGTCCAGGTCGTGACCCCGGGCAGGACAGTGTTCTCGACCAAAGTAGATGATTTGCAAGTGCAGCCGGTTCCAGATTTCGCGCGGGAAGGCGGCTTTCAGGTCTCGTTCGGTACGCTCGACGTTGCTCCCGTCCGAAAGGCCCCAGCGGGCCGCCAGCCGGTGGATGTGGGTGTCGACCGGAAACGCTGGCACGCCAAAGGCCTGGGCCATCACCACGCTGGCGGTCTTGTGGCCCACGCCGGGCAGGGCTTCGAGTTCCTCGAACGTGCGCGGCACCTGGCCGCCGTGGCGCTCGACGAGCAATTGCGCCAGCTTGCGAACGTTTTTGGCCTTGGTGGGGGCCAGCCCGAGCACGCGGATGCACTCCAGGATCTGCGCCTCGCTCAAGGCCGCCATGTGCTCCGGGGTGGGCCCGAGCCGGAACAGCGCTGGCGTGACTTCGTTGACCTTCTTGTCCGTGGTCTGCGCGGACAGCAGGACCGCGATCAGCAGGGTGAAGGCATCGGAGTGATCGAGCGGAATCGGCGGCTCCGGATAGAGCTCGTCCAGGATCTGCGCGATGCGCAACGCCTTCTCCGCCTTCTTCATCGTCAGGCCGGTTCCACTTCGAAGAGCGGCGTACCGCTGTCCACGTCGGCCCCGTCGCCGGCGAGCACGCGCACGACCCGCGCGCGGGCGGGCAGGCCGCCTTTGCTCGCGTAGGGCACGTGGGCGAAGGTCTTCATCACTTCGATCAGGCCCACGGGTTGGCCCGCCTCGAGCACGGTGCCAACTTCGGCAAACGCGGCCTCGCCGGGGCTGGGGCGGTGGTAGAAGCGGCCGCTTTGCGGCGAACGCAGGATCAGGCCCGCGGAGTTATCGCTGCCTTGCGCGGCGGCGTGGGCGCCGGGCACGCTGGCGTCGAGCGGGCTCAGCTCGAGCACCCGCTGTCCGGCGGTCACCGGCGCATGCACCGGCTCGGGCCCGCCCGGACAGACGAAACCGGCGAGGCCTTCGGGCAACACGAGTTGTTTGGCCCGGCCGAGCACCAGCAGAACGCCGGCATCCTGGCCCGGGGCCAAAGCCCAACCCGCGCGCGGCAATTCGGTCACCAGCCCGGCTTCGGGGGCCACCAAGTGCACGCGTTCGCCGTCCCGCTCGACCTGCCATTCGACCGTCGCACGGCCGTGCACATCGCGCGCCTCCGCGAGGGCGGCCAGATCGTGCAGCGACCAGATGCGCGGGTTCTTGACCCGGCGCGAGCCGATGCTCTGGTAGGAGGCTTCGGCGAATAGCTCGAGCCACGCCCGCAACTCAGACGGCGCCACGATCTCGTCGGTGTCCATTTGGCTGGCCGACTTGTACGGGTCCATGTCGCCTTCGATACGCGCTTCGGTTTCCGCCATGCCCGCCTCGATCTTGGCGCGTTCGGCCGGATCCTGCACCGCGATCTCGAAGTTGTCGTCGAGTTTGGTGTTGAAGGCCGCGATGGCCAAGGTGCGCCCCTCCATCACCGACTGGCGCGTGAGCGGCGTCGAAAGCTGCACGACCGGCTCGTAGGGTAGGCCCGCCATGGCGTAGTACCCCGCGCCCGAAGCCTTGCGCAGCAGCAGGGTGAACATCGGCACCTCGTTCGTGCTGTTCGAGTAGATCAAACTCGAGCCGTACCCAAGCAGGCCCTGGCGTTCGGCTTCCACGCCGATGTCGAAACCGGAGATGTCCTGCAGCCAGACCAGAGGGATGCCGTCGTCGTTGCACGCGCGGCTGAAGGCGGCGAGTTTGGCGATGCCTTCGCGGTACAGGATGCCCGCGGGCTTCTGCTTGCCATGGTGCTCGGGGTCCTGGATCAGGCCCTGGCGCGTGGCGGCGAAACCCATGTACAGGCCGTTCACCCGGCCGACGCCCACGACGATCTCGCGCCCGCGTTCGGACCACAGTTCCCAGAACAGGCTGTGGTCCACCAGGCGGGCGATCACCTGATCCATGTCGTAGACGTGGCGGTGGTCGGTGGGGAATAGGCCGTCGAGTTCGGCGGCGGGCTGCAGGGGATCCCCGCCATCGTTGCCGTGACGGTAGAACGGCGCCGCGCTGGACGGCAGGCCCATCACCTCGCGCCGGATGCGTTCGATGGCGGTGTCGTCGTCGGGCACGCGCACGTCGGCGCAGCCGGATTGGTGCACGTGCACCTCGGGGCCGCCGATGTCGAGGCTCGAGAGCTTCTGGCTCTTGGCGCCTTGGATCAGGGCCGCACCCGCGATCACCATGTACGCCTGCTCGGTCATGTACACGCGATCGGAGATGATCGGCATGTAGCCGCCGCCGGCGATGCAATCGCCGAAGACCCCGGCGATCTGCGGTACGCCCTGGGCGGAGAGCAGCGAGTTCTTCTGGAAGATGTGCCCCGCGCCGGTGCGGCCGGGGAAGGTGTGCGACTGTTCGGGCAGGAAGAGGCCGGAGCAATCGACGAGGTAAATCACCGGCAGGCGCAGGCGCAGGGCCATCTCCTGGGCCCGCTCGATCTTTTCGGGCGTCTGCGGCCACCAGGAGCCCGACGCCACAGTGTTGTCGTTGGCGATCACCATCGTCCAGCGGCCGGCCACCTGCACGTAGGCCGTGATGACGCCGGCGGCGGGGCTGGTCAGCTTGCCGAACAACCGGCCATCGTTGACGAACGTGCCGACCTCGAAGATGCGCGTGCCCGCGTCCTTCAGCGCGTCGATGCGTTCCCGCGCCGTGCGTTTGCCCTTGGCGTGCACTCGCTCGCGGTACGACTCGCCCCAACCCGCGGCCACCGCCGCGCGCCGGGTCTCGAGCTCTTCGATCTTGGCGCCCAGCGCCGCACGGTTCTTGGCGTAACTCGCGTCGTCCAGGAACTGGGCGCGGTCGCGGCCGATGGGGGTCAGGGGGACCTTGGCCATGGTTCAGGCGGGGCGGGGGGAGTAGCCGGGGATGGCGGACGTGTCGTAGTCGCCGCTTTGGAATGGCGGGCTTTGCAGCACGGCGAGGTGCAGGTCGGCGGTGCTGGACACGCCTTCGATCGTGCTGGCACGCAGGGTGCGCACCAGGGTTTCGATGGCTTCCGCGCGGTTCTTGCCGTGGGCGATGACCTTGGCGAGCAGCGAATCGTAGTAGGGACTGATCGTGTCGCCCGCCTGTAGGTGCGTATCGAGGCGCACCGTGCCGGGGCCCTGGTCGAGCGGAATCTCGAAGCGGGTGAGCTGGCCCGGGGTGGGGCGGAAACCCTGCTCCGGATCTTCGGCGTTGAGGCGCACCTCGATGGCGTGCCCGTCGATCTTCAGATCCTCTTGGCGCACCGAGAGTCGCTCGCCGGCGGCGATGCGGATCTGTTCGGCGACGATGTCGACGCCGGTGATCATCTCGCTGACGCAGTGTTCCACCTGCAGGCGGGTGTTCATCTCCATGAAGCACAATTCGCCGGTGTCCGCCCGGCGCAGGAACTCCACGGTGCCAGCGCCGGTGTAGCCGATGCGGCGCGCGGCTTCCGCCACCTTGGCGCCCATCGCGGCGCGTTCGTCCGCGGCGATGGCCGGGCTCGGACCCTCTTCCACGAGCTTCTGGTGGTTGCGCTGCACCGAGCAATCCCGCTCGAACAGGTGCACGCTGTTGCCGTAGTTGTCGGTCAGCACCTGGAACTCGATGTGTCGGCCGCCGCTCAGGTAGCGTTCGAGATACAGGGCGCCGTTGCCGAAAGCCGCCTGGGCTTCGGCCGCGGCTGAGCGGTACTGGTCCGCGAAGTGGGCCTTGTTTTCGATGCGGCGCATGCCGCGACCCCCGCCGCCGGCATCGGCTTTGACGATGACCGGATAACCGATGCGTTCCGCCACCTCGAGGCCCTCGTCGATCGACGCGAGCAAGCCCTGGCTGCCGGGAATGCACGGCAGGCCCGCCGCCGCCATCGAAGCTTTCGCCGGCCACTTCAGCGCCATGCGTTGCATGACCAGGGGGCTCGGGCCGATGAACGTCAATCCGTGCTGCGCGCAAAGGGCGGCGAAACGCGGGTTCTCGGCGAGGAAACCCCACGCGGGGTGCACGCCGGCGCAACCGGTCTGCACCGCCGCCTGGACCACCGTCTCCAGGCGCAGGTAACTCTCGCGCGGCGCTTTGCCGCCGATGTACACCACTTCGTCCAGGCAGCCGAGCCAAGACGCGCCACGGTCCGCATCGGAGGCCACCCCGACGCATTCGATGCCGAGCGCGTGGGCGGCGCGCGCGATGCGCACCACCGGTTCTCCGCGGTTGGCGATGAGTATTTTCCTGAACATCGGCACATAGGCTAGTGTCCGCGCCCATGAATCCCAAGCCCACGCGCGGGGCCTTCCGCGGGCTTGGAGGCTGGCCCCACGGGGCGGGCGAGCGGCGGCGGGAGCCGGGGGAATCGGAGCGCCGCATTCCGGGACATGGGGGGCTGGACGTTCCCCCGGCGCCGGATCGCGGGGTCCCGGTTCGGCCCGGGGGGCGCATGCGGTAGCATGGGCGGCATGCGAGTCGCCTTGTTGCTCTTGGCTTGGATCGGCTGGACCGCGGGGCCCGGCTCGGCGGCGGGCCAGGAACGGTTGGTGGATGCCCTGCGCGGACTCGACAGCCCCGCTTCGCAGGTCCGCGATGGGGCCCGGGCGTGGTTGCTGGGAAACCTGGAAGCGGATCAGGTTCCGGAGCTGGAAACCTGGCTCAGGGATGCGGGGCTGGCTGGGCGTTGGGCTTTGGCGGACGTGCTGGCCGGCCATGCGCGCTTCTTTCCGCTCGCGGTGGAGCTGGTGCGTGCGCCCCAGGCGGAAGTCCGGGAGGTGGGCCGGCGGGCCCTGCTCGAACAGGCCCTCGCGTGGAATCCCGACTTGAACGGCGGGGGATTGCCCCAGCGCGATTGGCCTACGGGGCTGCGCGGCCGGGGCGGGGAGCGACTTTGGTACGGCAGTGCGGCGGCGGGTGTCGGGGAGGAACCCCTGTCGCAGCGCTTCTGGGACCTGCGCGACAGCAACGCCTTCGGCGTTCCGTTGGTGCTCGATCCACGCGCGGCACGCAAGCTCGAAGGACGCGCCGCCGTCCGGGAGATCCGTCCGGCATGGCGGGGCAATCTGCGCGAAGTGCTGCAACAGGCCGAATCCGACCTCGGGGCGCGCGCCTGGTTGTTCGGTTGGCGCGACCTTGCGGACGGGGATCCGGAGGGGGAGAGCAAGCGCTTCCTGGTGATGCTCGCCCGGGGCAGCGCGACTCCGGAAAGCGGCGCCGCGTTGCTCGTCGATTGGCTCGAGTTGTGTGCGCGCGATGGTGCCGCCACCGATGCGATGCAGGCCTTGGCGCAAAGCGGTTGGCCGGCCGCGGTCGCTTGGCTGCAATCGGAGGTCCGCGCGGGACGCGGTGAATACTGGCCGGGCGTGCTTGCGGCGGTATCGGAACACCGCATTCCGGGATGGCTCACCAGCGCCGAAGGCGTCCGCCTCGCGCTCGACTATTTCGCCGCAGCGCCTCGGCCCGATTGGCAACTCGCGCACCTGGCCCAGGCCTTGCGCGTGTTGCCCTGGGGCAGCGAGGACTTCGAATCCATCCTGTTCGGTGACGGGCCTCCGGTTCCGTTGCGCGAATGGTTGGCGTTGCGCGCCCTGACCTGGCATCCCTCCCCGGCCCCCGAAACCCTGGAGCGCGCCCGCACGTGGTTGCGCAATGGCCAGGCCGATCCTGCCCTGCGGCGCGCGGCGTTGGCTTTGCTGGCCGCCCACGGTGGCGCCGGGGACCGGGTCGCCTACCCGCCGCTGCCCGCCACCGGGCAATTGGCCGCGGACGCCGGCCTGCTCGCCCAGGCCTTGGCCCTCGGCCAGGCGCCCCCGGCCGAAGCCGGACTTTGGGCGCCCGAAATCCTGGCCGTCTGGGCCTGGCGCTTGGGGGACGGCGCGGCAACGCAGCGGCTGACCGCCATCGCCTTGGCCGGAGGGGGCGACATCGGTCGCCTGCGCGCCTTGGCGCGGATGGGACTCGCAGCGGACCTGGCGGGTTGGTTGCGGGATGTGGATGCCGACCCGTGGGTCCAGCAGTGGGCCTTCGATGCGCGCCTGGCCCTCGGAATGCTCTCGGTTCCCGAACGCAGCGCCTTGGCCGCGGACCTGGTTCGGAACGAACCTGGCAGCCCCGCGGATTGGCTGCGGCTGGGTCGGCTCGCGGGTTACGCGCAGGAAGGCATGGGGGCGCGCGGCATGCTGCTGGGATCTATGGGCAAGCCCGTCCCCCCGGAGCTGCTCTGGGCGGCGATCCAGGAGGCCTGCGCGGGCCTGGCCGCCCATCGGGATGCGGTCGAGTTGGAACAGTTCCGGGTGGACCTGCGCCGGGTGGCGGCGACCACCGGCCACGAGCTCGTGGATCGGATCCTGGACGAAGACGCTTTTGCCGGACCCTTGCCCGAGCCGATGCAACCGTGGGGCAGCGATCGCCCGCGGCCTCCCCTTTAGGAACAGTTGCTCCAATCCGGGCGCAATTGGGGCTCGCTCGTTGCCACATCCCGTGCCCAGGCCGTACCTTGGTTTCGCTGGAGGGCGTGGTCCACGCACTCCGGTGGGCAACGAGCCGGCCGCCTGTGGAGTGGCCCGCCGACCCCCGCAACACCTCCCATGAGCAAGCGCGACCAGAACATGCAAGGCCCGGGATTCCCCCCGGCCGTGCCCGAGGAATCCCGTTCGGTACCGATCCGGCGGGAGGAGATCGCGATGGTCTCCCGGCCCAAGGGTCAGATCGCGGAGCAGTTCCGCGCCCTGCGCAACTCGATCCAGGCCATGAACACCGATGGCGCCTCGCACACCCTGGTGGTGACGAGCGCCCTGCCCGGCGAGGGCAAGACGGTGACCACCCTCAACCTGGCGGTGGCGATGGCCGAAGTGCCCGGGGTTCACGTGCTCGTGGTCGATGCGGACCTGCACAACCCGTCGGTGGAGAAGTACCTCGGCCTGCCCCGGCGCCAGGGCCTGACCGAACTGCTCGCGGGCAAACTCACCATCGATCAAGGCGTGCGCCAGACCTCGATCGAAGGGGTTTCGATCCTCGGCGCCGGCACCCCGCCGCGCAACCCGTCCGAGCTCCTGGGTTCGGACCGCATGAAGACGGTCATGAACCGCCTGCGCCAGCGCTTCTCGTACGTGCTGATCGACACCCCGGCCGCGCTCAACGTGTCCGACGCTTCGCTGCTCGGCGCCATGGCCGACGGCATTCTGCTGGTCGTGCGCATGGGCAGCACCGCGCGCTACCACGTGCAGCGCACCCACAACACCTTGGAAGCCCTGGGCGGCAACGTTCTGGGCACCTGCTTGGTGGATGCCCACCAGCCGGACATCTCCAAGGAATATTCGCGCCGGACCTGATCGGATCCCCGTCGCGCGGGCGGATCAGATGACGGAGAAGAGCGTGCTCTTCTCCCATTCGAGGGCGAAGAGGTAATCGCGGTAGGTGCGTTCGCGGGCGCGGAAGGCGCGCGTGTGGTGGATCCAGCGCCCGGCCGTATCGCGCTTTGACGGATAGAGCGCGTGCAGGCATTCGTGGAACACGATGTAGCGCACGAAGGCGTGTGGCACCGCTTCCCGGTCGAGTTTGGGGTGGATGCGGATCAGGTTGCCTTCGGCTTGGTAACTGCCCAGGCGGATGTTGCGCGGTCGTTTGCTCGGCCCTTGGCGTCCCCAGGTGATGGTGGGAATCGCCGGGGCGCTGTCTTCCGCCGCCGCTTCGCCGGCGAACTCCCCGGCGAACTCCTCCGCGAGCAGCCCCGCGAGCAAAGCCTCCAGGTCGTGGTGTTTCCCGCGGGTGCGCACGGGCGTGCGGCGCGGCGCGGTGGGGGGCAGATCGCGCACCGCGGTCTGGATCCAGTGATCCAACCGTCCGCAGGCGGCCCGGGCCCGCTTGCCGCTGCGCAGCCAGCCCGCCAGATCGTCGAGCACATCGGAGGGCGCATCGAGGAAGAACTCGTGCAGCACCAGCTCCACGCCGGCTTTGGTGAACGGGCCCCAGGAGAGGCCCTTCGCCCGCACGGGCGTGCCGCGGTTGCGGGCCAGGTGCAGTCGCACCGGCGCCCCCAGCCGGGTTTCGATCGCGCGCGCCAGGCCCGCGTGTCTGGCCTCCCTTGCCCCCATGGCGCCCAACTTAGCCTGCGCGCCGATCCCTTGCGCGGACAAAAATGAAGGCGGGCCGCGATGTTTCCACCGCGGCCCGCCTCGCTTCGATTCCCGATCGGATCAGTCCTGGATCTCGAAGTCCTGGCCCTGATAGGTGCCGTCCGGATCGATCACGATTTCGCGGCGCGTCTTGTTCATGTCGCCGGCCCCGGCGAAGGGGTTGTCCCCAGCGCCCGACGGACGGCCCGCCATGATCGAGTAGGTGCCCGAGCGGATGCCGGTGATGGTGTACTCGCCTTGGGCGTTGGTGTGCACCTTGTGGCTCAGCGGGAACTCGGTCTGCGAGTTGAGGGTGAGCTGCACGGTGGCGCCGCTCAGGGGCGCTCCGCCGGGACCGCGCACGACGCCGCGCACCGAGCTGCCAGCCTCGAGCAGCACATCGCCGATGTTGGTCTCGGTGCCGTTGGTCACCACCACGTTCTTGATCGAGTTCTGGGCGCGATCGGGGTGGTTGAACTGCAGCAGGTACTGGGTCGGGGCCAGGCCGCGCAGCACGAACACGCCGTCGTCACCGGTGCGCACCGATTTTTTGGTGGAGTGGCCGGGGAAAGCTTCCCCGAAGCTCAGGTCGAAATCGCCGCCCTGCCATTCGTTGTTCTCGGTCTTGACCATGGCGCCCGCGATGCCCTTGCCGGACTTGTCGACCAAGCGGCCGCGGATCACCCCACCCGTCGTCATGCGGATGGTGATGTTCTCGAGGTTCTGCCCATCGGCAGCGGTGAACTTCTCGGACAGGGTCGGGGCATAGCCACCGGCGCTGGCTTCGGTCATGAACTCGCCCGCCATCGGCAGCACGAGCTTGTAACGGCCCTGCGGGTCATTGATCTGCTTGCGGCTGTTCTGCACGAACATCGTCAGGTCCGAGTTGCGCAGGGGCTGACGCAGGTTGATCGTGTAGCTGGTGAGCGGGTTGCCATCGGCATCGAGCACCTGGCCGGAAACGGTGGGTAGGGGCACGAGTTGCACAAGCAGGTCGACCTCACCGGCGTTGGCGCGGTTGAGGATCGCCATCTTGTAGCCCTCGGCGGTGGCGCGCACCACGTAGCTGCCGGCGGCCACATCGCTGAACTCGAACTTGCCGTCCGCCACCGAGGTGGTGCTCGACTGGGTACGCGAGGCCGCGTTGTTCATCGAGATGGCCTCGACGCGCGCCCCGACGATGCCGTTGTTGTTCTCGTCGACCACGCGGCCGGCCATGAACAGGGCGACCTGCAGGTCCACGTTGCGCTCGACCTCGGCGCCACTCAGCGGCAGGTTCTGCACGGTGGCCTGGCCGTACCCTTCGGCGCTGACCGTCAGGACGAAGGTGCCTTCGGCGCAGTGCAGGAATTCGTAGTGGCCGGTGTTGTCCGAGCGCATGGAGCGCAGGTCGGGGTTGTTCGCGGCCGGGGCAGCGCCGAGGGCGACCGGGGTCAACCGGATATCGGCGTTCGGAACCACGTTGCCCTGGGTGTCACGGATCTGGCCGAACAGGCGCAGGCCCATCGACAGGGTCAGTTCCTGTTGCACCACGGAACCCTCGGGCGCGTCGATCGGGCCGCGTTCGACCGTGGCGTAGTCGGCGTGGCGGGCGATCAGCGTGTACTGGTTGAAGGGGGGCGCGGAGGCGAACTCGAAGGCGCCGGACTTGTCGGTTTTGGTGCTCAAGTCTCCGGCGCGATCGAGGGGCTCGGGACCGGCGAAGAACAGGGTCGCCGAACCGAAGCGGGTGAGGGTCACGTCCGCACCGGCGAGGGGCTCGCCGCCCGGGCTGAGCACGCGACCGTAGATGCGCGCGGTGGTGCCGCCTTCTTCCACGGTGATGGTGCCAGAACCTTGCGCGGCCGGGGTGTTCGTCTGGCTGATCTCACGCTGGCCTTCCGTGTTGTCGCCGACCAGGTTGGCCGGGCCGGAGGGACCAGGGGTCCCCGGGTTCTCGGGGTGGTTCTGCGTCTGGGTCAGGGACGGCGTCGTGGTGTTTTCGGGGGTCTTCGAGCCTTTGAAGGCGAAGTAGCCGCCCACACCGAGGGCGATGAGCAGAAGCAGGACGATGAAAGCGCGCATGGCGGAGGGTCGTTACGGTTGCGGTGGGTTCGCGGGGTCAGGGCGCGAGCCGCGCCCAAGGGCGTTGGACGAGCGACTCGTCCGGGCCTTCCCGGGAAAGGCAGGAAATTGCAAAACGGATCAGGCCTGGGCCGGATCCATCTGCTCGGTCGTGGAGGGGGCCTCCGCGTCCAGGGCGGTGGGCAGGATCGATTCGTTCGAGGCCAGACTCCCGATGAAGTAGGAGAACAGCAGCATCTCGAAGTCGACCTTCTTCTGGGCCGTCCAGCGCGAGCCGCGTCCCAGAAGGCTTTGTTCGATGGTGGCCACCTCGCCGGTTTTGCTGGCGATCACGCGCCAGCCGCGGCGCAGGCCGGGGAAGGGCACCACCCGGTAGGGGCGCACGCCGGCGAAGATGTCGATGCGGCGCTGGAAGGGGCGCGGGCGGATCGAAGAGCCCAGCCATTCGCGGTCCCCGGTCCAAAGCGAGAATTGGGCCCGTTGCAGGCCCGGTTCGCGGCGCAGGAGCAGCTTCTCGCCCTTTTCGGGGCTGTACTCACCGGCGATGACCATGCCACGCCAGTTGCGCGTGACGGTCAGCACGCCAAGCGTGCGGCCTTCGCTGTCCTGGATGGTGTGACGGGGGGTCCACCATCCGGAGACGCGGGTGCGATAGTTCTGGGTCGATGAGGCCATGGCAGAAGCGGGCAGCAGCCGGGCAGGAAGTGTACCCGGCGGGTAGGGCCGGGACCGTGTACGGGGGGCTTTTTGCCCGGTTGGAGGAAGTGGGGAGATCCTTGCAAGCGCGCTCTTGCCGCGGCGCGCCTCAGGGTTGGACGGTGTTCCCGGTTGGGGCGGCCTGGGGCGGGGCCATCCAGGTCCAAGCCTGGGCCACCCCCTCCGCCGCGCGGCGTCCCTCGTCGGGACCGTGCTCGGGCCCGAAGGAGAGGCGCAGCGAGGAGCTGGCGAGATCCTCCGGCACGCCCATGGCGAGCAGGACCGGGGAGGGTGCGTGGTGCGAGGCATCGCAGGCGGAGCCGGCGGAGACCAGCACGCCTTCTTGCTCGAGCAGCGGGAGCAGGTACTCGGCGGGGGTGCCGGGCAAGCCTACGAAACTGGTATTGCCGACCCGCGGTACGCCGCCGGCATGCACGCACGCCTGGGGGACCCGGTGGAGCAGCTCGGTCTCGAACGTATCGCGGGCCGCGGCGAGCCGCGCTGCGTTGCCAGGATCCTGCACCCGTTCAGCGGCCAGCCGCGCGGCCGCACCGAGGCCCGCGATCGCTGCCACGTTTTCGGTGCCGCCGCGCCGGCCCTGTTCTTGTCCACCGCCGGTTTGCCAATGGGGGACCGGCGCGCCGGGCGCGTGGTAGAGGGCGCCGCTGCCCTTCGGTGCGCCGAACTTGTGCCCGGAGATCGACGCGTAATCGACTTGCCAGGCAGCGCAGGCCAGCGGGACTTTTCCCGGCGCTTGAACGGTGTCGAGGTGCCACAACGCCCCGGCCCCGTGGATGCAATCCGCCAGTCCCTCGAGGGGTTGCAGCGCCCCGGTTTCGTTGTTCGCGTAGATCAGCGAAACCAGCGCAATCGGCCCGTTTTCGGCGAGGATGCGCTGCAACGTCGGCACCTCGATGCGGCCATCGGCATCCACCGGAACCGTCACGATCCGCCGCCCGAGCGCTGCCCAGAACTGAGCGGCGCCCTTGCTCGCAGAGTGTTCGGCGGCGCCGATCACGAGGGCGCCGTCTGGGCGGGCGCAGGCGGCGGCATGGAACGCCGCGTGGATGCTCTCGGTGGCGCCCGAGGTGAACGTGATCCGATCGGGGCCTTGGGCTCCCATCAGGCGCGCCACCGCGAGCCGCGCTTCGTGCACGGCGCCGCGCACCTTCTGCGCGGGCTGCGAGAGACTCGAAGGATTGTGGAAGTCCGCCCCCAGGAACGGCGCCAGGACTTCGCGCACGCCCGGTGCGAGCGGCGCAGTGGCGTTGTAGTCGAGGTAGAGGGGCGATTCGGCCACGCGGATTCCTAGCGGAAGAGCGCCGCCAGCAAGGTCGGCAGACTCATGCCCGTCAGCGCGCAGGGTTCGCAGAAGTTGTTGGACTCTTCGGGCTTCTGCCCGCAGCGCCCGCACTCGGCGAGTTTGGTCCGGGCGTTCTGGATCTCGCCGCGCTGCTTTTCGAGCAGGGCCACCCGTTCGGTGATCAGGCGATCCTGATCGGCCAGCGCCTGGTCCACGCGCTTGCGCCAATCCACGGGTTTGCCATCGCCGTCGGCGATGATCTCGCGGATCTGCTCCAACTGCAGGCCAAGTTCCTGCAAATTGTGGATCAACCGCACGCGATGGGCATCGGCGGGGCGGTAGTAGCGGAACCCGCCGCTCGAACGCGACGCCGGCTCCAACAGCCCCATCTCCTCGTAGTAGCGCAGGGTGCGCAGATTGGTGCCTGCCAGGCGGGCGAAGTCACCGATTTTGAGGTGGGGGCTGGTCATGGGAAGGCCGGGACGGGAAGCAGTGAATGGGGGGCAGGGTTGAATCGTACTTGTACGTCAGGGTTAATATAGCGTACCGCCCCCCGGGATTGGTCCAGGAGGGGGGGCACGCTAGGATTTTGGCCCCCCCTGTCCCATGAAGGCCCACCATGCCGTTCTTCTTTGATCCCAAGTACTTCCTGTTCGTCGGCCCCGGCTTGTTGCTGGGCATCTGGGCCTCCTGGAAGGTAAAGAGCACGTTCAACAAATACTCCCGGGTGGGGGTCCGGTCGGGTATGACCGGTGCCGAGGCGGCCGCCGCCGTGGCCCAGGCTGGGGGGGCTCAGGTGACCATCGAGCGCACCCAGGGCTTCCTGAGCGACCATTACGACCCCCGTTCGCGCACCCTGCGCCTATCGCCGGATGTCTACGATGGCCGCTCGGTGTCCGCGGTTGCGGTGGCGGCCCACGAAGCCGGCCACGCGATCCAGCACGTCAAGCAGTACGGCCCGCTCGGGCTGCGCTCGGCCCTGGTTCCGGCGGTCCAATTCGGCTCGAGCGCCTGGCTTTGGGTGTTCATGGGCGGGCTGCTGCTGAAGATGACCGGCGTCGCCTGGCTCGGGATTGCGCTGTTCGGCACCACCGTGTTGTTCCAGCTCGTGACCCTGCCCACCGAGTTCGACGCGTCGAACCGGGCGAAAGCCGTGTTGGCCCAGGCCGGAATCGTCAGCAACGAAGACGAGGCGCGCGGGGTGTCCAAGGTGCTCGGGGCAGCGGCCATGACCTACGTCGCGGGTGCGATCACCTCGATCCTGACCCTGCTGTACTACGTCACCGTGCTCACGAACCGGCGCGACTAGACACGCCGCTCCCCGTTCGCCGTCACCGGGCCGGGGTTCCGCCGCATGCGGGACCCCGGCCCGTTCGATTTCCGCGTGGCAAATCAGACCCGAACGGGGCCGGGCGGGGGTCTGACGTGGGCGCGGCGCCCTGGCCTTGGTACCCTGCCGGCGAGGTAACCCCACGATGGATGCAATCCAACTGAACTACACCCACAGCCTGGCCGATGCGGTCGGCGCGGCCGATGGCGTCGAAGAGCGCGAGCTGCTCGAACTCGAAGATCGGCTGGCGGCGGCCCAGGCGGCGGTCGAAGGCCGACGCAGCGTCGACCTGCGCTGGTTGGATCTGCCGTACCAGTCGGCGGTGCATCAGGAGGTACTGGCGTATGCCGCACGCATGGCGGGACGCTTCGACACGGTCGTCGTGCTCGGCATCGGCGGCTCGGCCCTGGGCAACCGCGCTTTGCATACCGCGCTCAACTCGCCGCTGCACGATTGGAATCCGCCGGCGGGCATGCCGCGGCTGTTGGTGCTCGACAACGTCGATCCGGATTGGATCGCCGAGGTCGTGGACCAGCTCGACGTGACGCGCACCCTGTTCAACGTGATCTCGAAGTCGGGCTCCACCGCCGAGACCATGAGCCAGTTCTTGATCTTCCGCCGCATCCTGATCGACCGCCTCGGCGATCAGCACCGCGAGCACATCGTGGTGACCACCGATGCGACCGCCGGCGTGTTGCGGCCGATCGTGCAGGACGAGGGGTACACCTCGTTCGTGGTGCCGGACGGGGTCGGCGGCCGCTTCAGCGTTTTGTCGCCCGTGGGTTTGTTGTCGTCGGCCCTGGTGGGCATCGACATCATCTCGCTGCTCAAGGGCGCCGAGGACATGGATCAGCGCTGCCAGGCGGGGGCCCTGCTCGAAAACCCCGCCATGGTCTACGCGGGCCTGCAGTGGCTGATGCAAGAACGCAAGGGCAAGAACATCGCCGTCACCTTCGCTTACAGCCACCGACTGCGCGATCTCGCGGATTGGTACGCGCAATTGCTGGGTGAATCGATCGGCAAGCAGAAGTCGACGCCGTCGGGGGTCGTGGGCGTGGGGCCGACTCCGGTGCGAGCGGTGGGGGTTACCGACCAACACAGCCAGGTGCAGCTCTACGTGCAAGGGCCGCGCGACAAGTGGTTCACCCTGCTCGAAGTGGGCACGCCGGACCGTCGCCTGCCGATCCCCGCGGACTATGCTGACCGCGACGCCCTGGCCTATCTCGGTGGGCGCGACATGGGCGAGCTGTTCGCCGCCGAGTACCAGGGCACGCGCCTCGCGCTCACCGATGCGGGTCGGCCCAACTGCTCGATCACCTTCCCGCGCGTGAACGCGCACACGGTGGGGCAGTACTTGTTCCTGATGGAATACGCGGTGGCGTTGATGGGCGAGTTGTACGGCATCGACGCCTTCGATCAGCCCGGCGTCGAGGCGGGTAAGATCGC
Source organism: Planctomycetota bacterium (assembly GCA_041398705.1). GTDB lineage: Bacteria > Planctomycetota > UBA1135 > UBA1135 > NORP259. The sequence goes on along the minus strand of JAWKUI010000006.1, from coordinate 185,113 downwards.
GGCCTACGGGGTGATGGGGCGTAAGGGCTTCGAAGCCACCGCCGCCGAGATCGCCAGCAAACTGGGCCGGCCGCAACGCCTCGTCTGAACGCCCCGTCGCGAAGGAAATCGGATCCCGGCCCGGCGCGAATCTGTCTCATCCTGTGCACCGCCGGTGCAAATCGGCGATCGGCCGCCGATTCTGCGCGGCTGTGCACCGGGAATGGGCGATGCAACGGGCGTGCGGGGTGGGCTTGATCCCAGGCCCCGCTCCTCGGGTACACTTGCGCCCCGTCGACGCGCACCCCGCGCCGGCGCCCCAGGCCCCCGGCAGACTCCATGATCGAACTCAAGCAGATCCTCGTGGGCATCGAAGTGCGCCCGCGCACGGGCGCGATTCCGCCGGGCAGCCAGACGGCGTTTGACCAGGCGTGCCGCTTGGCGCAAACCACCGGGGCTGGACTGACGCTGCTGCACAGTCGCTGGCATGCGGGGGAGATCTGGCCGATGTCCGATGCGGGCAAGGCGTCCCTCGCGGAGCTGCGCGACCAGGCAGCCAGCCGCGGGGTTTCAACGACTCTAGAAGTGACCGAAGAGCGCGCGTGGGTCGCGCTCTGCCTGGCGGCCAAACGCCGCGCCGCCGACCTGGTGGTGCTCGGACGCCGGGATTCGGATGGCTCCGATACTTCCGGCCGGCCGATCGGTTCGGTGGGGGCCAAGGTATTGCGCCACTGCCCCGCGCCGGTGTGGGTTGTGCAAGCCAGCCACGACCTCGAGCACAAACTCGTGCTCGCCGCCGTGGACTTCACCAAGGTGGGCACCCAAGTGCTCGAGTACGCGGCCTACCTGGCGCGGCGCACGGGGGCAGCATTGCATGTGGTGCACGCGTATCCGATTCCGATGGAGCTGCTGCTCGCGGCGGGCGACATCGACAAGGATGAGTACGATGCCCGGGTTGAAGTGCTCAAGGCCCAGTCCCAGGCGGAGCTCGACGAACGCCTCCTGCGCGTGGAGTTGACCGAGAGTGCGACCACCCACCTGATCCGCAAGTCGCCCCACGAGGCGATCCGCGAGACGGTCGAGCACCTACAGCCCGATGTGCTCGTGATGGGGTCGCTGTCGAAGGGGGGCCGGCCGGGTTATCAACTCGGGGAGACCGCCGAACGGCTGTTTGCGTACCTGGAATGTTCGGTGCTGTCGCTCAAGCCCGCGGACTTCCAGTGCATGCTTGAGGATTAGGCGCGGGATTTCGCGGCGCCACGGCTTGTGCGCGCGGCGTGGCGCATTAGAAAAGGGGGATGGCTGCCCCGTATCCCCTCGACCCCGCCTTGGCTGGCCTGCCGGTGGCAGGATTTGGCCTGAATGGCCCCCGCTTCGCGGACAATCTCGATGGGCAGGGCACGCTGCTGGTGTTCCTGCGGCACCTGGGGTGAACCTTCTGCCGACGGGACGTGGACGTCCTGCGCACCCTGGCCAAAGGCGGCGACTTTCCGCCGGTATTGTGCGTGCATCCGGCGTCGGCGGCGGAGGGCGAGAGTTTCTTCCGCCACCGCTGGCCCAAGGGCCGCGCGATCGCGGATCCGGAGGCCAAGCTCTACGCCGGATTCGGCCTGGGGCGCGGGTCGCTCGGGCAGTTGCTCGGCCCGCGCAGCGCGTTGGCGGGGGTGCGTGGATTGCTCTCCGGGCACGGGGTCGGCCGGCCCCGCGGCGACGCGCTGCTCCTGTCGGGCAGTTTTCTTGTGACGCCGCGCGAGATCCTGTGGGCTGAGCCCCACGACTACGCGGGCCAGCGCAGCGATTGGCCGGCCGCCGCGCAGGTCTGGAGGACGCGCGCCGGAACGTGATTCAGGAGCGCGCCGCGCCGGGCGGCTTTTCCTTGTCGGGGTTCGCGCGATAGGCCACCGAGCCTCCGCGCGGGACCGAGAGGTTCTGCCATCCCGCGCCGCGCAGCCATTGGCACAAGAGCGCGATCTGGCCGGTGTGGTAGGCGGCGTGGGCGACCGAGCGCGCTAGGGCTTCGGCCACGGTCAGCGGCACCTGACGGATGCAGACGTGGCGGCCGAGGTCGCTGTCCTTCAGGGGGGCCAGGGCGGTTTCCACCGCGGCCCAGCCGGCGTCCCAACGGGCGCGCAGCGCGGCGGGATCCTCGCGTAGGTCGTCGAACTCCCGGTCGCGGTTGCGCCAACTGGTTTCGCCATCGCCGTACAGGAAGTCGTCGTAACGCGAGCGCAGGTTGCCGCCGAGGTGTTGGACCAAGGTGGCGACGCTGTTGCCGTCGGGCAGCAGGCGCCGGTGCCACTGCGCGGCGGTAAGGGGCTCGAAAGAACGCTCGGCCAGGCTCCGGTAGCGGCGGAACTCGCCGGCGAAGGCTTCGATCTGGTTACGCATGGGGGATGTCGGTAGGGGACGCGATTCGGGCAAGCCGCGCACGCAGGGACGCATCGGCGAGCACCAGCGCGACCATGGCCTCGGCGACGGGGATGATGCGCGGAACGATGCACGGATCGTGGCGTCCGCGTTTGGCCACGTCGGCGATCGAGCTGGTTGGTTTGACCGCCAGGTGCAGACGCAGTTCCCCGCCGTTGCTGATGCCGCCGAGCAGACCGCCGTCGGCGCCCGGGTCCGCGAGGTACTCGCTGCCGCGCATGCCGGCCACGTCGAAGCCCGCGCCGAAGGAGAAGCCGGTCACCGCGCCGATGCTGAGCAGGGCGTGGGCGAGTTCGGCCTTGAGCTTGCGGAACACGGGATCTCCCCAGCCCGCGGGCACGCCGGTGATGCGCAGTTCGACCAGACCGCCGGTCGAATCGCCGGCCTGCTTGAGATCGAGCACATAGGCGAGCATCGCCGGCGCTACCGCCGGATCGGCGCAGCGCATCGGGTTCGCTTCGATGGACTCTGGCTGGAAGTCCTTGGCCCGGTGCGGACCCACCTGCAACGCATGGCCATGGATGCGCAGGCCCGGCGGCAGCAGTTTGCGGGCTACCACCCCGCCAATCACCCGCGCGATCGTTTCCCGTCCGCTCGAACGCCCGCCCCCGCGGTGGTCGCGGTGCCCGTATTTCTCGCGGTAGACGCGATCGGCGTGGCCGGGCCGATCGTGTTCGGGGGCCGGGGAGTAGGCGCTGGAATCCGCATCGGTGTTCTCGACCCAGACCGCGATCGGCATGCCGGTGGTCCGGCCCTCGAACACGCCCGACAGGATGCGCGGGCGGTCTTCTTCCTTGCGGCCCGTGGTCGCCGCACTCTGCCCCGGCCGCCGCCGAGCGAGCTCAGGCTCAAAGGCCGCCTCGGTCAACGCGAGCCCCGCCGGGCAACCATCGATCACCACCCCGATGCCGGGCCCGTGGGATTCGCCAAAGGTCGTGATGCGCAGGAGTTCCCCGAACGAATTGCTGGCCATGGGCAAAGGCTATCCCGCCAAAGGGCGCCCGCCAAGGCCCGGTGGCACCTGCGCGTTGGAATAACGTTACATACCGAACCAGGTTCGATCAGTCCCACAATCGCGGCGTGCTATGCACGCCGCGAATGTGGGACTGATCGAACCTGGTTCGGTATGTAACGTTATTCCAACGCGCAGGTGCCACCGGGCCTTGGTCACGAAACCCGGCCCGGCGGCCGCGCACGTAGTCCACGAAAACCGCAGAGCCCAGGCCGTCGACCCCGGAGTGCCAGGCTCGGCCCCGGGCGGCCCGGGTAAACTCTTCGACGAAGGCCACGAGGGACGGCTCGTCCGTGAGCATGAACGTCGAGATCGGGATGCCTGCCCGGCGGCACTCGTCGGCGGCCTCCAGGGTCTTGTTCACGATGCGCGGATCGAGGCCGAAGGGGTTCTTGTACAAGCGGCCATCGCTCTCGGTCAAAGCCGATGGTTTGCCGTCGGTGATCATCAGGATCTGGCGGTTCGGCTGGCGGCACCGGCGCAGCAGATCCATGGCCAGGCGCAGGCCCGCGCGGGTGTTCGTGTGGAACGGCCCCACGCCGCAATAGGGGATGCGGTCGAGGGGCACCTGCCAGGCATCGTCGCCGAACAGCACCACTTCGAGGCGATCCTTGGGGTGGTTCGTGCGGATGTACTCCGCGAGGGCCAGCGCCAGTTGCTTGGCGGGGGTGATGCGATCTTCGCCGTAGAGGATCATCGAGTGCGAGACGTCGATCAAGAGCACCGTGGCGCACGACGTGTCGTGTTCGGTCTCGTACACCTCCAGGTCGCGCTCCTCGAGTCGCAGGCCACTGGGGCCGGGCAGTCCGCGGGTGAGTGCGTTGCGCAGGCTGGGCACCGCTGCCAGATCCTGCATGGCATCGCCGGGCTGGAACGGGCGCGTTTCCGGCAGGCGTTCGCGGCCGCGACCGGTGTGCGGCGTGCGGTGCGAGCCCGCCGCGCCGGGTTGCAGATCGGAGAAGATCGACCGCAGGGCGTGTTCGCGCAGGGCCTGTTCGCCGCGGCCAGTCAGGGCGAGGCCCTTTTGGTCGGGTACGTGCACCAGCCCGCGCCGCTGCAGCCACTCGGTGAAGCCCTTGCGGTCCATACCCGGGGGCCACAGGCGGTAGCGGTCCGCGATCTGTTCGAGCCAGTCCAAGGCCTCTTCGACCGAACCGTTGGCCTTGAGCAGCAACTGCTCGTAGAGGGACTCGAGTTGCTCGAGTCCCGCCTCGCGCGCGAGGGCCTCGGGATCGATCGCCAAGTAGCGGTAGCGCATGGCTTCAGCCGTGGAAGGTGCGAACCATGTCCTGGAAGGAATCGCGGAAAACCTGACCCCCTTCGAGCTCCTGCTTGGAAAGCAGCGAAGCCTGGTGCAGGCCTTCGAGCACGAATTCCATCGCGCTGCCGGCATCCGTTTCCCCCGGCAGCAACTCGTGGGCCGCGGCCGCCAAACCCGGCACCGCGGACAGGCGTTTCTGCAGGTCCGCGTCGGTGAGTTCGTCGGTCAAATCGACCTGATTGCCCGCCGCGAACCAGCCGAGGATGGGCTCGAAACACGGCACCTCGTCCGCCTCCTCCACATCGGGGAAGCGGGCTTGCCAGACGGTTTCGAAGGCCCGGCCCAAGGCGCCGCCGAGCAGCGAGCGGGCCACCTTCTGGGCGCCTTCGCGTTCGCCTTCGTAGACGAGTTCGACCTTGCCGGTGATCGCGGGCGCGGCTTGCAGCAAGTCGGAGGGGCGCACGACCGCGTGCTGGGCGCCGGAGCGCAGGGCCCGCCGCTCCGCGTTCGACCAGACCGCCTCGAGCAGCGCGATGCCGAGGCGCGCGCTGACGCCGGAGTTCTGGTCCACCCAGGGGCTTTCGCGGGCCACGAAGGCGACTTCCTCGGTCGCCGCCCGCAGGGCTTCGGGGATCGTGACGGCCACCGGGCCTTCCCGTTCGATCCACGCCTCCTGATCGGTGATCGCGCGCGCCACCTCGCGGCAGCGCGGGTAGTGGGTCAGGATCTGCGACGCAATTCGGTCGCGCAGCGGCGTGATGATGCTGCCGCGGTTGGTGTAGTCCTCGGGGTTGGCGGAGAAGACCAGCAACATGTCGAGGGGCAGGCGCACGGGGAACGATCGGATCTGCACGTCGCCTTCTTCGAGCAGGTTGAGCAACGCCACCTGGATGCGGGCTTGGAGGTCGGGCAGTTCGTTGACCGCGAAGATGCCGCGGTTGGTGCGCGGAATCAGGCCATACTGGATGACTTCGGGGTCGTCGAGGGCCAGGCCGCGGGTGGCGGCTTTGATCGGGTCCACGTCGCCGATCAGGTCGGCCACGGTGACATCGGGGGTGGCGAGTTTCTCGCGATACCGATCGGCGCGTGGCATCCAGGTGATCGCCAGGCCATCGCCTTCGGCTTCGATGCGCCGGCGGGTGGACTCGGTCAGCGGCGCAAGGGGATCCTCGTTGAGGGCGGTGCCGGGCACCACGGGCACCGCGTCGTCGAGCAGCGCGGAGAGCGAACGCAGGATCCGCGTCTTGGCCTGCCCACGCAGCCCGAGCAGGATGAAGTCGTGCCCCGCCAAGATCGCATTCTCGAGCTGCGGCACCACGCTGTGTTCGTAGCCCAGGATGCCGGGGAAGGGATCCCGGCCCGCGCGCAGGGCGGCGGCTAGGTTTTCACGGAGTTCTTGGCGCACACTGCGCGGGCGATAGCCGCTGGCCTTCAACTGGCCGAGGGTCTGGGCTCGTTCCATGGACGGGGGTATTCTGGGGGGGAGATCCCCACCCCTAGGCCCCTGCGCGGGCGCCCTCAATCCCTTCCCTGTCGATGCAGCGCCTGTTCCCCGCGATTCCCTGGCCCGTGTGGCTCTGTTTTGCCCTGGGGCTGGGTCTCTTGTTCTGGTTCGACCGCCAGGCGCCCGAGGCGGGCACCCGGCAGGCCCTGGAACTGGCGCGGGAGCGGGTGCTGCGGTACGCCCAGGAACACGGCCGTTTGCCAGCCGACCTGCGAGCCGCGGATCCGACCCCGGGCCATACTGCGCACTTGGTCGACGGGTGGGGGCATGACCTTTCCTATGGGGTGACTTCCGATGGACTCGTGGCCGTCGGCAGCCCTGGCCGCGACGGCCAGCCGGGTGGTGGTGGACTCGACGCGGATTGGAGGGGCACGTTCCGTTGGGTTGCGGGTCAGGCTTCGGGGGATTGGGTGCTGGCCCCTGGAGTGAGGTTGACAGACGGCTACGGAAGCGGGTTTAGTTGTCACGTTATGCCCCATGCGACGGTCGGAACGACCGTCGCATGGGGCGAATAACGTGACAACTTAAACCCGCTTCCGTACGTAACACAATTCAACCTCACTCCAACGGCGGAGTTGCCCCAGGGGCCAGTCGCTCAAAGGAAGAGGATGCGCAGGCCCGAGGTGCTGTTGCTCGTGGGAAGCGGATTCTGATCGCGGTACCAGGCCTGGAAGTGCCAGGTCTCTCCGACTTGCACCGCTTGCACGGGGTTGACTTGCATGCCGGTCAGGTCGATCGTTTGCACGAAGGTTCCGGCAGTGCCGCTGTTCTGCAACTGCCCGAACAAGTTGTAGCGACCCACGGAACCACCCACGCACCGGATTCCCTGGCTGCCGGAGAACGGGGTCTGGTTGGTGCCCGTGCCGACCAGGAAGTACCCGAATTGATTCGGCGGCACCCCCGTGGCATGCAACGTCAGATCGTTGTCGCTGACGAACAGGCTGCCTTGCGCGGAAGTGCGGCCGAACTGGCCGGCGGAGTTGGCCACCTGGGGAAAACAGTTCTCCAGACCCAGGGAGTCATAGGCCGCAATGGTCTCCAACGCCCGCCGCAGGTTGAGGCGGCCGCCGCTGACCGTGATGCCCGCGAGGCCGGGCAGGGGGTCCACGGAATCCAGCATCATCTGCTTCAGCGCCAGGGCGCCCAAACGCGGATCCGCGGCGTACAGGTCCCGGAATCCTTGGCTCGACGCGCTGTGCATCAGGTGCACCGCGCCGGCCACTGTGGCGGCGGCCCACGACGTGGCGGTAGTCACGTCATAGTCGGCTCCCGGGCCGCCAATGATCGGAGCGACGATGCCGTCGCCGGGGGCCGCGAGGTCGATATGGATCGCGCCATGGGCTCCCGAAAGCACATCGGCGCGGTCTGTGCTGGTGACCGAGATCAGCGTCTCGCTGGCGCATCCCGACGGTACATCTCCAAAGAGATCTACGTTGTAGGGCGCAGAAGGCGAAGCATCGAGGCTGGCTCCAATCGTCAAGACACCTTCTTCCCCGACCATTTCGAAAAGGTCGTTCCACAGAATGTACGGGTATTGATCGCACTGTTCGCTAGTGCCCCAGCATGCGGTCACGGCAACCACATTCGCTCCGATCAGCCCACCGGAAACCCGCCAATTGCGTTTCTGGCGGTATACGTAGTCAAACGCTGGAGCCACCTCAGAATAGAAGAATTGCCCGGGCCACGCTGGACTGAATCCCATGTGCACGTACAAGAGTGAGCACACGGGAGAAACCCCACTGCCGATTAGGCCGTTGTTGCCACGGGCGCCTACGATGCCCGCGACTCTTGTTCCGTGGTTGAGGGCGGGTATGACACCGTTGTGTTGGTTGCTATTCCAACCGACCTCATCGTCAATGAAGCCGTTTTCATCATCATCGATTCCCGGCGCTCCACTCAATTCCTCCGGATTCTCCCAGCGGTTTGCAATGAGATCCACGTGATCGTGATCCCCACCGTTGTCCACGATCGCCACCACGAACTCCCGGCTACCGCGCGTGATGTCCCAGGCCTCCGGCGCGTCGATGTCCGCGTCGGGCAGGCCGCCGAGTTGACCTGTGTTGTGCAGGTGGATCTGGTCGGGATAGAGCGGATCGTTCGGGGTATGGCGCACGCGGCAAACACCGTCTTCCATCGCATACATCACCCCGGGCCGGCGGTTCCAGTCGTCGCGCAGGGCCAGCACATCCGCATCCGCGGGCAGGTGCACTAGGTAGACATTCAGCGACGGGACCAGGCAGCGGCCCAAGGCGACGCCTGCGCCCTGCTCCGCGCAGAAAGCGGCCGCGACTGCGGGGGAGGGGAACCGCACGATCAGCCGGCCGGGGGCGAACTCCTTGCTGGACCCGTGAATGAGCGCGGGGGCCAGGGAATCGACGGGGAAGGGTGCGAATTGCTGCGGCGCGGCGAGGGCCAGCGAGAGTAGCGGTGAATACATGGGGATGCGGGGGCAAGGGAACTATGGGAGAGATGCCCGCAGGGACACCGCTGGCTGTAGCGAGGTGGGATGCGCGGGTCACAGGGGTGCACTGCGAATCTGGAGTCGCTGCAGGGCAAAAAATGGGGCGGGCAGCAGAGTCCCCCGGCTTCGGCGCGCTGGTGCGAAATCGCACGCGCCACGGCTTGGCCTCAGGACCCCGGGCGCTGACCGCAGTGGTTCTCGAGCGTATTGCGCGTCGTGATGCCCAGCTGCGCGCGGGTCGCGAGCAGCTTGCGCACGTTCTCCTCGGGCAGCGGCTCGAGCCCGCCCTTGGCGGTGTGCGCCAGCCACAGGATGCGCGCGGTGTGCTCGAGCATGTCGAGCTTCTTGTACGCGTCGAGCAGGTTGCTGCCGAGCGTGACCGAACCGTGGTTCTTCATGATCACGGTGTCCGAGCAGCGCACGATTTCGCGGATCGTTTCCGGCAGTTCGGAGGTGCCGGGGGTGCCGAAGGGGGCGGTGGGAATGCCGCCGATGGTCACCACGATCTCGGGGATGATCGGCATCTGCAAGTCGATCTCCGCAATCGTCATCGCCACCGCGTGCGGCGGGTGCGCGTGCACGATCGCTTGCACGTCGGGGCGTTCGAGGTAACACACCAAGTGGATGCCGACCTCGGACGAAGCCTTTGGCCCATTGTCGACCGGTTTGCCAGTCAGGTCGATCTTGGCCATGTGATGCGGCTCGAGGAAGCCCTTCATCGCCCCGGTCGGGGTGATCAGAATGTGCCCGTCCGACATGCGCGCCGAAAGGTTGCCGTCGGCGGCCACGATGGTCCCGCGCTGGTAACACAGGGCGCCGATGCGGCACAGGGCCTGGCGCAGGCGGGTTTCCTCCTCGGACCAATGGGCTTCGGGCATGGGCGGCAGTATAGGCGATGGCGGCGGGGGGGACAGGTTCCAGCCGGAATCCGCACGGGGCGGGCAGCGGGGGCTACACTGGCGCCATGCGCAGCCCCTGGTTCTTGTTGCTGTTGGCTTTCGTATGCATGGCGTGGGTGGTGCCTGCCACGGTCCAGGAGCCGCCGGAGGCCAAACCCGCGGCCCCCAGCGCCCGCGAGATCGCAGCCGGCATCGCGACGTTCTTGGAGGCGGGCGCCCGGGCGCAGGGGGAGGCGCGCCAGCAGCAGCGGGCTTTCCTCGAACAGCTCAAGGGTCTGCCCGAGTTGAAGTCGGGGGAAGAGCGGAGCTGGCGCCGCAAGCTCGCGGAGCAGGTGGCGCGGCGGGAGAAGCGGACCTGGAAGGCGGGCGAGGACTTCTGGTGGAGCGAGCCGCAGCGCGGGCGGTTCCTAATCGGCGGGCGCACCTCGAAGCCCAAGGGCCTGCTCGTGGCGCTGCATGGGGGCGGAACAGGGCAGGCGGATGCGGTCAAGGCGTTGGCGCTCTACGAGCCGGTTGCGCAGCGCTTCGGCTTCTTGTTGCTCGCGCCGGAAGTGCTCGAACCGGTGGGGCGCGCCTGGACGCGGGGCGGCACCGAGCCTTGGTTGATGCAATTGATCGAGGACCTTTGTGCGCAGTATCCCATCGATGCGGATCGGGTTTACCTCGCCGGCCATTCGATGGGGGGCATTGGTACGTGGGAGGTGGGCGCGCACCATGCGGACCGGTTTGCGGCCTTGTACCCGGCAGCCGGTTCTCCTGAGCCGTTAATCCTGCGGGAGAGCTTGAAGCTCGTGGGCATCGCGCCGGGTGTCATTCCGAACCTACGCAACTTGCCGATGGTGGTGTGCCAGGGACTGGACGATGAGCGCGTGAAGCCCGATGTCAATCGGCAGGCGGCGCGCGAGATCGCCGCAGCCCGCGAGAAGTGGGGGGGCTTCTCCGCTTTTGACTACTGGGAGCTGGCCGATCACGGCCACGGTCCGCCGCCTGGAGGCTTCGAGAAGCAATTCGAACGCCTGGCAACTCCGGCGAGGGAGCCGCGGCCCGCGGGCCTCGTCTGGCAGCCCAGTCTCGACTGGAAACGCCAGTTCTATTGGTTGCACTGGGAGGAGCCCTGGCTTGGCTCGATCGTGCATGCCCGTTGCGACCGGGAGAAGGGCGAAGTGCGGGTGGAGATCACCCCGCCGGAAACCGAGGTGTCCCGGGGCCGCGGACTTTCGGTGCTGCTGCACGAAGAGATGCTGGACCTGCGGAAGCCGGTGACCGTGATCTGCAACGGGGAAATCGTGTTTGCGGGCGAGGTGCAGCGGCGGTTCGAGGTTTTGATCGATACCTCTTGTACGGGCGACCCGGGGTTACAGTACTCGATCCGGGTTCCGTTGCCGTACTGATTGCCGTTGGAATAACGTTACGTACGGAAGCGGGTTTAAGTTGTCACACAATTCGTGGAGGAGGCGTGCTTTGCACGCCTCCTCCACGAATTGTGTGACAACTTAAACCCGCTTCCGTACGTAACGTTATTCCAACGGCAATCAGTACGGCGACTGGCGCAGTGGGCCGTCACACATTTCCGGTCGTGTGGTCGTAGACCGTCTGGCCGTCGTATTCGACGCGGTCCACAAAACCTACGATCACCGTGCGGATACTCGCTTTCGGATCCTGCAGCACTTGCCGCGCGGAGTTGCCCTCGTCAACGATCAACACCCGATCGCCTACCCCGGAACCCACCGTGTCGATGGCGATGCGCGGTTTGCCGGCGGGGCGACCGCTGGGGTCCACTGGCCGGATCACGAGGTGGGTGCGGCCTTCGCCTGCCGGCACTTGCACCGGTGCCACCACGGTTCCGATGACATCGGCGAGCATCATGACGGCAATTCCTCCAGGTCCGCCAGGTCGACGCCGTTTACGACGGCCTGTTCGACGTACCCGACGATGGTGGCGTCCACCGGCACAAACGTTTCGTCGGGCAGGGCCACGGCGGCCTCGCGCCCATCGACCACCTCGACCAGGTCCCCGGGGCCGCTGTCGATAGCCGCGCAGGCCACCAGTTGAGCGCCATCGGGCTCACCCGCTTCGTCGAGGGGTTGCACCCACTGCAGGCGCACCCCGTCCATGCCTGGATAGCGGGTGGTCATGACCACCCGGCCGGTCACACGGGCCAGGAACATCTCAGGCCTCGCTCCACTTCTCGTAGATGTTCGCGCCGCCCAGGTCCCACGAGTCGACGATGCCCATGATGACCGCGTCGCAGGGTTTGTCCTTGGTGAACGTCGTTTGGCGGGCGCTTGAGCCGGTGGCGTACATCACCATGTCTCCATGGCCCGCACCGACCGAGTCGATGGCCACGACGTACTGGTCCTTGGCTTTGCCGTGGTGATCGTGCACCTGGCATAGCAGGAACTTGGAGTTTTCGAGCTTCTCGTCCTTTTGGGTCGAGACCACGCTGCCCACAACCTTGGCGATTAGCATCGTTACTTGTCCAGGTAGGTTTTCAGAAGGGACGGGGAGAGTTGTTCGATCATGAACCGGCGTCGTAGCACCTTGTGCACGTTCTGGGCCATGATGTCCCAGGTGGGGGCGACGGCGCGTTCGCCCAGGCACAAAAGCAGCATGCCACCTTGCACGCGCACGGGGCCGAGCACGGTGCCGGAGACGGGGCCCGGGCGTTCGGCCAGGGCGCGCATCACCGCTTCGCGCACGGGGGCTTCGACGCCATCGGTGCGGCCGCGCACGTATCCGACCAGGCCTTGGGCCTCGCGGGCGCGGATGTCGTCGGTGCGCACGGCGGCCAGACGCTGGAAATCTTCGAGCGAGTGGATGTCGCCGCGCAGGGCGTTGAGCTCGGCTTCGGCCTGGTCGAAGGTGCGCGGCACCAGGTCATTGACCACATCCCCGGCGTTCAAGCGGATCGCGAAGGTCTGCGCGCCTTCGCCGAACATGCCGTCGAACTGGTCGCGTTCGTTCTGATAGACCTCGCGCAGGCACTCGTCGTTGCAGGTGCGGTCGACCCACAGGCGGGCGAGGGCGGCGCTCACGACGGCGGGATCCTGGCGCAGGGCGGCCAGGCTCAGGCCCTGGGTGGCGATCACCTGTTCGTAGTCGAGGCCTTTGTAGCGCGGATCCTTGGCAAGGTCCGCGCGGCGCTGATCGAGTTCGACTTCGACCGCCTGGGCGAATGCCGCGGGGGCCAGGTCGGGGAAGCGCAGGCGGATGCGCTTTTCGAGCAGGGCTTCGTAGCAGGTCTGGCGCAGCTCCGCGGGTTCGGTCTGTTCGCGCAGGCGTCCCGCCAGCTCGGCGGTGGTGATCTCCACCGGCCCGACGCGGGCGACCACACCGTCCGCCCAATAGGGGGGCAAGCCTTCGTAGCCGAGGGCTTTGACGGCTTCGTCGATCCACAGCTTCTGCTGTTCGGGGCTGACCGGGGCGTTTTTGGCGAGGCCCAGGTCCTGGCGGGTCAGGGTCTCCTGCACCAGGGCCAGTTCGAGATACTCGCGGAAGGTCTCCCGGTCGACCCCGCTGGCGCGCAGGAACTCCTCCATGTTCGCGGCCTGACCGCTGGCGACCAGATCGCGCTCGATCTCCAGCCAGCGCGCGTTCAGATCGGCGGTGGAGATGCTCACGCCGCGTTGTTTCGCCAGGTGGCGCAGGGCCTTCAGGTCGATCAGCTCGCGCAGGGCGCCTTGGCCCTGGCTGGTGAGGGCCAAGCGGCGCAGCAGAAGGCCGTCGAGCTCGGCGAAGGTCAGCGTGACGCCGGGCGCGCTGGCGGCCAGGGGCTCCTGGGGGGCGGATTCGGAGGTTTGCGGGCCCATGGGAGCCAGCAAGCTGAGACCGAATATCGATACGGCGAGGATGGGGACGATCACGGGCGGATTGTAGCGGGTTGCGAGGGGGGGCCGGGCCCGCGGGGAGCCCGAAAAAAAGCCGCAGCACCGGGGAACCCGGGTAGGAAGGGGCGGCACCAACCCGTAGACTTCCCCCGAGCCCTCGTCGTGCTCCCCAAATCGGAGAATCCAACCCCATGAAGTACACCGCACTCCTCAGCCTGATGCTCCTTGCCGCCTGCGGTGGCAAGGAAGAAGGTCCCAAGCTCGATCCGGCCGCCGTGGCTGCTGGCAAGGCCCTGTTCACCGCCAACGCGTGCAACACCTGCCACGGCGACACCGGGCACGGTGACGGACTGGCCGCAGCCAACCTCGATCCCAAGCCGCGCAGCTACGCCGACAAGGCCTGGCAGAAGTCCAAGACCGACGATCAGATCAAGAAGGTCATCAAGGAAGGTGGTCAGGCCAACGGCCTTTCTCCGTTGATGGCTGCCTACGGCCAACTGTCCGATGCCGATCTGAACAACCTGGTCGCCTACATCCGCAGCTTCGGCAAGTAGTCCGAAGTCGCCAAGCCGACTAGAATCCGGGGCCGGGCGCAAACGCGTCCGGCCCCGGATTCGATTCTTTGGACCTTTTCCTTGCACCCATGCACCCACTGCTCCGCTCCCTCTTCCTGGCCGCCCTCGTTTCCGCCTGCGCCACCCCGCGACCCGAGAACCCGGAGTCCGAGTTGCCTTCCCTTGAGCCCGCGCCGGTGCCGGTCGCGAAGGTGCCCGCCGGGGATCAGGCCCGGGGCAAAATGCTCTGGATTGCCAATGCATGCAACGCTTGCCATGGGGACGCAGGTCGGGGCGACGGGCCTGCGGCCATGGCAATCGATATCCCATTCAAGAACTACGGCGACCCCGCCTGGCAGGCGACGGTGGACGATGCCCGCCTGATGGCCGAGATCCGCCAGGGCAGCGCCGCATTCGGCGGCTCGCCACTAATGCCTGCCTATGCTCAATTCACAGACCAAGAATTGCTCGATCTAGTCGCCGTGATCCGCTCCTTCGCCAAGTAGCCGCGGCCCCGGGCTCAATCCGCGAGTCCCAGCGACCGGTCGTGCGCCTTGCGCAGCAGCAACAAGGACGCGATGGCTCCCATCAGCGCCAGGGCCATGTCCCACTGCGTATCCCACTCGTCCCCCTGGGTGCCGAGGAACGACTCCGCCGCCTCCCCGGTCCACACCGCTGCCTGCCACTCGATCAATTCGTAGAGGGCGCTGAAGGCGAGGGCGATGCTCACGCACAGGAACGCGAGCCACTTGCCGCGCACGAGCGGCGACGTACGCAGCAGCACTTCGCGCGCGATCAACGCGGGTACGAATCCCTGGGCCAGGTGCCCGAGCCGGTCGTACGGGTTGCGCTGCCAGCCGAGCCAGTCGGCCACGGTAAATCCGATCGGCACGCGCGCGTAGGTGTACTTGCCGCCGACCATCAGGATCACCCCGTGCAGACAGAGCAGCACCATCAGCAAGGGGCTGAGGGGGAAGGGCCCCCGCACCAGGTAGATCAGCGGCAGCAGAATGCAAACCGGAGCCACTTCGAGCACCCAGGTGAACCGCTCGTAGGGGGCGATTCCCGACCAGGCGAAAACGGCGAGCGTGATCGCAGTCAAGGCAAGGCCCAGGCGCGGGTGGCGGTTGGGGATCGGCGCGGGCTGCATGGGGGATAGTCTACGGTTCCCGCAGGCGATTGTTTCGCGCCATGCGGTCGCGCGAAGCGGCGCCGGGGAAGTCACGCAAGGCGCGCGAGCAAAGGGGCGCGAAACATGCGGCGATGCTCTGGCCTGGCGCTCCTGGCCATCCATGCTCGCAAGGGGGGATTCGGAACGCAATGGCCACTGCTGCGGCGGACCCGCTTGTCCGCCCAGGGGCCCTAGGTCGGCCTCGAAGGTCCGTGGCGAGCGGGGCAACGGCGGCCGGTTTGCTCACCCCTGGGCCCCGCCTAACGGGAGCCAGACAACCCGAATCGCATGGGAGTCGCCCTAGGCGACCCGGCGTAGGCTGCCGCCGCGCACGCCGATGCGCAGCACACCGCTCGGCCCACCCGCGAGTTCGTCCACGACGAACGGCTCCACTTCGCGGCTCAGGATGCGGCGCAGTTCGCGCGCCCCTGCATCGGGGTCCAGGGCGCGTCCCGCCACCCAGCGTGCCACCGAAGGCGTGAATTCGAGCCCCAGGCCGCGGCGATTGGCCCGCGCGCGCAGTTCACTGAGGTGCTTCTTCGCAATGCCGACCATAGTTTCCGCGTTTAGGTCGGCGAACAGGATGGTCTGGTCGAGGCGACCGAGGAATTCGGGGCGGAAGGTGTTCTGCAGGGCCTGGTGGGTGATCTCCTCCAGGGCGTGGCCGGCGAGCGAAGAACCGCGTTCGAAGCCCATGGCGCGCGCCTTGCGCTGCGCCTCTTCGGCGCCGACGTTCGAGGTCAGAATGACCACGCAGCGTTCGAAGCTGACTGTGCGGCCCTTGCCGTCGGTGAGCGCGCCTTCTTCCAGGATCTGCAGCAACAGGTTGTGCAGCTTGGGGTGGGCCTTTTCGATCTCGTCGAACACAATCACCCGATCCGGTTTGCGGCGCAGGGCGTCGGTCAATTGCCCGCCGTCCTCGTGGCCCACGAAACCCGGCGGCGCGCCGATCAGTTTGCTGTATTCGTGCGCCAGGGCGAACTCGCTGCAATCGATGCGCAAGAGCGAGTGAGGACCCATCAGTTCCCGCGAGAGCACCCGGGCGAGTTCGGTCTTGCCCGTCCCGGTGCGGCCAGCGAACAACAGGGTTGCCAGCGGGCGTCCGGCGGGGGCCAGGCCCACCGCCGCGCGCGACACGGCCCGCGCGGTGGCCTTGACCGCGTGGTCCTGGCCGATGATCTCCTTGCGCAGGCGCTGCTCGAGCCCACTGACCGATTGGCGCAGACGGACTTCCCATTGTTCGCAGCCAGCGAACTCCGTCTGAGCTTCGGCCGGGGTGCTGCTACCCACTTCCAGGCGCACCTCATGGATGGCCAGGCCGGGGTTCACGTCGACACACAGCTGGTAAAGAATGTCCTCCACCATCAGCGGGTCGTCAGGAAATAGCATCTCGATGGCGTCGGCCACGTTGTCCCGGAATTCGGGCATGCAGGTGGCGATCACCAGACGCCGGTAGCCGGCCTTGTCGAGCCCCGGTTTCTGGGGCAGGACCAAGTGCTGCGGCTGCGTGACCTGGATCTCGACGAACGAGTCGGCCAGGTCAAAGTACCGGTAGACGCTGGGTTTCCGGGCGGAGTCCACGGAGGGGGGAGGGCAGGGGGTGCTTGGATGCGAAGGGGGGAGGGACGGGCAAGGGGGGTTGCCTTAGGCCGACCCATCGGAAACCGGGTTCGACCATCTTGAAGCGCGCGCCGGTTTCGCCGCGATTTGCCTGTCACGGACCCCCTGGCTCCCCGATTGGGCCCCAAACTGGTACCGGCTTCCCGATCCGGGTGCACCCGGTGCCCCAGCGGAAGAACCGAACCCCTGTCCGAACCTTCGCCGTTCGGTCGGCGGAGTTTCCCCCCTTACTCCCCACGACCCGTGCTGTGCCCGGCGGTGATTGCGTGTGCCCATGCGACGCCTGCCGGTTCCAATCGCTAGACTGTGCGCCCCGCGATCCCCTCCCGACGATCGCGTCACTTCCCCGACCATGTCCCCCGACCGCAACGATCTGCAACTGGCCGCGCTGATGGTTCATCGCGGCTACCTGGATGGTCAGGTCGGTCGCAAGGTCGCGCAGCGGGTGGCGGCCGGTGAAGATTTGCAATCTGCACTGCAGGCCGAGGGTTTGCCCGCCGAGCGCGCCTTGTGGTTGGTGGAAACCCGCGCGGGACAGCAGCCGCGCATTCCCGGCTTCGATGTGGGGCGGCGCTTGGGCCAAGGCGGCACCGCCGAGGTGTTCGAGGCGCTCGAGCGCAAGACCGGGCGGCAGATCGTGATCAAGATCCTGATGCCGCTGGCGGCGCACCAGCGCGGCACGCTCAAGGCGTTTGTCGAAGAGGGCAAACGTCTGGCGGAGCTGCAGATCCAGGGCCTGGTGCGCGGCTTCGGCGTGGCGCGGTTTGGCGAGGTGGTCTTCAGCAAGCAGGAACGGCTCAAGGGGCGCACGCTGCAGGAAGTCCTGGACGAGCAGGGGCAGTTGCCCGAGGCCCGGGCCCTTTCGATCGTTTTGCAGGTGGCGGAAACCCTGGGCCGCTTGGCCCGCCAGGGCCTCGTGCACCGCGACGTGAAGCCGGGCAACATCATCGTCGATGGCGGGGACCGGGCGACTTTGATCGACCTGGGGTTCTGCGCGGGCGTGCAGGAGAAATGCAACTCCGGGCAGGCCGTGGGCACGGCGGAATATCTTTCCCCCGAACAGGCCATGGGCGGCGCCCAGGCGGACATCCGCAGCGACATCTACAGCTTGGGCGTGACCCTCTTCCAACTCACCGTCGGGCGCCTGCCGTTCGAAGGCCGCCAGTCCGAGGAGGTGCTGCGCCAGCACGTGATGCAGTCCCTGCGCAGCCCCGAATTGCAGGGCCGCGGGGTCTCGCCTTCGGTGCAGTACCTGATCGAGAAGATGATGGCCAAGGACGCGGACATCCGCTTCCAGAACTACGACGAGCTGATCGCCGAGGTGCGCGGCCTGATCGAGGGCCAGAAGCGCCTCGATTTCACCCAGGGCCAGCGCCCTGCTCCGCCGCGTTCCGCCCGCCCGCGCCGCCGCCGCTGATATGGAACCGGACCCGGGTCTGTCGGGGGCGGTGCCGTTCCGCTTCCAATGCCAACGCAGTGGGCGCTGTTGCCGCGTGGGGGCCGGCTTCGTCTGGCTCACCGAGGCGGATCTCGAGCCCATGGCAGCAGCCCTCGGCCTCGCGCTCCCCGACTTCGTTCGCGAGCACGTGCGCCAGGTGCCGGACCCCGAAGACGGCCGTCTGCGCCTCGCGCTCAAGGAGAACTGGGCCCCCGACCGCGACCGCTGCCGCTTCCTCGACGGACACAACGAGTGCCGCATCTACGAAGCCCGCCCACAGCACTGCCGCGACTTTCCGTACTGGCCCCGCGTGCTCGCCGGCGGCCGCGGCTTCGAAACCGCCCGCGCCCTGTGCCCCGGCATCGCCGCCGTGCGCCCCGAGATCGATCGCGCGGGAGCCTTCGCTGCCCTGCGCGCCCTCTACGAGCAGCTGCAAACCGAACTCGACGCCCTCGCGCCGCGCTGCAGCATGAGCGGCCTCTGCTGCCGCTTTGAAGAAGCCGGCCACGAACTCTTCGCCGGCCTGCTCGAAACCGACCTCGCCCTCGAACTGCACCCCACCCCCGGCGAACCCCAGGCCCCCGGCCGCTGCCCGTACCACGTCGGCGGCATCTGCACCGCCCGCGAAGGCCGCCCCCTCGCCTGCCGCACGTACTTCTGCGACGCGGACAAGACCGAGGCGTTGGAGGATCTGCACGAGCGGTATCTCACCCGCCTCCGCGCCATCGAAGCGCAGTTCGGCTATGACCCGAGCTACCAGCGCTTCCCGGCCCTGCTGGCGAGGGAGTTGCAGCGGGTGCGGGGAGAGTAGGGGCGAAGGGCGAATCGCTTTGGCTGCCGGATTGCCCCAAGCGTGCCCGATTCCGCTGCGCGCGGAGCAAGTCCCGAGGCCAGCCTCCCAGCAGTTGGATACCCGGCGAATCGGCTGCGGTGCATGAGATGGCGCCCCTGGCCGGAGGGCGCTGGTTTGACAAACCCGGTTCCGTGTGTTTTTTGGGGGTACGCTCGCCTTGCTCTTCGGCGGTACGCTCCAGAGGTCCGAAAGGCAGCGCCGGTGGGTCTATGGGACTTAGCGGCCCCATTTGTGATTTCATTCCCTAGGTGTTTGAGGCATGCAGAAGAAGTGGATGGTTCTGTTGGGGACGCTGGTGATGGTCAGTGCCCTGTTTTGGTGGGGGGGCAACATCCATCGGGGGCCCGAAAATGGAGAGGTCCTCACCCATGCAGAACCGGGGGGCTTGGAGACCGGCGGCATTGAGCCAGGGGGTGGGCTCGATGCGGGCGAGGATCCAGGCGGTTCCGTGAGGGAAACCATCGCTCCGTTAGCCGAGCCGCAGGAGCGGACTTTGCTCGATGCAACGGTGTTGGAGAGCCAGGGGGGTGGAGCACTGATTCCCGTGCCAGCGGGAACCCTGGATGTCGTTCTTTTCGTGGGCGACGCAACTCAGGTGGAAGCCGTGAGCGTGGTGAATGGAGCCGCACGGATTCCTGGGCAATGTTGAGTGCGAGGCTGTAGCACCCATGAAACTGAGGTACTTGTTTGCGCTGCTTGGTTTGACTGCGGCCGGACTTGTTTGGTGGATAGGGAGGGGACAAGAGTCCTCCCACCCGCCGTTGGGGAGTGAGGGTAGGGAGTTCCTGAGCGCCAACGAGGGGACTTCGGATCTGTTCGAGGAGGCAGGCTTGCGCACGGTGTTCCCCAAGCATGACGAGTCCTCGGGGATTGCGGCTGAAAATGCGGAACTCGATGAAGGCCGGGGACCGGTGGAACCAGGGATGGATGGGGTTGCCATTCGGGGGCGGGTCTTGGACGCCGAAACGCTGGGGCCTTGGGGGCATGTACCGTGCTGCTGCGGGGCACGGAGGCCAGGGGCTTGAAGTCCTTGCGGTTCGATTCGGATGAGGAGGGCAAATTCGAAGCGTGGCTGCCGGCCGCTGGGTTTCGAATCGGGCAGGCGATCCACTTGATGGTGCGGGAGCCCGAAGGGAACCGGGACTTGCTGTCTAGGTACGCGCGCCTGGAGGCGGATATGACCATTCACGTGCAGCCAGCTCGTTTCTTGCATGGCTGGATCAAGTTGGACCCGGAGCCCATTGAAGGCGAGATCACGGTGCGGGTGGATGAGATTGATGGTGCGGGGGCGGCCGGATTTCTGGGGCAAGGCGGGGTGAATGGCGAGGGCCAGTTTGGTTTTGCGTGCAGGCCTCATGGGTGGGCACGGGAGGCGAGAGTGAGCACGTTTGTCGGCAACGGACTAATGGACCGCCGCGAGATGCCAATGGCAGCGTTGCTTCAGGAGGAGGGGGCGGAGATTGTCGTGCGGTGGGCTGCGGCTCGGTTTGTGGTGCGCAGCGCCGGAGCGGTGCCCATCGAAGGGGCGGATGTGCACGTGGCATTGCTTGCTCCCGATATGCCCCTTCCCACGTCAGGTACAACAGATGGACAGGGCCGGGCGGAGTTCCGCCTGGGGGACGGCGAGTATGAATACGTGGTTGCCGCGGAGGGTTTCTTGCCGAGGCGCGCGCGGTCCACCTTACGGGTCGAACAGGTGGTGGTGCTGGAAAGGGTACCGGCGACCACGGAGCGAACCGTTCGGGGTTTCGTGCTCAGAACCGATGGCCGCCCCGTTCCGGACGCGCTCGTGAACCTATCCCTGGAGACGGATCACGCAGAACTCGGGAACAAGGCCGTTTCGGCCCAAGTGCGAACCACTGAGAACGGTGAGTTCACACTGGAGGCGCCCTTTCCGGGTCCGTTCGAAATCGGGGCGTTCCACCGCGAGTTGGGGTTTACCTACTACGGCCCGATCGAAGTGCCTGCGTTTGGACCCGTGCTCATCTATATGGAGGACCGGGGAAGCTTGGAGTTCGCGCTGGGGGGAGAGCTTCTCACCGCGCGTGCGTTTGATGGGGCCGTGGAGTACGTGCTGATCGGCCAGCGGACCGGCCACAGGGAAGTGGGAGCATGGAGAATGCCCCCCTACGAACTGCGCGAACTTCCCGTGGGCCAATACTCGGCGCTCTTCCGCATCCCCAGCCTCGGAATGTTTGGTGCCAGTGAGTGTTTGGTCCAAATCCGTACGGAGGCGCAACCCGTCGTCGTGGAAATCCGGACCCCGAGCAAAGCCTCCGGATGGTTGGTGGATGCGGGCGGACGTACCCTCGGTGGCGCAACTGTGGAAGTGCTTCCCACTGGGCCGTTTGCCCAATCGCCCCCGGAGTGGAGGACCGCACACGCGGATGCATCGGGGCAGTATCAATTGCCCGATCTCGATGGAGGCGGGCTCGGCACCGCGGGCATCCGAGCTCGAGTCGAACTGGTCGCAGGGGCGCGGGCGAGCGTGATCTTGCCCCGGGATGGCGAGGCCGGATCGGTGGTTGTGGACACGGGGCAGTAGGGTTTCCTGACTGGCGGAAAGGCCCGATTGGTAGGGGCGCGAGGTGCGGCATTTGGTCGAGCCGGAAGGCGTGTTGCTCCGGGTCGCCAGGGCAAGGAATCGCTAGCAAAGAAGGAGGGCGGTCCGGCTGGTGCCGGGCCGCCCTCTTTTCGAAAACCACGGGGGTTCCGATCTGGGGTCCTACTCCCAGGGGGTGCCTTGCGCAGCACTCCTACTGCGCAGGGCTCGGTTCCCGGACGCGCCTGTCTTTCCGCTACGGCACCGGAGTGCCGTGATCGCCGGAGCGATCCAAATCCCCAGGAGCGGGTGGACAGGGGTCAGGGGGGCTCTCAAGAAGTTCTCCTAGCTTCGCACGGAGCCTTGCGGCTCCAGGGGCAACCTTCGGGTGGGGTGGGGGGCTTGTGAACCGAATTCCCCGGGAAAACGCCGCGTAGGTATGGCTTTCTTCGCAAAGCCTGGATTTTTTCCGGAGGTTGGGCAACCGGAGGGGTTCTGCAGCGGTCTTGATGTTTGTGATACGCGGAGATGCGATGCAAAGAGCGCGGGCGGAGCGTGAAGCGCAAGTGCTGGCGCTCGCGAGTTTGTTGTCCCAGCGCCGGGAGGTACTGGCCCGGGCGCGGGACGTGTTGGGCGATTGGGATCTGGCGCGGTTTTCGCGGCTGGATCTGCACGGATTGCGCGGATTGGGGCTGACGCGGCAGGAGGCGTTGCGGGTGGCGGGGGCGTTTGCGCTGGGGCGGCAGGTGGAGCTTTGTCGACGCCCCGAGCGGCCGATGTTGCGGCGGGCGCGGGATGTGTTCCAGCAGGTGATTCCCCAGCTGCGGGGACTTGATCGCGAGGTGTTTGTGGTGCTGCTGCTCGATGTGCAGAACCGCTTGCTCGATCAACATCTGGTTTCGGTCGGCACGTTGACTTCAAGTTTGGTGCATCCGCGCGAAGTGTTCGGTCCTGCGATCCGCAAGGGGGCGGCGGGATTGCTCGTGGTGCACAACCATCCGTCGGGGGATCCGGAACCGAGCCAGGCCGATCGGGATGTGACGCGGCGTTTGATCCGTGCGGGATCGCTGCTTGGGATTCCGCTGCTCGATCACGTGGTGGTGGGGCACGATCAGTTCCGCAGCTTGCGCGAGTCGATGGACTTCGAGCGCGAAGCGGGGCAGTGGGCCGGTGGGCGCCAGGCCGCCAATGCAGAGGGCGCCGGATCCGTGCAGAATCCGGCGCCCCCGTGACGCACTCATAGGCGAGTCTGTTCGCGGATCAGTCGTCGATGCGCTCGAAGCTGCAGTTCAGCTTCAACGTGCCTTCCTGCTCCATGTGCATGGACATGGTTCCGTTGCGGCCTTCGCGCGTGGTGTTGTTCTCGAGGTTCAGGTGCCCTTCGAGCTGGAGGGCCACCGGGGCCTTGTGCTCCAGCGAGAAGTAGAGCTTGCCTTTCCACTCGATGCCGATCTCGCCTTCCACGGGAAGGGGGCCGGTGGGCGGGAAGAAGGCGCGCTCGCGGGGCTGGCGTCCGCCGCCGAACTGGCCTTCGGGCAGTTCGCCGTCGGCTTTGATCGTCAGTTCGATCACGGCGCAGGATTGGCCTTCGTACTCTTTGTCGAGGGAAACTAGCTTGCCTTCGCCTTCCCATTCGGCGCTGGCGAGGAACTGACCGATGCCCGCACCACCGAAGCCTCCGCCCATGCGGCGGCGACGGCCGTCCTGCACGGAGCGCTCGCGGCGCGGACCGCCGGCTTCCATGCCTTCGGGGCGCGGGGCGCGCGGCGGGAACAGTTCGCCGAGGGCGATGCGCACGTCACCGGCTTCGATGGTGTAGGTGCCATCGACTTCGAGTTCTTCGGTGGGCAGCAGGTGATCTACGGCGAGGGTCAGCGGCTGGCGCTCCATGAACGCGGGGTTCTCGGGGGCCTTGCCCTCGACCACTTCGATCTTCTGGGTGCCGTCTTCCTGCACGGTGATGTCGATCACCAGACCCTCCTGGGGTACGGTGGCGGGCATCTCCATGTCGACTTCCCCGTCCTCGGGGTCGACGCGAGTGCCACCCATCTCGACGAAGGTGCGGCGCAGCTTGCTGGGTTTGCCGTCGGCGAAGGCCTTGAAGCTGTCCTTGCGCGACTGCGACAACCGGAACTCGGTGCTGCCCATGCCGCGACCCGGGGTGTCGCGCTTCTCGCCATCGACCTCGATCTCCATCGCGGTGGTTTCGATTTTCACGTCGACGGTGCGCTCGATCACCAGGGTCTTGAGGCCGCTGTAATCGGTTTTGAGGGTGACGGCGTCGGTGGAAAGGGGTTGCGGCAGGGTGAGCGGCCCGAGCAGGGCCAGTGAGAACATCAGCATGGAATGACTCCGTTTAGGGGACCTGGCCGGGCCGGTCCGGGGCGGTTGGATTGGTCCCCTGCTGCCGGGCCGCAAGGAGGCGGCGCAGTGGGGGTCCATCGGCTGTTTGCCGGGGATCGGCCTGGTGATGGCATGCTAGCCACGGCCGAGGGTTCCCGCGATGGGTCCGTCTGGCGCTGGCAGCCGGTTAGAAACCGTCCGCTCGGCTTGGGGTTCCGGGGATTCCGGGGGGGGCCACCGGACGCCGGGGAGGGGCGCTTGGGGGCAAAAATGGGCCGCAAGCGGTCAGGAATGGGGTTCCGGGGGCAGAAATGGGCTGGCAGGGGCCGGGAAGGTCCCCATGGCATGGTGGACCGGCGAGGGATCAGTGGCTGCCGGCCGGGGGCGTTTGGGTCTGAAGGAACAGGCCGGCCGCGAGCTCGGCGGCGGTTTCCGTGCGCAGGATGTGCCCCCGCAGGGCCAGGCAGCGGCGCCCGGCGGCTTCCTCGGGGGCAAATCCGCCCTCGGGGCCGACGGCCAGGCGGCTCAGGCTCCCCGGGTTCCGGGCCAGGGCCTCGCCCAGCAGGCCGCCGGGGCCGGGGTGGAGCAGGGCCGAGGCTTCCGGGGCCGCTTGCCACCAGGGCTCGAGTTCGAGGGGGTCCGCGACCTCCATGGGCCAGAGGCGGCCGCTCTGTTTCATCGCTTCGGCGACCGTTCGCTCGAGTTTGCCCCGCCGGGAGGGGCTCCAGGCGGTGGCGCTGGGGGGGCTGTGACGGCAGAAAAGGGGCTGCAGCCGGGCGACGCCGAGCTGGGTGAGGCGGTCGACCATCGACTCCCACTTGACCGCCTTGGGCAGGGAGACCGCCACTTCCAGCC
Source organism: Planctomycetota bacterium (assembly GCA_041398705.1). GTDB lineage: Bacteria > Planctomycetota > UBA1135 > UBA1135 > NORP259. The sequence continues at coordinate 160,367 of JAWKUI010000006.1, read as the reverse complement.
AGCCGACCGGGCTTCCGGGCTGGCCCGGGGGCGCCTGTTCGATGGGCTCGCCGTCTCGCTCGTAGGCAAGATCACGGCGGCCGACGGCCGTGACCCGCAGGGGCCAGGCGCGGCCCTGGCCATCCAGGCCCAGGAAACGATCCCCTGGCTGCAGGCGGTTGACACGCAGGGCGTGGTGCAGGTCTTCCTCGCGCAGGTGGTCACCACCCGGTTCCAGCAAGAAGCGCCGCATGCGGCCGGGGCTCGGGGATTCGGGGTCCATAGTGCGATTGTGCACACCTCACATCGGGGAGTAAACGCCGGGGCTTGGGGCCCGTGTTGGACGGGCCCCCGGGACCCCGTTATCTTGGGACCTCGACCTGCTCTCGTTACCTCCGGGGCGCGGGGGTGTACCCATGGGGCTGCGGATACCATCGCGGCTTCCCACCCCAAAATCAGGCCCGACCGCCTATGACCGACCGCTTTTCCCTGCGCATCGATACGGGTAGCCAAGCGGGGCAACTCGTGCCCCTGACCCGCAGCCCTTTTTTGATCGGTCGTGGCTCGGATTGTGACCTGGTGCTCGCCGATGCTTCGGTTTCGAGCCAACACGCCGAGTTGGTGCTCGATAGTGGGGCCGTGCTGCTGCGCGATCTGGGCAGCACCAACGGCACTCGCATCGGCCGGCTGAAGGTCGGCGAAGCCGAGTTGGAAGCGGGGCTTTCGTTCACGCTCGGCAACCTCACCCTGACCCTGGTGCACGAAGAGGTGCGTCCGGCGGCGGCGCGTCCAGCGCCGGCGGTCGAGTCCGATGACCTCGAGCTGGAGTGGGAGCCGACCGCCACGGCCGCCAAACCGGCGGCCGCCGCGCCGCAAGCGGCGCCGGCCGGGAACACGGGCCGTTTTGCCGAATCCTCCAGCAAGACCCAGTTCCAGCCGGCACCGAAGGGAGGTCTGGGCGACGACGAGTTCTTGCAGGGAGCGGGGCACGTCAGTGCCGAACATGTGGCCCAAGCCGGGCAGCGTTCGCTCGTCGGCCCGATTCTGCTGGTGCTGGGTCTGCTCGGCGGCGGTGCGGCGGGTTGGTACCTGTACTCCCGCGGCGAGAGCGAAGCGGGGCCGGCGCCGCGCGGGGTGACCGCCACCGCGGGCGATCTGCTGCGGGGCGCGGGATCCTTCGAAAACGCTGGCGATTGGTCGGCGGAGAGCGAAAGCGAAGCGGCGTTCCACCTTTCGCGCTCGGCGCGCCGCGATGGCGAAAACGGCTTGTCCGCCGATCTCACCCCTGGGGAACGGGCGCTGCAGCTTTCGAAGGCGTTTGACGTGCACGCGCTCGATACCCTGCACGTGCGCGCCGAAGCCCAGATCGACGGCGATGTGCACGCGCGCATCGGCGTCCGCATGATCGGCCGCGAGGGGGAGAACCTGCCCCCGAGCACCGCCTGGGGGCCCGAACTCGGCGGCGATTCCGATGGTTTCGACGTGGTCGTCCCCGAAGGGTACGCCGCGGCGCGCGTGGTGGTCGCGGCCTCTGCGCCGGGCACCCCGAGCGAAGACGCGTCGGCCGTGGGCAGCGTCGCCCTCGACGTGTTGACCGTTGTGCCGGGGGAACGGGCGGCGATGCCCGCCGAACTGGACAGCGTGCGGTTGTTCGCCTTCGGCCAGCCCGCCCGCGGTGCGCTGCTGCACAAGAACGATCGCATCCTGGTGGCCGACATCGGTGCGCAGTCGAGCAGCGAGCGGACACCGCTGGTCCTGAGCGGGGAGCCGGGCGACTTCGGCTTCCGCTTGGTGACCGAACCGGCCTCCACTGCGACCTGGTACCTGACCGCCGCCCCGGTGCTTGTGGCCCAAGGGCTGAGCACCATGGGGGAAGAAGGCTACCTGCCCCGGCGCCTCGAATTCGAGGCGAGTGGCGTCACCGACCTCGTGCTCGGTGCGGGTCAGGATCTCGTGCGCGTGGTGCTCGGCGCCCCGTGCCGGGTGACGGGCCTGCCGGGTGAAGACGGCTTCCGTCTGGCGGTGCATGGCGTGCCCGCGGCGGGGCTGCGGCTCAAGGTGCGTTTCGGCGACGAGTTCCGCGAAGCGCTTGAACTCAAGGACCGGGCCAAAGCCGCGGTGGCCGATGGCCAACCCGGCCTGGCCCTCGAGCTCTGGAAAGAACTGCTCGATCGATATCCCTACGAAACCGCCGACGTGGCCGAAGCCGATGCCGCGCGTGCGGCTTTGATGCGCGCGGGGCACGATGCCCTGGCGGATTTGACCGGTCAGTGGCAGCGGGCGCGCTTCTTCGGCCTGGCCGAGGGGTATGCCGAATGCCGCCGGCGGGCCGAGGATCTGCGCGCGCAGTTTGCGGGCAGCGAGATCGAGGACCGTTTCGCCGCGCTGATGGCGGAGGCGGACGAAGCCATGGGGACGGCGCAGGCGGGGTCTGACCCCCAGGCGCGGCACCTGAACGTGTTGCAGGAAGTGCTCGAGGCCCGGGGCGCCCACGCTCTGGCCCAGGACGTGGCGGCCGGCACCGGCCCGAAGGACTGATCGATGGCGAGGATGGCGACAGGAATCGATGTGGGCGCGCGCACGGTGAAAGCCCTGCGCGGCACGTTCAAAGGCGAGACGTTCAAACTGACGCGCTTCCAAGTGGCGCCGGTGATGGGCGGTTCCGTCAGCGAACGCTGGGCGGCCCTGCCCGAGCGTTTCCCGAGCAGCGGCAGTCGGGTGGCGCTCAGCGGCAAGGATGTGAACATCCGCTACACGCGCGTGCCGCGGGTGCCGGACTGGCAGTTGCGCAAGTTGATGCGGTTCGAAGTGGCCGAGATCGGCGAGACTTCGAGCGGCAAGGTCGCGAGCGACTTCAACCTGTTGCCCGAGATGCCCGAGTCGGGCGGCGAAGACGTCGTGCTGCTGGCGATGGCGCGCGAGGCCCTCTTGCGCGAGCACCTCGACGGCGCTTCGGCGATGGGCGCCAAGGTTGACAGTTTCGCCCCCTCGGCCGTGGCTTTGTACAACGCTTGGGTGCGCTTCGGTGTCGTGCAAGATGACACGGTGCTGGTGGCGGACATCGGCCACGACAACATCAACGTGGCGATCGTGCGGGGTCCGGACCTCTTGTTCGCGCGCAACCTGACCGGCGGCGGCGAGTTGTTCGACGCGGCCATCGCCTCCCAACTCGGCGTCTCGCGCGAGCAGGCTTCCGACTGGAAGATCGAACACGGCAACCTGGCGCCCGGCGCCCGGGCCGCGACCCCCAACGGCGAACGGGTGAACCGCGCCATTGCCGGCGCGGCGGGTCAGATCCTGTCGTTGCTGCAGTCCGCGGTGTTGTTCTGCAAGACGCAGATCCGCATCGGCGGCCTCAAGCTCGACCGGGTGCAACTGTGCGGGGGCGGCGCGGCGCTCGAAGGCCTCTGCGCGTACCTGTCGCGCGGCCTGTCGGTGCCGGTGGAGCTGTTTGATCCCTTCGAGGTGGTCGATGCCTCCGGTCTGCCGCCCGAGGATGCCCAGGCCCTCGAAGACTTCCGGCTGGAAGGCGTGACCGCCCTCGGCCTGGCCGTCATGGGCAGCGATCCCGGCGCCTACTCGCTCGAGATCCTGCCCGAATCCGTCGCCAAACGGCGCGAATTCCTCACCAGCCACCTGTTCCTGATCGCCGCGGGCGTGCTCGCGGTGGCGTACCTCGGTTGGTACGCCATGGATCGCAAGGGCCGCATCGCGGAGAACGAGAAGCAAGTGTCGCGTCTGTCCGGCGAGCTGCGGCGGGCGAAAGCGGACGATTCGCGCACGCGCGAATTGCTCGAAGAGAACGCGCGCATCGCCGGCACCGTGCAGGAACTCTCCTGGTCGGTGGGGCTCGGGCGTCAGGCGGTGCTCGCCATGGACTTCCTGGCGGGCGGCCTGCCCGATGACTTCTGGGTCACCCAGATGAATGCGACGCGCACGACCGACGAGGAGCTCGGCATGACGCGCGATGGGGGCGATCGGCCGGTGGTGCGCATCAAAGGCCGCACCCGCGATAGCGCCGTGTCCCCGGCGGTCCAGCACCGCGACATGATCGCGCGGCTCGAGAGTCGCCTGCCGGCGGCCCGCATCAACCACACCATCGACCGCACCAACTTCGCGATCGATCTGACCTTCTTCGCCGCCCCGGCCGCCGCGCCCCAGGATGCGCCCCAGAAACCGTAGGCACTCCGCACAGTAGGCACTCGCTTCGCTCATGAACCTTTCCGACTACTGGCAGGAGAACAAAAAACTGGTCAGCTTTGTGCTGGGCGGCGTGGTGCTGTTCTTCGTGGCCTTCCTGTGGCTCAATTCCTCGCTTGGTGCGCAGGACCGGTCCAGCTTGCGCAAACTGGCGGAGCTGAAGTCCGATCTGGCCGCGCCGCTCTACGTGCAGGCCGACCGCAAGGCGGCCCAGGACGACAACACCGGGCTGAACCAGGCCTTGTCGGCCCTCGCCGGGCGCGCGGTCTTCGAGACCCGCGAGGAGTTCCGCCTGAAGCCCGGGGAAGGATCCCCGAGCAACGTGTACTTCCAGCGTGTCGATCAGGTGCGCGAGGGATTGGCGCGCATCGCCAGCCGTTCGCGGGCGTCGTTGCCCGATGAACTCGGCCTCGAACCTCTGATGACCAACGACGTGGAGACGATCACGCGGCACCTGGCGGCCCTCGATCTGATCGACCGTTGCGTGCGCCAGGCCCTCGCCTCGGGCCTTACTTCCATCGACCGCCTCGCGGTGCACCTGGATCCCGCGTTCCAGAGCAAACAAGGCGTCGGTGCCATCGAACGCACGCGCATCGATTTCGAAGCGCGCGGCGATTCGGAAGCGATGACGGCGTTCCTGGTGGCGACCCAGGGCGACGAATATGGCCGGCCGGCGGTGATCGACAACCTCGAGTTGCGCACCGATCGCCGGGACCCCGAATTGGTGTTGTGCAGCATGCAAGTCAGCGCCCTGTGGATGCATCAGCCCCGCGGGGCCAAGGAATTGGAGTAGGGCATGCGCTGGAACCAAAGCCATACGGTCTTCACGGCCACCCTGTTGTTCCTCGGCTACTGGGTCTGGTCGGACCTGTCCGTGCCCGCCGAGCGCGGAAGCCGCGGCGGCCGCAAGGCGCTGGAGCTGCCCCGTTATCCCGCCCCGGATGCGAACCGGCTGCCCGGGGACGAGGTCGACGTGGCCAATTGGCCGCGCGCCCTGTTCACCCCGCCGAGCGATACGGTGCCCCTGCCGCCGCTCGCATTCGAAGTGCCGCCGGGGGAACCCCTGCCGGTGCTCGCGTCCCCGGGGGGCGATGGGCCCGTAGCCGCGCACCTCGCGCCCGGTTTGCGCCGCACCTGGCCGCACCAGGAGATGGCGACCCTGTTTGCCGATAGCGTGAGCGAGTTGGCGGATCAGGACGTCGCGGACTTGATCGAGCTGGCCGGGGCGCAGGGCAGCCAGGAAGCGGAAATGCAGATGGAACTCGCCATCCGCACGCTGGAAACGATCGATTCACCCGAGGCGCGGCAGGCGTTGGTGGAGATCCGGACCGCCGTTCAAGGCACCGGCCTCGACCCGGCTCTGCCCGAGTTGAGCCCGGCGGAGCGCATCCGCGCCAGCCGCAAGCTGTACGACTGGATCCAGATGCCCTCGCTCAAGTTCGGGCGCATCGTGAACAAGGACCGCTACCGCCTGGCGGAGAGGCCCGAGGAGCCGGTGCTGTTCGTCGAGATCAACGAATCGACGGGGGAAGAACGTTTCCCCGGTCAGGCGCCGGTGTCGTATGACCGGGCGCGGGTGACCGATCACGGGTTCGCGGAGAACGAGACCAACCGGCTGCAGATCGATCGCGTGGCGCTGGGGGATACGATCCGCCCGGCCATGCAGAACCGGGCGTTGGACCTGGCGCACCGGGCCCTCGACCACTTCCGCGAGGCGCCGGTGGGGCTCGAGATCGCGCGCGATCTGGCACGCCAGGTCGCAGAGCTCGAACAGGGCCAGCACATGGAGGCGCGGCTCTTGCTGGCGCGCAGCTATGAGGTGGAGTTCCGCTTCGAAGAGGCCTTCGACGTGTACCACGAGCTGCTGCAGTCGAGCGAGTATGCGGGCCGGCCGGAGGTGCTCGTGGCCGCCGGCGGATTGCATGCGCGCTTGGGCGCGGCCGAGCGGGCGGAGGGGCTTTTCCGTCAGGCGCTGAACTCGGTACGCGGCAACTCGGGCGCGTTGTACGCCCTCGGCGATCTCTTGATGACCGAAGGGCGGGCGGAAGAAGCCTTGCCGTACCTGGAGCAGGCCGAAGCAGCCGAGCCGCGCGGCGTGGAGAACAAGGCGCGCCGCATCGCCATCCGTACGCGCCACGGGGCGTGCCTGCTCGCCCTTGGGCGGGCGAGCGAAGCCCGCGCCGCCTACGGTCGTGCGCTCTCCCTCGATGAAACCCATCCCGCGTCCCTGGCGGGCGCGCTGCAGGCCGCGCGGATCTTGCCCGCGGCCGAACGGGATGCCGCGTTGACCGCCGCCCTGGGCCAAGCCCAGTCGGGCGCGATCGAAGGCAGCTTCGAGCTGTCGTTGGCCCTGGGGCAGGCGAGCCTCGACCGGGGGCAGTGGGCCGCCGCGCGGCGCCACCTCGAACTGGCCGCGGGCAGCGATCCCTTCCGTGCGCACCTCGCGTATGGGGCCCTTGCCAACCTGGCCGAAGTCGCACAGCAAGGCGAGCGGGCCCTTGGGTACCTCGACGAGGCCCTCACGATCGCCCCCGAATTCGCCTGGGCGCACGCGACCCGCGGACGATTGTTGCGCGAGCAGGGCGACCTGGCGGGGGCCGAAGCGGCCCTGCAACGGGCGCTCGAACTCGAGCTCGATTTCCCCGATGCGTTGGTCGAGATGGCGCGCGTGAAGCGCGAAGGGCTCGACTACGCGGCGGCGGAGTTGTACCTGGAGCGTGCCCTCGAGCTCGATCCGCAGAATGCCTCGTGGCTCGCGCTGCGCGGCTTCAACGCCTACGACCGGCGCTTGGCCGACCAGGGGCGCGACCTGTTCCAGGCGGCTTTGTCGATCGACAGCGACCTGGCGGAGGCGGGGCTGGCCGAGGCTTGGTGGCACTACCTCGCCGGGGACAGCACCGAGGCGATCACTCGTTTCGGCGAATGGATCGAACGGCGCCGCGCGATGGGCGCCGAGGACCCGTACGTGATGTACGCGGAGGCCCAGAGCGCGCGCATCCGCGACCACGACAGCAAGGAGCTGTGGACCGATCGCTTCGAGCGGCGTCCGGGCCGCATCGGCAACGGTTGGAGCGTGAAAGAAGGCCTCGGCCCGACGGTGGAACTCACCGGGGGTGAGGTGCGCTTCGAAGGTCAGATCACCGCGGCGGGGCGCACGCGCCTCTACAACGAGCTTTCGGCCGATTCGTTCCTCTCGATGGAGGGGCGCGTGAAGATCGGGTCGCGGCACCGGGGCGCGGACGTGGGTTTCTTCCTGGCGCGCGAGCGTAGCGGGCACGCCGGTGACGTGGTGGCCCAGGCGGAAGTCGATTTCCAACGCAACGCCGATGGCGTGTACCAGTACCGCTTGATGACGCGCGGGGAGGCGGATGCCCCCTGGGTCGATCTCCCCGGCCGTACCCAGCCCCAGGACCAGTTCGTGACCTGGACCCTAGAGAAGGTCGGCGTGGGCTCGGATGCCTACATCCGACTGTTCATCGACGGCGAGCTCGTCGCGCCGCGCCTCACCATGCCGACCCTCGGCAGCGCGACCCAGGTGCTGCGCTTCGGCCTGTACGTGGAAGGCCAGGTGAACCGCGAGGCCGATGTGACCCTGGACGATGTGCGCGTCGTGCGACGGCGCCTAGGAGGCAAATGATGCGACGGATTGGGCAACGGCGCGCGGGCTTTACCCTCGTCGAAATCCTGGCTGTGATCTTGATCTTGGGCATCCTCATGGGCTTCCTCGTGGTCAACCTGACCGGCACCCAGGAGGTGGTCGAAGCCAAGAACACGCGCATGTTCATGAGCCAGCTCGAGGTGCAGATCACCGAGTACGAGGCCAAGAACGGGGACTTCCCCGCGTCGACCTTCCCGGACAACCTGGCGGACGTGCCGAGCACGACGAACATGGGATCGGAGATGCTCCTGATCGCGTTGTTCCCCGCCAGCGGCAAGGCCCAGACCCAGGAGTTGGACGAGGCGCGCCTTTCGAACACCGATGGGGACTCGAGCAAAGCGCCGCTGGCGGACTTCGACGGTCGCGAGGTGTTTGAGGTGTGCGACGACTGGGGCAACCCGATCGCGTACATCCACCGCCGCGACTACAGCAAACGCTTCACCTACCAGACCTTCGACGGGAAAACCGGCGAGCCGGTGGATTCGGTGGTGCAGGCCCTGAAGAGCGGGAAAACCGGCAACTTCTACGAGCGCAGCCGGTTTCAGCTGATCTCCGCCGGCCCCGACGGGGTGTTCGGTACGGACGACGACGTGTGCAACTTCAGCCGGGAGTAGACGGGTGCAAATGAGCGCAAACCACATCGGCAGGCTGCGCCGGGGCATGACCCTGGTGGAGCTGCTCGCCGTGTTGGCGCTCATGGGCCTGTTGATGGGCACCGGGCTCGGTTTGCTCGTGGGGTTGGCGCCGGCGGAGAACGCCGTGCGCGGATATCTCGAAGAGACCGTGCGCCTCGTGGCGCAATCGGCTCGGCAGAGCGGATCGCGGGCGATCCTGCGTTGGCGCGCGGGCAGCGGTGAGTTGCAACTCGAGCAGATGCGCGTGGTCGGAACCTGGGCGTTCGAAGGTACCGGTATGGACGGGGCGCTTGGGTTGAATGCGGTCTGGATGGGAGCCGGTGAGGCGCGGGTGGTGCCGGGTGGATTCCAGGGCAGCGCCTTGGACCTGGCGGCGAGCCCGGGCACCTGGCAGGTGCCCCTGCAAGACGAACCCGCCTTCGATTGGAGCCAAGGGTTCCTGGTGCGCTGTGCCGTGCGTCCCGAGCAGGCCCGCTCGGGCGTGCTGCTGCAACTGGGCGAAGGCCTCGTGCTCGCCCTCTCCGAGCGCGGAGCCGTGGCCGCGGAATTCCGCACGGCGCGGGTCGCGGATACCGGCGCCCTGGACGCGGGGGACCGTGTGCGCGTCGAAAGCGAAGCGGGGGCGGTCGGCGCGGGGCGTTGGTCGTTGATCGAGATGCTCTACGACCGCCGGGCCCTGCGGCTTTCGGTCGATGGGGTGCCCCAGGCGGTGCGCCCCGAAGAGGCGCCGGTCTGGATGGGGCCGCCGCGGTTGCAGCTTTCCGATGCGCAGCATCCCTTCCCCGGCCTCGTCGACCAACTGGTCGTTTCGGTGGTCGAACCCCTGCCCACGCGCGTTTTGCCGGCGCAGGCCGTGTGGACGGGCAAAGGCGAACACAGTCTGGTTTTCGGGCCCGACGGCAGTCTCGATCCGCTGTACCACGGGTCAGCGGTGACCCTCACCTGGCAGGTCCCCGACGGGGCGCCCGAGAACCTCTCGGTGGAAACCATGGGCACGGTGCGATGAAGGTGCGGATCCAGGTTTCCCCGCGCGCGGGCATGGTGATGTTGGCGGTGCTGATGGTGCTGCTAGCGCTCTTCGTGCTGTGCGGGCCGTTCCTTGCGAGTTCGCGCGATTCGGTGCAACAAGGCAACCAGGTCGCGGATGGGACCCAGGCGCGCTACGCGATGGCGGCGGCCACCGAGGTGGCGCGTGCGCGGCTCGGCAAGACGCACCCGGCGCTGGACGCCACCCCGGACAGCGACTCGCTCGACGAGCTCACCGCGCCCCTGCGCGACCTGGGTGGTCAACCGGGTCAGGCGCAGTGGGGCATCGGGCTCGAAGACGAAAGCGGTCGCATCGATCTCGGCAGCGCCTCGCCGGGCGTGCTCGCGAACTTGCTTGGCTGGCAGACGCGGCTGGTGGAAGTGATCGATGCGGGGGCCACCGAGGCGGCCGTCGACGATCCGGGCACGCTGGATCCCGAAGGCGGCGTGGTGATTGCGGGTGGAGAATGGATCCGATACGGAACCATCAAGACCGCCGGGGGCACGCGCCTGCTGCAGCTCGAACGCGGGTTGGAGACCACGAAAACCGACGACGGGTACCAGACCCGCGGGCCCCTGCCGCCGCGTTCGCACGCCTTCGGTACGCCGCTCATCGATCAACGCGTCTACGCCTTCCTCGAGCGCCGGGTGCTCGGCGGCGAGCTTGGGGAACTGCGCCGACTGGACGTGATGGAAGAGCTGCCGCAGGTGCAGAACTTCGCCATGGAGTCCTTTGGCGACGGCGATTGGCGCGCGGTCATCGAGACGCACACTTCGTGTTTCACCGAACCCCTGGCGGGGGGCCTGATGGGCCGCGCGGTGCGGGTCGAGGCGGCGATCGAGGCCGACTCGACGGTGTTCGTCTCCGTGTCCGATACGCGCGATCTGGGTCCGGGCACTTTGATCTGCATCGAAGGCCAGGGGAACCGCGAGTGGCGTTACGTGTCCACCTCGGGTGGCGGGCGCGTGGGTCTGCACCGGGTGCTGGAGCACGACTACGACGCCCAATCCACGGTGATCACCCCGTTGATCCGGCGGCCGGTGAACATCAACACGGCGTCGCCCGATGTGCTGCGGGTGTTGTTCGAGAACCTCGCCCTGCAGGGCTCGAGCGATCGCATTTCGTCGAGCGAGGCGAACCGGCTGGTGGCGCGCGCGATGGGCTTGCGACCCTTCCAGAACCGCGAGGATTTCCTGCGCCGGCTGGTATTGCCGGCCGCCGGGCTCGAAGCCCCGGAAGGCGAAGAACCGCCGCCGGCGTTGATTTCGAGCACCGACGCCATGGCGCTCTATCTGAACGGCCTCTGCGCGAACGATGCGCGCTTGTCGTTCGCCACCATGCCCTTCGCCTTCGCGTCGGGGGACGTGTTCCGCTTGGACGTGGCCGTATCGGTGGACGCGCCGGCGGGCATCGAGCGCGTGTTCCAACGCCGCGAATTGGTCCAGCGCGTGGTGCCCCAGCAGCCGTTGATGGCGCTGATGCACCGCCAGGAGGACTTCGAAGCGGACTTCAATCTGCTCGGCAACGGTCCCTGGTGGATGACCGGGCCGCGCGCGACCAACGTGTACGACGGATCGCGCACGCCGCCTTCGCGCCTGTGGGCGCACCTCGGCACCAAAGCCGGTCAGGTGTTCCTGCCGGGGGTGACCGATGTGAACGATCGCAACACCGAGCGCGATGCGGGCTACGACGATTTGCCGGTACAGCATGTCTTTGCGGACCGGGAGCCGGGTGGCTGGGCCCAGCTGGGGCCCGCGCGCCTTGGCAACAACGAACGCCGCAACGGCCGGGTGCTGCACTTCGACTTCGAGAGCAGCGATCCCGAAGGGCGCTTGCTGCCCGACGCGCCGCTGGATCTGGATGTGACGAAGGTGCCGGTGGCTTTTGTGCCCAAGGCGACCCTGGGTCTGTTGCCTGGGATCTCCACCGAACTGTGGCTGCGCACCGTGGGTGAGGCGACGGGCTCGATCCTCGACCTGAACCTCGGCGATCCGCGCACGAACCGGGTGCAGCTCGGTTTCGGGGTGGAGGGGCTCGAGTTGCGCGTGCTGGACAACTTCGGCGATCACCCGGCCACGCCGATGGTCGAAGCGGGGCGGATTACGGTGCCCGTCGGGCAGGGCGGCGCCGGCATCGCGCCGGGCCTCTGGAACCACGTGCGCTTCTCCGTGCTCGGCAACCGCCCGAGCCAGATGGAGCTGGTCGTCAACGGCATGGCCAGCGGGGTCGAGATCGACGGGCAGACCCGCACGACGGTGGCCTTGAACGAAGGCGACGGCATCATCTCGGTGATCTCGACGCGCGGATTCCCGCAGCAGGGGGTCGCCCGGGTCGGTTCCGAACTGGTCGAGTACGTGCTCGGCGGCGACAACTCGTTGATCTGCAGCCACCAGTATTCGGGCGCCCTGGCCGGGTTCGGCGGACGCATGGCGCGCCACGAGCGCGGGGTGATGGGGGATCCGACGTCCTTGCCGCCGGCCCTGGGCGCGGGCCTTGTGCGCGCGGCGCACCCCGTCGGCACCCTCGTGGAGCACTACGGCTACAGCACGCTGTTCGACGAGACGATTCCCGCCGGACAGGGACAACTGAATGGTCCGGTCGGCCCGTTCCGCGTCGCCGTGGTGCGCGATGTGGGCACGTCCGGCAGCCTCGACCCCCTGCCGATCGACGGCGTGCAGGGGCTGAACCTGACGGGCATCGAAGGGGACAACCTCTCGAACCTGGTGCTCGAATTGGCCGATGGCGCGCAGGGCGGCAGCTCGGCGTCCACGGTGATGGAGGCGTTCCACTCGGGCGGTGGGTACGCGCTGCTGGTGCAGGCTTGGGGGGGGACGCAATTCAGCTCGGGACTGTTCACCGCGGCGCCGAAGCACACGCCGATCGGTGGCGTCGAAGTGATCCGCTATGCGGGCAAAACCGGCAACGAATTGATCGTGACCAAACGCGGGGCGGAGGGCGAGCTCGGCGTGAACTTCCTCAGCGGAGCCCACGCGTACATCCTCGACTACGGCGGCGCCCACGATGTGAACGGCAACGTGGTCGATGAACTTTCGAACCGGGCGGTGTATTGCATCCCGATTTCGATTCCGGTGAACGGGGCGAGCATGTTCGAGCCCGCCAATGGCCGAGCGAAGTTCGCCCAGATTACGCACAACGACGCGCGCGAGTTGTCCGAGTGGGTGCGGTACGACGTGGTGGCCCAAGGCGGTGGGCATTTGGTGCGCATCGACCGGTTCCTGGTGGAACAGGTGCAACGCGTGATCACGGGCTTCGTGGGGCAGTTGCAGACCCAGCCGCCCGGCGGGGGCCTCGTGCCTCCGGCCGGCGGGGATGTGGCTTTGGGGCCGATCTCCGAGGAACCGGGAACCGCTACTACCACCGTATCCAGCGCAATGGTCGCGCAGGGCACGCAAGGGGGATCGCTGGGGACTTGGACCCCAATCCTTGGCACGGCGGATGCCACCGAACTGCCGCTCACCCGCACGGTGAGCGACTTCATGCGCTTCCGCGGCGCCTGTGAGACCCAGGATTCGACCCATACGACGGGCACCCTGGTGCTGCCCGTCTTCCGCATCCGGCCCGAGGGCGACGCCATGCCCGGTGCGTTGGACGCGGTGTTCCTCGATGCGGGGGGGCTAGGCAGCGGGGCGCAGACGGGGGTGGTGCACCGCGGCTGGATTGCACCGCAGCTTTATGTGCAGCGCGGATTCACGCGCACATACATCACCGAAGCCGCCGCCGCGACCACCTCCAGCAACCTGGCGCTGCCGCCGGAGGAACGGGGCCGTTTCGTGGCGCTCAGCAACAGCCTGTTCACGCCGATCATCCTCGATCCGGACCTCGATCCGGGCGATGACATCCGCATCCTGCCGCGCATGGCGAAGTTCCCGAGCGGGGAGCGGCCGGCGAGCGTCGAGAAGATGCGCCTGGGCGGCGAAGTCGCGCCGACCTTCGAATTCCCCGGGGTCGCGCCGGTCGTGGTGGACGAGGTGGCTTTCCAGACGTTGGTGCACGGCAACAACGTCACCACGGGGTTCAACGGGGACGCTTTGGCCGGCGCGGGCATCGTGCTCGGCCTCGATACCGGCGTCGACGACCAATCGATCGCCCTGCGCAAGTCCATCTCGACTTCGCGCGGGGAACTGTGGATCGCCCAGGGACCCCTGCAGATCCTGCCCCACGATGTGGGGCTTGCCCGCATCGGTCAGGAATACGTCTGTTACACCGGCCGCGACTGGGACAACAACGTGTTGTACCTGGCGCCGGGGGGCCGTGGATTGCTGGGTACGGTGGCGGTGCCGCATTGCGGCGGCGAGGTGCTGTATCCGGTGCCCGACGTGCCCACGTCGATGTTGATCCAACCCCTCGAACCAGAGGACACCGAGCTGGTGCTCGGCGACGCGCCGGACTTCCCGGAGGAAGGGCTCGTGCTGGTGGGGGACGAGTTGATCCACTACACGTCGAAGCGCGGCCAGGTGCTCTTGCTGCCCCGCGGTTCGCTCGATCCGGGGGTGCGCGACGGCGGCGGCACGCCGCTCTTGCGCGGGCGTTTCGGTACACCGATCAGCCACCATGCGGCGGGCACGCCGGTGATCCTGTTCCCCTTCCGCTACTGGGATCGCTGGCACGACCTCGCCGACGATCCGGACATGGCGTGGCTTGGGCTGCGGGTCGAACAACCTTCGGCCTGGTTCGAGGGGGTCTTCTTCGAACAGGAGCCGAGTTCGGTGCCCGGCGTCGAGCTGCGCGCGCTGGTGCGGGCGGGCCGCGGTTTGCCGTGGGACGCGGATCCCGAGCAGACGCCCGGTTTGTTCCTGCTCGAATCGGGCAAGCCCGACGGGGCCGAATTCTGGCCGCTCGGCGTCTGGGCGGACGAACTCGAAGCCCGCGTGCACGTGCGGTATGCCCCCGGCGTCTTCGACGCATTCGGGGGGGCGGCGCACGGATGGAAGTACAGCCCGCGCTTGCGGCGTTTCGGGGTCGGCTATGACGCTCCGAGCGAGACCTTGCGGAGTGTGGACCGATGAGGCGCGTGCGTTCCAGCCAAGGGGGCATGACCCTGATCGAGTTGTTGGTGGCGTCGATGCTCGGCGCGCTGGTGATGGCGGCGCTCGTGCGTTTCGTCGGTTTCACCCTCAACACCTGGTCGGGATCCGAGATCCAGCGCAGCCGCAGTGGCAGCATCCAGGCCACCCTCGACCGGGTGGCGGGCGATCTGACCCGCGTGCATCCGGGTGCGCTCGGGGACTTCCTACTCGAGTGGGTGCCCTTCAACCTGGACGAGGATCCGGGCGTCGATCGCTGCCTGCCGCGCCTGCGGTTCGGCACGCGGCCGTCCGCCGAACATTGGGAGCGCCTCGTCAAATCCGGTTGGACCGACGCAGAACGCGAACAGTTCCTCGAAGCGGGTTTTGGCGTGGGATCCCCCGGCTACGAGACCCAGCAGGACCTGCCGCAGGTGCGCGACATCCTGCGTCCGGGGCTCGCCGAAGTGCTTTGGGTGCTGCTGCCGGAAACGCGCAGCGGCGGCGAGGCGGCGGGGGTGCTGTACCGGATGGAGCAGCGCCGACCGGAACCGCCGGCGGCGGCCCTGTGCGAATTGAGCCTGGGTGCGGAGGGGGATTTCCTCGAGACCCTTCCGCTGGAACCAGTGGCCCACGACGTGCTGTGGTGGGATGTGGTGCTGCTCGAGTCCGGTGTGCCCTTGGATGCGGCCATCGGCAGCGAAGCGGGCCAGGCGCGCCGGGCGTGGGATGGCCTTGGGGCCCATCGCGTGAACCGCGAGGTGGCGCCGATGAACCTGGACATCGCCGACCTGGGGGCGCGACACAGCCGGCCGCGCTTGCCCGAACGCGTGCGCTTGGAGTTGGAGATCGAGACCGCGGCCGACCGCGATACCCGGCCGCGACTGGCGGTGGCGCTCGACCGGGAAGCGGGCGAGCTCGAAGTCACCCGCGGCGAACGACTGCCCGAACCTGGTGCGTTCCTGCGCATCGATGGGGAGTGGCTGCAGTTGCAAAGCGTGGATGGCGACCGGGCGGCGGTGTTGCGTGGCCAGCGCGGGACCCTGGCGGCCCTGCACGAACGGGGCGCCCGGGTGCACTTCGGTGCCCACGGCGAGCGTTTGGTGCGCATCGACGTGGCGAACCTTTCGCCGGATGGGAGGGCTGCCCGATGAAACCCAGGAACCACGCCGCCGCGGGATTCACCCTGCTCGAAGTGCTGCTCGCCTCCGTCATTCTCGCCATCGGCATGACGGCCTTGCTGAGCTTGTTCACGTTTGCCGGCGCCCTCACCAGCAGCGCGATGCTGCAACGCCAATCGGCCCATGCGGCCGAGGCGATCCTGGGG
Source organism: Planctomycetota bacterium (assembly GCA_041398705.1). GTDB lineage: Bacteria > Planctomycetota > UBA1135 > UBA1135 > NORP259. Next base: position 144,517 of record JAWKUI010000006.1, on the reverse strand, counting down.
GACCTGCCCGGCAAACTGTTCCCCATCGATGATCGGGGCCTGCCGGGTCTGCCGGTGGAGCTCGCCGATCAAGAAGTGCCCGGCCATCCGCGCCTGCGCTACAGCGCGCACGCCACCGCGGTGGAGACGGGGGCACTGGCCCCCGATGGGGGACCGCTCGAATTCGACGTGGAGGTGGAATTCGCCTTCACTCTCCAGGGCGTGCGGCGTGCCCGCACGTTCCACACCCGCCTGCTGCGGGAGCAATCCTTCGCCGAGCGTCTAGCCGCCCGGCTGCGAAAGCCATGAACCGATTCCGTTCCTTTTTGCCTTCCCTGATCCTGGCCCTGCCCGCCCTGGCGCACGGCCAGGACGCCGCCGCTGCACCGGGAGAACCCCTGTTGCTCGAGATGGCCGATGGCCGCGTGGCGGTCGGGCACTTGATCGATCACGACAGCAACGGATTGCGGTTCCGCGTGGCGCGCACCGGGGGTGTGGTGCAAGTGCCTTGGACCCTCCTGCACCCTGGCCAGGGGGATGCACTGCAGCGCCGCTTCGGCTACATCCAGGAGCAGTCCGAGGAGATGCTGATCACGGTCGAGAAGCTCGTGCTGGCGTCGGGCCAGGAGGTCGTGGGCGTGATCCTCGAGCGCGGTAGCGGCGGCTTCGTGATCAAGTCCGAGGGCAACACCCAGGTGGTGCCGAACAGCCGCGTTGTGTCGGTGGTTCCCGGGGGCCTGCGCCCGGCCCTCGACGTGTACCAAGTGGAAGAGCTCTACAACATGGGCCGCGCTCAGTTGGTGGAAGAGGACCCCGATTCCCAGGTGGAGCTGGCGCGCTACTGCGAGCGCATCCTCGACTTCACCCACGCGGTGTTGCACTACAGCCAGGCGATCGCCCTCGGCAAGGACCGCGACACGGCCGAGTGGCAGGCTGCGCTAAACCAGGCGACCGAAAAGGCCAAGCAGGCGGATCAACTCGAGCGCCTGCACGAGGCGGATCGCCTGCGCCGCCGCAACCTATTCCCGCAGGCCCTGGAGAAGATCGCGGCGTTCCGAGCGACGTATCCGAAGAGCCCGCTGCTCGCCGAAGCCGCCAAAGCCGAAGCCCTGGTGCTCAAGACCCAGGCGCGCACGGTGGCCGAACGCATCCAGGATCGCTGGTTCCAGCGCATGTCGCGCCTCACCCGCGAACTGGCGCGCGAACCCGATGCCGACTTCGATTCGCTCGTGGCGCGCATCGAGTCCCAGATGACCGCGCAGATCCGCCAAGCGGTGACGGCCGACGTGGAAAGCCTGTCGCCCGGCATCCAACCCGAAGTCGTCGAGGAGATGTTCCGCCAGCGCAAGCTCGGCCGTTTCCGTTCCGCCACCTACGGTTCGCAGACCTGGTTGCTCGGCTCCGACCGCGCCCAGGCGGGCCTGGAGCAGGACAAGGCGAGCCGCAAGCGCAAGGATGACCGCGAAGGCGAACCCACCGGCACCGAAACCGAGTTCGAGAAGCGGGTGAAGGCCTACCTCGACAACCAACGCCGCCAGGCGGCGGGCAGCCGGCGCAACGGCGCTGATCAAGTCGAGGAACGCAACCGCACGTGGCGCGACATGCCGCTCGAGGCGCGCGCCATGTGGTTGCTCGCGTACTACGCGGAGTTCTCCGGCATCTTCGAAGTGCGCCCGGCTGTGGCGCACCTGTGCCGTCAGTGCGGTGGAACCGGCGCGCTCGAGAGCATCCAAGGCGGCCTTTCCGGCGGCCCCAGCCGACCCGGCAGCCGCGGCGGTGTTTCCGGTATGGGCGGACCGCGCATCGAACCCTGTCCCCTGTGCCACGGCGAGCAGATCGTGCGTCGCGTGAGGTACCGCTGATGAAGCCGCTCGTTCTGCCGCTTCTGTGCGCCGCCTTCTGGCTCGGCGCGTGCCAATCGGATCCCAAGGTACGCGCCAAACCCACCCTGGAGGAGACGCGCCGTGTCCTTTCGGAGGACAACAGTCCGCCGCCGCACGCGGGCACGATTCCCGCCGCCGCGCGCCCGAAGGGCAGCGGGGACGGCGGGGATCTGTTGGCCAAGGTCGCCGGCCAGGAGCTGCGCGCTCAGGATGTGCTCGCCGCCTGGGCTTTCCGCGACAGCGAAAGCCTGCGCGACCTGTTCGACCGGCTCGTGCTCGACCGACTCGTGCAGGCGGAAGCCACGCGCCTCGGCGTGCAGCTCTTGCCCGAGCTGCTCGAAGCCGATTGGCGCGAAACCCTCGCCTACTTCGATGAACGCGTGGCCGAAGCCCAACCGGGCATGGCGCGAGGCGCCTTCATCCAAACGCGCCTCGGCCTCGATCCCGAAGCCTACCTGACTTCCATGCGCGAACGGCGCCGCATCGACCTGACCGCCGCCCGTTGCGTGCGCGCGTACTCGCTGGAGAACGATGCCGTGCTGGCGCGCTTGATCGTGGCGCCCGACCGGCAGGTGGCCGATCGCGTCGAAGCCGGGTTGGCCCAGGGCAAGTCCTTCGAAGACCTCGCCCGGGAGTTCTCGGTCGATCCTTCCGCCGAACTCGGCGGCCGCATCGCGCCGGTGATCCGCTCCCGCGCCGCCATGTCGCGGCTGGCGTTCGCCACCGCGGTGGGGGAAGTCGGCGGCCCGATCCAAGAAGGCCAGCGTTTCCTGTTCCTCTACGCCGAAGCCCTGCGGCCCGGCGTGGGTGGCCGCTGGAAGGACCTGGCCGAACCCGTCGAAGCCAGCCTGGCGGAGCAGCCGATCGAGGACCTCGAGTTCTTGCAGTGGCAGGCGATGGCCCTAGCCCGCTACGAGGTCGATACCAGCGGCATGAACCGCATCCTGGGGGCCGAAACGCCTTGATCGGGCCCTTCTCTGGAACCGGCCCGGAGGCCTTTGCCCTCCGGGCTTGATCCGCACCCCGCGAGTCCCGATGCTGGGCCCATGCAAGCCTCCCAGACCCAGGCCGAGGAAGAGACCCTGACCGCCATGGCGCACGAAGCCGAAGCGAACGAAGCCGAGCTGCCCGGCGAGAACGAAGGGGACGCGGCGGAGGTGGAGCGGTCCGAGGCGCCGGAGGGCGAGCCCGAGGCCGAAGCGCCGGAACAGGGCGAAGCCGCCGGGGAAGCGAGCGACGAAGGCGAGGAAGAAGCGGGGGCCAAAACCGGCCCCGGCGAGGACCTGAGCGACGAGCAGCTCCTGCGCAACGCCGCGGCGCTGCTGTTCGCTTCCGCCGAACCCCTGACCCTCGCAAAACTCACCCAACTGCTCGACCGCCCGCGCCGGGGCCGCGTCAAGGACGTGCTGACGGCCCTGAGCCAGCGGTTGGAGTTGGCGGAGCTGCCCTTCCAGGTGCGCGCCATCCAAGGCGGGTTCGCCTTGATGACCACCCCCGAACTCGGGCCGGTGGTCGAACGCCTGGTGGCGGGCAACAACATCGAGAAGGTCAGCGCCGCGGCGCTCGAGACCCTCGCCGTGGTCGCCTACCGCCAGCCGGTCACCAAAGCCGAGATCGAAGCGATCCGCGGCGTGCAGGCGGGACCGATCCTGCGCTCGCTGGTGGACCGCGGCCTGATCAAGGTTATCGGCCGCGCGGACGTGCCCGGGGCGCCCCTGCAGTACGGCACCACCCGCGAGTTCCTGAACCGCTTCGGCCTCCAGGCGATCGGGGACCTGCCCCGGGACGCCGAGCTGGCCGAAGATTGAGCGGCGGCGGCCCTGGGGGGCCGTTTTGTCCGCGATCGGGCCCCCAGATGGGCCCCGGTGGCCGCTTCCCTTGCGGAGGCCACGGGCCCCAGCGTAGACTCTTGGGCCCATTTCCCGACCCGTCGGGACCCCCCGGGCCCCAGGCCCCCAGCCCCGCTTCTGGGGTCGGGAACGGCCCGCGGGACCCAAGCACGCCGGCATCCCCTGCAACCGAGAGCGCCCCTCGATGGCCAAGCAGACGACCCACCACTCCTCCGATCACGGTTCCCATCCCCACGGCCAGGCCGAGGAGCACCACAACGATCACCACGACGACCTGATCGTCGTGCCGAAGGAGCGCAGCCGCTTCTACTACATCTTCATGATCGGCCTGATGGTGTTCATGTTGGTGATCTTCACGGTGGGCGGCCTGTTCTCGAGCGTGCTCGGGGGCGGCGGAGCCAACACCGCCGGCGAAATCGTCATGCGCTGGACCGAACCCGGTGGGGAAGCCCACCAGGTGACCGCCGAGCAGATGAACGACATGCGCACGCGGGTCGACATCCTGACCAACCTGGGGCTCTACCAGACCCTCCAGCGCAACAAGAAGGGCATGATGCGCCAGGAGGAAGAGGACGTCGCGCAGATGGTGATCCTCGACACCCTGAGCAAGAAGACTGGGGTCGCGATCTCCGATGAGGAGTACATCAAGCGCGCGGGTCAGCTCGGCATCACCGGCGAGGTCATCGGCATGTGGGCCAAGCGCTACCGCACGACCGCGGCGGCCATGGACGAGCACATCCGCGCCGGACTGCGCATGAGCAAGTTCCGCTCGATGGTGCTGCAGACCGCGATGATGGCGGCCGATCCGGCCGATGTCATGCAGACGTGGAAGGACTCCAACCCCGAATTCCAGTTTGAGGTGCTTGAACTGGCCTCCACGCACTTCGCCGACGCCGCCCGCGCGGAACTGCCGAGCGACGACGACTTGATGGTGTGGTTCCACGGCCTGCCGCGCATCCAGCAGATGCAGCAGTTCACCGAGGAGAAGTTCCAACTGGGCGTGGCCTGGGTGGGCCTCGATGGCGACTACGACGTCGAGAACCTGCTGGCGCGCTACCCGCAGCCGGCGGAGTGGGACGAGGCGGCCGAGGTCGAGACCTACTACAACCGCTACTTCATCTACCGCTTCAAGAAGCCCGAGCCCGCCGACGGCGAGCCGGCCCCGGCGGAGCTGTACTTCCCGCTGGACGAAGTGCGCGAACAGGCGACCAAAGAAGCCCGCATCGCCAACTCGATGGGCCAGTTCATGAAGGACCTGATCGCGCGCCGCAAGAGGGGCGCCGAGGACGAGACCTTCGCGAAACCCGACTTCGAACAAGAAGCCCTGTCCCTGGGCCTCAACTTCCTGTCGATGCCGGAGATGATGCTGCGCTCGGAGATCCAGAACCAACCCGATTGGGGTGGCATCAACCTGGTCAACTCCCTGAACCGCGCTCCGCTGGGTGACTTCTACCCGACCGAACTCGTGGGTGAGCACTCGATCAACGGTTTCGAGGTCAAGGCGAAGCAGGGCCGCGAAGAGCCGCCCTTCGCCGACATCCGCGACGGCGTGGCCGATATGTGGGTCAACGACCGCAGCAAGACCATGGCGGAAGAGTTCGTGCAAGGCGCCTTCACCGGCTTCGGCGGCGTGCTGGCCGATGCGGATCAGGGCATCGCTGCGGAGGCGGCGACGGTGCCGGCTTCCGGGCTCACCGACGCTGCGGCGGCGGAAGGCCTCGAAGTCCAGGTCCTGCCCTACGTCAAGCGTGGCCGCGGAACCAACGCAGCCGGGGAGACCCCGTCGGACCTGGACCGCACCTTGATGGGCAACCGCAACCTGTACGACCTCGAAGAGGGCCAGGTCGCCGCGCCGATCGCGAGCCGTACCCGCGAGACCTTCTACCTGGTGCGCCTCGCCGACGAGCGGGCCCCCGAGGAAAGCGAGATCACCCCGCAGGAACTGTTCTCCACGCGCCAGCAAGTGCTCAGCAAGCAGTCCCAGGACTTCTTCGAGGCCAACTTCGACCCCAACAACGAAGCCTGCCGCGAGCACTTCCAGCTCTGGCTGCGCTCGTGGGAAGCCCGCGGCAAGGACAAAGCCGCCGAAGGCAGCGCCAGCGAGTGATCGGCCTGAGGCCGTAGAGCCGTTGGAACAACGTTACATACCGAACCCGGTTCGATCAGTCCCACACCCGCGGCGTGCTTCGCACGCTCCGCGAATTGTGGGACTGATCGAACCGGGTTCGGTATGTAACGTTATTCCAACGGCGGGCAGTGCAACTGCGCGAAGGCGGGCAGTGCAACTGCGCGAAGGCGGGCAGTGCAACTGCGCGAAGGCGGGCAGTGCAACTGCGCGAAGGCGGGCAGTGCAACTGCGCGAAGGCGGGCAGTGCAACTGCGCGAAGGCGGGCAGTGCAACTGCGCGAAGGCGGGCAGTGCAACTGCGCGAAGGCGGGCAGTGCAACTGCGCGAAGGCGGGCAGTGCAACTGCGCGAAGGCGGGCAGTGCAACTGCGCGAAGGCGGGCAGTGCAACGGCGCGAAGGCGGGCAGTGCAACGGCGCGAAGGCGGGCAGTGCAACGGCGCGAAGGCGGGCAGTGCAACGGCGCGAAGGCGGGCGGTGCAACGGCGCAACGGCGGGGGTCAGCCGCGGCGGAAGCCGGCGCGGATGAGGGTGCCGCCGCCGGGGCGGGCGAGGACTTCGATGTTGCCGCGCATGGCGCGCATGGATTGGGCGCAGAGGTTGAGGCCCAGGCCGGTGCCGGGCTTGGAGCGGGTGGCTTCGTTGCCGATGCGGTAGAAGGCTTCGAGGACTCGGCCGCGTTCGTGGGGGGGGATGCCCTTGCCGCGGTCGGCGACTTCGAGCCAGATCCACTTGCCTTTGCCGACGCGCGTGCGCACGAGGATCGGCTCGGGGTTTTCGGGGGTGACGGGTGCGTACTTGCGCGCGTTCTCGATCAGGTTCGAGAGCACCGTGTGCACGCCTTCGCTGCGCAGGAGCACGGTCGGCAAGTCGTCGGCCAGTTCGAACGCCACGTCGCGGGCGCTTTCGAGCCCGAGCACATCGAATTGGGAGCGGATCTCGGCGTTCAGGTTGCCGGAGATCAGCGCCTCGGGGCCCCCGGACAGGCGTCGCTTCTCGAGCACGCGGTCCACCAGCAGGGCCAGGCGGTTGCTCTCGTCGACGATGCGCGCTGCGTAGTCCTTGCGCTTCTCGCTGTCGGTGACCCACTCGTCGCGCAGCATCTCGCCGTAGAGCTTGACCACCGAGATCGGCGTGCGCAGTTCGTGGGTGACGGCGGCGACGAAGTTCTCCGAGCGGCGTGCGTTCTCCGCGGACAAGCGAATGCGGCTGAAGAGCAGCCGCAGTCCGAGCAGGCACGAAATGAGCATGATGCTCGCCAGGCCGGCGAACCACAGGCTTTGGTCCCGGTAGCGGTTGGCGATCTCGGAGACGTTCATGCCGACGATCAAGCGGCCCAGGTTCGGTTCCCCCGTGCGCCGCAGCAGGTCGAGCCCCTCGAGCAGGTTTACGTTGGCGAGTTGCCAATCGCCGGAGTTGCCCGGCGGCTGGCGGAGGAAGAGCCGTTGGCGGTCCGCTAGCACCGTGTCGGCGACCCCCTGCGGCATCGTCTGCCAGAGCCATTCCGGCGTGAGCCAAAGCCCTTGCACCCAGTGCTGCTTGCTGCGCAGGGCCTCCAGACAGCCCGGAATCGTCGACAAGGCGAATTCCCCGGGGCTGACGTTCTGAATGATCACGTCGCGCAGCAGGAGCAGCGTGGCTTGACCATCGGGGCCGGGCAGCAGGTGCAGGCTGACCTTCTGCACCACGGGGTGGGGGATGCCCACCAGCGGCTCGATGAAGCGGCGTACCTCGTCCAAATCGCACGAACCGGGCGCGCCTTGGTGGGTGAAGTGCGCGATGGTGGCCAGGTCGGTGACCACGCGTTCGTGGCTGTCGAGCCAGTACTCCTCGCGGTCGAGCAAGGCGTCGAGGAACAGCTCCTGGGAGTTGTAGCGGCCGCTGGCGTAGTCCACCGCCTGCACCCGCAGCCATTCTTCGAGGCCCGCGCGCGCCTCCGCGTCGATGCCGGGGCGCTCGCCGAGGTAGAGCTGGATCTCGGCTTCGTACCGTTCCGCGCTGTCGAACTGGAACCAGCCCGCGATGCCATCGGGCCGCGGGGCGTCGCGCAGGGGGCTCGGCACCTCGCTGACTGTGCCGTCGGCGCCGGTCACCAGGTGCGTATCGGCATACTGCGCGAAGCTGCGCAGGGATTCGGATTGCAGCAGGTTGCCGAGGCGCCGGTGCACCTCGGTCGCGAGGCGGCTCGAGGCGTCGCGCACTTCGCGTGGGGCTTCCTGCAGGGTGCGGCGGTGGTCGCCTTCGAGTTGATCCCAGAGCAGGGCGCCGAAAACCGCCGCCGGCAGCAACACAAGCACCGCATACAGCAGGATCGCGGTGCGGGGTCCCTTGAGCAGTCGGCGCAGGCGTTTGGTGGGGGTCGGCATGGGCGAGCGCAGGCCATTCTAGCCCCGGCGAATCCGGTGGGGCCGCACCATCCGCGCCAATCGCCGGAGGTGGGAGCGCCCGATCGGCGCGAGGTGCGCTGCCCTTCGCCCCGAAATGCAACGATCCCCACCGAAGCCGGCGGGGATCGTGATTGGACCGCAGTGGGGCCGGGGTCCTAGTTGTCGTACCAGCGGTACCCCTTACCGCGCACGGTCTGGATCAGGCTCGGGTTGCTCGGATCGGGTTCGACCTTGCGGCGCAGGCCGACGATGTGGATGTCGACGGTGCGCGTTTCGATGTTGGCGCTCTTGTAGTGCCAGACATCGAGCAGCAGGTCGTCGCGGGTCACCACGCGGTCGCGGTGCTGGATCAGGTACGAAAGGATGTCGGCCTCGCGCGGCGTCAGGGCGGTGATCTGCCCATCGCGGTGCACTTCGAGGCGTGCCAGATCCACGTGAATGTCCCCGGGCAACTCGAGCACCTCGATCGGCTGGGTATCCATCTGCACGCGGCGGAACTGCGCTTCGACCCGGGCGAGCAGTTCGCGCGGGGAGAAGGGCTTTTTCATGTAGTCGTCGGCGCCGGCTTCGAGGCCGCGGATCAGGTCCTCTTCGGACGCCATCGCGGTCAAGATCACCACCCGCGAGCGCACGCCCTCGCCGCGCAAGATGCGCAGCACATCGAGGCCGTTCATGCTGGGCAGCATCAGGTCGAGCACGATCAGGTCGGGGGCGGCGGCGCGCACGATCTTGAGGGCTTCGGCCCCGTCGTGCACCACCTGGGTCTGGAACCCGGCGTGGCGCAGGGCGTCTTCGATGCCGAGGGCCAGGGCGTGCTCGTCCTCGACGACGAGCACGGTGCGGGTCTGGTTCTGGGCCTGGGTAGAGGGCTGGGACGACTGGGGCATGGTCTTGGGGGCGATACGGCCGGGCCCGCCGGGATTCGGCGGACCCCCTTTACCTACGGCGGAGGCGCCGGAAGTGTGGTCGGAAATTGTATGAGTTGCGTTGTGCCCCAGGCCGGGAGCTCAGGGAGCCAGGGCCTGCAGGGCGGCCCGGGCCCATTCCGGCGTGTAGGATCGCTCGGCGGCGGGCACCTTGGACCATGTCCAGCCCCCGAGGGTGTCCCGGGCCGCGTCGAGCTCCTGGTTCAGGGCTTGGGCGGCGGCGAGCTCGAGGCGCAGGGCCAGGGGCGGCTGGCCGCCCTCCGGGGTCGCCTGGCGGAGGGCTAGGCGCAGGTTGCGCACGGCCAGGGGGAACTGGGCGGCGACGGCGTGCTCACGGCCGTAGAGCTGCTGGAACCCGATGCGGAAGGCGCGTTGGGCGTCGGGCTCGTCGATGGCCCCGGCCATCTGGGCTTCCTGGTAGAGCCGATCGCCACTCGTCCAATCGAGTTCGGGGTTGTAGCTGCGCGCGTAGACCGCGGCGAGCTCCGGGCGGCCCTGGCCCAGCCAGTACAGGGCGCGCGGCCGCCATTGCGCGCGCGGCACGGCCCCGGCCTGGTCGGCCTGGGGCAACACCGCGGCGAGTTCCACCAGCGCGTGGCTGTCTTCGAGCAGGTGCACGCGGTTGCGCCAAGCGGGGGCGAACCGCGCATCGAGTTCGAGGGCGTGCGCGAGGTTCTTTTCGGCTTCAGCCCACTGCCCCGCGCGCGCTTGGCGGATCGCTAGGTCGTTGAAGACGGCCTTGTGGTTCGGGCGCACGGCGGCCAACCGTTGCCAATCCGCGTCGGTCGCGGTGCTGGCGGAGTGCACGTAGAGGTCGAGGGCTTCGGGGCTGTCGGGGGCGTGGCGCAGGGCTTCAGCAAACGCTGCGGGGTCAAGGGTTTCGCCCGCGTGGGCCTGCGCCAGGGCGCGGCCGTGTTCGACCATGGCGAGGGCCCAAGGCAGCACGGCCAATGCGCCGAGGCAACCCACGACGGCCAGCGCGCGGCCGGGCCGCCGTCCGAAACCGCGCGGCGTAACGAGCATGCCCGCCATCCACCAAGGCAGCACGTGGCTCCACACCGGAGCGAGCAGCGGACCGTTGGCGCACGCAAACGCCATCGTGCCGAGCCAGACCACCGCGGCGGGCGTGCGGCTGCGGTCGCCGCGGCGCAGGGCCCAGATCGCGCAGCCGCAGAGGTACAGGCACAGGCCGGCGAACAGCACGCCGGCGGGCAGGCCCAACTCGGCGGTGATCAACACGAAGTCGTTGTGCGGATGTTCGACTTCCACCGGCGAGGGCGCCGCGCCATCGTGGCTGCTGGCGGCGATCTCGGCGGCTGTGCGGTAGGGGGGGAAGGCGGCTTCGAATTGACCGGTGCCGCCTCCGAGCCAGGGGCGTGCCGCGATCAGGTCGGCGGAAGCGCTCCAGATCTCCTGGCGCACCCGCACGCCATGCACTCCATCGGCCGCCGCGCCCACGGCGGCGGACGGCGGGGTATCGGCTTCGGGGTTCGCCGGGGCCGAACCGCCACCGGCGAGTCGCAGGCCCATGCCCGCCACGGCCACCGCCGTGAGCACGAGCAACAGGCGGGCGAGGCGCGCGCTCCAGGCACGGCCGTAGCCGAAGAGGAACGCCGCCACCGCGCTGCCGCCGAGCACGACGATTGCCGTCCATACCGGGCTCCAACCCAATAGGAACACGAGACCGGCGGCGCCGAGCCCGAGGGCAATGGCGGGACCGCGCCGCTTCGTCGTGAGGAACACGCAGCAGGCGGCGACGATGCCCGGCCAGGCGAACTCCGCCAGATCGCTGCGGTTGCCCAGGGATTGGGCCAATGCGCTGCGCCCATCGTGGCCTTGGCTGAGGTGGTACAGGATCCAAGCCAGCAGGATCAGCGGCAGGGCCGCGATCCAGGTCACGCTCCACAGCCGCGCCTTGCGGTCGAGCAGGCTGCCGGCGAGGAATGCCAGCAGGGAGGTGCTCCACACGAGGGTGGCGCGGCGAGCGCCAAAGGAATCGGCGACTTCGAGTCCGCGCACGGCGGCGAAAACCGCCAAGGCGAGCAACACCAGGTGCGGCAGGCCCAAGCGGCGCGTGGCGGGGGAGAGCCACAGGATGCCGGCGAGCGGAGCCAGGAACAGCGCGGCCCAGGCCGGGCCGGCGCTTTCGGTGGAAGGCACCCCGGCGAGCAGGGGCAACAGGGCGAGCAACAAGACCGGCGCGGCCAGCAGCAGGCGCAGGCCGTCTTCCGCCAGCACTTCGAACTGCGTACGCTCGCGCCGGGCCATGGACGATCAGTGCGACGCGGCGCCGGTGGTTTTGCTGATGATCGCGTCCACGAACGCCTCGGGGTCGAAGGCTTCGAGGTCGGGCAGGGTTTCGCCGGTGCCCACGTAGCGCACGGGCAAGCCGAGGGCGCCCTGGATCGCGAACACCGCGCCGCCGCGGGCGGTGCCGTCGAGTTTGGAGACCACGAGGCCGGTGACTTCGACCGTCTCGGTGAATAGCTTCGCTTGCTGTACGGCGTTCTGACCGTTGGTGCCGTCGAGCACGAGCCACGTCTCGTGCGGCGCGCCGGGCATCTGTTTCTCGATCACGCGGCGCACCTTGGCGAGTTCGGCCATCAGATTGCTCTGCGTGTGCAATCGGCCGGCGGTGTCCACCAAGAGCACATCGACGCCGCGGGCCTGGGCCGCGACGATCGAGTCGTAGGCCACCGCCGCAGGGTCCGCGCCGTCTTGCTTTTGGCGCACGATCTCGGCGCCGTTGCGGTTGGCCCAAATCTCGAGCTGATCGGCCGCGGCCGCGCGGAAGGTGTCCGCCGCGCCGAGCAACACGCGTTTGCCCATCGATTGGAAGCGGTGCGCGAGTTTGGCGATCGAGGTGGTTTTGCCCGAACCGTTGACGCCCACGACAAGGATCACGAGCGGGTGGTTCTGGAAGAGTTGTTCTTCGGGCGGGCCGGCGTCGAGCCGGGCGAGCAGATCCTCGCGCAGGAAGCGCCGCACGTCTTCTTCGCCCTTGAGCGCGCCCCGTTTGTGCTGGCGCGCGAGGTTCTCGGTCAGCTCCCCGGCCAACGCGCCGAGGTCGGAGGTGTAGAGCAATTCCTCGAGCTCGTCGAGCAGACCTTGGTCGATGGCACGCCCGCCGCGGAAGAGGCCCGCGATGTTGTCCGAAAGGGCCTCGCGCGTCTTGGTGAGGCGTTTCTTGAGGCGATCAAGCAGTCCCATCGCCACCCTCCTTGTCGTCGGCGGCGCGGCCGAGCCCGGACTTGATCTTGTCCAGGATGCCGTTGATGAACGCGCCGGAGTTGCTCGTCGAGAAGCGTTTACCGAGTTCGATCGCCTCGTTGATGGCCACCTTCGGCGGGATGTCGTCGCGCAGCACGAGTTCGTAGGTGGCGAGCCGCAGCACGTTGCGGTCGATCACCGCCATGCGGTGGATCTGCCAGTTCTGGGCCACCTGCTGGATGCGACCATCGATCGCATCGCGCTGTTTGCAGATCGCCAGGATCATCTCCTCGGCGTAGCTGCGCGTGTCCTTGTCGGCTTCTTCTTCGCGCAGGAAGGCGCTCAGGTCGTCGAGGGCGGCCTCGCCGAGCAGGTCGAACTGATACAGGAACTGCAGGCACAGTTCCCGGGCGCGGGTGCGCTTCTTGATCGGCAGGGAGGGTCTGGAAGGGGTGCTCATGGCAGAATCAGGCACGTTGGATCCGGTCCAGGGTGTCGAGGGCGAGCAGCGCGGCGCGCGCCACTTCGCGGCCCTTGTCCTGCTTGCCGCCGGCGGAGGGCGGCAGGGCGCGCATGCGCGCCTGTTCGAGGGTTTGGCAGGTGAGCACACCGAAAAGCACCGGCTTGTCGGTCTCGAGGCTCGCCTGCAGGATGCCTTGGGTGGCGGCCATGCTGACCCAGTGGTCGTGCGAGGTCTCGCCGGTGAGCACGAGGCCGAAGCACAACACACAATCCACGTCATCGCGGCGGGCGGCGGCGCGGGCGAGGATCGGCAATTCGAAGGCGCCGGGTGCGGGCAGCTCGGTCCAATCCCCGGGCGCCATGCCGGCGGCGAGGAACTCCTCGCGGGCCGAAGCGGCCATGGCGGAGCACAGTTCCAGGTGGTAGGTGGACACGAGGGCGGTGACCCGCACGCCGGGGCGAGCGGGGGATGCGCCTTGGGGCCGGTTCAGGTCCTGGGCCATGCTTCGGTGGGGGAAAGGAACGTGGGGGGGCGACCGGCCTGGAGCGGGTCGCGGGGCGAAGATCTTAGGCCCTGCCTGCCCCGAGGGGCAGGACTTTTTCCCCTGGGAATGGGTACGGGACCCACCGGAGGTAGCAGCCCCCGGCGGGCCCCGCTCCGGATCAGCCCGGACCCGCGATGCGGGCCACCAGGGCTTCGATGTCTGGGAAGCCGGAGTTGTCGGCGTTCTTATCCCAGAGCTTCACATTGTCCTTGTGCACGATGAAGTCGCCGCCACCGCCGCCAACCAGGGTTACTTGGATACCCGGGATCGCGGCTTTTAGGGCAGCCTCCAACCTGGAGGCCGTAGGCAGGTAATTTCAGGCACGGCAGTATTCGATGCGTACATCCATGCCCCGAGCTTAACAATCCAAGGGACCGCGGCGTGTCGAATTGGGGCCAGGGGGCGCCTGGTGGGGCCCATCTGGGGGAAGAAAGGGGGCTACAGGCTTTCTTCCGGGCCCTGGGGTAGGGGCTTGACGGGGGCCGCGCCCGCCGGGACGACCCGCCCGAAGGCCTGGCGCATCGTGCGCAGGCCCGCGCTGCGCAGGTCGTCGAGTAGGGTGTAGGCGAGCGGCACCACCCAGAGGGTGAAGAAGGTCGACACCGTCAGGCCGCCGGCCACGCAGGTCGCGAGGGTGCGGTAGTCGATGCCCTTGCCATCGTACGGCGACACCGTGATCGGCAGTAGGCCGAACACCGTGGTCATCGCGGTCATCAGGATCGGCCGCACCCGCGCACGGGTGCCTTCGATCACCGCTTCGGCGCGCGGCAGGCCGTCTTCGACCTGCAGGCGGTGGATCTTGTCGAGCAGCACGATGCCGTTGTTGACCACCACGCCCACCAGAAGAATGAAGCCGATGTACCCCATCGAATCCATCGAGGGATGGAACAGGTAGAGGGTCCAGAATCCGCCCAGGGCCGCGAAGGGGATCGTGGTCATGATCGCGAAGGGCAGCATCAGCGATTCGAACAGGATCCCCATCACGATCAGGATCAACGCGACCGAGAGGAACAGGGCCTGGTTCATCTGCCCGATCTCCTCGTCGCGTTTGGCGAAAGCGCTCGTATCGCGGCCCAGCGAATAGCCGCGCGGCAGGTCGAGGGCTTCGAGCGCGTCGTAGCCGGCCTCCTGCACCTCCACCTTGCGGTTCGGGTCCGTCAGGCGCGCGTTGATCGTGAACGTCGTCTGCCCGTTGAAGCGCCAGATCTCGCGGCTGCCGGGCTGGAACTCGACCTGGCCGAAGGTGGCGAGGGCCACCTGGCCGTTGCCGGTCCAGATGTTGAGGTTGCGCAGCGTATCGAGACCGGCCAGTTCCTCCTGGTCGTACTCGATGTACATCGGCACCTCGCGGCCCTCTTCCTGGTAGCGGGCCAAGGCGGCGCCGCGCAGGGCCCACGACACGTTCTGCAAGGTCACCTGGCTGGTGGCGCCGAAGGCGAAACCCGCCTCGCGGTCGAGCAACAGGCGCACCTGCTCGGGGGATTCCTCGAGCGGCGATTCCACGTCGGTCAGGCCGGGCAAGGTCTTGAGGATCGCCACCGCCTGGGCGCCGAGCCGTTCGAGTTCCTTGGAATTCGAACCGCGCAGTTCAAACGCTACTTGCTGCCGCGTGGCGTCGCCCATGTTCTGCTCGCCGCCGAAGAACAGCTCATGCCCGGGGTAGCGCGGCACTTCTTTCTCGAGCCGCCGGCGCAGAGCCTCCATCTCGGAGCGCGATTTCTCGCCGGGTTTGTAGTGCAGGCCGATGCGACCGCGGTTGGCTCGGAATCGCGCGGAGAAGTGCTCGAAACCGAGCTCTTCCTTGCGCCCCGCGAAGTACTCCTCGTACTTGCGCAGCTCGCGGCTCGACATCGCCAGGGTGAAACTCGGTTCGAGTTCGACCCGGATCTCGATCTCGGAGAGGTCTTCTTCCTGCCCGAAGGCGGCTTTGCTGATGCCGCCGAAGGGAATCGCGACGGTGGCTAGGCAAAGCACCGAGACGATCGACGCCAGCAGACGGTGCTCGAGGGTCCAGCGCAGGAGGGCCTGGTTGCCGGACTGGATCCAGCCGAGCACGGAGCGGCCGGGGGGCATCAGGGGCCCCGCGGGTTTCAGGCGCGCGGCGGCGCGGCGGTGACCGAAGAGGTACCCAAGGCCCAGCAAACCGGCGATGCCGAGGGTGATGAAGGGGGCGCGCGGCAGGTCGGTGCCCGAGCGGCTGAGGCCCAGGGCTTTCAACTGGTCGCCGTACGCGAACTCGGGGGTGTTGCGCTTCACGCTCCACCAGAGGGCGAAGAGCAGCGCGGGGGCGAGCAGGGGCGCGAGGGGACCGACCAGACGCGCGAAGAGGCGCGAGGTGTGGTGCAGGGCCAGCAGGAAGGCGCGCCAGAGTCCGCGCCCGGCCGCGATCGCCCAGGCGAGCGGCAGCACGGGCCACGAGGCGATCGTGCCGAGCAGGGCGATCGGGCCACGCGTCCAGGCGGGGCGCGGGCGGTCCACCAGGTTGGCCATCACCGGCAGGAACACCAGGGCCACCAGCAGACTGAACAGCAGGGACAGCGACAGGGGCCGGGTCATCGCCATCAGGAAGACCCGCATCATCGGATCCTCGATGGTGAACACGAGCGGCAGGAACACCACCAGCGTGGTGATGGTCGCCATCGTGATCGCCAGGCCCACGTCCCGGGCGCCGGCGGCGGCCGCTTGTTTGCGTTCGACCCCCTTGGCCCGCAAGCGCGTGATGTTCTCGATGACCACCACCGAGTTGTCGACGAGCATGCCCAGGGCCAGGGTCAAGCCGGTCATGGTCAGCACGTTGAACGAGCCGCCGGAGAAGTACTCCCAGACCAGGGCCAGCAGGATCGAGATGGGGATCGAGAAGGCCACGCACAGGGTGGTGCGCAGGCGGCGCAGGAAGAGCAGCAGCACCACGGCGGCGAGCACGCCGCCCCAGATCGCGGTCTCTTTCAGGCGCGCCAAGCTCGCTTCGATCATCTCACCCTGGTCGAACAGGGTCACGATCTCGAGTTTGCCCGCCAGGCGCGGATCCTGGCCCAGTTCCGCCAGCAGGTCCTGGATGCCGCGCGCGGTCTCGACCACGTTGGCGTTGCTCTCGCGCTGCACCATGCCGTAGTACGCGCGTTTGCCGTCGACCCGCGAGAGCCAGTCGCGTACTGACTTGGCGCGGATGACTTCGGCCACGTCGCCCAGCACCTGGCCATTGCCGATGGGGTACTGGCGGATGTCCTCCAGGTCCTTGAAGCGCATGTCGGAGCGCAGCAGCAGCTCCTTGCGGCCCGACCGCACCTGGCCGAGCGGACTCGAGAAGTTGTCCCGCGAAAGACGCTGGATCAGGTTGCCGATGTCCATGCGCGCGGCGACGACCTTGTCCTCGTCGAGCAGGATGCGCACCGAATCGTCCAGCATGCCCCAGATGTCGGCTTTGCTGACCCCGTCGACCGCCTCGAGCCGGCGTTGCACCACCTGCTCGATCAGGAAACTCGGGTCGTCCATCTCCGGGTCCACCATGAGGATGAACACGAGGATGGGGGGCTCGCCGTCGTCGTTGGCCCAGACCTGCACCCGTTCGACGGTTTCGGGCAGGCGCGGGCGGGCGCGTTCGATGCGGTCGCGCAGCTCGGCTTTCGCCAGCTCCAGGTTGCCCTGGTTCTTGAACTGCACCCGCACCATCACGTTGCCCTCGCCGGAGCGGGAGAACACGCTGTCGAGTTGCGGCAGGGTGCGGAATTCCTCCTCGAGCACCCGGGCCACGTTCTCCTCGTTCTCGGCCGCCGAAGAACCGGGGTGGTTGACCCACACGCCGAAGCGCGTGCTCTCGATGCCGCTGGGCAGAAGCTGCAGGGGCAGGCCTAAATAACCGATCAATCCGAGCACGGTCAGCGACACCAGGATGACCATGGCGCCGATGGGCCGCCGCACGATGCGGGCGAACACGTGGTGGGTGTCCTGGATCGATCGAAGGTCGCTCATTGGGCTTCCTGCTTGCGGTTGCGGGTGAGCAGCGAGTAGAGCACCGGCACCACCACCAGCGTCAGCAGGGTGGAGGAGGTCAGGCCGGTGATCACGGTGATGGCCATAGGGGCGCGCAGTTCCGCGCCTTCGCCGGCGCCGAATTGGCCGATCACCGGGATGCCGGCGAGCCAACCGGTGAGGGGCAAGAGGCCCAGCACCGTGGTGATGGTGGTCATCATGATCGGGCGCAGTCGGGCGGCGCCGGCTTCGACGATGGCTGCGCGCACATCCATGCCCGCCAGGCGGTTCTGGTTGATGCGGTCCACCAGCACGATGGCGTTGTTCACCACGATGCCCGCCAGCAGGATCAGACCCACGACAACGACCACCGAGAGGGGCAACTCTTGCCAGGCCAGCATGTAGGCCACGCCGATGCCCGCGAGAGGCACCGAGACCATGATGATGAACGGCTGCAGCAGGGATTCGAACTGGGTGGCCATGACCACGTAGACCAGGAAGATCGCCAGCAGCAGCGCGAGGACGAGGCTCTTGCGGCTCTGGTCGAGTTCGCGTTTCTGGCCGCCGAGTTCGACGATGACGTTGTCGGGCACGTGCAGGTCCGCCAGGGCGGCTTCGATGCGCTCGGCCGTGCCGCCGAGGTCGAGGCCTTCGGAGGCGGCGGTCACGAGGATCGCACGGTTGTTGCCGATGCGGCGCACTTCGGCGGGGCCTTGCACCTGCGAGAGGTGCGCCACCGCGCCGAGGGGGATCGGGCGGTCGGAGGTCGGGTTGACCACGAGGCCGCGGATGTCCTCGAGGCTCGCGAGGCGGGCCTGGTCGGCGCGCACGCGGATCGAGATGCGGTCTTCCCCTTCGACGAAACGCGTGTCGACGCGTCCCAGCACCTGGTCGCGCACGAAGTCGGACATCTGACCGATGTCGAGGCCGAACGCCAAGGCCTTGTCGCGGTCGAAGACGAGCAGGGCTTCGGGGTGGCCCGGGTTGAGCGTGCTGCGCACGTCCACCAGGCCGGGGATCGCCTGCAGGCGCGTTTCGACGTCGCGCGCCACCTCGCCCAACACGTCCAGATCGTGGCCGCGGATCTCCACGGCGATCGGCGCTTCGAGCGAGAAGGGGGTCGGGCGGCGGAAGGTGGGGGGCTTCGAGATCGCCGGGCTCGCTTCGATGATGCGCCGCACGCGGTCCTCGATCGCCATCTCCGCCTCGCTGCTCGAGTGCCCGGGCTCGAGGCGCACGGTCAATCGGCCGGTGTTCTCCCCTTCGATCTCGCGGGTCAGGGTTTCGGCTTCGACGCCCACGGTGAGCGCGGTCGTCTCCACGCCTTCGATGCCGCGCACCTGCTCGGCCATGGCGCCGAAGATGCCCTGGGACACCTCGATCGGCGTACCGACTTCGAGGGTCATGAACGCGGTGAATTCGCCTTGATGGATCTCGGGCAGGAGCTCGAGTCCCAGGGTGCTCGCCCGTTGCCAAGCGCCCCAGCCCGCCAGAACGACCAGGGCCAGGAGCAGCAGCCGCATGCGCAACGCGCCCGCAAGCACGCGCGGATAGAGCCATTCGAGCCCGGACCAGAGCGCGTCGAAGGTGAAGCGCCGGATCAGGCCGAACAGGGCGAGCAGGCCCCACAGCGGAAGCAGGGCAAGCAGCAGCAGGCGCAGGACGAGGAACAGCAGCACCTCGAACAGACCGCCGAGGAAGCGGCCGCAGCGGGCGCCGATGGGGGTGCCCTTCGGGCTGCCCATGCGCTCGCGGGCAAACGCTAGGCTGAAGCGCGTGGCGCGCGGCAGGGCGCCCACCGGCGACTCCTTGAAGGCCCGCGCGCTGCGGCCGATCCAGCGGTAGCCGCTCGAGAAGAAGTCCTCTTGGGCGAGCACCGGCAGGGCGGCCAGCATCGGGATGAAGAGCAGCGCCACCGCCAAGGAGACGAGCAGGGCAGAGACGACGGTCACCGCCTGGTCGGCGAAGATCTGACCGGCGATGCCTTCGACGAAGACGATCGGAGCGAAGATCGCGACGGTGGTGAGGGTCGAAGCCGTGATGGCGCCCGCCACCTCGCGGGTGCCGCGCACCGAAGCGTCGAGCACCGCGTCGCCGGCCTCACGCCGTTTGGTGATCGATTCGAGCACCACGATCGCGTTGTCCACCAGCATGCCGATGCCGAGGGCCAGACCGCCCAGGGACATGATGTTGAGGGACACGCCGGTCAGCATCATCGGGGCGAAGGTCGCGATCACCGAGATCGGGATCGCCATGGCGATGATCACGGTGGGGGGCACGCGGCGGAGGAACAACCAGATCACGAGCACGGCGAAGATGGCGCCCAGGGCGCCCGCCTGCTTCACGTCGTCCACGGCGGACTGGATGAACACCGACTGGTCGGAGAGCAGCTCGAAGGCCGCCTCCTTGCGCTGGGTGTAGGCCAGCTGGGACAGTTCGCGCTGCTCGAACCACATCAGGGAGCCACCCTTGGCGGCTTTTTCCTGCTGCGACTTCGTGCCGAACACCGCGTCGCGCACCCGCTGGGCCACTTCGACGATGTTCGCGCCGGCTTCGCGATAGACCGCGATCTCAACCGCTTCGCTGCCTTCGAGCCGCGTGATCACCTCGCGTTCCGCGTAGGTGCGTTCCACGTCGGCCACGTCCTCGATGCGGATCGTGCTGCCCGACCGCTGTTCGAGGGCCAACTTGCGGATCTCGTCCACCGACTGGAATTCCCCCAGGGTGCGCACGAGGTAGTCCGTGGAACCCTCGCGGATTTGGCCCGCCGAGGCGTTCAGGTTCTCCTGGGCGAGGCGCTGGCCGATGGTGCCCGGCGTCATGCCGTAGGCCGCCAACCGGTCGGGGTCCACGCGCACCAGGATCTCCTCCTCGAGACCCCCGTGCACCTGCACCGCCGCCACGCCTTCGATCGTCTCGAGCTGGCGCTTGACGCGCTGCTCCGCCAGCCAGCGCAGGCGCATCAGCGTGTCCTGGGAGCTCGGATCGTGGGCGTCCTCCGGCGCCCGCACGCCGATGCGCAGGATCGGATCCAGGTTCGGGTCGTAGCGTAGGATCAGCGGCCGCTCGGCGTTCTGGGGCAGGAAGACGCCGTCGAGGCGGTCGCGCACCTCCTGCACGGCGAAGGTCATGTTGCTGCCCCATTCGAATTCGAGCAGCACGTCCGAGGTGGCTGCGCGGCTGATCGAGCTGGAGCGCACGAGGCCGTTCAGGGTGCTGAGCGCCTCCTGGACCCGTTCACTGACGCGTTCTTCGACGTCTTCAGGTGCGGCGCCCGGGTAGGCCGTGCGCACCGTCAGGGTCGGATAGCTGATCTCGGGCAGCAGGTCCATCGGCAGCTTGGCCAGACTGACCACGCCGAAAACCGCCACCGCGCAGAAGAGCATGGTGACCGCCACCGGGCGCCGCGGGATCGCATAAAGGATGCCGCGCCGCTCGGGCTCTGCGGACGGGCTGGTTTCAGCCATTGCTGTCGGATTCCCCGGTTTCCTCGGCCTCGTCCGCAGGCGCCGGTTCGGCGCCGCTGTCTTCACCCACGACCTGCACGGCCTGGCCGTCCTCGAGGTCGCGGCCGCCCAGCACGATCACCGTTTCCCCGGCGGTCAGGAAGGGGCCTTCGCCCAGGGGCAGCACTTCGACGTCGTCATCGCCGAGCAGGCCTTCTTCGACCTCCACGCGCTGCGCGTTGCCACCGCGCACGACCCAGACGAACCGCAGTTCGCCTTCGCGGCGCAGGGCGCGTTTCTCGACCACCAGGGCATCGGGGTGGCGTTCGGTCACGATCGACAGGCGCACCATCATGCCGGGCAGCAGCGGGGGACGGGAGTCGCCCGCGGCCGGTTGTTCCAAGTCCACGGTCACGCGCACGGAGCCCGATTCGGCATCGACGACCGGGCTCACGCGGCGGATGCGGCCGGCGTAGGCGAGGTTGTCGTAGGCTTCGGGTCGCGCTTCGATCGCCAGGGTGTCACCCGCGTCCTCCTGCAGGCGCGCGGCCTGTTGATAGAAGGCGAGTTCCTTCTGCGGGCGGTGCAGCACCGCGCGCAGCTTCGTGGGGTCGGTCAGCCGGAAGATGCCCTGCGACGGGCCCACGGCCGCGCCCAGACCCACCATGCGATTCGCGATCACACCGTCGAACGGCGCGCGGATCTCGAAGTACGAGAGTTCGAGTTCGGCTTTTTCGATGGCGAGTTCGGCGCGCGCGATGACCTCGGTCTGGTTGTCGACCTCCTGACGCGCCTTGTCGAGGGCCAGGGCGCTGCCTTGCCAATCGCGGTACGCCTGGTCGCGGGACAGTTCGAGTTTCTCCAGGTCGCTGGAACTCACGAAACCCGCCGACTGGTTGCGCTCGTAGTCGCGTGCCGCCTGATCGTGGGTGAGTTTGGCGCGCTGTACCTGCTCTTCCGCCTCACGCACCGCGAGGGCCAGCCGCGGGCCGTTGTTGCGGGCTTCTTCGAGGGCCAGGCGCACGTCGCGCAGGCTCGCTTCCGCAGCGCGGCTGTCGAGGCGCGCGAGCACCTGCTCCGCTGCCACCGGATCGCCTTCATCGACGAGCAGCTCGACCACCGTGCCGCTCGTGCGCGGCAACACGTCGATCTCGAACTCCGATTCGATCGCCCGCGTCACCGACAGAGTGCGCACCATCTCGCGTTGACGAACCGGCGAAACCTGCACGCGTGTCAGCGATTCGCGCTGCACGGCGCCGGTGTTCATCGCGGGGCCACCCTTGGCTTCAGGGCCGGGTTTGGCTCCCTTGTTGCAGCCGCAGAGCAGCAGGGCCGGCAACAGGAGTCCCGCCCAGGCGCGGGAGGAGGGTCGGAAGATTCGCATGGGATGGGGCAGTAGGGGCGGGCGCCGGGACGGGGCGTGGCGAACAACGGTTTGCCTATGCGCGGGTGCGGCGGACGGAGCGAGTCGTGCAGGGTACACAAAGGCCGGGGGGGAGCGCTTGCGGGAAGCGCGTCCGATCCCGGGCTTGCGCAAGGATTACGCAGCCCGGACCTGATCCTTTGCGCACGGGATGCGAACCGCCTATGGATTCGGGTCCGGGGATCGCGCGTAATGGGTCCATGCACGATCCGCACCCGGCCGCGCCGTACTCCGGCGCCGAATTGCGCCCCCTGGCCCGCCTGCTCGCGGTGCTCGCCGCCTGGGGCCTTCTGCTGCTCGCCCAGCCGGGCCTGTTCGGCCGCGACGGGCAGGGTTGGCTCGCGTGGTTTGCGTTGATCCCCTGGGCCTGGGC
Source organism: Planctomycetota bacterium (assembly GCA_041398705.1). Lineage (GTDB taxonomy): Bacteria > Planctomycetota > UBA1135 > UBA1135 > NORP259. The sequence continues at coordinate 121,940 of JAWKUI010000006.1, read as the reverse complement.
GGCCTCGCGGCCCGGGAAACGGGCGAAGACGATCGAGTGGATCGGGGCCAGCTTCGGCCTGTGTGGGTACGCCTTCTGGATGCGGTATCTGTTGCCCTGGGCGGTGTACCCGATGGGCATGGTGCCGGCCTTGTATATGGTGGCGGGCGGGGTGCTGCTGCGGTTCTTGGTTCGGCGCTGGCCCCTGGCCCTGGCGGTGCCGCTGGCGTGGCTGGCGGCGGAGTCCGTGCGCTTCACTTTGGAAGCGCCGTTCAGCTTCGGTTGGTGGCGGGTCGGTTCGCTCGTGCACGCCGAGCCGTGGTACGCGGCCGGGGCGCGCGTGTTCGGCGTCTGGGGCCTGTCGTTCGGCATGGCGGCGTTTGCGGGCTGGGTCGTGGATCGGCTGAATGGCGGGATTCGTGGCCGTTCTTGGGCTTTGAGCTGGATGGTGGGGCTCGGGGCGCCGGCTCTCGTCTGGGCCGCTGGGGCCGCCACGGCGCCGCCGGCGACGACGGCGGGGCCACGGGTGCTGGTGCTGACGGCGGGGTTGGAGCAGAGCCTGAAGCAGTCGTCGAGCGACCCGATGCTTACCCGGGTGGTCGATCCGATCGAACTGGCATTCGAAGGCACCGGTGCCCTGCAGCAACGTGGAGAAAGCCCGCCGGACTTGGTCGCACTCGGAGAGACGATGTTGCCCGCCGTGTCGGCCGACCCGGATGTGGCGCAAGCCCTGGCGCAGGGCACCAATGCCCCGGACTTCGCTGGCCGGCCTTGGCAGGCGGAGGACCTCCAAGACCAATCCCTTTGGCTGAACCAGATATTGGGATGGCTGCAAGGCGCGGAGCGGCCTCCGATCCCACTCGGCCAGAAGTATCCCCACGCCTGGCTGCATTCCGAGCGCCCGCCCCTGCCCGCCGGAACCCCGGTTTTTGCTGGGGTCGAAGGTCTGGTGGTGCGCGACGGTCACCTCTGGCGGGTGAACGGGGCCCGCATCTGGGACGGAGCGGGCCAGCCCGGCCCCCTGGCCAGCAAGGTGCACCTGGTGCCCGCCGCGGAGAACCCTTATCCCGCGGCCTACCTTCCCTTTCTCTTGGACATCATCCGCCGAGTGGGGGGCTACATCCCCGACTTCGTGACCCTCGGGGGCCCGGGCGCCCTCGAATTCACCGGCCGGGATGGCCGGGATTGGCGGGCCGGGGTGCTGATCTGCTACGACAACGCCTTCGACGACCCCTTCCTGGGGGTCCAGGGCGGGGCCGGGGTCGACTTCCATATGGTCGCCAGCAACGAGGCCTGGTACGAGCGCAGCGTGCTGATGGACCACATGATCGCCTTCTCCCGGCTGGCGGCGATCTCGGTGGGGCGCTCGGTCCTGCGGGTCACCAACTCCGGGGCCACTTGCCTGGTGGGGCCCGATGGAACCCTGCTGGACCTTCTGGAGGTGGAGGGCGAGCACAAGATGGTGCGCGGGACCCTGCTGGCCGAGGTGCCTGTTCCTGTGGTGGTGGAGGGCGGCGAGCGGCCCCGGACCCCCTTCGTGCGCACCCGATCCGCCCAAACCTGGGGCTTTTGGCTGGTCCTGGCCTTGGCCGGATTCCTGGCCCGCAGACGGTAACCGCTTGTGCCAGGGCAGCTAGGGGGCGGAAGTCGGCCGTGGGGGAGTCCTTTGGAGGACGCTTGACCCCCCGCCAATGACCCACCTATACTCGCCCGCCCAACGGGACCCCTTCCCGCTGGCCCGTGTTTCCGTTTCGTGAAGCAGGTCCCAGGATGGGGCCCGACAACCACAGAACGCCCCGCGCCCAGGCCCCCAGGCCGGGCACAGGACTCCCCAAAACCCTATCCCCCCACCTCTCGGATCCAACATGAGTTCGATCGCACGGATCTTCATCGTCCTGAACCTCCTTCTTGGTGCCTTGGTCTTGGGGTGGGCTTCCCAATACCTCGGTGACCAGCAGAACTACAAAGATCAGCTGGAGACCTACACCAAGGAAAAGACCGCAGAGGTCGCCTCGCTGAACGAGGAGCTCACCACCTTCAAGTCCCGCACCGCCGAAGTGGTGGAATCGCAAAACCGCATCCGCAGCGAGCGCGACACCACCAAGGCCCTGCTTGAGTCCACCCAGGCCACCCTGGACAAGACCAACGCCGATGAGTCGGAACTGCGCGCGTCCCTGACCGCCCTGCAGCAAAACGTCAGCGCCATCGAGAACAGCCGCGACGAGGCCCAGCGCAAGTACGAAGACGCGATGGCGCAACTCGCCGATGCCAAAGACGCTCGCCGTCAGGCCGAAGAGGCATCCAAGGACGCCGGCGACGCCCAGCGTGATGCCGAAGAGGCCCGCGACAACGCGAACCGCCGTATCGCTGAGCTGGAGGAACTGACCACCAGCCAGGAGAAGGAGATCGCCAAGCTGAACACCGACCTCGATGTTCTGCGCGTGGCCGTGGGTGGCTCTGATACGATCGAGCAGCTTTCCCAGCCGCAAATCGACGGCGCGGTGGTTGCGGTCAGCTATGACGTGCAGCCGGGCCTGGTGGGCATCAACCGCGGCAAGGCCGACGGGGTGCGCGTGGGCTTCACCTTCAACCTCTACCACGGCAAGGACTTCAAAGGCGTTGCCAAGGTTCAGACCGTGGAAGACAACATGTGCTTCGCGGTGATCGAAAGCACCTACCAGAACCGCACCGTCGCCCAAGGCGACAACGCCTCGACCCGCCTGTAGGCAACGGAGGTACTTCCCATGGCAAAAGCCCGTAAGAAAGCCGCTTCCGCCCCCGCCCGCCGTCCGGCGGCTGGGGACAGCTCGGCCAAGAGCTCCCGCGCCCCGCGCGCGGCGGTGGACGTTGTCGAAGAAGAGAAGGGCCTCGGCCTCGAAGATGCGCTGGTGTACTTTACCTTCATCGTGCTGATCGTCGCCTTCCTGTTCCTCGACCACATGCGTGGGTCCTACGGTCAAGGTCTGTTCTTCAAGAACTGATCCGATCCGGACCGGAACGAAATCACGCGAGGCGCGTCCCCTGGGGCGCGCCTCGCGCATTTTTCCGGGGGCATTCCCGCGGATGGTTTGCGTGCGCGCCGGGGCCCTTAGGGAGGTGCCTTCACCGCCCCGAAAGCGCCGCCGGTTGCGAAAACAGGACTGTTTCCAGGCACAACCCTTGCTTGCTTGAATCGGCCTTCTGGCGGCCCCTAGACTGGCCATCAAGGGAGTGAGGAGTCCGGGGAGTCGGCGGTGTGGGAACCGCGGAGCCCGGATCTCGGCTCCCATGCACTGCCGAATGGAGCCTCGATGTTGAACGTTTTCAAGCCGATGGAATGGGCCTTTGGGCACTTCTCCGTCGACATGGGGATCGACCTGGGTACCGCCAACACCCTGGTCTGCGCCCGTGGGCGAGGCATCATCTTGAACGAACCCAGCGTGGTGGCGGTCAAGAAGGGCACCAACGAGGTGCTGCTCGATGGCATGGCCGTCGGCAACACCGCCAAAGCCATGCTCGGCAAGACCCCCGGCGGCATCGAAGCCATCCGGCCCCTCAAGCACGGCGTCATCGCGGACTTCGACGTGACCGAGAAGATGCTGCGCTACTTCATCACCAAAGTGCATGAAGGCCGCACCTGGATCAAACCGCAGGTCGTGATCGCCGTGCCCGTCGGCATCACCGCCGTCGAGCGCCGCGCCGTGATCCACTCCGCCGAACGCGCCGGCGCCCGCCGCGTGTACCTGATCGACGAACCCATGGCGGCCGGCATCGGCTGCGACATGCCCGTCACCGAAGCCCGTGGTTCGCTCGTGGTGGACGTGGGCGGCGGTACGACCGAAATCGCCGTGTTGTCCCTCGCCGGCGCCGTCGTCTCCACCTCGCTGCGCATCGCGGGCGATGAGATGGATGAGGCAATCGTGGCGCACCTGAGGCGGCATCACAACCTGTTGATCGGCGAGCAGACCGCGGAAAAGATCAAACTGACCATCGGTAGCGCCTACCCCATGCAGCAGGAGCTGTCGATGGAGGTAAAGGGCCGCGATTCGATCCAAGGCATGCCGCGCCGGACCACCGTGACGTCGATCGAGATCCGCGAGGCCCTGTCGCATCCTGTGCGGCTCATCTGCGAGGCGATTCGGGGCATTCTCGAGGAGGCGCCGCCGGAAATCTCGGCCGACCTGTACGACTCGGGCATCACGCTCGTGGGCGGCGGGGCGCTGTTGCACGGACTCGGTGAGGCTATCTCCGAATACATCGGCGTGCCGGCCACCATGGCGGCAGACCCCCTGACCGCCGTTGCCCGGGGCACGGGCATCTTCCTCGACAAGCTCGACGTTTTCTCCCGCGTCCTCGCCACCGAAGACGACGAGTAGGATAGGGCGTGAGCGCGTCCCAGTGCTCCGCCCAGCGCACGTTCGGGTTCTGACGTTCGGCTCGACGTGACTTACGCCACGACTCGCCGAAGTCAGAACCCGAACGTGCACTGGACGGGCCCTGGAACACGCTCACGCCCTATCCGCTGAGGCCGCAGGGGTGGAGAGGGGCGAACTTGGTGCCTTGGGTCTTTGGGGGGAGTTTGGGGGCGGCTCAGCGTGGCTGGCGCCACGACTTCGCCGAGTGGGGCAAGGGGAAGGTGCCTTGTCTGGCTTTTGGGTTGGGTGGTGTGAATTGGGTGGTGGTGGGGTGCACGTCTGTAGGAAGCATTTGGGCTTGGGGAGAGCTCGGGGAGTGCAAAAGTGGCCAGGCTTGTTGGGAGTGCCAGCCAAGCTTGCCGGGAGTAAGGGGGGGGGTAGGATGAGGGGGTAGGCCTGAGCTCGATTTGCCTCCTGCCGATATGTCTTCTGCTTCACCCCAATTCGGAAACAATGCCCTGTCCGCACTTTCGGTGCTCGGGTTGGGGCTGATGGTCGGCTGCAATGTCTTGGCACCCATTGCGACCGGCCTTATTCCGGATACGTGGAAAGACGGAATGGTTCAGAAGTTCGGGGAGGGTGTTCTCAATCTTCTTGGTGGCTTTGGTGTCGAGTGGGGGGCCGACAAGCTTAGCGAGTGGAACAATCGCAAATCGGAGCGCACCCGAGCTCTCTTGGAACACGAGGTTTTGGCGGAGTTGGTCGAGCTTGCGGCGCTTGAGGCCTTGAGGGAGTTAGTGGACTCGGGCCGCCCGGGGGACAGTACAGATGCTCTGCGAAAGGTGTTGCGACATCTTCCCGGCTTTGTATCCGGCGCTTTGAAAGAAGAGGGCGATCGTTTCGCGGGAAGCGGTCTGGCCCCCAACAGTTTGCTCTATGTCACGATTCCGGAGTTTTCAGGCAAGGAGGAGCAGGAGTGGAGTGCCGTTTGGGAGAGTCTTCTCAAGCCCACTTTCGAAGCTGCTGGACTTGGTAATCGCACATCCACGCTTCGGAAATCAGCCGAGCACATGGTCAATGGAGTTCCCTCCCAGGTGCGGCGATTGCTTGCCAGTGATCGCCTCGGAAACACGCCGCTAGCCGGTCGCGGCTATTCTGCGTTTGAGGCTCATGTGCTGGCGCAGCGTCAGCAGGATTTGGAGGAGATGCATGAGTCAATCCGGGATCATGCGGATGCGAATTTTGAGACTCTATCCAAGAAGATCGAAGGGGTGCATCGCGGCATTCTTCACGGGATCGAAGACCGCTTTGGGTTGTTTTCGGATAGCCTGAAGAGCCTACTCCTTGCTGGGAATTCCGAACTTAGCCAGCGATTGCGAGAAATCGAGAACCGACTCAAGGAGCAGTGCGATCAGGTAGAGCGGTGCGTTGCGGCGGTTCACAGTTTGGCTAGCAATGGACTCTACTCCAGGGCCCAATTCGACCAGAGTTTCTGGACGCGGGCAGAGTCCCCCCAATACGTGGGGGATCTTTTTGTGCTCGAAGGTATTGGGGCTGTTGTGCGCAGTACATTTGTTGGGCGTGAACAAGAGGTGTCCACCTTTCTGTCTTTCCTCGAGGGGGGGGCCAGCGTGCAGTACTGGGGCGCACAGCCGGGATCGGGAAAGACCAGGCTAGCCCTAGAGTTTGGTCGAATTGCCGAGAAACTTGGATGGCTGGTCGCGTTCACTACAGACCCGAAGGAGACAACTCCGGTTGGCTTACAGGAACTCGCCGCGTCCGGCGGGGGGCCCCAACCCAAGTTGCTCCTGATCTGGGATACGTCCGCTCGCGGACTCGATCCCAACGTAGCCGAAAAAATCCGAAACCTCCCCAAGGACCCTAGTCTGGCTGCTCAGGTCCGTGTCGTGATTTTCTCCTGGCCCAGCCACGAGAGGGCTATCTGCGGTAGCTCCGGGGGGGATCTGGAACTGCAACGGGAGAACCTAGCTCCCCTCGGCGATCACCCCGCCTTCATCACCCATGTCGCAAACCTATTGGGCGATCGGACCCGTGCTCTCGAGCTGATCGAAAATGCTGGCGGTAATCCCCTCATGGTGTACTCGGGCTTGCTCCTGCAATTGCAAGAGTATCGAGTGGATAGCTTGCGTTCCGGACTAGACATCCTGATTGCTCGCTATGTCAAAATGCTGGAACAGCTCAGGCAAGAGCTCAACCGAGCAAATCTGCAAGCCTCCGAAACTCTCTGGAGTGCTCTTAGAAGGTTGGCACTTCTTGGTCAGGCTCCGATCGATGTTTTGGTTGAGAAACTTAAAACAACCACCGGGATACTGGAATTCCTCATTGAGAACGGAATTGTCACAAGAGAAAGGAATGAGATTGCACTGGCCCCCGACTGGTTTCGTGCAATCCTGCTTTACCTGGCAATGGTGCCGGCTCAAAGGGGTGCTGACCCCTTTCGCCCCGATTCGCTCGATCGCCGCGACCCAGTCGAAGCCTTCATGGAAGACCATGAAGACTTGTTTCCTGAGGCTCTCTCCGACCTCGCCTCCCTGGCCCGGCGCGGTTTTCAAGATAAACCAGAGGTTCTTGGTCGCTTGGAGGATGCGATCGGTCGGCGGTCGGCGGTCGCAACCACGGGCACTCCGGATGAAGTCCGCGCGCAGGTTCTCGGGATCCTGCGTCAAATCTCGATCGAGCCCGATTTCCAAAGGGCCAAATCCTTGGCAGAACATGTTGCTGAAATTGGCGCACAACTCGGTGATCCACATATCGCTCTCCTTGCGGCCATGGCCCTCATGACGGTCACGGAAAAAAGCGAAAGCGCTGCGGAGAGTGAGTGGCTGGCGGAGAAGATCGGGAAATTGCGTGGAGAGCGGGAGGAGTTTCAGATTCCCGAGATCGCGCTTGAACAGGCCAAGGCCCTCACTAATGCAACCGGGGTAAGCGAAAGTGCTGTGGAGCGAGAGCGGTTGGCGGACAAGATCGGGGAACTTCGAGGTGAACGGGAGGAGTTCCAGACACCCGAGATTGCGCTTGTAAATGCACTCGCACTGATGAACGTCTCAGTGGAGAATGTATGCGCAGGCGAGGGGGAGCGTATTGCTGAAAGGATCGCGCAGTTGCGCCACGAGAGGGAGTCTTTTCAGATCCCCGAGATCGCGCTTGAGCAGGCCAAGGCCTTCGTAAATGCTACGGCGTATTGCGCGGGCGCCGAGGAGATTGAGCGGTTAGCGGATAGAATCGGAGAGTTGCGCCACGAACGAGACGCGTTTCAAATCGTTGAGATAGCGCTTCAGCAGGCAGACGCCATCTCCAATGCCATGGGGAAGTGTAGTTCTGCCGCGGAACTAGAGCGGTTGGCCGAGAAAATTGGAGAACTGCGCTGTGAGCGGGAGACGTTTCAAGTTGCTGAAATCGCGGTCATGCAGGCCCAGGCATTGACGAATGCCACGGCGAAATGCGAGTTTGCGGTAGATCGAATGCGACTGGCGGAGATGATTGGCGGGCTGCGTCGGGAGCGGGACGCCTTCCAGATTCTTGAGATTGCGCTCGCGCAGGCAATGTCCATTACAAATGCTACGGTGGGGGCACAGACCGCTGCGGAGTGTGAGCAACTGGCTGGGAGGATTGAAGAATTGCGTCTCGAACTTCAAGCGTTCCAGACTCCTGAGATTGCTCTTCTGCAAGCCACCTCACTCTTGAATGCCGCAGAAAACGCCGATACCGCCGGAGAGGGTGAGCGGCTGGCAGCTAAGATTGGAGTACTCCGCCGAGAGCGAGACGAATTCCAAACTCCCGGAATTGCGCTCCGTCAGGTTACAGCCTTGAAGAATGTGACGTTTAAGCTCGAGAGCCTCTTCGAGCGTGAGCGGCTGGCGGACAAGATAGGTGAACTGCGGCGCGAGAGAGAGGTGTTTCAGAATCCTGAAATTGCGCTTTGCCAGACCCAAGTCCTTATGGCCGCTGCCGCCAAATGCAGCAGCACTGCGGAAGGAGAGCGGTTGGCAGAGAGGATTGAAGAGCTGCAGCGCGAGCGCGCACTCTTTGCGACCCCTGATATATCTCTGGTGAGGGCTCAGACCCTTGCATATGCCGGCCTAAAGAGCGAAAGCTCCGCCGAGCGGATGCGGATGATGTACAAGGTTGAAGAGGCCTTGGCCCCGGTCGATGGGAGCGGAGACGCACAGCTTTTAGCTTTAGCTACCAAAGTGCGCGCTGAGTTAAGAGTGGCCGACGCAGTCCTATTGAATGGGTTGTCTCGACCTCCAATTGCCTGGTGGGAGGATGGTAGAGACATCTTGAAGCACTGAGCCTGCATAGTCGTTCGAGGATAGCTAAGCCCCGTTTGCAAGGGGGGTAGTTCAAGATGCTCGACTCTCCGTGCAGATATTGTTGCATCTCATCACCTTCCAGTGGATCCCGGCAGGGGTGGAGCGAGGCGGATGCCCCCGCAGCACAGGAAGACCATCGCGGTAAAGGTCGGGGCGCTGTGAAATCCATATGCCCGCCTAGCGATAACCCGGATGTGGTTCTGGATCCCATCCACTAGGCCGTTGATTAGCCTCTGTGCACGTACGCCAGGACTCCATTGAACTACTTGCGGATGGTCGCGGCGACCCGCAAAAATGGCCGTAGTTTGGAGCGGGATGCCCAGGCGATCCAATCCTTGAGTGCCTTCCTAGCTCGCCCGGGTTGTTTGTAGTCCAGGGCGGGGGCCAAGGTCTCCCGGAGGAGATCGGCGCGGTAGAGGGCCTTGTTGGATTCTTGAGTTCTCGTAAGCTTCTCCTACAGACTCGTATTCAGATTCCAATGGTTCTTCAGCAGCGCGAAGCGCTAACGGAAGAGTGTTCTGCCCTCATCGGTGCCTCGGACTCCCGCAGCAATTCTCGACGCACCTGGTCCACGGTACGCTGGCGAGGCGCTGGACGTGGAAGCGGTCGAAAACGATTCTGGCATGCGGAACATACTTCTCGGTCGCCTTGATAAAGCCACCGGCCATATCGAGGGTAGCCGCCTCGATCTTCCGGCAGCGCTCTGAGCCCAATTCCTTGAAGAACTCGGCTTATGAGCCTGCTTCGCGGCCTCTTCGTGCCCACACGACTCACCGCTTGCCGTGGTCCACGACCACGGTCATGTATGTGTAACGCCGTCGATAGCTGAAATCGTCGACCCCGATCCGCACCAGATTGTCCAGCCTTGCCGGATCCAGACGTCAGGCGACGACCCTTTGTGCGATGGATTCCACCGTAGACCAAGCGCTCCCCATCAGCTTGGTCACTTGAGTCTGGTCACAGACCTGAGCCAGATAGGCGACGGTTTCTTCGAAGTCCTTTGTGAACCGGCTGCCGGGCTTAGCCCAGGGCAGCTGCTCGACCCGGATCGTGCGGCATCGGGTGCACTCCACACGCCGGGGAGCATACTCGAGCCAGATCTTTTGCGATCCCAGCCCCAGGTGCCGCCTGCGCCGGGCCGGGCACTGATCGTAGCAGGCCGCTGGCTTCACGCAGACGCTCCAACGAGGCTTCCGGCGGCGGCTTCGCACACAAACGACTAGCGCAGAAGGCTCTAAACGGAAAGACTGGACAAACAAGGTAAGTGACGCCGAGCAGCTGGCGCAATAGGGTCGTCACGCGTACGATGAGTCTCAGCGGGCTGGATGGTTTGGCCACCCCCAGTGAACCACGGACGTCGTGCGCACCCCGGCCCTCTTGCGGCTTCTGGTAGCGAGGACAGGCATATCCACTTTCGGATTCACTTCAAATCGCCCCTGCGCCCCCCTAGGGGGGGGCCGTATTGGGGGAAATCCAAACCCCCGGCTTACCCACACCGATTGGAGGAGAGCCGTTTTCATAGGGGATCTAGGGTTTATCGGGAAGTCCGATTCTCTGTCACCGAATGAATAAATCTCGGAACTCCAAGTCACGCTGGGAGAGATCGATGTTGCCTAGTCCAATGCTCCGCATTGGTGCTTCCATTGGCCCGCCAATCTTTGGGAGGACTTGGCATTGGGCTCTGGGGAGGGGGTCAGTCGCGGAATTGCTTGTGGCAGTGGGTGCAGCTGGAGGCGGCTAGGTCGTAGGCGGTTTTGGTGGCGGATTGCCAGGTGGGGTCGGTGGGGTTTTGGTTGGTGAGCAGGCGGGCGAGGTCGGTGGTGCCGGTGAGGCCGTCTTGGAACCAGGATTGGACCTCGGGGGTGTGGGGCATTTCGGCGTGGTGGTAGTCCTTCATGTTCACCAATTGGGTGAAGAGTTGGGACAGTTTGAGGGCCTCTTGGGCGGGCACGATGTCGGGGTGTTCGGGGTCGAGGGCCCAGGCGCGTTTTTCGGCGTATTTGACTTCGTCCCAGTGGCGAGCCATGGGGATCATGGCGGCGCGCACGCCTTCGAAGGTGCGGGTAGCGGGGAAGTCGAACTTCATCGCGCGGGTTTGCGCGGCGGTGGGGATGTCGTCCCAGGCGATGGCTTCGAAGAGGCCGCGGTACTTGACGGCGGTGCCGCACCATTGCTGCATCTCGGCGAGGGCTTCTTCGCGCGGGATGCCGTCGAGCACGATGCGGCCGATGGCGGCGGCGGTCGGGCCGCGGTGTTTGCCGTGGAAGCAGTGCACGTAGAAGGGACCGGGCAGTTCGCGGAAGGTCTTGGCGATTTCGGCCTCTTCCTCGTCGGTCATGCCGCTGTATTCGATGGGGATGTGCACGTAGCGCATGCCCCGGGCGGTGGCGCCGGCGGCGTCGGGGGCCTTGCCGTCCACGGAGAGGATGGTCTTGACGCCCAATTCGGCGAGCTTGTCGAGGGCGACGTCGCCGTGGGGCTCGCTGCCGGAGACGATGTGTTTGCCCAGCCAGAAGACGTTGTGCAGGCCCGGGTACTCGGTCGGGGTGGCGGCGTCGATGCCGTAGGACTGGGCGGTCGCCACGGGGTCCGCACTGTGGGTCATGGGGGCCGCGACGACGGCCTCGGACTTCTGGGGGCCCTGGGTGTTCAGGCAAGCGGCCAGCAGCAGGGCGCCGGCGAAGGGGAGGATGGTTTTCATGTTCATGGTGCGGGATGGACCAGGCGGGTGGTGGAGCAACTCGCGTGCCACAGGCCGGGGGGGGCCCTGGGGGCCCTGGCGTGGGGGCCGGACAGGATAGCGGCATTCGGGTGGGGGTGCCTTGTTACTGGGGCGTAACATCGCGGGGGCTGGTCTCCCGCCCACGGGAGGATTGCGTTCCCGGTGGGGCGGGGAGGTGGGGGCATTGGAGTGCATCGCCCTCCCGCGATCGGCACAATACGGCCCATGGGGATCCGGTGGAGGGGAGGCACGCAGTTCGTGGTCTGCTTGGCGCTGACCGCGTTGGCGTTGTTTCCGGTGGCGCCGTTGGAGGCGGCCCTCGACCGGTTCCTGGTGAGCTCGCGGGCCCTCTTGGCCGTGGCCAAACCCCTGTGGGGCATGGGGCGCGTGCATGCCGCGGATGACGAGTTGCAGAGCCTCTGGCGCCATGAGGCGGAGGAGAGCGTCTCGCTTGAGAAGTGGGTGCGCGATCAGGCGGCGCCCCAGTCGGTGCCCCTGCCCGGCGGCATCACGGTGCACGGCGAGGCCGTGGGGCGTGTGGCGGGAAAGGCGGACCGGTTGATGGTGCGCGTGGAACAGACCGGCCTCGTGCGCGCGGGCATGCCGGTGACCACCGGCGATCACTACCTCGGACTCGTGCGCGAGGTGTGGCCGCGGCGGGGACCGGAGGGGCCTTTCGAGGACGTCACGGTGGAGCTGATCACCTCGTCCCAGGCGCGGGTGCAGGCGGTGGTCTTTGCCCAAGAGGACTGGCAGCGCGACTCGACGTTCGTGGTCGGCGGGTTGCTCGATCCCGAGGACTTCCAGCTCACCGAAGGGCGGGAGGTGCTCGCGGTGCACCATCCTTCGAGCCACGCGGTGGAACGCGGCCGGGTGTTCGTCAACGAAAGCCGAGGGGGCGCGCGCGACCTCGCTTGGCTCGTGAACGGGTTCCAGGTGGGCGAGTTGACGCGTGCGCCGGAGCCCGACGAGCGCACGCGCTTCGACCTGTTCGGCGTAGTGCCCGGCGTGGATTTCGAGAGTGGCTTGTTCCAGGTGTTGATCCACACGGGGCTGCCGCCCGAGGCGCAGCTCGAGCCCGTGGATGAGCAGGGTCAGCGCGGCCGCTGGTTGGCGGTGCGGCGCGTGCCGATGATCGATGCGGCGCCCTGGCGCGAGGGATTCCCGCTACTGGCGGGCAGCCACGATGGCCTGCAGAACGGCGCGGCGATCGTCTCCGGCGTGCGACTGCTCGGCCGCGTGCGGCGGGTCACGCCGTACAGCGCCGATGTGGTGCGGCCCGGCGACGTCGGCTTCTCGGTGCCTGCGCTCGCCCTGTGGCTCACGACCGATGCGGGGGAACCGACCTTCGTGCTGGGTCGCTTGCGCAGCCTTGGGCGCGACGCCTCGGGGCGCCTGCGCCTGCTTTGGCCCGCGATCCTGCCCGCGCCGTCGGACACGCCGCAGCGCGCGCGCCTCTACACCGGCAGCGGCGACCCCGGCGTGCCGCGCGGGTTGTGCTTGGGGGAGGCGGAGATCCCGCCGGGCCCCGGTCCGCACATCCTGTGGGTCGAACCCCTGCCGGATGAGGTCGTGACCAGCGATCTGTACGCGTTCCAGTTCGAGGGGGACGGCCAGTGAAAAAAGGCAACTGGTTCGGTGCGCTGATGCTGCTCGTGTGGGCGGCGTGGCTCAACACCCTGCTGCTGGTGGCGGCGGGGCGGGTCTGGCCAGCGGGCGGCGCGGGGCTGCGGTTCCTGCCCGACGCGACGCTCGTGCTGCTCATGGCCCTCGCCGTGCGCGTGCCGCGGCCCCAGGTCTGGGTCGTCGCGGGACTCTTGGCGCTGGTGCGCATCGCCTACAGCGCCGACGCGCCGCTGGCGATCTTCGCCGGGTACGCCTGGGTGGCGTTTGCCTTGAACGGATTGCGCCGCGGGTTCGACGTCAGCGGTCCCATGCCGCGCACGTTGCTCGCGTTTGCGGCCGGCTTGCTGGTGGCGGTCTGGAACCAGGGCGTGCACTGGTTGCGCCAGCAAAGCGCCAGCGCCTGGATCGATCACGACTTCTGGACCCTCGTGCGCCATTCGGTGCCCGGGGCCATTGTCGGCGCCCTGGCGGTGGGCCTGCTGGGCCACGCGCTCGCCGCCCTTCCGGGTCTCGGGACCCTGTACCGGAGGCCGAAGATCGGATGATGCGCCGCTTCCTGCCTTTGATGGTGCTGGCGGTGCTGGCTCTGTCGGTGATGGTCGCGCGCCTCTACGAGGTGAGCGTCGAGGAGCATGCGGTCTGGGCGCGCGAGGCGGCCAGCTTGCAACGTAGCGCGCACCTCGTACCGCACCGGCGCGGCCGCATCCTCGATCGCCAAGGGCGCGAGTGGGTGCGCGACCAGGTGCGGTACGAGATCGAGTTCGTCTGGCGGGATTTCCGCCGCGGCCACCCGCTTGGCAACATCGCACAGCTCATGTCGCTGACCCTGATGCGACCGGTGGACCTCTCGGAGGTGGCCGGGGGCAAAGCCGCGCTGTGGGCCGACCACCTGGTGTCGTTGTCCCCGGCGGAGATCCGCGAGTTCGGCCGCGGAGGGCCGCTCGTGGTGGGCTCGGTGGAGATCCCGGCGTTGCCCGGCGAGCTCGATCGCGACACCCGGCGCGAGGAACGGCGGCCGGCGCGGGCGGAATCGCTGCGCTTCTACATCGAACGGTTGCTCGAAGTCGATCGCCGCGAGTTCCGTATCCTGCGCGACCTGCGCGACAGCGATGCGGCGGCCCAGCCGTATGTGCAATTGCTCGCCGGACTGCGTGCCAAGTCCGACGAGAGCCCGCCGGCGGCGAGCCAACGCCTGCGCCGCGAGTTGCGTGCGCGGGTGGACCGCTCGCTCGGCTACTTGGAAGAGCTTTCGCACTTCATCGATTGGCAGGAGCTCGAAGGCGCGGATTACTTGCAAGGGGAGTCGGGCTTGCAGCGCATCGTGCGCGTGCTCGACCGGGCCCGCGAACGCTCGGAGAACCTGGCGGCGGATCGCCTGTTCGCCATCGCCATGGGGTTCCCGGCGGGGTACCTGGGCCACGCCAACCTCGCGCGGCTCGATCTCGCCTGGCTGCAGAAGTGCCTCTACTGGGATGAGGCGCGGCTCGAGCAATGGCGGGCGGTGCGGGGGGGCAGCTACCTCGACGAGATCGAAACGCATGCGGCGGGTTACGTCTTTGCGCGCATGCAGCTGCAGGACGGGGATCCGGGGGAGCGCGTGCTCGATGCCCTGGCCCACGAATTCGCCCTGCCGGAAAGCCGGCCCGATCCGCGTCGCCGCGCGGTGATGGATTGGCGCGGGTTGGACCACCTGCGCGTGCTCGGGCAATTGTCGAGCGCCCTGGCGGCGCCCCTGCCCGATGGGTGGGACGCGGTGCCCGTGCTGCCCTTGCAGATGCGCAGCCTGCGCGCGACACCGCTCGAAGGGTCGGCGCTGGTGGAGGCTGCGTTGCAGCCGCTGGCGGATCTGACCGGCGGCGAAGAGGCCACGCGGGCCATCGCCCAGGCCTTGTACGAGCTGCCCGGCCGCAACGGCCAGCGCACCGATTGGCGGCCGGGGGAGTTGCAGCCGATCGAAGCGGTGCTCGCCGCCTGGCAGCTCCAGGTGGATTCGTTCGCCGGCGATCTGCTCGCGGGTCTGCCGCAACCGGTGCGCGTGAGCACGGACGGTGTACGCGCTGCGCTCGAGGATCGCGATCACGTCATCAAGGACATGAGTTCGCGCCCGCTGAGCTTCGCGCGCCATCCCAGCGAAGAGATGGTGCACCACGTCGAACGCTATCACACCGACTACGCCGGTCTGGTGGTGAAGAGCGTGCGCTCGCGCCAGGCGGAGGTGCTCGTCGACGATGGCGTGCCCGGCGAGGAGCCGCGCCTGCTCGGCTCGTTGCTGATCGGCCGCACCCGTTCGCCGAAACTGGTTTCGCTGCTCGAACGCAGCGCCCAGGAACGGCAGGCCGAGGAGATCTGGCGCAAGGCCGAACTCGACGACGAGGACCGCAAGTTCGTCGTCGAGGCGGCGGCCGAGAGCTTGATGCCGAACCAGACGGTGGGCGGCAGCGGCATCGAAGGGTACTTCGACCACGAGTTGGCGGGGCGCAACGGCTTTCGCGAGATCGGCGGGCTCGAAGAAAGCGACGACGGGCATGCGCCGATCTTCGAGCCGCCCCAGGACGGCCAAGACCTGACCCTGACCCTCGACATCGACCTGCAGCGCGCGGCGGAGTGGGT
Source organism: Planctomycetota bacterium (assembly GCA_041398705.1). Taxonomy (GTDB): domain Bacteria; phylum Planctomycetota; class UBA1135; order UBA1135; genus NORP259. Next base: position 106,335 of record JAWKUI010000006.1, on the reverse strand, counting down.
GATCAACCATCCCGAAGCGCCGCTGGGCCAGGACGGGCGATTCGACCCGGAGTGGTACCGCTCGCCGGTGGGTGCGATCGTCGTGTTGCGGCCCGATGGGGAATTGCTGGCAGCCGCCGCAGCGCCGGTCATCCCCGGGCCCCGCGAACCCCACCAGGACGGCCAGCGCGAGGTGGTGGTCAACCGGCCGATGCGCATGCCGACCTTCCAGCCGCCCGGCTCGATCCTCAAGCCGCTCGTCGCGTCCTGGGCCCTCGAATACCTCGGGCTCAATGCCGACCAGCCGCGTGTGTTGTGCCACTGGAGCACGCACACGAAGAAGAAGTCCGGTGCGGGGTGGGGCGAGGTGGCTTGCCATAGCAAGTATGGCCACTCGAGCAACGCCAACGCCGAAGCGGGCCGCCCCGACATCGACCTGGCCCACGCGATCCGCGTGTCGTGCAACACGTACTTCGCCGAGGTCGGGGAGCACCTCTACGGTTCCGGGGACTTCCAACCCATGCTCGCCGCGTTCGGCCTCGGCGAGCGCACCGGCATCCTGCAGTTCGGCCTCGCGGGCCGCGGTGGGCTGCTCGAGGAGTACGCGTTCGCCGAATTGGCGGAATACACGCCGATCGAACGCCAACGCCTCGGCAACGGCCTCAGCCACCTGTCCGCCACGCCCTTGCAGATGGCCCGCGCCTACGCCGGCCTGGCGACGGGCCAGTTGCCGTCGGTGCGCATCGCGCGGCGCATCGGCGACGTGGAGGTGCCGCACGAGTTCCGGCCGATCCCGGTGGCCGACTACAACCTGGCCGTGGTGCGCAAGGCGATGGAGCAGGTCGTGGCCCGCGATGGGGGCAGCGCCCACAACAAGGGGTTGTCCGAGGCGGAAATCGGCGCGCAGCTGATCTGCAAGACGGGCAGCGCGGACTACATCACCACCGGGGCGAAACCGGACTGGGACCATTGGGATCCCTCCCTGAGCATGGATCCGGAGTGGGTCGAGGGCGTGCGCAAACACACCTGGGTCGCCGGTTGGTTGCCCGCGGGGGATCCGAAGTTCATCGTCGTGGTGTACATCCATGACACCGCGACGACCTCGTCCCACGGGGCGGTCTACGTGATGTCGCAGTTCCTGCGCGATCCGGCGGTGCAGAAGTACCTGCAAGAGGGGGACCGGTGAGTTTCTATCGCAGCAAACTGGGGCGGGGATCGCTGATGTCGACCTCGCATATGCGCTGGTTCGCGGTGGACTGGCACATCCTCGTCTTGTCCATGCTGTTGCTCGGCATCGGCATGTTGTTCCTGTCCGCCATGGACGGGGCGGAGATGGAGGAGCTGCGCGGGGCGGGCGGTGTGCACTTCGCGGGGCACCGCGAGAAGGTGCTGTTCACCTTGCCGCTGGTGGTCATCGGCATGCTGCTGCGGCCTTCGTGGATCAAACGGCATGCGGCGCTGCTCTATTCGGGCAGCATCGCGCTGCTGGTGCTGGTGATGCTCGTGGGCAACGAGCGCAACCATGCGCGGCGTTGGATCCAGTTGCCGAAGTTCGATCTGCAGCCGTCGGAGCTCGCCAAGCTGGGGTTGATCCTCATGCTCGCCAAGCTGCTCAGCGGCAACCGGCTCGAACGGCCGCGGGACTGGCTCGCGCCCTTGGCGGCGGCGGGTCTGCCGATGCTGTTGGTGGCGGGTCAGCCGGATCTGGGTACGGCGATGACCTTGGTGCCAATCACGCTCGGGCTTTTGTACCTGGCCGGGGGCAGCGGCAAGGTGATCACCGGGATGGTGCTCGCCGGGGTGCTGTTCGGGGGTACGGCGCGGCAGATGGGGCTGGTGCAGGACTACCAGTGGAAACGCGTGCAGACCTGGGCGGCGACGTTTGAAGCCGACAACCTGATCGAGATGCGCAATGGTTCGGGGTACCACCAGTACCTGGCGCGTACGTCGATCGGGAACGGGGACTTGTGGGGGCAGGGGCTGGGGCACGGGGTGGCGAACCGCGTGGGGCACTTGCCCGAGCGCGACAGCGATTCGGTTTTCGCGGTGATCGCCGAGGAGTCCGGATTCTGGGGGGCGAGCCTGCTGCTGGTGCTCTACACCGCGCTGGTGCTGTTCCTTATGGCGAGCGCCGCGCGCCTGCGCGACCGGTTTGCGCGGCTGACGGTGGGGGGCATCGCGATCTACTTCGCCGCCCACGTCTTCATCCACGTGGCGGTCAACGTCGGGTTGTTGCCGATGACCGGACTCACCCTGCCGCTAATCTCGGCGGGGGGCTCGTCGCTGCTGACCACGTTCTTGGCCCTGGGCCTGGCGTTGGGGCTCGGGGCCTGGCACGAGCGCAGCTTGGACCAGGATTCCTTCCGCGACTTCTGATGTCCGGGCAGCGATCGGGTTGGCGGCGCCTGCGCAAGGCCGCGGTTTGGGGAGTGGCCGGGCTGTTCGGCCTGGTGCTCATGGCGTACCTTGCCTTGCCGCTGTGGGTGAACCGGATTGCAGGATCCTCGCCGTGCAGCAGCCTCGTTGGTGAGCCGCTCAGCGCGCCGACCCAGGCTTGGCTCGACGCGCGACTCGCTGGGCTGCGCGGAAAGACCTTGATCGACGTGCACGCGCACCTCGCGGGGCGCGGGATCGGCAGCGATTGCGAAGTGCACGGGCACATGGAGTCGCGCCTGCATCCGGGGGCCTGGGTACGCTACCAGTGTTACCTGTCGGCGGGTCGCGTGGGGCCAGGCGATCCTGATGGGGCGTTCGGGGCGCATCTGTTCGCCTTGCGCCGGGCCCTGCCGGTGGACGTGCGCATGCACGTGCTCGGCTTCGACTATTCCGGAGGGCCGGGCACCTGGCCCGATCGGGAGGCGACCCTGTTCCGGGTGTCCGATGGGTTCCTGTATGCGCAGGTGGCAAGCGGCGGCGAAGGCCTCGTGCCCGCGCCTTCGATCCATCCGGACGATCCCGAGGCCATCGCGCGGCTCGAGCAGGCCCAGGCCCATGGCGCGCGGTTGATCAAATGGCTGCCGGCGGCCCAGGGTATCGACCCGGCGGACGCGCGTTTCGATGACTACTACGCGGCCCTCGTGCGTCTCGACCTGGCGTTGCTCGTGCACTGCGGCGACGAACACGCGGTGCCGATTCCCCACGCGCATGGGCTCGGCAATCCGCTGCGGCTGCGGCGCGCGCTCGATGCGGGCGTGCGCATTGTGGTGGCGCACTGCGCGAGTTCGGGAATGGGGGAGGATCTCGATCACCCCGGTGCGGCCCCGGTGCCGAACCATCGGCTGTTGCTGCGATTGATGGACGAGCCGCGGTACGGCCAACAGCTCTTTGCCGACATCTCGACGTTGACCCAGTGGAACCACTTCCGGCAGGGCCTCGCGGACTTCCTGGCCCGGGCGGATCTGCACGGGCGTCTGCTGCAGGGATCGGATTGGCCCCTGCCCGCCATCGACGTGCTGTACAACCTCGGGGCCTTGGAACGGGCGGGGTTCTTGGACCGGGACGACCTGGCTCCTTTGCGGGAAATCTACACATCGAACCCCTTGCTGTTCGACCTGGCGCTGAAGCGGGCGGTGCATCACCCCGAAACCGGGCAGCGCTTCGGCGATGGGGTCTTCCTGGCGAGACCCGGTCTCTTTTGACGGGGTTGCACGATCGGCGCGGGGGGGCGAAGATGGGGGCTGGCATTTGCGCCCTTCCCATTTTCCATCCGAGTTCCGATCCCGAACATGCTGCAAGTTCCCGCCTTGCGACCGGTGCGCCTGATCCGTGCCTTCGCTCTCCTCGCCCTGGCTTTCCTCGGCCTGCTGGCTTCTGCCGCTCCGCTCCAGGCCCAGGGCCTTTCGAAGACCGTCTACCGCGATCAGGTCAATGGTTTCTCCTTCCGGCCGCCCAGCAAGATGATGATCGTGCCCTCGAAAGAGGACTGGCTGGAGAAGGGGCTGATGTGCCGCATGGACGACGAGGAAGGCGAAGGTGTGTTCGTCTACGTCTACTGCTTCACCGACCAGACGGTGTGGGAGGTCTTCGACGAGGACAAGCGCGAGTGGAAGAAGGAACACAAGCGCCCCGAGATCGGCGAGGCCTTGGGCAAGTACCTCAAGGGGGACTTCAAGAACAAGGACGTGCGCGAGGAGAAGGAGATCAAGGTCGGCGGCAACGTGGGCACGTTCCGCTTGTGGCGCAGTGGGGGCAACTACATCGAGACCTACTCGTTCCTGACCCCCTCGGAGGACATCCACATCGCGTACATCATGACGCGCGGGGTGGAGAACTCGAAGGCGGGCAAGAAGTGGGCGTCGGTCTTCACCAAGTCCGGCCGTAGCTTCGAGCGCGAGGAGCGCATGGGGGCGGTCGATCTGGAGTCCATGACCTACGACGAGCTGCTCAAGTACCACAAGGAAGCCGACAAGCAGTTCACCGACTGGCGTGTGCTCGGCACCCCGGGTGAACAGTTCATCATCAAGACCTCGAGCAAGCGCGGTGCGTTCATCAAGAACGTAATCACCCGCCTCGAAGCGTCGCGCAAGCTTTTCGAACAGGACTTCCCGCCCGATACGTTCGGCATGAAGATGACCGCGATCTCCGTGGTGCGGGTCTGCGGCACCGAAGAGGAGTTCCACCGGTACGGGGATACCCCGCGCGGGGTGGGGGGCTGGTTCAACCCCAAGTCCGAAGAGTTGGTGCTCTACTGCGGCGAGAAGGACAAGGAAGAGGACGCGGCGACCAACGCGGTCATGTCCCACGAAGCGTTCCACCAATACTGCCACTTCCTGTTCAAGCAGTCGGAGGCGCACCGCTGGTTCGACGAGGGCCACGGGGACTACTACGCAGTCGCCAACTGGTTCCAGGGCAAGGCCTACGTGGGCACCGAGGCGCCGGGGGGCTACAACCGCCTGCCGATCATCAAAAGTTTGATCGAGGATGGACGCACGGTGGCCCTGGCCGATCACTTGAACTTCACCCACGGCGAGTGGCAATACCGTGGGGTGGAGAGCTATTCGCAGTCCTGGTCGATCATCTACATGTTGCGCCAGGGGGCCCTGGGCAAGGTGCCGAGCGAGTATTGGAAGGACGAGTACGCCGACATCATCCCGAACTACATGAATGCGTTGCTCAAGGGGTATGCCGATGAGTACGAACGCATCAAGAAGGAACGCAGCAAGGGCAAGGACGGGGAAGAGGTCAGCGCCGTGCAGACCCTGACCCGCGAGGACCTGGATATGGAAGCCCGCAACCGCGTCTGGAAAAAGGCCATGGACGCGTCCTGGGGCAAGATCGACCTCGATGAGTTCGAGCGGCGGTGGTTGGCTTATGTGCCGACCCTATAGAGTTCTGCGGGCCATTCCGGCCTGGCGCGAATTCGCCTAGAGTGATTCCGCCTAGAGTGATTCCGAAGGTGCGGCCCATCCGGGCTGCACCTTCAGTCGTTCCTGCCACTCGGGGAAACGCTGCATCCAGCGCCGGGTGAGGGCGCGGTACCCAGCCTCGTTCAAGTGGTAGCGGTCCGCCGCGACTTCCGGCGCGAGTCGACCGCCCTCGGTGGTGAACGGTGCACCGTCGGTGCCCAGGAACTGCACGCCCCGTTCCTGGCACAGCGAAGCGATACCGGCGTTGATGCGCGCGAGCTCCGCGATCCGCTCCGGGGTCGACTCGGACGCGGGCAGGATGCCGATCACCACCGCCGGGACGCCGGGAGCCTGTGCAGCGATCCGGTCGAAGACCTTTTCCACTTGCGAACGGATGTTCGCCGCATCGGCATCCCGTTGGAGGAAGTCGTTGGCGGCGAGGCTCAACACGATCGCGCCGGGACGCAGTTCCTGGAGGGTGCCCGGCAGTCGCTCAAGCAGCTCGGCACAGACCTCGCCGCCGATGCCGCGGTTGCAGGTCAAGCCCGGTCCGAACGCCGCGTCCAGGGGGAAGTACTCGATGTGCGAAGCCCCCGCGAACAGCACGGCGCCTCTGGGAACCGGTGGTTGCGCCTGGAACTCGGCCAGGCGTTGCTCCCTGTGCTGCAGCCGCAACCGTTCCTCGCGCTGCGCATGGGGGATGACCCAGCCGCGCAGGGTCCAACCCCCGGGCAGAACGTCGATCCAGGCAAGCCCCAGTGCGCCAAGGCCCAGGGCGGCCAGGCCAAGCAACCAGGTCCAGTGAAAACCGCGCATGACCCCATGCTACGGCAGCCCGGCCCCATGTCCCAAGCCCCTGCGCCAGGGGCCCTATGGCCACCCCCGAAGGCCGGGTTTTCGCCGCGGCCGGGATGGCGACCCGGGGTGCCGCCCGGGTACACTCCCGCTCCGAGGGGACGTTTGGGTCCCCATCTTCGAGTCACGGTGCAAGGAGCACGCAACGCATGAAACCCCTCGCCCTGGGAATGGTGGAGACCAAAGGTCTGGTCGGCGCGATCGAAGCTGCCGATGCCATGGTGAAGGCCGCCAAGGTGGAACTGTTCAGCAAAGAAAAGGTCACCGGTGGCTTCGTCACCTTCTTCGTGCGCGGTGAAGTCGGCGCGGTCAAAGCCGCTACCGACGCCGGTGCCGCCGCCGCCCGCCGCGTCGGCGAGCTGGTCAGCGTGCACGTCATCCCGCGTCCCCACGCGCAACTGTCGCAAATCCTGCCGGACATGCATCCGGTGGCCCCCAAGTCCTGACCCACTGAGGTTCCGTGAAGGGTCTGGACGCTGACCTGCGTGCCCTGCAGGAGGTGCGCGATCTGGTCGCCCGTACCAAAGCCGCCGTCAAAGCGGTGGCGGGTTACGGGCAGGCCGACGTGGACCGTCTGTGCGCGGCCATGGCCGATGCCGGCGCCAAAGCCGCCCACGATCTGGCGCGCATGGCGGTGCAGGAGACCGGTTTCGGCCGGCTGCACTACAAGATCCTCAAGAACCTCTTCGGCAGCGAAGGCACCTGGGCTTCGATTCAGCACGAACGCACGGTCGGGGTGCTCTCCTCCGACCCGCACACCGGCATCACCGAGGTGGCCGCGCCCGTGGGCGTCGTGGCGGGGGTCATCCCCAGCACGAACCCCACTTCGTCGGCCCTCTTCAAGGCGATTATCTCGGTCAAGGGTCGCAATGGCATCGTGCTCAGCCCGCACCCCAGCGCGCGCCGCTGCATTCTGCAGGCCGCTGAGGTGCTGCGCCGCGCGATCGAACGCGCGGGCGGCCCGCCGGACCTGGTCACCTGCCTCGAGCAGCCGACCCTCGAATCCACCGGCGCCCTGATGAAACACCGCGATGTGGCCGTGATTCTGGCCACCGGCGGTTCGGGACTGGTGCGCGCCGCCTACAGCTCGGGCAAACCCGCCTATGGCGTCGGTCCGGGCAACGTGCCCGCGTACATCGACCGCAGCGCGAATCCGCGCGAAGTGGCCGAGCACATCGTCACCTCGCAGAGTTTCGACAACGGCACCCTGTGCTGCAGCGAGCAAGGTCTCGTGATCGACGCGCCGGTGTACGACAAGGTGCTCAGCGCCCTCGCCGAACGCGGCGCGCACCTGTGCAGCGCGGATGAGGTGCGTTTGCTCGAGAACCTGTGCAACCAGGGCGGGCACATGAACCCCAAGGTGGTGGGGCAAGACCCGTGGAAGGTGGCCGAGATGGCTGGTTTCCACGTGGCGCGTTCGACCACGGTGCTGCTGGCGCCCCAGGCGGGCGTGGGGCCGGAGCACAAACTCTCGATCGAGATCCTGTGCCCGCTGCTTTCGGTGCACAAGGTCGATGGCTGGCAGCAGGGCTGCGAACAGTCGATCGCCATGCTCAAGCAGGGCGGATTGGGCCACACGCTTTCGATCCACTGCAAGAACGATGAGGTGCTCGAAGCCTTCTTCCTGCAGAAACCGGCCTCGCGCATCGTGGTCAACGGACCCTCGTCGCAGGGCGCCGTGGGCTTCAGCACCAACCTGATGCCGAGTTTCAGCCTGGGCTGCAGCCCGCTGGCCGGCAACATCACCTCGGACAACATCACCGCGCGCCACTTGATCACGATCAAACGCGCAGCGGTGCCGAAAGCCGATTGGAAGGCCCTCGAACGGCGTTTCCACGAGCGTGCTGCGGCCATGACCGGCGAGGCCGCCCCGCGCGGCAGCGGCCTGCCCGGCGATCCGGGCCTGCGCCGCCTCGCCCCGGGCAGCCAGCCCGAGGAACACCGCCCCCTGGCGATCGTGCAGCCGGTAGCACCGGCTCCGCGGCCCCAGCCGCACGCGGCGATGCAGCCGATCGCGCCGACCTTCACGCGCCCCGCGCAGGTCGATCGACCGGGCAGCGCTCCGGCTCCGGCCACCCCCTCGGTGCGCCCGACGATCCCCGTGGCGGCGGCCCCGTCCGCGAAAGCCGGCGGCTTCCGCCTGACCCCGGGCGAGATCCAAGGCATCCTCGAACACGCTGGCTCGGGCTGCCCGATGGGGCCGTGCTCGGGCTGCGCGCACCGCGAACCCTCCACCGGCGCCTGTCGCGCCTGAAAGACAACTCCTCTAGCCGAGACATCCCATGCAGAACGATTCCGAAGTGGCCCTGGGCCTGATCGAAACCAAAGGTTTGGTGGGCGCGGTGGAAGCCGCGGATTCCATGGTCAAAGCCGCCAAAGTGACCCTCGTGCAACGCGAGATCTGCGGCGCGGGCCTCGTCACCGTCATGGTGCGCGGCGAAGTCGGCGCGGTGAAAGCCGCCGTCGAAGCCGGCCAGGCCGGCGCCCGCCGCGTCGGCGAGCTGGTCAGCGCCCACGTCATCGCCCGCCCGGCGGACGATCTGGAAAACTACCTGCCGCGCGCCAAGGAGTGATCGTCGCGTCGGCCCCCGGGCCCGCCTGAACGCCCCTGCCCATGTCCTCGACACGCACCCGAATCGACCTGCGCGGCGTGGTCCACCTGGACCAGCTGCAACCGCAGGTGGCCGCCACGATCGCGGCCAACTCCGACGGCTTCTTCCCCGTGGCCGGGGAGAGTTCGTGCTGGGTCGAAGTGCAGCCGGGGCTGGTGGTCAACCGCCTGATGGATGTGGCGCTCAAGTCCTGCGAAGTGACCCCCGGCGCCCTGGTGACCGAACGCCACTACGGCACCCTCGAGGTGCACGGTCCCGACCAGGGCCAGGTGGTGGCGGCGCGGCGCGCGATCCTCGCCGAACTCGGCTGTAGCGAGAGCGATCAAATGCGCCCGACCGTGCTGATCGATGAGGTCATCCGCAAGGTCACCAGCCACCACGCGATGCTGATCAACCGCACGCGGGCGGGCATGCTGCTCTTGTCCGAGGACACGCTCTACACCCTCGAGGTCACGCCCGCCGTGCACATCCTGCTGGCGGCCAACGTGGCCGAAAAGACCTCGCCGATCCGCATCGTGGGCCTCGGCAGCGATGGCGCGGTGGGGCGGTTGCGCCTCGCCGGCAACGACGCGGAAATCGACATGGCCGTGGAAGCGGTGCGCCGCACGATGGCCGAGATCCAGGGCCGCAAGGCCGAGGAGGTGCGCTGATGTTCCTCGGTCGTGTCATCGGACAGGTCTGGGCCACGCACAAGGTGGGGGATCTGGTGGGCAAACGCCTGCTCGTCATCGATCCCCTCGAACCGCCGCACACCCCGCCCGATCCGGCGGCTCCGATGGTCAAGCCGGTGGTGGCCGCCGATCCCCTCGGCGCCCGCGTGGGCCAACGGGTCATCGTGGCCTTCGGCAAAGCCGCCCGCGTGGCGGCCCTCGGCGCGGACGGGGACTACGCCCTGGAAGCGGCGGTCGTCGGCCTAGTGGACGAGCTCGAAGCTCCGGGGGCTCCCGCCTCCTGGCAACATGAGGAGGCCGGCGCATGATCATCGGTACGGTCATCGGCAACGTCTGGGCCACGCACAAGGACCCGACCCTGAACGGCCTGCGCCTGCTGGTCGTGCAACCCATGGATGCCGAAGCACGGAACACCGCGGAGACGATCGTCGCCGTGGATCCGATGGGCGCGGGCATCGGCGAGCGTGTGCTCGTGGTGATGGGGCGCGCCGCCCGCCACGTGATCGGCCGCGGCCACGACATCGGTTTCCAGACCGCCATCGCCGCCATCATCGATCGAATGGAACTCGGTGGCCGCAGCATCGCCGGCCACGTTGATCAGGACTCCCCCCAATGAAGCACTCCGACCACAACCCCCCCCTGCGCGAAGGCCGCCCGATGGGGCCGGCGATCGCCCTGCTCGAGTTGGCATCGGTGGCGCGCGGCATCGAAGTAGCCAGCGCCATCCTGTGGGAGGCGGACATCGAGCTGCTTACCGCCACCTCGGTGCAGCCCGGCAAGTACGTCATGCTGTTCACCGGTTCGGTGGAGGACCTGCGCTCCTCCCTGGCTCGCGGGGCCGAACTGGCCGGCGGCGACTTGGTGGACCAGCTCTTCATCCCGCAAGTGCATCCGCAGGTCGAGCAGGCCCTGCGGCGTACCGACGGCAAGATCCAGGGCACGATCGATGCCTTGGGCGTGCTGGAAACCGGCACCGTGGCCAGCGCCATCCTCGCCGCCGATGCGGCGCTCAAGCGCGCCACCGTCGATCTGCTCGAACTGCGCATCGCCAACGGCCTGGGCGGCAAGAGTTACATCTCCTGGACCGGCGAGGTCAGCGACGTGCGTTCGTCGATGATGGCGGGCAGCGAAAGCGCCTCCCGCGCCGGGCAGCTGTTGCGCCAGGTGGTCATCCCCAGCCCGCACCCCGAGTTGGTGCGCTTCCTGTAATCCGGCATGGCCCGTCGCTTCATCACCGTCGAAGACATCCGCCGGGTGGGCCAGGGCCCGCTGGTGGTGGATGCGGATACGATCGTCACGCCCCAGGCGCAGCTCGCGGCCCAATCGGCCGGCATCGAGATCCGCCTCGCGGGTGGTTCCGCGTGGCAACCGCCGCAGCCCGACCGCGGTCCTGATGCCGCGCGCGCGGGGCGTGTGCTGGCGGGCCTGCCCCAGCCCGAACCCGACTTCGGCACGGGCACTGGCGTCGTGATCACCGCCGTGGGCCGCAACCGGCCCGGCATCCTCGCCGAAATCACCAGCGCCCTGAGCCAGGCGGGCGTTTCGGTGGTGGACATCAGCCAGCGCACGGTGGACTCGTTCTTCCACTTGGTGCTCACGGTGGAGCTGGGCATGGGCTCGGACTTCGCCACCCTCAAGCAACGCATGGATTGCCTGGGCGGCAAGGACGATTACGTCGTGCGCACCATGCACGAAGGCGTCTTCCGCTTCATGCACCGGGTCTAACCGCACACGCCATGGCGTTCACCGATCGCGAAGTCCTCGAAACGGTGCGCATGCTCGAACTGGAAACGTTCGACATCCGCACGACGACCCTCGGCATCAACCTGCTCGACTGTGCCGATCCGGACCTGGAGAGCACGGCGGAGAAGATCTACGCCAAGGTCACGCACCAGGCGCGCAACCTGATCGACGTGGCGCGTTCGATCGAAGCCGACTACGGCGTGCCGATCGTCAACAAACGCATCGCGGTAACGCCGATCAGCTTGGTGGCCGCGGCCTGCGGCAGCCACGACCTCGTGCCCCTGGCGCGCGCCCTCGATGCGGCCGCCAAGGAAGTCGGGGTGGACTTCATCGGCGGCTTCAGCGCCTACGTGCACAAGGGGTTCACCCGCGCCGATGACGCGCTGTTCGCGTCGATCCCCCAGGCCCTGGCCGAAACCGACCACGTCTGCTCGTCGGTGTCCCTCGGCACCACCCGCGCGGGCATCAACATGGACGCCACCGCGCGTTTCGCCGAAGTGGTACAAGCCACCGCCAAAGCGACCGCGGATACCGGCGGCCTGGGCTGCGCGAAACTCGTGTGTTTCACGAACCCGGTCGAGGACAACCCCTTCGTCGCCGGCGCGCACATCGGCATCGGCGAGGCGGAAACCGTGCTCAGCGTCGGGGTTTCGGGCCCGGGCGTGGTGCGCAGCGCGCTGGAACGCCTCGGTCCCGAAGCGGACCTGCTCGCGGTGTCCGAAGTGGTCAAACGCACCGCCTTCAAGATCACCCGCGTCGGCGAACTCGTCGGACGCGAGGCGGCCCGCCGCCTCGGCACCAGCTTCGGCATCGTCGACGTGTCCCTCGCCCCGACCCCGGCGATCGGCGACTCGGTGTCGGACATCCTCGAACGCATGGGCGTCGAGCGCACCGGCGCCCCGGGCACCACTGCGGCGTTGGCGCTGCTCACCGATGCCGTCAAGAAGGGCGGCGCGATGGCGTCGTCGAGCGTCGGCGGGTTGTCCGGCGCGTTCATCCCCGTCTCCGAAGACGAGGGCATGATCAACGCGGTCAAGGTCGGCGCCCTGTCGCTAGCCAAACTCGAAGCGATGACCACGGTCTGCTCGGTGGGCCTCGACATGGTCGCCGTGCCCGGCGACACGCCGGTGTCGACCCTGATGGGCATCATCGCCGACGAGATGGCGATCGGTATGGTCAACAACAAGACCACCGCCGTGCGCATCATCCCCGTGCCCGGCAAGGGCCCCGGCGAAACCGTCGAATGGGGCGGCCTGCTCGGCACGGCCATCGTGCAGGATCCCGGGCGCTTCCACTGCGACGTGCTCTACCGCCGCGGCGGTCGTATCCCCGCGCCGATCCAGTCGTACCGCAACTGAGCGGGCGCACCGCCGGTACCCGGGCGAAACCGTCGAATGGGGCGGGTTGCTCGGCACGGCCGCTGTGCAGGACTCCGCCCCGTTCCACTGCGACGTGTGCTACCGCTGAGGGGCCTAGGTTCCCGTGCCGTTCCCGTTGTACTGGGAATGGAGCGCGCGCCCGGAATGCACGTAGGGAGCGGAGCAGGGCGGGGGGCTGGGCCCGCGGTCGGTCTCTGGGTTTGGCCACGGTGGGTCCGCCGCCCAGCCGTGCACAAGAGATCCGCATTGCCGCCGCCGATTGCGGGCAAAGCCACCGATGCACTGGCGAAAATCGCCGAACCGGTTAGGGTCGAGACTAGGCCCGCTCTATTTCCCTTGCTCGGAGGTCAGCCATGATCCTGTGTTCTCATCGCCTTTCCGCCCTGCTGCTCATTACCGCACCGGTTCTTGCGCAGGGGGACGATTGCAGCTCAGCCACCCCGATCAGCGGCGTGGGGTTGTTCCCCTTTGACATCACGGGCATGACCGACTCGGGTCAAGGGTGTTGGGGCCTTTCCGACGGCTTCTTCGTTTGGACGGCCCCAGCCGCGGGGGAATACCTGGTCGAATACGCGCCGCCGACGGCCTTCGACGGCACCCTTGCGTCGTACTACGGGAGCAGTTGCACGCTCGCACAATTGGCGGACTGCAACATCTCTCCGTTCGCGTTTGGTGGAGTCCGTCTTCCATCGACCCAAGTGGGGGACACGTTCGTGATCCAATTGGGGGTCTACGGCGGATGGCCTGGCCCGGGCAGTCTGAAGATCGACCTCAGTCCCTGCGCCCAGGTGGCCGCTGCGCCCGACGCGCTCGAACCCAACAACACCATGGCCCAGGCCGCAACGCTCGCCATGGGCACCCACACCGGGCTCAACATCGCGGATGGGGATCCGGATTGGTACTCGGTGACGATTCCGCCGCAGCGCTTCTTCCGGGCCGAACTGGACTACGATCAAGGTTGGCGCAAGGTGCAGGTCTTCAATCCCGGTGGAAGTCTGCTGCAAACGAGCTACGACGCGGTGGAGATCGTGAATGCGACCCCAGCGCCCATGCCGGTGTTCGTCAAGGTCGAGACGGAAACCCTGATCTGGCCGGACAGCCACTTCTGTGGGCCGTACAGCCTGATCCTGAGCGATCCGACGACCTTGCCGGCCGGTGCGTTTGTCTGCCCGCCGATGGCCTTCAATTCCGCCGGAGGGTACGCAGAGTTGTACGGCTGGTACCAGCCGGCGGCAGGAGGATCGGGGGTGATCCTCGAGTGCGAAGGTGGCCCGCCCGGTGAGTTCGGGTACTTCCTGGTGGCTTCGCAGTCCTCGGCTACCGGCGTGTTCGTCGGCCAAGGCCGCCTCTGCCTGACCGGGACCATCGCGCGTTTCAACGTGACCGGAACGGTCTGGAACTCGCTCGGGCAGTTTGATGCGACCGGCGCGTTCCAAAACCTGAGTGGTACGGGCAGCGCCCCGGACAACTTCACCGTTCCCGCCGTTCTGCCGGGTTCCTTGCCGACCATCCAACCCGGGTCTGTCTGGTACTTCCAGTGTTGGTACCGGGACCAAGGCTCGTCGAACCTCAGCAACGGGCTGAGCATCCTGTTCTAGCGCCTCGCGCGCAAACGAGTCCGCCAGGATCGACGCGCGATGGCGCCGATCCTGGCGGACGTTTCATTCCGGCGAAGCCGGCGCGGCGCGCTCGATGAAGTCGAGCAGGAACACGCCGGTGTCGTCCCCGGGCAGACCGCATTCGTAGTCGGTGTGGAAGTGGTCTTTGCCTTCGATCGTGAGGGCTTCGGCCGGGGCGCCGGCGGAGGTGATGGCCGCCGCCATGCGTTCGCTCAGGAGCCGGGAGCCGGCCTTGCCGTCGCCCGCGCTGACGAAGAGGAAGTGCACATTGGGATCGGCCTGGGCGGTATGGGTGATGGGGGAGGCATCCCGTTGGGATTCTGGATCCTTGCCGAAGTTCGCTTCGATGTAGGGACCGTAGCGGCCCTTCTCGGCGACCTTCGCGGGCAGGTCATACGCTCCGCCGCTCCAGCACACGACCCCGCGCAAAACGCCGGGGGTGAGACCCACCTTTGCCAAGGGCCTGGGATCGAGACCCACCATCGATGCGATGTGGCAGCCGGCGGAGTGGCCCATGAGCACGATGCGCTCGGGGGATCCGCCGTAATCTGCGATGTGGTCGTAGACCCACCGTACCGCCGCCGCCACGTCGTCCACCTGGGCCGGATGTTGCGCTTCTTCGCTCAAGCGATAGTTGACGCTCACCAGCACGGTGCCGCTCTCGTTCAGCAGCTTGGGCTTGAACGAGACCTCGGACTTGTCGCCTTTGATCCACTCGCCGCGGTGCACGTAGACCACCACGGGAGCATCGTGGGCATCGCGGGGGCTGTAGATGTCGAGGCTCTGGGAAGCTCCACCCCCGGTCACGTAGGGCACGTCCCACGTGACGCGGCTGCCCACCGCGACCACGGGATCGCGTGGTGGACGCGCGGCTTTGTCCGCAGCGCTTGCGCCAGCCAGCGGGCCCCAGGCCCAGGCGGCGCCGAGGGCCAGCGCGCAGCCGAGCCCCATCCAAAGGATCGCTTTCATAGCCTGCCTCACAGGAGAATCGGCACGCAGCCGTTGCTGAGCCAAGTGCGGCCCGACGGTTCGAGGATGCGGCTCTGCACGTGCAGGGCGCTGCCTTGCAGCAAGCCGGCCGCGCCGGAGAGGTCCAGGTCCAGGCGCAGCAGACCCGAGGCGGGCACGCTTCCCGCGAAGAACTCGCGCACCACGCTGGTGGGATCCACCACGACGGTGCCGCCCGGCTGGAAAGGCATCCACGTAGCGCGGGTGCCAAAGGTCATGAACACCTGGCTGCCTGCCGGCGCGGTCTGCAACAGCGTCAAGGGCGCGCCGATGGGTTGCAGGCGCGAGAACTCGGGAAAGCGCGACAGGGTCGAGAGGCTGCCGTGGGGGCTGTACGCGTAGAGGTGGCTGTCGGTCAGCACGAAACCGGAGGCGGAGTTGGCGTCTAGGGCCAGAAGGTTGCCCTCGATGGCCCGCGAGCTCCACGAGTTGCTCAACATGCTGTAGCCATGCACGCGGCTGCCGTCGAATCCCACGTACACCACGCGCCAAATGTCATCCTGCTGAATCTGGGTCGCGTGGGGACTCGCGTTCCAACGGTCGAGGATCGGGTCATAAGCCACGGCGCGGCCCGCATCGAGCACGACGAAGATGT
Source organism: Planctomycetota bacterium (assembly GCA_041398705.1). Lineage (GTDB taxonomy): Bacteria > Planctomycetota > UBA1135 > UBA1135 > NORP259. The sequence goes on along the minus strand of JAWKUI010000006.1, from coordinate 90,529 downwards.
CCCCGGAGGTCGGCGCGCGGAATTGACCGGGAGTGGACACGACCAGGTCCTGCCAGTCGCCGCCGCGACCGGAGAGGGCGCGGTAGCCCCAGGATTCCACCAGCACGACGAGGTTGCGCAACACCTGGATCGAAGGGTTGCCGGCCAAAGACACGGGCGAGGACCAGGTGCCATGCACAATGTCCAAGGCGCGGCCTTGGCTACCGTCTTGAGCCCAGACCATCGCGGCGTTCGTGGATGCCGTGAAACTTCCCGGCAGCGCATCGGAAAACGCGCCGGACGTCACCGAAAAGGCCACGGTCTCCGTGCCGTCCTCGACGACCAGCACCTCGTCCGAGATCTGCAGGTTCGCCGCACCCGCGAGGGTGCGCGCCACGAAGCGGTTCTGACCGCTCGAATAGGCCCAGAGCTCCGTGCCCGCGTGCACCGCCGCCACGTACCGGCCCGGCTCGTACTGGAACCCGGCCGGCGGCGTCAGCGTGGCGAAGTCCCCGGTGCACGGACTGTACGCGATCAGATCGTTGCCCTCCCCGAACAGGGCGAATCCCCGCTGCACATCGATGGCCGTGGCGCCCGAGGTGTTGCGCGTGGTCCAGGTGTCCAGATGGGCGGAGAAGCAGTGAACTTGATCGGGGGACCAGACGACGGCGGTATCGCCATTCGCGTCCAGGGTGGCTCCGGTGGGCAGATCCACCGCTTTCAGTTCCCCGTAGTACGCGCTGCAGGCGAGCACCCGCGTGCCATCTTCGATCAGCGCCACGGTCTGCCCCACGACGATGGTGCTCACCGCAGCATTGAGATCGGCGTGGTGGAACTCGCCGTCAAACGCGCCGAAGCTCCACGCATCGGTGCCCGAGACCACGACCGCCATCCAGCAGCTCGAGGGCGAGCCGGAGAAGATCTGGGGCGGGGATGCGAAGGTCAACGTCTCGACCGTGCCCCGCCGCGTGCCATACGCGTGCACGGTATTGCCGTCTTCGATCGTGACGAATGCGTTGTATTGCGTCACCACGGCGGTCGGGGACACCGCAACCGTCGCCCAGGAGCGGGTGATCGCCGACCAGAGATAGACATGGCTGGGCGTCTGCATGTACAGACTCGTGCCCCGCGTGTGCACATCGCTGGCGCTGGTGAAGTCCACGGGCAGGGGCAAAACACTCCAATCGCCGTCGAGGGCGATCGCTTGCCCCGCATCGATCTGCGAGCGCATGCGCTGCGATTTCACGGGCAGTACGGAACCCTGGGCGAACAGGGGGGAAGTGCACGAGAGGGCCAGGACGCCGAGCATTCCTCGGCGCTTTACAAGAGAGCGTTGCTGCATGGGATTCAGGACGCGGTTCACATTGCCGCGCGATGGAGAGATGACAGCTCTGCAACGTCAGCGAGGCAGGCGGGTTCAAAGGAACCTGGCGAAATTCCACCGAGTGCAAGCGGTGCGATTCCAGGTGGCCGTGCGCGCTTGCGAGCAGTTCGCCAAACGGGCGCATGTACAAGAACACGGGCCCCCGATGCCATCAGCATCGGGGGCCCGCTTCTCCTCGTACTCCTTTTCTATTGATAGACGATCTCGAGCGCGCCCGTGAAGTTCGAGCTCGTGACCGACGTATCCCGGTACCAGCACTGGTAGTACCAGGTCTGGCCGGCGAGCACCGCCGTGGGACCGGTGGGTGTCGGCGTGTTGCTGAGATCCAGCGCCAGGCTCCCTTGTCCGGTCGCATCGGCGGCGAAGATCTCGCTGGCACGGTTGTAGCGCCCGAGCGATCCACCAAGGCACAGGTTGCCCATGCTGCCACCAGGGTTCGCAACGAAGCCCGCTGCGGTTCCGTTCAAGAAGAATCCGAATTCACCCGGTGGCAGCGCGCTCGCTACCAGAACGACCCGGTTCGTTTCGGCATAGGGGCTGCCGAACGCGGTGAGCGTAGCCGGACCGCCGGTCGAGTTGGCCACCGCGGGATCGCAGAGGGTGTTGCCCAGACCCGAGCAGGTGACCAGCGCGAACACACCCGGGCTGCCCACATCGCCGCCGCTGGAAGCGAAACTTCCGTGGGCGTCGCCCACCACCGAAAGGCTCCAGCCGAAGGGGTTGTTGTTGCCTAGGGCCTGCCAGCAGCCTTGGGCACTGGCGTCCTTGGCCCGCACGCTGCCCGGGAAGTCTTCATCGCCATAGGTCAGGCGTTCGACCAAATCCCCGCTGGCATCAAACAAGTTGATCTCGTCGTTCCGCCCCAGGGCCGCATCCGCGTTCGGGCCGATCACGACGGTTCCGCTGAGACCCCAAGCCGCCGCAAACGCAACCGGGTCCGCATCGGTTACGAGGAAACTCGCGCCGGGGGCCAGTACTCCGGCCGCGCTGAGATCGAGGGTTCCCGGCAAGGCCGATTGGTCGTCCATGCTCCAGCCGGTGAGGTCGATGGGGGCGGCGGTCGTGTTGGTGAACTCGACGAACTCTCCGTCGGTGCCGGAATACAAGTACTCCGTGATGCGCAGGCCGCTGGTGCCGAAGCTGTATTGCAGGGTCGCCGGGGCGAGTTCGGTGAGAGCCGGCTCGAAGCTCACGGTGCCGTAGGTGTTGGCTGAAGTCGCGGCCACGTAGTACTTCACTTCCTGGCCGCTGCTCGCGGTGATCGGCAGCAGGGCGCCGTAGATCCCATCGCCCGCCGCGAAGTCCGCATGCAGACCGTCATCGAGCATGCTCACCTGCTGGTAGGAGCCGGGGGTCGCCAGGTAGTACAAGGAAACCGAAGCCACCGGCACACCACCGGGCGCCACATCCGCGGTGACATAGACCGCATCGCCCGGGGCGGGCAGGGTGGGCTCGTGGTGGATCCAATCGATGACCGGTGCCGGTGCCGTGATTTCTGCGTGGTTCGCCAGTAGCGCCCGGCGTTGCACGACGAACGGCTGCAGACCGACCACCGTGCCGCCACCCGGCCCGCTGCCGCTGAGGGTCACCGAAGCGGTGAAGTTCGACAGGAACTGCGCATAGGTGTACAGCTTCTTGGGATCGCTCGACACGTAGGCGTCGATGCGATCCCTGGCCGCGGACAGCTCCGCGCCAAGCTGGGCCCAATCGAAGGACTCCAGCGCCGTGCGCATGTGCGCCATGTAGCGCGCCCGCAACTCCGGCACCGCCAACAGGTGACTCAGCACCGGTTTGTTGGCCGCGGTGAAGTTCCGATCGATGGCCCAAGTCGGGCTCGTCCACGTTTCGTTGCCGTCGGTCTGTAACAGGTGCGCGCGCCCATCGACCGGATCGCGGTACAGGGTGAAGTCCGCGCCTTTGTTCACGTAACTGTCGTCATCGGTGAACAGGTTTTCGAGCACCACCGACCAGATGCTCGGATCGATGGCAAAGGTGGCGTCTGCTTGTTGCCAAGTGGCCGCCGGAGTATTCGTGACCGCGTCGCAGACCGCGATCAACGCGGCCCACGGGTCTGCCAGGCCGCCATCGTCTTTGATTTCATAGCCGCTGTACAGGCTCGAACTCGCGCCTACATAGCGCAGGCCCGGGCCATTCGGGTTGTTCGCGCACTTGACCCGCATGCCGGTTTCGTCGTCAAAGTAGTCGCGCAGCAAATCCTTGTTGTACTGCTGGACGTTGACGTACACGCCCCATTCCTGGCCGTTCAAGGTAAGCAACACATGGTTGCTGCGGCCGTTCGGGATGTAACGCGCGACGAAGTTGTTGTAGACCACCTCACGACAGAAAGTCGGGTCGCGGTGTGCGTTGTTCAGGTTCAGCGTGTTGTAGCCGAGCAGATCCTGGTCGGGGTCGACGAAATCCATGTCCACGGCCAAGGAGACCTTTTCAGACCCGGCCGGCAGGGACGTGTAGGACGTATTGCCCCGGATGCGCACGCCGACATCGGGATAGGTGACGCCTTCCATGGTGAGATCCGCCAGGATCATCGTCTGCGACTGGTAGTTCTGCGCCAGCAGGGTCCACCAGTTGCTGTCGTGGAAGGTGATGTCGATCGTGCGCAGGGTTTCGGGGTCGTAGAGGTCCTGGGCCAGGACCGGGGCCGTGCAGAGCAGGGCCAGGGGAATGAGATGGGGTCGCATCGGTTTCGGGGGTTGGGACGCCGCTTGGGCAATCCCTTTGAACCCCCGGCCGTGCCCCGGGTTCTATCGGACTCCGGTTTGTTGCCAGTGCCACTGGCAACAGGCACTCACGCCATTCCCAGGTGCCGCAGGCCCGCCAGCAACTGTTGCCAGCGCTGTTCGAGGGTTCCGGTGTACCCCACCGAGATGCGCACCAGGCCCGGGGCGATGCCCGCGCAGCGTTGGTCCTCTTCGGACAGCTCGCTCGAGGTGGAGCTCGCCGAGCAGGACATCAGCGTCTCCGAGTAGCCGAGGCTGACCGCCATGAGGCCGAAGGCGGTTTCGTTCTGCAGGTACTCCATGAACTGGTGCGCGCGCTCCTGGGTGCCGAGGTCCACGGCGAGCAGGCCGCCGTGTCCGAAGTCCGGGTGGCGCAGGCTTTGCAGCAGATCGTGATCGGGGTGTTCATCGAGCCCCGGGTAGGTGACGGGCAGGCCGAGATCCATCAGGCGGCGGGCGAAAGCCAACGCGCGCCGGCTGTGTTCCGCCATGCGCAGGCCTAGGTGCGGCAGTCGCATGGAAATCTGGAACGCCACGCGCGGATCCATCGTCGGCCCGAGCAGCATCAGCGGCCCGAGGTGTAGGTCCATCAGGCCCATGATGAATCCCTTGCTGCCGACCACCGCGCCGGCGATGGCGTCGGAGGCGCCGCCCACGAACTTGGTCAGGCTGTGCACTACGATGTCGGCGCCGAGTTGGATGGGGGACACCACCAGGGGGCAGAAGGTGTTGTCGACCACCAGCGGAATGCCGCGGCGGTGGGCGAGAGCGGCGAGTTTCGGGATGTCCGCCACCCGCAGGGTCGGGTTGGACATGGTTTCGATGTAGAGCAGGCGCGTGCGCGGGCCGATCGCGGCTTCCACCGCCGCCAGGTCGCCGATATCCACGAACGTGGTCGCGATGCCGCACTTGGCGGGCAGGAAGTCATTCAGCAGCGCGAAGGTGCCGCCGTAGATCGTGTAGCTCGAAACCACGTGGTCGCCGCTGCCGCAGAGCTGCAGGATCGTCGCCGAGATCGCACTGATGCCGCTCGCCGTGCAGTAGCCCGCTTCAGCGCCTTCCAGCGCCGCCATTTGGCGCCCGAGCACATAGACCGTCGGGTTGAAGTGCCGGCCGTACAGATAACAGCCGCCCTGATCGGGTCCGTGCTGCCCCTGGAAGATCTCGGGCATCGTCTCCGCGTCCATCACCGTGAAGGTGGTGCTGGTTTCGATGGACATGTTGACCCCCCCGTGCTCGCCGAATTCGTGACGGAGGTTGGCCAGAGAAGCGATGGGGTCGAAGCGATTCATGGGGATCCTCGTTTTGGGGCAAGCATTCTAATCCCCTTGCCTGTGAGCTTCTCAGAAGGAAATCCTTTCCCGTTCGGAAGCACGTTGACCGGCCGGCTAATGCTGTGTGCACCGGAATTCCGATGGCACTCCGGCCTGCCATGGACCGCATCCTCATCGTTCACCCCAAGCCTGACCCGGTGGAGCTATGCCTGGAGACCGCACGCGAATGCGGACTCCTTGCGCAGGGCTTCCTGGATTCCGAGGCCGCGTTGACCTTCCTCAGGGAAGGGGGCGCGGTCAGTGCCCTGTTGATCGACCCGGAGAGCTTCCGGGCCCAGGCGGACGCCTGGCACGAGACCCTGGCGATGCACGCGCCGCATGCCAGCCGGTTGCTGCTCGCTGAGCAGGGGGGCAGCGAGGCCTGCGCCGATCTGTTGCGCGACGACCAGGATCTGACCTGCCTGGAGGTGCCCCTCGAAACCGGGGCGCTGCAGACGCGTTTGCAACAGGCCGTGGAACACAGCCGCCGGCACCGGGACACCCAGGTCCAGGGCAGCGAAAGCGCGCCGTTGCTGCACGCGCACGCGCTCGAAGCCCTGTTCCAGTTCTCGCTCGCCCTGTTCGACGCCCAGGACCTGGGCTCGATGGCCCACCTGGCTTCGCACACCCTCGGTACCCTGTTCCCGAACCGCGCCCACCTGGTGGAACTCTGGGATCCGCGCGATGCGACGAGTCGCGTGCAGGCGGGGGCTTATGGTTCCTGCGGCGCGGAACTCGTGCGCGTGCCCCTCGAGATCGGCGACGCGGTTGTGGGAGAATTGGTGGTCGACGTGCGCAGCTCGGTCGCTGGACCCTTGGCGCCCGAGGACATCCGTACCCTGTACTTGGTGGCGGCGCCGCTCGCCGCCGCGACCCAGGGCGAACTGCACCGCCGCGAGCGGGACCGCGCCCAAGGTGCGACCCTGATGGCGATGGCCAAGGTCGCGGAGATGCGCGACAACGAAACCGGTCAGCACCTCTTGCGCGTCAGTCGTTATGCCGAGTTGATCGCGCGCGGATTGCGCGAAGACGGCCACTACGTCGAACTCATCACCGAGGAATTCATCCGCGACGTAGTGCGCTGCGCACCGCTGCACGACCTGGGTAAGGTGGCGATTCCCGATGCGGTGCTGCTCAAACGCGGGCGGCTCACCGAAGAGGAATGGGCGCTGATGAAGACCCACCCCGAGTGGGGCGCGCGCATCCTGCGGGAGATGGTCGAAGAGAACGCCGACTTGTCGTTTGTGTCGATGGGCGCGGAAATCGCGCACTTCCACCACGAGCGTTGGGACGGGGCCGGTTATCCGGCGGGCCTCGCCGGCGAACAGATCCCGCTTTCCGCGCGCATCGTGTCCCTGGCGGACATCTACGACGCGCTGACCACGCCGCGGCCGTACAAGCTGAGCTGGAGCCCGGAGGCCGTGCTCGAACACCTCGAAAACCTCTCCGGCAACGCGCTCGACCCGAACATCGTGGCGTCGTTCCTGAAGCGGCGCGATCTGGCCCTCGAGATTCAGCAACGGTTCGGCGAACCCGCCGCGGTGCACAACCACAGCCAAGCAGCGTAGCTGGCTTTCCGAAGGACCTGCCTTGGGCGCCACGGCGCCCGCGCCAGGTTTCCCAAACGCATCGAACGATGGGCGCGTTCGCGCGCACCGTTGCGGTTCCTCGGTAAGACGGGCGGCCTGACTTGCCCGCCGAACCCCGTCAGTCGGTGAGCGCCTGCTGCATCCGCTGGGCGTTGTCCCTGTCCTGGCGGACTTCCGCGCGCGTCTGGCTGCCGCGCCAGTTCTTCATCGCCTGCAGCGCGAGGGTTTGACCACGGGCGGGATCTTCCCCCGGGGGCCGGTTTTCCAGCGTATTGCGCAGAACCGCCACGTACTCGGTTTCGAGCGCCAGGGCCCGCAGGATGGTGTCCTGCCCTTCCAGGATGTGGTTGTGGGCGGGCACTACGCGCCGGACCCCCTCGCGGCGCACGAACAGTTCGATCCAGGTGAGCGCGGATTCGAAGGCGGGCATCTCCCAGCGGCAGTAGGGCAGGCCGGGGGAGACGAGGTAGTCGGCGGTGCACAGGGTGCGCACGTGGGGCAGCCAGACCACGCACGAGCAGTTCGAGTGGCCGGGGAGGAAGTGCAGCTCGGCCCGCGCCGCGCCGAATTCGAGCGTGCACGACTCTTCGAACGTGCGATCGGGCACGGGCCAGGTGAACGTCCTGTCGTCGATGCCCAGGCTGTCGTCGATGGTGCGTTTGGCGGCCAAGATGCGCTTCTGGGCGTCGGCGGGTTTGTCCGCCGCGACCTGCGGCATGGTGATCTCGGCATCGGGGAAGCGCTGCCAGCCGCGGATGTGATCGTGGTGGCTGTGGGTCAACACGACATGTCGCACGCGCCGCGGGATACTGCGTTCGACCCGCGTGCGCACCGCCGCGCTCAGCAGGGCGATGTCCTCGGGGTAGAAACCGGGATCGATCACCAGCGCTTCGTCACCGCTCCAGGTGCCGATGCCCTGGAAGTTCCAGAAGTCCGAACGGACGACCACCAGGGGATCGGACGCGCTGCCCGCATGCACGAGATGCGGCAGGTTCATACGGCGAAGATGTCTTCGAGGTCGGTGGTGTCGTCTTCCTTGTCGAAGACCCAGGCGTCGCGCAGGGTCTCGAGGATTGCGCCCTTGATGCGTTCGATGCCGAGGCCGCTCGGCACCAGCCAGGCGTCGCTGTGGGATTCGAACAGGGGCAGACCGGCGCGGCCGAACCAGAGTTCGGGGCTGGCGCTGGCGGGGTTCTGGGCGCGCCACGCGAATTCGTCGGACGCGGCGACACCCTCCTCGCGATTGAGGGTCAAGAGTAGCGGCGCGAAGTCCGGGCGCGGCAGGGCGTGCCGACCGGGGGCATCGAACCACGAACGGGTGCTGAAGCAGAGTCGCGTGCGCACGCCGCCGGGGCCGGGGGCGAAGAGCAGGGCGCGGTCGCAATCGGCCGCTTCGAAGAGGGCGTGGCGGCCGGGCAGTTCGGCGTTGCCCTGGGGCAGCTCGAAGACCATCAGGTCCAGGTGCACCAGGGGCACGGCGCTTGCGGAGCGCAGCACTTCCTGATCGCGGCGCAGGCACTCGAGGGCGGGCCTACCTGCCTGGGCCTCGTCCCCGATGCCGCTTTGCAGCCATTCGGGGATCCGTGCGAACAGGGCGCGGGTGGCGGCGAGATAGCGCTCGCTATCTTGCAAGCCTGCGAGCGAAGCCGCGATGGGGGAGCGCGCCGGATCGGCGTAGGCCGTGATGAGCGCATCGGCCAGAAAAGCCTCCTCGTCCGGCACGCGGAAGTAGTCGCCCGCCGTGGCCCAGCGCTCCAGCCGCGCGCGGTGCGCGAGCGCGAGCCCGGGGTGGTAGAGGGTGAAGAGCGCCAGCACCCCGTCGGTGTCGTAGTGGTTGTTCGCGACGCCGTCGATGCCCGCCAGGAACGCGCGCTGCTCGGCGGCCGGCGCCGCTACGAAGTTCATGGCGATGCCCGTGGACAGGGCGTGGCGCCAGGCGTCAGGGGTGCCGTTGCCGGGCCAATGGCTCAGGCTGGCGGCGGAACCGGGCAGCACCCCGTCGACCACCAGCAAGTGGCGCTCTCCGGGGTGCTCGCAGTAGACCAGGGGAAGGTCCATGCGCGGGCTCAGTTCTTGCCGGCGGCTTTGGCCTTCGGGCCGCGGGTGCCGATCTCGCCCTTGTCGAGCTTCTTCAGGTTGTCCTTCGAGTCGCGCAGGGCGGTGCGGATGCGGGTCTCCTCGTCGGCCTGCTTCGCTTCCGGCTGTTCCTTCCAGCTCTCGGCCGCGATCATCGCTGCGGCGGATTCGGCCGCCTTTTCGTAATAGGCGCGCGCCTTTTCGATGTCGGTTCCCAGGTAGTACTGCAGGATGACCGCGGCGTCGTTCAGGTATCCCGGGTCCTCCGGTACGAGTTTCACCGCGCGATCATACGCATCCCAGGAGCCTTGGTAGATCGCCCGGACCTGCTCGGGGTCAGTCTCTTGCTTGGTGCGCCAGATGGACTCGCCCAGGTCGCGGCGCAGCAGGCCGAGGTTGTTCCAGAACTCGCTGTTCTGCGGTTGTACGTGGGTGAGCACCGCTGTGATCGCTTCGACCTTGCGGATTTGGTCGGCGTTCGGGGCGCCCTGGATCACCGTGCGCGCTGCGTAGGCCACGATCGGTACTTGGTTGGCCTCATCGGCGCGGATGGTGGTCGCGAGCGAGGCCGCGTCGATGTCGCGGTAGGCGAGCCAACCATCGAGCGCACCTTCGTAGTCCTTCTGGTAGTACCGGCACAGGCCCACGTAGTACCAGGAGTTCGCGAAACTGCGGTTGCGTTCGACCGACTCGAGGAAGGACTTCTCGCCTTCCTTGTGCTGGCCCGCGCTCATCTGTCCGTAACCGAGCCACCACAGGATCGTGGCCGCTTCCGGTCCCTTTTCGCCGTTGCGCTTCAGGTAGTTCTCGAGGCCCTTCGCCAAGGTCTCGTTGTACAGGTCCATCTTGCCCTCGCGCACGAGGTTGCGCCAAAGCGCGCCCCCGAAGTCCGCGCGGCCCGGGGCCCAGGCGATCGACTCCGCATAGGCCTCGCTCGCTTTGGTCAGGTCCTTCAGCCAAAGGTGCACATCGCCGATGCGGCTCCAGATGGCCGCTTGCAAGGCCGCTTCGCTTGCGCCCTTGCCGGTCAATTCCGCGGCGCGCGAGAAGGCGGCCAGGGCGGCGGAGGCGTGTTCCTTCGGCACCTCGGCGCCTTCATCGGCGCGGTTGCGTTCGTCGACGTAAAGCGAGAAGTGCACTTCGCCTTCGATCGTGCGCACCTTCGCGGATTGCGGGCGGTACTGCACCGCTTTGTTGATCGCGTCGAGGGCGAGTCCCAATTCCTGCTGGTACCACAGCGAGTGGGCCAGGGTGGCATAGGCGTCGGCGTAGGTCTTTTCGTCGCGCCCCAGGGCGGACTGCAAGTACCCGGTCGCGGTGCCCAGGGCGTCGGTCGGGTTGCCGCCGCCGTCCATCAGGTTGCGCGCCTGCTGGAAGGACGCCATGCCGATCAGGTAGTCGAGACCCGCGGTGTCGACCTTGTCCTTGTCGCGCATGGTTTCGGCCGCGCGCAGGGCATCGTTGACGCGACCCAGGTCGATCCAGGCGCGCAGCACCCAGATGTGCACGTCGGGATCCTGGCCGGCGGCCTTGTCGGCCTTCTCGAACAGGGCGAGGGCCTCCTGGGCTTTGCCCGCCTCCAGCAGGGTGCGTCCCTCCTGGACCAGAGCGGCAGCGTCCTGCCCGGGCAGCACCAGGACGGAGGGGGCCAGGGAGGGGGCAGGCGGGTTGGTGGAGGCGACCGGGGCGAACCCCAGGGCCAGCAGGGGGAGTTGGAGGATCATCATGGGGAGTCGAAGGGGGGCGGTGCCGGCTGGGCACCGCAACCAATCGGGTAGGAACCTATGCGGCCCAGGTAGCAGGGCCACAAGTTTCCATTCCGTTCATTTTTGGGGGTTCGTTACTCGAGGGGCTGCCAAACCATGCGGCCGAAGTTGCCGTTGTCGACGTCCTCGCCGGCGATCTGACGGTCCAGCCGCTCGAGCATCGGGCGGTACTGCTCGCGGTCCTCGGGGCCGATCTCGAGGGCCTTCGTCAGGAAGGTCTTGGCCCGCACGGGGTCGTGCTTGAAGACCAGGTAGAGCACCGCGAGGTTCTGGTAGGCGTCGCCCCAGGCCGTGTGCAGGTCGCTGCCCGACTGGTTCCAGATCTCCTGCTGCTCGGCGAGTTCAATCGCCTTGCGCAGGTAGGCTTCTCCCGCATCGAGGTCGGTCTGCAGGTAGTACGTCATCACCAGGCCGGCGTCGTTCTGGATGCGGATGTCCTCCGGAGCCAGCTCGGCAGCGCGTTGGTAGGCGGCGTACGAACGTTCGATCAGCACCTGGGCGCGCTCCCGTTCCTGGGTGGCGCGGCGCAGAAGGTTGGCCCGCTCGGCCGTGCCCTCGGCCCCTTCGGCGCGCCGGCGCATCTCGCGTCCGATGCGCTCGTGAAGCACCGCCACGTCGCGGTTCAAGAAGCCCGCGTTGTTCGCCAGGTTCGCGTCGGCGTCGTCGTAGCCGAACAGGTAGTCGCCGATAGCGGCCGCCTGTTCGAGGGCCTCGACGTCCTGCTCGTCCGCGTCGTGCAGCTTGCCTGCGAGGAACGCGAGGCCCACCACGGCGGAGGGCAGACGCGGTTCCGGCGCGGCGCGCAGCCCGCCGGGGAACACCGCTTCCGCCGAGCGGAAGGCGCGTTCCGACGCATCGAGCTCATCGCGCTTGAAATGGCACCAGCCCACCGCCGAGCGGCAGCTCGCTTCGTACGCCATCGCGCCATCGGCGAAGTCCGGGCGCAATTCGCGGCTGCGCTGGAAAGCGCTCTCCGCCGACTGCCAGAGTTCGGTTCCCAAGTCCGCCGGCGTCTTCTCGAATCCCTCGAGCGCGAGGTAGAAACGCGACATGCCCGTGTACCAATGGCCGTAGGCCGAGGCGGGGGAGGCGGCGCTGAGCTGCTCCATGCTGCGCGTGGTCTCCGCCCAACCGAAGGAGCGCCAGTTCAAGCTGAACAGCTCTTCGTAGATGCCCTCGTCGTCGGGGGCCAGGGCCAGGGCGCGCTCCATCTGCGCGCGCGCATCGTCCTTGCGCTGCTCCCACTGGTACAGGTGCGACAAAGTGCGGAAGGACCACGGGTCGAGGGGCTGACGGGCAGCGTGGCGCCGCAGCAGATCCTCGGTTTCTCCCAGCATCTCCTCCGCCGGTTCGCCGCTGCGCTTCAGCTCGATGTAGCGAGCGAACGCCGCTTCGGCCCACGCGCGCTCGAGGGGCACCTCGAGCTGGGGCAGGGCGATCTCATCCTGCTTGAGCTTGTCGTGCACGCGCCCGGCGATGCGCGCCAGTTCGAGGGCTTGGGAGGCATCGGGGATGCGGTAGGCCGCCCGGCTGGCCTGCACCAGGATCTGGTACTCGTCGGCTCCGGGGGTGTGTTTGGCGAGGATGCCCTCTTCGTAGGCCCGGCGCAGGAACTGGGTGGCGTCGGTATAGAAGAACCCCGGTTGGCTGTCGGTGGGCGCGGCCTGCATGGCGGCGAGCCCGCGCTTCCACAGGGCGGTCTGGTCGTGCGGGGCAAGGTCCAGGGCCCGGTCGAGGGGGTCCAGGGCGGAGCGGGGATCCCCGCTGGCCAGGGCGGCCTGGGCCGCGTCCATCGTGCGCCGGAACTCGAGCCCGTCGATCGCCTCGCGGGCCTGGCCGAAGCGGCCCTCGGCGAGGGCCGATCGCACCTCATCCACCGTACGGCGTACGGCCGCGTCTGCGGCTCCGGTCATGCCGTTTGCCGGGGGCTCGGGGGCCGGCCCATTGGAGGAACCGATCGGACCGTTGCAGGCGGGAATGGAACCGAGCAGGACGGTCCATGCGAGACAGGACGGGAAGAGGCGCATGGGCGATGGGGACGGGGCTTGGAAAGCCCCATTCTAACCGGCGTGGTCGGGGCTCCGGCCAGCTTATTCCGGTAGCGGGGCCCAGGGAGCACGTCGCAGCCTTTCCGGTGGTTTCGGGGAAGGGGCGCCCCCGCGACTCGTCCCGGGTGGGTTCCGTTCCCCAAGGGATCCCGGCGCCGCGCCGGGCCCCTTCAGAATCCCAAGTGTGCCGCAAGCCGCCGCAGACCCCCTGCGCACGGCCCTGCAAATTGCCTTTTGCTGTCGGTGCTCCTAGGCTGGAATTCCCCATGAGCCGTCTCCGTAGCCTTCTCCCCCTCGCCCTGGGGCTGCCCCTGGTGGCCCTTTCCGGGTGCGACAACCCCACCTGCGTCTTCACTACCGAAGGCTGCAACCCTTCCGGATCGGGCAACAACACGGTCGGTACGGCTTCGGCCAGCAACCCCCAGGACGGCATGCGCTTCCTGCCGGGACTGCCGACCCTCGTCCAGGCCCTGCCCACGGGCAACAGCGTGCCCCTGACCTCCCCGATCGTGCTGCGCTTCAGCGAGAGCATGAATCCGGAGTCCCTGTCGGCGGCGTTTGTCCTGGCGGACCGCTTCTCGGGCATCACCTACCCCCTGGCCAACCCGCCCGTGATGCTGGGGGACGGCCGCATCGCGGTGCTGCAGCCGCGCACCCCGTTGCTCGACGGCCGGGACTTCGACCTGCGCCTGGCGGACGACGCCCTGATCTCCGACATCACGGGGCAGGAGTGGACCCCGAGCAACCCGAACCAGATCCTCGCGTTCCACACCAACTCGGCCGTCACCAGTGGCCCGTCCGTCCTGCTGACCGAACCCGCTGCCGGAGCGGTGGATGTGTCCGACATCGCCGAGATCTCGGTGGTCTTCGACCGGGCCATGGACCCGACCACCGTCAGCCTGAGCACCTGGCAGGTGCAGGTGGGGGGCGTCACCCCGACCGAGAACCCCCTGCCGGTTTCGGGGTTCTCCGGCACGACCGCGGTGACCACCGCCTGGAAGTGGAGTTCCGAGGATGAATTCGGCAGCCGCCTGAACTTGGGGGCTGCGGCGTCCTGCTTGCTGCGCCTCTCCGGCGGGGCGGCGCCGATCGCCGATCTGGAGGGCAACCCGCTCGCCGAAACGACGATCGCGTTCACGACGGCGGATATCCAGGCGCCGGTGGGGGGCTTCAAGCCCTTTGGCACCCAGGATGCGATCGGCCTGTCCGACCTTGGCACGAACCCCAACCCGGTGCTCCAGGTGGAGCTGCCGGTGGCCGCGGTGGCCGGCGATGAGTTGAACATTTTGCTGGTGGGCCCCGAGCCGGTGAACGCGGCAACGTGGTGGCCTACGAGCGCCGCGTGTTCGCGCCGGACGGCCAGGCGTTGGTCGATCTCTTCGCCGACGACCTGCAGTTGATCGACGATACCGGCGCGCCGTTGCTCTCCGATGGGGATATCGAGATCGCCGTGGAGATGGTGCGTGGCAACGTGCATTCCGGCTTGCGCCTGCTCGACGGGGATCCGTTCGAGGATGGCGTGCAGAGTTTCCTGTTCGACACGGTCGCGCCGGCGGTCACGTCCCTGGGGCTTGCCGACAATGCGGCCACCTTCCTGCGCAGCGATCAGCGGGACATGTGCATCGTGGGCCGGGCGAACGAAGGCCTGGCCGGCGCCCGCGTGACTTCGGCCCTGGGGAACAACGTGGGCACGCTCGATCCGCCCGCCCCGATTCAGGTCGGCGCCAACTCGTACTTCATGGCGGCCCCCGTGACGGCGGGCATCATCGACCCCTCCCTGGGGCCGATTCAGTTCGAGCTGCAATCCTTCGACCACGCGCTGAATACGCGCACGCCGGGGTTTGCCGGGCAATTCCAGCAGGTGGGCATCGCTTCCACGGGCGCGGTCCTGGCGCCGGGGGATCCCCTCGAGGTCTGGGTCTTCAATGCCGAAACGCTCGAACCGATTCAAGGCGCGAAGGTGTTCGTGCACGAGGATGACGGCTCCGCCTACCCGCTGGCTTCGAATGGCGTCACCAATGGGCAAGGCATGCTGCAGCTCGCTTCGGCGGCCGGCGGCGAGTCGATCCTGACGGTGGACGTGGCCACGTACAACCTGTTCACGTTCCACGGCGTGCCGCGCAGCCGGGTGCAAGTCCTGCTGCAGCCGACCATTCCCGCCGCGGCGAACTGGCTCGGACAGGTGCAGACCGCGTTCCCCGACGCGCCCATCAGCAACACGGACGTCTTTGTCAGCGATACGCGCCTGGCGCCGTCGGGCAGCCTCTACCGGGCGACGGGGCCGGTTTCGCTGGACACAGGCGCTGGGGTCTACCGGGCGACCTTTGGGCCGGAACTCGCACGGCCGAACCGCATGGGTTTCGGCACGTTCATCGCGGGGGACTTGGACCTGGTGCAGCCCGCGTTCACCGCGCTCGGTTTCCTGCGGGCTTTCGGTTGGGAGACCGGTCAAGAGGCCCTCGCCACCGACGGTCTGCCCACGCCTTCGCTGCTGTACGCGGGTGGACTCCTGTCGACCGGCGGGGTCGAAGACCTTCCGATCGAAGTGTCGGCCCAGTCGCTTTCCAGCGTCGCGGCCACCTCGCTCGGCACCATCAGCAACGCGCCGCGGGTCATGGTGGACGGCATTTCGCCGGGCATGGACCGACCGATCCTGGTGGGCCTCGGCATCGCGTACTCCTCCGGTGCGAACACCTGGGACATCCGTTCGGCGATCCCTGGGGTCGTGGACGGGGTACAGGACAACGCGAACGACGAGCTGGGCGTGCTGGTGGAGTTCGGCACCCTTGAGGCCGACCACTACCTGCGCGTCGAAGTGGAAGACGACCTGGCGAACCTCAGCGTGGTGCGGCGCCAGCTCTCGCAGCTGAACGGCTCGTTGGTGCTGCTCGACGTGCCCGTGTTGCAGAGTCCGGCCCAGGCTTCGACGGTGGGGGCGGCGAGCTACACGGTCGAGATTAGCGATCCCCTGCGGGACGGCCTCGGCATGGGCGGCATGTACCGCATCGACATCGCCGACGGTGGAGGTCGGGTCTGGACCCTCTGGCGTCAGGACCCCGCCGATGGCGCGCCGGGAGTGCAGGTCCGCCTGCCCAACATCGGTAGCAGCGGGGGCACGCCCCTGCCGAACGGCGCCAAGGTCTGCGTGGCGAGCTGCTTCGGTTTTGCCGGGCTGGACGACTCCGAATTCCTCTGGTCGGACCTGTACCGGCGGGCGGAACTCTACGTGAGGTCGCGCCCCTTCGCGTTTGTGCAGTAGATCCGCGCCCTGGGGCCCGCACGGGGCCAGGGCCTGGGAATTGCGACTTCCGCGCGCTTTTTTTGGGGGGGGCGGGGCGCCTATACTCGCGGCAACTGGTCGGGGACCGGTCCGGGGGCTCTCCATTTCCCGGGGCGGTTCTGCCCGGCATTTCCCCTCAGGAGTCCCCATGAAGCGCGCCTTCGGTATCCCCACGTCCCTCTTCCTGGCCGCCGGCCTCGCCCTGACCGCCTGCCAGCAACTCCCCAAGCAGCTCGGCCAGGGAGTGATGGTGGAGCCGGGTCAGACCCTGGACCAGCGCAACCCCTCCGACGTGGTGGTTGCCCCCGTGATGGTCGACAACGCGGGTCTGGCCGTGCCGACCCAGGCCCTGCGGGAGTCCCTGGTGCGCGGCCTGGTGAAGCGCCGCTACGCCCCCCTGTCCATCGATTTCGTCGATGAAGCGGGCAACCTGGGCGGCACGGGCTTCCAAGAAGCCAGCTACACTCCCGGCACCCTCAACGAAGAGGTGGTCTGCCAGCTGATCGTGCACCACTGGGATCAGGCCCTCTGGGAGACCCGCCGGGCCTTCGAAGCGGACCTGGAGCTGCGCATGGTGGACCCCGCCAACCCTGCCGGCCCGCCCCTGTGGTCGGGCACGATGAAGGGGCGCTACGACTACGCGGAGCAGGAGTCGGCCTATGCCACCGAGGGGGCCTTCTTCCGGGCCGGCCTGGACCAGCTCCTGGCCGAGATGCTGGCGGTGATGCCGGCCCGCGAAACCCGTCCTGAGGCCCGCTAGGGCCCGGCGGAGAGCACAGAGGGGCACTCTGGGGGCCTAGCGGCCATCCGGGGAATGCCCCGAAAGGGCGGGACATCCGGGGGGCTGGGCGTTATGCTCTCCCGCCGAAAGGTCCGCCTGGACCCCCCTGCCGAGGGGCAATTCGGCGCACCCGGTCCCGGCCGGCAGTCCCCGTGGGGGACGGGCGGGGACTTGGGCAAGTTTCGAAGGAGATCATCCCAATGGCTATCGTCCCCTCCCGCAAGAGTGAGGTCATCCGTGAGTTCGCCATCAAAGCCGGCGACAACGGTTCCCCTGAAGTCCAGATCGCGCTGCTGTCCGAGGACATCCGCAACCTGACCGAGCACCTCAAGGTGCACAAGAAGGACTTCACCACCCGCCGTGGTCTCCTGATGAAGGTGGGTCGTCGTTCCAAGTTGCTGCGCTACCTGCGCACCAAGGACGTCGCCCGCTACCAGGCGGTCGTGCAAAAATTGGGCCTGCGTCGCTAGGGGTTCGTCGGGGATGCGAATGTCGATCCCCACCCTGATTGTGCGCAGCCTCGGACTCCCGCCGCACGGGGCATTTGCCCCTGCGAACCGCCGCGTGAACGGGTTCTCTGAAGGAACCCGCCAGGCCGTAGTGCCCGCGCGTGCCGAGTCCACCCCGTCGCAGCAAGACGCTGCGGCCTCTCCAGGGATCCGCCTACCCGGCGCGATCCCTTGTTTGTTGTCGTAAGGAAGTTCGGACCGATGAACATGAAACCCGTCCGCGTAGAAGCCAAGATCGCTGGCAAGAAGATCGCGATCGAAACCGGGCAAGTCGCCCGTCAGGCCGGTGGGTCTGTGATTTGCACCATTGGGGACACCAAGGTCTTTGCCGCGGTCTGCGCCGGTTCGGCGCGCGAGGACATCGACTTCTTCCCCCTGGTGGTGGACTACCGCGAGAAGACCGAGGCGGCGGGCAAGATCCCCGGCGGCTTCTTCAAGCGCGAAGGCCGTCCGACCACCAAAGAGATCCTGACCATGCGTCTGATCGACCGTTCCATCCGCCCCATGTTCCCCGACGGGTACAAGGAGGAGGTCCAGGTCATGACGCACGTGCTGCAGTACGACGAGGTCAACAACCCCGACGTGCTGGCGATGATCGCCTCGTTTGCCGCCATCCGCATCAGCGGCCTGCCCTTCGCCCAAACCCTGGGCGCGGTGCGCATCGGCCGGGTCGATGAGGAGCTGATCGCTTGGCCGTCCGACGAGGAACGCCGCAGCGGCAGCGAGCTCGACCTGGTGGTCGCTGGCCACAACCACGGCCTCGCGATGGTGGAGAGCTCCGCCGACCAGCTGCCCGAAGACGTGATGATCGACGCCCTGGAAATGGCCGGCGATGTCATCCGTGACGTGGTGAAGCTGATCGACGAGCTGGGCAAGAAGATCGGCATCGAGCCGGCTTCCTTCACCGCCCCGGCCCAGGACGCGCAGCTCGTCGCGGGCGTGGACGCCTTCGAGAAGGACCTGTCCGCCGCCCTCGACACCGAAGGCAAGCACGAGCGCAGCGCTGCGTGCAAAGCCGTCGAGACCGCGTGCATCGAGAAGATGTGCGCCGGCCTCGAAGACGACGCCGCCAAAGCCCGCAAGAAGGTCGTGAAGGGCATCTTCCACGACATGCAGCGCCGCGTGGAGCGTGAGCAGATTCTGTCGGGTCGCCGCGCCGACGGCCGCAAGCTGGACGAGATCCGCCAGATCACCATCGTGCCCGACTTCATCGAGCGCCAGCACGGCAGCGTGCTGTTCACGCGCGGTGAGACCCAGGCCCTGGTGAGCTGCACCCTCGGCACCCCGGACGATGAGCAGATCATCGACGGCGTGGAGAAGGAGTACCGCAAGAACTTCTACCTGCACTACAACTTCCCGCCGTACTCGGTGGGTGAGACGCGCCGCATTTCCGGCCCGGGTCGCCGCGAGATCGGCCACGGCATGCTGGCGGAACGCGCCCTCAAGGCCGTGACCCCCGAGAAGGGCCAGTTCCCCTACACCGTGCGGATCGTCTCCGACATCATGGAGTCGAACGGCTCCTCGTCGATGGCGTCGGTGTGTGGTGGTTGCCTCGCGATGATGAGCGCCGGTGTGCCCATCACCCAGCCGGTGGCGGGTATCGCCATGGGCTTGGTGCAGGAAGGCGACCGTACCGCCATTCTGAGCGACATCCTCGGCAGCGAGGACCACAACGGCGACATGGACTTCAAGGTGGCCGGTAGCGGGGTGGGTATCACCGCCCTGCAGATGGACATCAAGATCGAGGCCGTCACCCGCAAGCTGCTGGAAACCGCCCTCGAGCAGGCCCGCGCGGGCCGCATCCACATCCTGCACAAGATGCTGGAAGCCGTGCCGCGTCCCAAGTCCGATGTGTCGCGCTTCGCGCCGCGCTTCGAGTCGATCAAGATCCCCGGAGAGAAGATCGGCTTCCTGATCGGCCCCGGTGGCAAGAACATCAAAGCCCTGCAGGCTGACTACGAAGTCAAGGTCACCATCCTCGACGACGACGGCAACGTGCAGATCTTCGGTACCAACCCCGACAAGGTCGAAGCGTGCAAGAACGCCATCAAGGCGAGCACCGAGACCCCCGAGGTCGGCACCCGTTACACCGGCACCGTGCGCAGCATCCGCGACTTCGGTGCGTTCATCGAGATCCTGCCGGGCGTCGAAGGCCTGTGCCACATCTCCGAGCTGGCGGAAGGTTTCGTCGGCGCGGTGAGCGATGTGGTGTCGGTGGGGGACCAGATCGAAGTCGAGGTCATCAACGTCGATGACCGCGGCCGGATCAAGGTCAGCCACCGGGCCGTCACCAGCCCGGGCGGCGCCGCCAAGGAAGAAGAAGGCCGCGAAGGCCGTGGCCGCGGACGGGATCGTGATCGCGATCGCGATCGCGACCGGGGTCCGCGCCGCGAAGAGCGCCCGAGCCGTCCCCGTCGCGAAGAGACCTTCGAAGACGACGACGACGAAGACGGCGAGGACGAAGGCGATGACTTCGACGGCGAAGTGGACGAATTCGAAGAGCGGCCGGCCCGCGAACGCGAGCAGGAACGTGGCGGACGGGATCGTGACCGCGGCCGTGGCCGGGACGACCGGGGTCGCGAGGACCGTGGCCGGGGTGACCGTGCTCGGGATGACCGCGGCCGCGACGATCGGGGCCGTGGCCGCGATCGGGATCGCGAGCAGCCGCGCGACCGGGACCGGGATCGCGACCGCGATCAGCCCCGCGACCGCGACCGGGATCGGGATCAACCCCGCGACCGGGACCGCGACCGCGATCGGGACCGTGGTCCCCGCGGCGACGGTGGCGGACGCCGCCGCTCCCGCAGCCGCAGCCGCTGATCCGACCTGAACCTTGAAACCCGGCCCTTCGGGGCCGGTCCACGGGCGCGGCGGACCCCCTCCATCTGGACGGGGTTCGCCGCGCCCCGGTTTTTGCCCCAAATCGAGACACGGGTCCCCGTTTTCCCAGCCCTCGGGACCGATTCTCAAAATCGTTCCCAGAATACTGAGGATGGGGCTCAAATCCCCACGCATGGGAGGTCGAACCAGTTCCCAAGCCGTTGGAAGTTGCATTTCGATGGCCGCAACCCCGAACTGATCCGGTCTTCCTCCTTCCACCATGCTTTCCCTCATCCCCCTCGCCATCGCCCTCGTCCTGGCCTGCCCGATCCCTTCCGTGCAGCAGGTCCCCGGCGACGCAGCCGTCAGCCTCAGCGATGACGGCCGGGGGACGCCGTACAAGGTGGACAAGGCGGACAATATCTGCGGCCTGGTGGAGCCCCGCCAGCTCACCAGCCCGGTCAAAGTCGACTACCAGGCCCTGCTCGAGGCGACCTCCGAGCACCAGGAACTGACCCGCAAGAAGATCGATCCGACCAGCGCCAAGGGCATCGAACTGCTCGCCAAGGCCCGGGACCGCGTCCGGGATGCCTGCGAAGCGGTGCGCCAGGCGGGCAACTACTGCAGCGTTTGGAAGGACATCGAGCGCCGCGACGGCACGCAGATCAGCGACGTCACGGACTTGGTCAAGAAGTCCCTCTAAGGGCGCGCCTCGCCTCGGCCTTGGGGCATAGGGCCCCGCCGGCGCAATTCTGCGAAGGCAGTCCCACCGGACTCCCCGGCGGTGGATTCCCCGGCTCCGGCTCCGCTAGGCTGGTGCCATGCTTCCCCCTGCGCGCCACCGCTGGACCTGTGCCGGCCTGCTGCTGGCCCTGTTCGCCTGTGACTCCCCGCGCGCCGTCACCCCCCGCGCCCGCAACGAGCAGATCAACTTAGAGCTCTTCCAGCAGTTGATCGAAGGGGGCACGATGAAGCCCCTCGACGGCTTCGACGAGGATGAGTACCTGGCCGACCTCGAGAGCCAGTATCGCGACCTTGACACGGGCAGCGGCCCGGTGGATCCCCTGGCGGCCCCAACGGGGAAACAGGGGGGCGACCTGCCCGATGGGGGGCTCGGCGATGGCCTGGGTCCCTTGTTCCCCGGCGAACTGACCGAACCGCCGATCAACCCGTATCTCGAGTTCGGTTCGCAGATCTACGTGTATGGCAACGGCTTGGTGATGAAGCCGTACACCTTCCCGCCGAACATGGGCCGCAACGTGCTCAACTTGCTGCGCGCCTACGGGGATTTCCCGCTGCACGGCGTGGGCATCGACGGCGAAGGCATGCCCGATCCTTCGGTGCCCCAGCCCCCCGACTCGGTGCTGCTCGACCTGCGCACCGGCTGGTCGGTGGAGGCCTGGTCCGATCCGCGCGGCGGGGGCGGCGGGGCGCTGCAATCACCCAACCCTGTCGTGCTGGGCGACCTGTTGATCATCACCGCGGCGCCCGCGGTCTTGATGGACGTGCAGCACTTCATCGACGTCTTCGTCGAGAACGTCAAGCAGATCGAGATCGAAGCCAAGATCGTCGAGGTCTCCACCTCCGACAGCTTCGACTACGGCGTGGCGAAGGTCGACGCGGATACCCCGATCTTCGGCCTGCCCAACCCGGGCACCCTGATCCACGACATCGACTTCTCGCTGCCGAACACCGTCGGCAGCGTGCCCGGGGGCAACGCCCTCTTCGGCGTGGGGGCGGTGTTCGACGGGGTGGCGTTCAACGCGGTGCTGGAGGCGGTGGCTTCGAGCGAAAACGTCTCGATCATCTCGCGCCCCAAAGTCGCCGTGCGCGAAGGAGCGCGCGCCGACATCATCAACACCACCGAGATCCCGTTCTTCAACATCTCGAACATCAACTCGAACGGCAACTTCACCACCAACCTCACCTACAAACCCGTGGGCGTGCAGATGTACGTCATTCCGCGGGTGGTGGGGGACGACACGGTGGTGCTGTCGATCGACATCGAAGCTTCGCAGCAAACCGGCACCGCGGTGACCTTCAGCCAGGGCAACTCGTCCGACTCGGCCCTGGTGCAGGTGCCCCAGATCTCCCAGCGCAAGGCGCGCACGATCGTGCGCCTCGAGCCCGGCCAGGCGGTCATCCTCGGCGGCCTGATCACCGAACGTTCGCTCGACCGTGAGAAGAAGGTGCCGATCCTCGGGGACATCCCCGTGCTCGGCTACCTCTTCAAGAACAAGTTCAAGATCAAAGAACAGACCAACGTGCTGTTCTTCATCCGCCCCCGCATCCTGCAGGGATCGGACCTCAACAGCCAGTTCGACGGTTGAGCCCGCGGGGGGCGCCCTGGGCCCCCTGGGCCGCCCCGCCCGAAATCCGGCGGCCCGCCCGACGCATCCCAGAGGGACCGCACTAGACTCCTCGCAGGAATTCGCCCCTCGGCGGGAATACGGGCCCCGGGCCCGCGTCCCGCCGGTTTCGCCATGCGCCTTCTCCGACCCTACCGAGCCCGCCCCGCCCAGCGCGGTGCCGCCCTGCTGCTGTTCTTCCTGGTGTTGATCGTCATCGTGATGATCGTCTACCAGGTGAACCGCCTGACCTCGAGCGAACGCATCGATGCCGAGCGCTCGGTGACCCTTTCGCAGATGGACCTGGCCATCCAGGCCGCGCAGTTGGAGAACCGCGCCCTGCTCAGCGACGATGCGGCGCAGGCCAGCGCCGAAGGGGACAGCTCGGGCGCCAGCGGCGATTCGACGGGGGATGGCACCGGGGAGGAGGGCCTGCCGGCGGACGGCGAAGGCGGCGAGAGCGGCAGCACCGGTCCCGTGGACTCCTACATGGATACCTGGGCCCCTGCCCAGCAGTCGTCGATCGGCGAAGTCGAGGTCGTCACCTTCATGGAGGACGAGGATCGCAAGTTCAACGTCCTCAACATCCTCTCGGCGGATCCGGAAGAAGCCCAGGAGGCGGAAGCGATCATCGTGCGCATCCTCGATCGTTGCCGCGAGCAGACCACCTTCGACATCGACAACGGCAAGGCGTCGGAGATGGCGACTTCGATCCGGCGTTTCATCGAAGACCGCTACTCGAACACCTATCCGACCCCGAACCGGGTCGACGCCGAACCTGGGGATCCGATCCTGCCCCTGTCCCTGCGGGAACTGGTGGCGATCCCCCCGTTCGAGGAACACATGTTCCGGGACTTCTTCGATGAGCGCGGCGAACGGGTCTACGCCATCGACCACTTCCTGACGCTGTACTCCTCGCCCATGCTCGGGCCGTCGGGCACGCCCACCGGGGGCTACACGGTCAACGTCAACACGGCGCCGCTCATTGTGCTGGCCGCGCTGTTCGATTCGCGCGACGTGAACACGCGGGTGTGGCTCGACGTGGCGGAGTATCGCCGCAGGGAGGCGGATCGCGATCCGAATGCGGATGAGGCCGAGGAGGTCTTCCGCCAAAACCGCTTCAACGAAGAACTGCCCAACCTCCAGTACTTCGAATCGCTGACCCAGGTGGAGGAGCTGCCGACCCTCGCGGACATGGACCCGGACTTGCGTGGCAAGGTGCTGGCGCGGCTCCGGGTGGACAGCGAGGTCTTTTCGATGACCATCCTGGCCAAGCAGACCACCCTGTCCCAGGGGGGCGATTCGATGTTCGACCAGGATCGCGAGAAGGTCGAGCGCCAGGAGCAGGCAGGCACCGACCTCGTGCGGGTGGTGCGCCAGATCCTTTGGCGCCAGGCCGGGGAAGGCGAAGCGACGCTGCAGCTGATTTCGCCCTGGGAAGTCCTGGACTACGTACCGCTCGAGTACCTGGACCTGTAGGCACTCCCAACCCCCGCATGCGGCGGGGCCTCCGCCCGCGACTCGATCGGCCAGTCCCCTGGCCGATCGGCATTTCCGGGGGGATCGCGCGGGCTGCGGAGCTCCGGGATCGTTTCGGCGCGGGGGCCCCCGCGAATGCGCTCGGAGCGATTCCTGGCCATGCGCCGGATCCGGGGCTCGGGTGAATATCCCGTCTTTCCCTTGAGGGGGGGGCCCGGCCTGGGGGACAATGCCCGGCCGTCCGTTTCCGTCCGTTCCCTGCCCTCTGCTCTCCCGACCCGCATGTCCACCCTCAGCGTTTTCGGTGCCCAATGGGGTGACGAAGGCAAAGGCAAAGTCATCGATCAACTGGCCTGTGAGTACGACTGCATCGTGCGCTATCAGGGCGGTGCCAACGCAGGCCACACCGTCGTCGTCGGAGATCAGAAGTACGCGCTGCACCTGATCCCGTCGGGCATCCTGCACCCCGGCAAGATGAACGTGGTCGGTGGGGGCGTGGCGGTGGATCCGATCACCTTCCTCCAGGAGGTCGAGGGCCTGCGGTCCCGGGGCATCCAGGTGGACGGCACGAACCTGTTCCTATCCTCGAACGCGCACGTGATCTTCGAACATCACAAGCGCATCGATGGCCTCGCCGAGGTCTGGAAGGGGGCCGGTCGCATCGGCACCACGGGCCGCGGCATCGGGCCCGCCTACGGGGACAAAGCCGCGCGCATCGGCCTGCGCGTCGCGGATCTGCTCGAGCCCGAGCGCTTCAAGACCCGCCTGCGCGCGGTGCTCGCCGAGAAGAACGCGCTGATCCAAAAGGTTCACGGCCAAGAGCCGCTCGACCTGGACGAACAACTCGAACGGTACGGCGCCCTCGCCGACCGCCTGCGCCCCTTCGTCACCGACACCGGCGCCCTGCTGCGCCGCGCCTGGCGCGAAGGCCGTCGCATCCTGTTCGAAGGGGCCCAGGGTCTGATGCTCGACATCGACCACGGCACGTACCCCTACGTCACCTCGTCGAACACCGGCCCCGGGGGCATCCCTTCGGGCACCGGCTTCCCCGCGGTGCACCTGTCCCATTCGCTGGGCATCGCCAAGGCCTACTGCACCCGCGTGGGCGAAGGCCCCTTCCCGACCGAACTCAAGGACGAGGTCGGCGAGCACCTGTGCCGCGTGGGCCACGAGTTCGGCACCACGACCGGCCGTGCCCGCCGCTCGGGTTGGTTCGACGCGGTGGCGGTGCGGTATGCCTTCGAGCTGTCCGGCAGCGATGGCTGGGTGATGACCAAACTCGATGTGCTTTCGGGATTGCCCGAGATCAAAGTCGCGGTGGCGTACCGCGTCGATGGCGTGCGCTATGAGGAATACCCCGCGCACCTGCCGAGCCTGAGCGGGGTCGAAGTCGAATACCGGAGTTTCCCCGGCTGGCAGGAGGACATCTCCAAGGCGCGTAGCCTCGACCAGTTGCCGGGGGCGGCGCGGGCCTACCTCGACGCCGTTCAGGAGTTGGTCCGGGTGCCGATCACCATGGTCAGCGTCGGCCCGGAACGGGATTCCATTCTCGATTGCCGCGTCCGCGTGTCCTGATCCCCGTGCAGCACCCCGAGTTCGCCGCCCCGCTCCCCGAACACGTCGCCATCATCATGGATGGCAATGGCCGTTGGGCCACGGAGCGCGGGATGGCGCGGGTCCGCGGGCACGTGGCTGGGGTGCAGTCGGTGCGCGAGGTCACGACAGAGTGCGCGCGGCTCGGGCTTGGCAGCCTGACCTTGTACGCGTTTTCGGTGGAGAACTGGAAACGCCCGGGCACCGAGGTGCGGTACCTCATGCGGTTGTTGCGGGTTTTCCTGCGGCGCGAGTTGCGCACCTTGCTCGACAACGGCGTGCGCCTGCGTTGTATCGGGCGGCTCGACGACCTGCCGCCGCGCGTGCTCGCGGAATTGCGACGTACCGAGCAGATCACCTCGAAGGGGCGCGGCATGGTGCTGCGCCTGGCCTTGTCGTATGGGGGGCGCTCGGAGATCGCCGATGCCCTGCGTTCGTACGGCCGCGAGGTGCGCGACGGTCGCATCGATCCCGAAGCGGTCGATGAAGAGACCCTGCGCCGCTACCTCTACGACCCGGAAACCCCCGATCCGGACCTGATCGTGCGCACGGCGGGGGAGATGCGCCTTTCGAACTTCCTCCTGTGGCAGCTCAGCTACGCTGAGTTGTACGTCAGCGACGTGTGCTGGCCGGATTTCCGCAAGGTGGAACTGCACAAGGCCCTCGCCGATTACGGTCGGCGCCACCGCAAGTTCGGGGCCTCCCCGGAACAGGTCGCCCACCCGGGAGCCCAGGCATGACGATGGACGCGGCACGCAAGGCGAAGATCTGGAAACGCACCCAGGTGGGCGGCGGACTCGCCGGGGCTTTGGTGCTGCTCCTGTGGCTCGCGTCCTTCTCCTTCGGGCCGCTCTTGGTGCTCAGCCTGGCCGCCGTGCTCAGCGTGGCCGGTGCCTGGGAACTCGCGCGCATGGGCGTGCCGCACCGCGGCGCCACCCTGTGGGGCATGGTGCTCATGACCGCCGCGGCGATCGTCTGGTTGCTGCGCTCGGGCCTCGGGGGCGCGTTGCCGCTGCAGAGCGGCGACCTCGCGTGGATCCTCTGGTGCCTGTTGCCCCTGCCCATGCTGATCTCGGCCGCCGCGTACGGCCGCGCGGCCCACGGCCCCACGCGCGAAGGGCACGGGATACACGGGCTGTTCGCAGCGGTCTGGGTTTCGGTGCCCTTGCTGCTGCTCTACCCCGTGCGCCTGCTCGGCGGAGTCAGCGCCCTCGCCGCGCTGATGGTGCTTTCCAAGATCGGCGACATCGCGGGGTACTACGCGGGCAACTTCTTCGGCAAGTCCCACCCCGTCCCGCGCCTCAGCCCCGGCAAAACCACCGCCGGCTGCGTCGGCTCGTTCGCGGCGGGTACCCTCGCGGGTCTCTTGCTGCAGGCCGGTGGAACCCTGCCGGGCGCGCCCCAGGCGGGCCTGCCGTGGCTCTGGGCGGGCGCCCTGGCGGGAGCCCTGATCAACATCGCCGCCCAGGCGGGGGACCTGTACGAGAGCTATTGGAAGCGCCGCACGGGGGTCAAGGACTCGGGCACCTGGTTCGGTCCGTCGGGCGGCGTGCTCGACCTGGTCGACAGCCTGTTGTTCACCGCGCCGGTAGCCGCGATCACCTGGCCGGCCCTCTTCGGCTGGTCCGCCTGAACCCGGGCGACAGGCCCCGGCCCGCGGGTCGCCGCAAAGTTCCCGGTCCTGGTGGATCGGCGCGGACGGGGCCAGGGGTTACGATCAGGCCGACTGGAGGAAGCCATTGCCTGAAATCACGATCCCCCTGCGCTCGCACGACGAGGCCATCCTGGTGCTCGGTCCCTTCGACCGGTTCGCCAAGTTGATGCGTCAGGAACTCGACATCGAGATCTTCGCCCGTTCCGGCGTGCTCCGTTTGAAGGGCCCCGACGAGGGCATCAACGAAGCCCATCGCCGCATCGAGCACTTGCTCGGCAAAGCCCGCAAGGGGCGCGAACTCGACCTGGTCGACATCGAAACGATCCTGCTGGGGCCCCCCGGCGGCAAACCCAAGGAACGCGAACGCGACGGCGAGAACGCCCGCCCCAATATGCGCCCCCAAGGCCACTCGACCCACCATTCCCAAGGTCACTTCCCGGGCCCGGAGAAGCCGTGGACCGGCTTCAAGGTCCGTCCGGTCGAGCCGCGCAACGAAAACCAGCGGCGGTACCTCGAGCTGATCGACAAGCGCAACCTGGTGTTTGCGCTGGGCGCGGCGGGTACGGGCAAGACGTACCTCGCGGTCAACGCGGCGGTCAAGCTGCTGCGCCGGGGCGAAGTGCGGCGCCTGATCATCACGCGTCCGGTGGTGGAAGCGGGGGAACACCTCGGCTTCCTGCCCGGCGACCTGCAGCAGAAGCTCAACCCGTACATGCGGCCGATCTACGACGCGCTGTACGACTTGATCCACCACGATGACCTGGCGCGCCTCGAGGAAGCTGGGGTGATCGAGGTGGCTCCGCTCGCGTACATGCGCGGCCGCACCCTGTCGCACGCCTTCGTCATCCTCGACGAAGCGCAGAACACCACCATCGGCCAGATGAAGATGTTCCTGACGCGTATGGGGGAGGGTTCGCACATGGTCGTGACCGGCGACCCGACCCAGAACGACCTGCCGTCGCACGTGCGCAGCGGACTGCTCGACGCGGTGCACCGCCTGCGCGGCTTCGAGGGCATCGGCACGATCGAGTTCTCGCCCGACGACGTGGTGCGCCACCCGCTCGTGGCTCAGATCATCCGCGCCTACATGGCGCCTGGCCGCAAGGAAGACGAGGGCGCGGGCGCGTGAGCGACGACGCGTACGAGCCGGAGTGGGAGATCGCCTGGCACGGGGTGCAGCCGTGTTTGGAGGACGATGAGGTCCAGCGCATCGCCGGCGCCGCCTTGGCCTTCGGCGGGCGCGCGGGGGCGGCCCTGTCGGTCGTGTTCGTCGACGATCCGACCCTGGCGGAGATGCACGCGGAGTACCTCGACGATCCGTCGCCCACCGACGTGATGTCCTTCGACCTGGGGGACGAGGGCGCGGGGCCCATCGGGGAGCTGTTCGTAAGCGTCGATTGCGCCCGGCGGCTGGCCGCGGAGCGCGGGGTGCGGTTCGAGCGCGAGCTCGCCCTGTACCTCGTGCACGGCAGTCTGCACCTCTGCGGGTTCGACGACCACGAGCCCGAGGAGCGGGCGGAGATGCGCCGGGCCGAAGCCCAGGTGATGGGCGACCTCGGCTTCGAGGCGGACCTGGGCGAGCACGAATAGCCCTGCTTCGGTGCCCTTTCGCGGCACGCAGAACGAGTGGGTTTACCCCACAACCGCGGCGCGCGGAAGTGTTGGCGCGAGACGGCTGGAAACGGGTGATCGGCGCGATTTTGCGCGCATTTGACCCAGCTTTGGTCCTGATGGGCATTCCGTGGGCACCTGGACGCGTCGAATCGTTGAACGGTGGTGCCCCGGGGCGGTATCCAAGGGCCCATGCGGGGCAGCAGTGGCTCGAACCCCGCCCCTTGCCTGTGAGTGCCCTTCCCGAAAAACGTTCCTCCCGTTCCCTGACCGCCTCGGGCCGCAAGCCCGGCGCGGAAGAAGGGGAACGTTCGGGCAAACCGGCCGAGTTGACCTACCCCGAACTCTGGCGCAGTTACCAAGAGAATCCGGGGCAGGACACGCGCAACCGCTTGGTGGAGCAGTACCACTCCTTCGCCCGCGAGATCGTGCGGCGTTTCTGCGGTCGCCTGCCGCGCACCGTGGACCGAGGGGACCTCGAGGTGGCCGGTAGCGTGGGCCTCATCTCGGCCGTCGAAGGGTTCGATCCCGAGCGCGGCGTGCGTTTCGAGTCCTACTGCGAGTTGCGGGTGAAAGGGGCCCTGCTCGACGAGCTGCGCACCCAGGACTGGCTGCCGCGCCCCTGGCGCCAACGCCTCGAGCAGCGCAAGCGCACCACCGAGTTCCTGCGCGCCGAACTGGGCCGGGAACCCGACGACGAAGAGGTGGCCAGCTCGATGGAGATGGACTCCGACGAGTACCAGCGGGTCTTCGGCATCGGGGTGCCCATGGCGCCCACCGGCACGATGGCGTTCGACGACGCGGGCGACGAAGCGATGCCCGTGCTCGAAGCCGTGCCCGACATGGGGGTGGAGTTGCCGGGCGACCGCCTGTCGCGCGAAGACCTCTTGACCCTCGTGGCGCAGAAACTCTCCGATCAGGAGTACCGCATCGTCTATCTCAAGTACTGGGAAGACCTGACGATGCGCGAGATCGGCGAACTGACCGGCTTGTCCGAGTCGCGCGTGTGCAAGATCCACACGCGGTTGATGGGACGCCTGCGCGACCGCTTCGCGGACGAGGACTTCTAGTCCGGAGGATCCTCAGGGATCCGGCTCGCGGGTCTGCTTGCGCTGGAACTCTAGGGGGCCTCGCGCCACCGACGGTTCGCGGTGCGGTGGAGCCTACGACGCGGTGGGGTACGTGCGCAGCGAACGGATGTGCGCCAGCACCTGAGCGATCGCGTTGCGGAAGGGCCGCGAATCCTTGCGGATGCGCGAGACGAGCAAACCGCCCTGCATGACGATCAGGCAGGTATCGGCCAGCGCGGTGCAATCGGTATCCTCCGGCAGCTCCCCACCTGCGCGCATGTGCTGGAACAGGGCCTCCAGCTTGCCCGAAGCGCCGGCGAAGATGGCTGCAATGCACTCACGCGTTTCCACCTGATCGGGCTCCAATCCGCCGGCGATGGTGGCCATGGGGCAGATGCGGCTGAAGCCCGTGCGCTCGGTGAACTCGACAAACGCGTGGAACCAGGTTTCGAGGTCCTTCAGGGTGCGCAAGCCGGCGCCCCCCGGACCGCCCCCTTCCGCCTGCCGGGCGGCGAAGTGCTCGACCACCGCGTGTACCAGGCCCTCCTTGCTGCCGAAGTAGTGGTAGAGCTGGCTCTTGCCCGTGCCCGAAGCCTGCAGGATCTGCTCGACCGGGGTGCCCTGCACTCCTTGGGCATGGAACAGGTCGAACGCCACCTGGAGCATGCGGTCGCGGGTTGTGGGCGTGGAGGCCATGGGGGCATTCTAGGGCGGGTGGGGCCCGATTCCCGGTTTTCTGGAATGGGGCTTGCGCTTTGGGGGCTGAATTGTACCGTTTGGTACAGGCATTGTACCGTGCGGTACAGTTGGCTGGGCCGGTCAGGCCAGCATTCCGTTCCCCGAATCTCTTTCAGCTCCTATGCAACCCACCCAAACCGTGCTCGTCAGCCTGGGCGTCAATCAGATGCTCGGCCAGGCCATGTCCGATCAATTCGACGCCGACACCTGGACCCGCCAACCCGCTCCGGGGGTCAACCATGCCTTGTGGATCATGGCGCATATCGTCGGAACCCGGCGGGCCAACGCCCGCCACCTTGGGATCGAGATCCCCACCGATGCTTGGGAACAGCAGGCGGCCTTCGGCTCCTCCTGCGAGTCCCCCGAGACCTACCCGGCCCCTGCGAAACTCATCGCCGAGTTCCAGAGCCTGGGGGGCAAGCTGACGGAAGCCATCGGCGCGCTCAGCGAAGCGGACTGGCAGAAGACCTGGCCCGGCGGCAATCCCACCGGCAAATCCCAGAGCTACGCCGAGGCCCTGCCCTTCGCGATGACCCACGAAACCATGCATCTCGGCCAACTCAGCCTCATGCGGCGCTTGAACGGCCTGCGCGGCGTGGTCGACGTGGTGATGAAAGGTCCGGCTCAGGGCTGATCTTGTACGGGGTTCCGCACCCGGGATAACGCCTGGGTCGAATACTCCACGCAAGCATCTCTCACCGGGTGAAATCACCAGCGCGCGGGTGTCGTCCTTTCGGGGATGGCACCCGCGCGTACGCTGGGCGGGCATGGAGTACCTGATTTTCTTCTGTTCCTGGATGATGCTCGGGATGGGTGCGAACGCAGGTTTGCAGGCACGGGGTCCCCACATCCGGCCCGAAGAAGTGGTGGCGGCCAATATCGATTGGGGCATCCCGGGCCCTACGGACTGGGTCGGAATCGAGCCGGACCTATTGGCGAAAGAGTGGTGGATCCTGCCGCGCGACGGGTGCAGCGGCCCCGGCCCCTTGTGGAACAAGATCGAGCCCATGATGCACGGCGGCCCGCTTCCAGGCGCCAGGGACTTGATGGCTGCAGGCTGGTTCCCCCGGAGCGTTGTGCCCCATGCCCTGCCTGCCGCGGCGATCGCCCGCCTGAACGCCCCGCAGCATGAGGCGCGTTTGCTCCACGCGCCGGGAGCGCATACGGCATTCGTCGACGGAATGCCGTACCAAGGGGATCCAAACCGCCGGGGGTTCTACGGATCGCCGATCGAACTCACACCGGGCGTGCACACCGTGCTTGTGCTCTGGCCACAGCCCGACTGGGAGGTTCGCGCCTGGAAACCCCGGGTTCCGCTCGTTTGGGCGCCCTGGGCCCGGACTCCACTTTCGCAATCTGCCGAGGCTATGGGGTCCATGATTGGGGGGCGGGCCGTGCCGCTCTACAACGTCAGTCTCACTGCCCGGACAGAGTTGCACGTGCACTACGGGCGACCGAAGGGGGAAACGTTGGGCCGGCCCACTTTGAGCGGCTGGTCGTGTGGCTTGGAACTCGATCCCATGGAGTGCCTGGACTTCTGGAGCTACAAAGCGGCCTATGCGGAGGAACTTCCGGAGGAAGGGGAGATGACCCACTTCCTCCTGTTCGCGTTCGACTCTTCCCTGGGGGCTGTCGCTGAGGTGCCCCTGCGCCTGGGCGAACCCCGCCAGGATTCGGGGCCCCGAACCGCTTGGCAGGTCCATCCCCCGCCGGATGCGGATGCACAGGCCCCTTCCCGTGCCGCATCCGGATTCTCCGCCTGGTTTCGCCAGTGGTGCCTTCACGGTCAGAATCGCTGGTGCGAAATCGTGGCGCCCGGGTCCTCCGGAGGAAACGATTCCATTCCCAAGCTCTTCGTCGGCAATGTCGCCACCCATCCGCGGCTCGCCCAGGAGTTGGAACTCTTCGCCGAACTGGATCCTGCTCTCCCTTCCGTTCAGCCCGGTCGGATTGATTGGCGGGGGCGCACTTGGTTCGGCGACGACTGGTTCTTCATCTACCGGCCCACGGATCACGAGTGCTACTTCCTGATCACCGGCGAAGCCGCCCTGCCCGCCTTGTGCGCGCACATCGTGGCCACCGGTGCGATCGAACCGAACTCCGCTCCGCAGCGCGGATTTGGATTCCCCTGAAAAGAAGAGGACCCGCGCTCGCCGAAGCGGGCGCGGGCCCATGATCCCGGATGGGGTTACCCCCGGCGCGTGTACAACGGCAAAGCCGCGACACTCCCCCTTACTACGCCTGGAAGCACAAGGCCTCCGTTCCGGGATGCGCGATCAACAGGCGTTCCCAGGCGCCCGGACCACGCGAAAGTGCGGACCACTTCACGCAGGCGACAGCCGTCCCCACAGCGGAGACCTGCAGCGGTCCTGGCGCGCCCCGCGGGATTCCCAGTCCCATTGCGCAGCGCGCCCACCCGAGGCGAACCCGCCTCAAGGGTGATCTTGGTGAGCCAGTTCCACAGCCCGCCCCGGCGGGTGATTCCGGCGGACCGGATGGGGCGGGATTCGTGTGCGAGGGGGCGGAACATGGCGGTTCGGTTGGGTCTGGACCGCCGCGGAAGCGAGCAAGGGTGGGCCCGGCCGGAGCCGGGCCCGATCGTCAGGTAGGAAGGAAGTCCCACGAACCGGACGTCTCGCTGTCCGAGGCAGAACCAGGGTTCTGTCTCGCTCCTCGGATGTAGACGTGCCGTTCGTTCGAGGACATTCGGCAGCTCGGCTACCCGCGTGGGGCCCGTGGCTTTGCGACCCGACCTCGCGGCCGGTGTGCCTTGTCGTGTCACCGTTGGAGCGACGGACAATACCCCACTGTGGGCGCGGGGCCAGAAAAGGATGTTGCATTTCGCATGGAAAGGTTTTCCGGACGCCCGTAAAGGCCGTACAAATGCGCAGTTGCGCCCTTGCGCCGCACGCCGGCGGGACCACGATGGCGCCAGAAACCCTGCTGCCGAATCCCCGGATGAGTCCCATGAAGCCCTGGTTCGCCCTTTCGCTGCTGCTTTGCCCCTTGGCCCAGGCCCAGGAAACTCGAGCCCCGCGACTCATCGTGCAACTCGCGATCGATCAGATGATTCCCGAGCAGTTCGATCGCCTCGAGTCCGTGCTGACCGGCGGTCTGGCGCGCATCCGGAAGCAGGGCGCACGCATCGATGGGGCCCACCTGCCCTATGCCGGTACCGAGACGGGTCCGGGCCACGCCACCATGGCCACCGGTTGCCTGCCGCTGCACCATGGCATCGTCGCCAACGGCATGCGCCGCAGCGGGTCCGCCGAGACGGTCTATTGTGTCGCCGACCCGGAGGCGCGGCCGGTCACGATGAAGGGACTGGGCGAGCCGGGGGGCATGTCCCCGAAGAACCTGCTGCGGCCGAGCCTCGGGGACTACCTCAAGGAGCACAACCCCGCGTCCATCGTCGCGTCGGTCAGCGGCAAGGACCGCTCGGCGATCTGCCTGGCGGGCCACCACGGCGACCTCGCCTTGTGGTGGAACCCCAGCGGGGAAGGCTTCCAGTCGTGCGACACCTACGTGAAAGAACTGCCGGCTTTCGTGCAGGAATTCAACCGCGGCTGGGCCGCGGGTTTTGCCGGCCAGACCTGGACGCCGTTGTTCGCGGCGGATGCGGCGCCTCCCGGTACCGCGGCGGATGATCGGGAAGGGGAGGGCAGCTACCCGGGCGACAACCGCACGTTCCCGCACCAGGCGCTCATCCCCGGCGAGAAGGAGTTCACCGGTGAGCTGCTTACGCTGCTCGCGCGCCAGGCCGAGTTTGGACCCCAGGGCGACAAGCTCGTGCTGGAGTTGGCCGGATTGGCCGTGCAGAACCTGAACCTCGGCGCGGATGACGTGACGGACCTGCTCGGCGTTAGCCTCTCGGGCGTCGACAAGATCGGTCACATCTTCGGCCCCTACAGCGTCGAAGTCACCGATGCGATCCTGCGCTTGGACCGCGACCTCGCCGTCCTGTTCGCGCTGCTCGACGAACGGGTGGGCAAGGATCGCTGGGCCCTCGCGCTGACCGCCGATCACGGGGTGTTGCCATTGCCGGAAAGCGCGGAAGCCAAGAAGCTCGCGCCCGGGGCGCACCGCATTTCGGCGGAGGAGTACCGCGACCTGCAGAAGGTGCTCGACAGGGCCCTCGGCGATGCGTTCGGCCGCGACGCTAAGCAGCGCGCGCTGCGCTGCCACTTTTTCGAGGGCGACCTGTACTTCCTCGACAAGGAGCTCGCCGAACGCAAGATCGACGTACACGAAGCCCGTCGCGTGGCGGCGGCCGCATTGAAGGAAGTGCCCTGGATCGTTGCGGCGTACACCCGCGATGAAGTGGCGGGTACGGAGAAGGGGGATCCGTTCCTGGAGGCCTTCCGCCTGAGCTATCGCCCCGATTTCAGTCCGGACGTACTGGTCGTGCGCCAGCCGGGCACCCTTCTGGCGATGACGATCGGCACCACCCACGGCACGCCGCATCCCTACGACCAGCGCATTCCGCTGTACTTCCTCGGACCGCGGTTTGCCCCTGGGAACCACGCCGGACCCGCGGGCAGCCATGACATCGTGCCCACGCTGCTCGATCTCGTCGGGCTGCATCCGAAAGGCCTCGACGGCCGCGTGCTTTCGCAGGTGTTCCGGCCCTGAGGCGGGGCTGGCTCAGCGTGCTTTCGGCGAAGCCGCGTGCACGGCGAGCAGGCTGTCGAGCAGGGCTTCGAATTCGCCCAGCGGCACCATGTTGGGGCCGTCGGAGGGCGACTGATCGGGGCGCGGGTGCACCTCGAAGAAGAGCCCGGAGAGCTGGCCCGTCGCCACTGCCGCGCGGGCGAGCATCGGCACGAGGGTGCGGTCTCCGCCGGTGGCGTTGCCTTTCGAACCCGGCGCCTGCACCGAGTGCGTTGCGTCGAAAACCACCGGCGCGCCGGTGGCCCGCATGTCGCGCAGGCCGGCCATGTCGACCACCAGGCGACCGTAGCCGAAGAAGGTGCCGCGTTCGGTGAGCCACACGGACGCGCCGCCGCTGCCGCGCACCTTGTCCGCGGCGTTGCCCATGTCCCACGGCGCCATGAACTGGCCCTTCTTGATGTTGACCGTCTTGCCGGTCTGCGCCGCCGCCACGAGCAGGTCGGTCTGCCGGCAGAGGAAGGCGGGGATCTGCAACACGTCGACGGCCTGCGCCGCGGGCGCGCACTGTTCGGGCAGGTGCACGTCGGTCAGTACGGGAATCTCCAGCTCGCGCCGAATGTCCGCGAGCCATCCGAGCCCCTGTTCCATGCCCACACCGCGCCCGGCGGACAGGCTCGAACGGTTGGCCTTGTCGTAACTCGCCTTGAACACGAACGGCAGGTTGCGGGCGCGCATCAGATCGCGCAGGGTGCCCGCGATCTCGAACGCGAGTTCACGGTTCTCCAATACGCAGGGGCCGCACAGGAAGAAGAGCGGCTCGCCGGCGAGGGACTGCCAGGCGGCGGGATCTTGGCTCGGGTGCATGGGGGGCCAGTCTACGGGGCGGGGTGGTCCAGCAGGCAGCCGCGGGGTGGCAAATCCGAGGGAAACCCTAACAGCCGCATCGTATGCCCGTTCTCCCAGGTATCCAAGGGGCGCGCCCAGCGCGCGCAGCGAGGGAATAACGTTACATACCGAACCAGGTTCGATCAGTCCCACAATTCGCGGAGCGTGCGAAGCACGCCGCGGGTGTGGGACTGATCGAACCTGGCTGGTGTGTAACGTTATTCCCTCGCGCAGGGGCCCGGGATCCTCGGACTCGGGGATACGTCGAGCGGGGGCAGGGACGGGCGGGCCCTCCAAAAAAGGCGAGGAGGGCGCTAGCCGCGGGGCACGGTGGGGCTCAAGCTTAGCCGCCATGGCGGGTACGATGATTCTCGGCGCCACCGGCTTTCTCGGGGCGCATCTGGTGGCGGCGGCGTTCGAAGAAGCGCGCGAGCTGGCAACGATGGCGGATCCGCTGGGGCCGCCGGTCTGGGCGGTGGGGCGCAAGATCGAAGACGCGCCGCGATTCACCGAACCGCGCGGCGCCGCCCGTTGGATCGCGGCGGACCTGCTGGAGGAGGGAGCGCTCGAAGACCTGTTCGAACGCTGTGCCCCCGAGCGCGTGGTGCTCGCGGCCGCCCTGGCGCGCGCCGCCGCATGCGAAGCCGACCCGGAACTCGCCCGGCGCATGAACGCCGAGCTGCCGGGCCGGGTGGCCGCGCGCTGCCACGCCGCTGGCATCCGGTTCGTGTTTGTATCCACGGACCAAGTCTTCGGCGGCGAACCCGCGCCCAAAAAAGGCTTCCGCGAGAGCGACACCCCCGCGCCGGTTTCGGTCTACGGGCACAGCAAACGGGCCGGGGAGGTCGCCGTGCTCGCGGCCGATCCGCAGGCTCTGGTCGTGCGCCTGCCCCTGCTCTACGGCGATAGCGGGGGCCGCGGCCTGGGCGCCTCGGATTCCCTGCTGGAAGCGGTCGAAGCCGACCAGATCCCGCCCCTGTTCACCGACGAGTTCCGCAGCCCGCTCGAAGTCGGCAACGCGGCGGACGCCGTCATGGAATGTGCCCTGCGAGACGACTTGCACGGCCTCCTGCACGTGGCGGGAAAGCAGATCGTCTCGCGCTACGAGCTCGGCCTCGCCATCCTCGACGCCATGGGCTTGCCCGCCGACCAGGCCCGCGAATTGGTGCGCGCCACGACCCTCGCCGAAGTGCAGACCGGCGCACCCCGGGCCGCCAACACCGCCCTCGACGCCCGCGAAGCCAGCCGCCTCCTGGAAACCCCGCTGCTGGGCCTACGACGGGGTTTGGAACGGGCCATGGGGCCGGGATAAGGGGCCAGCGGGGGGAGATCGGCGGGGGCCCGTCTGGTACCTTGGGCGGCCCGAAAAGGACGCGCAACGATGGATCTCTCCACCCGCTATACCCCCTCTGAAATCGAAGAAAGCACCTACGCCCTGTGGAAGGACTCCGGCGCCTTCCAACCGCCCGCTCCGGGCGAAGGCAGCGGACGGCCCTTCACGGTGATGATTCCTCCGCCCAACGTGACGGGGGTCTTGCACATGGGGCACGCGCTGAACGGCACGGTGCAGGACATCGTCGTGCGGCACCGGCGCAAGTTGGGCTTCGATACGCTCTGGGTTCCGGGTACGGACCACGCCGGCATCGCGACGCAGGCGGTGGTGGAGAAGAAGGTCTATGCCGAGGAGCAGAAGACCCGGCAGGAGCTGGGGCGCGAGGCCTTCCTGCAGCGCATCTGGGACTGGAAGGAGGAGCATGGCAACATGATCCTGCAGCAGTTCCAGCGCCTCGGTTGTTCGTGCGACTGGACGCGCACGGCGTTCACCATGGACGAGCGCCTGTCGCACGCGGTGCGCGTGGCGTTCGTGGATCTGTGGAAGCGCGACCTGATCTATCGCGGCAGCCGCTTGATCAACTGGGACTGCGTGCTGCAGACCGCCATCTCCGACGACGAGATCGAATACGAAAAGCGCAAGGGCAGCCTGTGGCACCTGCGTTATCCGCTCACCGGTCGCCCGGGCGAATTCATCGTCGTGGCCACCACCCGTCCGGAAACCATGCTGGGGGACACCGGCGTGGCGGTGCATCCGGAGGATGCGCGCTACAAGGATCTGATCGGCAGCACTTGCCGTCTGCCCTTCGTCGACCGGGAGATTCCGATCGTCGCCGATGACGATGTGGACGCGGAGTACGGCAGCGGCGCGGTGAAGATCACTCCGGCGCACGATCCTGCCGACTACGAACGGGGCAAACGCCACCGCCTGGCGCAGATCAACATCCTCGAGAAGGACGGCCGCATCAACGCCGAAGGGGGACCGTTCGCCGGTCTGACCCGCGAGGAAGCCCGCAAGCAGGTCGTCGCCAAACTCGACGAGATGGGCCTGCTCGAGAAGATCGACAAGATCGAACACAACGTGTCGGTCTCGGACCGCTCGAAGTCGCCGGTCGAGCCGATGATCAGCGAGCAGTGGTTCGTGAAGATGCAGCCGCTGGCGGCCCCCGCGATCCACGCCCTCAAGCAGGGTTGGCTGCAGTTCCGCCCGGAGCGCTGGGGCAAGGTCTACCTGCACTGGCTCGAAAACGTGCTCGATTGGTGCATCTCGCGCCAACTCTGGTGGGGCCACCGCATTCCCGTCTGGTACGACGCCGACGAGGTGCCCGTGGCTTCGGTCGAAGACCTGAAGATCGGCGATACGCATCCGACCACCGGCAAGCCGATCGTGCGCCAGGACCCCGACGTGCTCGATACCTGGGCTTCGTCGTGGTTGTGGCCGATCGCGACCCTGGGATGGCCCGACAAGTCCAGCAGCGACCTGCAGCGCTTCTACCCGACCCAGTTCCTGTCCACGGCCTCGGAGATCATCTACCTCTGGGTGGCGCGCATGGTGATGGCGGGGTACGCGTTCATGGATGAGCTGCCGGAGGAGCAACGCAACCCGTTCTCCACCTGCTACATCCACGCCACGGTGCTCGACGCCAAGGGCAAGCGCATGTCGAAGTCGGCCGGCAACGGCATCGACCCGCTCGACATGATCGCGCAGTACGGCGCCGACGCGGTGCGCTTCTCGTTGATCCTGCTCACCAAAGAAGGCCAGGACGTGCGCCTGTCGCCGGACCGCTTCGAGCAGGGCAGCCGCTTCTGCAACAAGATCTGGAACGCCGCGCGTTTCGTCATGATGAACATGGCGGGCGAGCGCAAGGCCGGTTCGCCGGTGCTGGAAGACCGCTGGATCCTCTCACGCCTGGCGGGCACGACGAAACTCGTGTCGGCGGCCCTCGACGAGTACCGCTTCAACGAAGCGGCCAGCGAGATGTACCGCTTCGTGTGGAACGATTTCTGCGACTGGTACGTGGAGCTCGTCAAGTCGCGCCTGACCGGCGCGGACGCGGAGAGCGCGGCGTATGCCCGCGGCACCCTGGTGCGCGTGCTGCGCGACATCCTGGGCCTGCTGCATCCCTTCACCCCGTACGTCACCGAAGTGCTCTGGCAGCAGCTGCACGAGGTCATCGGCGAAGCGGCTTCGGACCTGCTCATCCGCGCGCCCTGGCCCGATGCCGCCGGCATCGGCGCCGATGCCCAAGCGGAAGCCGAGATGGGTCTGATCCAGGACGCGGTCACCAGCGTGCGCCGCGTGCGTGCCCTGACGATGATCGGCGAGCGCAAGTCCCTGCAGGCCGTGGTCAGCGCCCCGGCCGAAGAGGTGCGCGCCGTGCTCGAGCGGTACCGCGGCACCATCGCGAACCTTGCCTACTTGGGCGAGCTGGAGATCTCCGCCGCCGCCGAACGGCCGGCGGGCAGCGCGGTTTCCGTGGCAGCGGTTTTGAGACGTTCGTGTTGCTCGGCGCCGACGTGGACCTCGCCGGTCTCGTCGAAGTGCTCAAAGGCCGCCAAGCGAAGGCGGAAAAGGGCCTGCAGGCCCTGCTCGGCAAACTCTCGAACCCGGCTTTCGTGGAACGCGCCGACCCCGAGGTGGTCGAGAGCGAACGGGCCCGCGAGGCCGAGCTGCGCCAGGAGATCGAGATGCTGGCGCGCAATACGAACCTGGGTTGACGGGCGCCGCCGGCCTGAGGAGGCCGGCGGAATTGACCCCTGTCATGAATCCGGCTCCGGAGCGGACTTAAATTGTCCGCCCAATGAGAATATGCGGCCTGTCGAACCCGTAGGGGGCGCGGGCCAGCGTGAACCCCGTCCCCCTACGGACAAAACCCAAGCAACCCCCGAGGTATCCCTCCGATGTTCCGTAACAAGGCTCTCGTGATCGGCCTGTGTGTCGCCCCCGCCCTGCTGGCGTTCGCCCCGCAGAAGCGTGCCTCCGAGAAGAAGGCGCTCACCTTCCAAGAGAACCTGGCCGCCGCCAAAACCGCCTTCGAAGGCGAGAAGTTCGGCACGACCCTGCGTCTCCTGAACGACGCCGTCGCCGAAACCCGCAAGAAGCACCGCGCCGCGATCCTGGCGGCCATGCCGGCCGCGCCGGCGGGTTGGACGAAGGAAGTGCAAGAGGAGTCCGACTCCGGCCAGGACGCTGCGGTGCTCGCCATGCTTGGCGGGGGCATGATCCCGATCGAGCAGAACTACACCAAGGAGGACAGCGGCGCCACTCTGTCGGTCCAGGTCACCGTGGATCAACCGATGGTGCAGATGATCACCATGGCCTTCAACCCGGCGTTCCTCGAAGAGGGCCAGGAGCTGATCGAATACAACGGCGGCGATAAGGCGCTGCTACGCTCCGCCGATGGCCGGGCCGAGATGCAACTGGTGGTGTCGAACAAACACCTGATCCAAGTGGACGTGAGCGAAGGCAACGGCGACTTCGTGCTGTCGGTGCTCGACCAGGCCGCGCTCGACAAGCTGAAAGGCGCGATCGAGAACTGAGCCGGTCCGTACCCACTTCCGGGGCCGCCCCGCGCACTTCGCGCTGGGCGGCCCCGTCGGTTTCTCCGGTCGTGCAGGGCGCGGGGCGCTCCAGGAAGTCGCATCGGGCTTTGGGACTTCGTTTCAGCCCAAGGCAAGCCACGCGCCTGCCCGGAAAAACCCGCCGGTTGCATCGGCGAGGATGGGCCTCGCGCACCGGTTTCGGGCTGTGCTTGAAGTTCGCGAGCCCCGCCAATCGATGAACCCGGGCATGTGCGGATTCGTGGGATGGATTGCTCCCGATGGCCAGGTGCCTTCGGTGAGTCTTGGGCAGTTGGTGCGCATGGGGGAACTCCTGAAGCACCGCGGGCCCGATGGTCAGGGGTCCTGGGCCCATGAGAACGCTGCGTTGGTGCACCAGCGCCTCGCGATCCGGCATCCCGGGCCGGAAGGCGCCCAGCCGCGCCTGAGCTCCTGCGGCCGCTATGCGCTCGTCTACAACGGCGAGCTCTACAACGAGCCCGAGCTGCGCGCCGAGCTGGAAGGCCTTGGCTTCCGCTTCACGACCCACTGCGACACCGAAGTGGTGCTCGCCGCGCTGATCGCTTGGCGCCGCCGCGCCTTGGAACGCCTGCGCGGCATGTTCGCCATCGGCTTCTGGGACAGCGTCGAAAAGACCCTGCTGCTGGCGCGCGACCCCCTGGGCATGAAGCCCCTGTATTACGCCTGGAACCGCGGCGAGCTGGTGTTCGCGAGCGAGATCCCGCCGCTCTTGACCTTGCCCGACCTGGGCGTGAACCCCGACTGGGGCATGGTCAGCGCCTACCTCTCGACGGTGCGCTCGGTGCTCGGCACGCGCACCCTGTTCGAAGGCGTGTCGACCCTCGAACCCGGCACCTGGCGCGAATGGAACGCGCGCTCGCACCGCAGCAGCGAAGGCCGCTTCCACGTGGGCCCGACCCAAGGCCAAAAGCCCCGCAGCAACGACGAGGTGCGCGCGGTGGTGGAAGACAGCGTGCGCCGGCACCTGGTCAGCGACCGCCCCTTGGCCGCGTTCCTGAGCGGCGGCCTGGATTCGTCGGTCATCTGCGAAGTGGCGCGCCGCGAACGGCCGCAGCTCGCGACCTTCTGCGCGGCGGGTCAGGGCCAGGAAGGCCCCGACGAGGATGTGTCGATGGCGGCGATCGTCGCGCGCCATCTGGGCACCGAGCACGTGGACGTGCCTCTCGACGGCGAGCGTTTCGGCCGGGATTGGGCGGAGATGGTGGCGCGCCTCGGCGTGCCGCTCAGCACGCCCAACGAAGTGGCGATCTGGGGCCTCAGTCGCGCCGTGGCGGCGGCGGGTTTTCCCGTCGTGCTGTCCGGGGAAGGCGCCGACGAGCTACTGGGTGGCTACGAGCTTTCGCTGCAGGCGGCCTGGCAACACCTGCAGGGGGGCGGTGCCCTGGAGACCGGCGGTCTCTACGAGCTCCAGGCTTCGAGCTGGATCGGCTCGCAGTACAAACCGCGCTTGCTGGCGCCCGACATCTTCGCCGACGCCGACAAAGACGGGTTCCTGTTCGAGCATTACGAGTCGGTGTTCGCGCGCTGCGCGGAAGAGGTGGGCATCGGCGCCGATCCGCTCGCCGCGCACCTGCGGTTCCTGCGCTGCCAGAACCTGCCCGGCCTGCTGCAGCGCCTCGACACCTCGACGATGCTCGCTTCGGTCGAAGGCCGCACGCCCCTGGCCGATGTCGTTTTCGCCGACTTCGCCGAAGCCTTGCCCATGCAGCAGAAGTTCGTGCCGGATACCGCCGGCGCAGGTGGTGCGTTGGCGGTCGCGGTCAGCGGCAAACTCGCCCTGCGCAAAGCCTGGCGCGGCCGCCTGCCGCGCGAGATCGAGCTGCGCCCCAAACACTCCTTCCCGGTGCCCTTCCAGGAGTGGATGGCGAGCCAGTCCGCCCTGCTCAGCGGTAGCCGCTTCGGTCGCGAGGTCTTCCAACCCGACCTGCTCGAAGCCGTGGCCGCCGATCCCACCCAGCATTGGCGCTTCGCCTGGCCGATGCTGAACCTGGCCCTGTGGGGCGAGCAGCACTGGGGGTAGAATCCGGGGGTCATGCCCCCGGTCCTCACCCGCATCCTGCAACGCCTGCTCGCCGTCACGATCGGACTCGCCCTGGTCCTGGGCGCCATGGAGATTGTCATGCGCCTGGCGGGGGAAGTGCCGCGGCAGCGCAACCCCCTGCGTGGCTTCCACCAGACCCATGCGCAACTGGGCTGGCTCGGCGTGCCCGACTACGAAGCGCGTTTCGGCCAGGACGACTTCGACGTGATGGTGAAGCTCGGGCCCGAGGGCTTCCGCTTGCCGGAGCATGGGGTGACCGGATTTGCCGCAGATGCGCCCAAAGTGGCCGTGCTCGGGGATTCGTTCACCTGGGGCTGGGGGGTCGAGCAGGGGGAGGTCTACACCGACCAGTTGCAGCAGCAACTCGGGACGCGGGCCGAGGTGCGCAACTTCGGCATCAACGCCTACGGCACCGGCCAGCAGCTCGAGCTGTACCGCGAATTCGTCGCGCCCTGGAAGCCCGACGTCGTGGTGCTCGCGGTGTTCACCAACGACTTCCACGACAACGTCGATGAGAAGGGCGGGCGCCGGCCGTTCTACTCGATGGAAGACGGACGGCTCACCCTGAACAACGTACCGGTGCGGCGGGCGATCGCGGGCCGCTCACGGGACCTGTCGCGCTTTTCGGTGGCGATCAGCTACCTGCACTTCCACGTCGACCAGGCGGTGGCGAAGTGGAAAGCGAGCCGCAAGGAGGCTTTGGCGGCCGAGAGCGGCAACGCGGGCGCGCCGGCGGAAGGGGCGGGTCCGGTGATCCCCGAAGAAGAGCAGGTCATCTTCGACGGGCTGCTGGCCGCGCTGCAGGGCGAAGTGGGACCGGAAACCCGGTTGTGGGTGCTCTACATCCCCGAACGGCACGAGGTGCTCGCGGGCCGCAACGATGGGCGCGGGGATTTCGTGGCGGCGACCTGCGCTGCGCACGGTTTGCCGTTCTTCGACCTCACGCCGGGGCTGGCCCAGGTCCTGTCGGAGATGCCGGGGCCGCACCCAGGGGCCTTGCCCCTGTACTTCCCGCACGACATGCACTGGGCGGCGGCGGGCCATCGCGCCGTGGGGCGCATCCTGGCCCGTGACCTGCCGTGGGGCGAGCTCGCGAGCCACGGCAAGTAGCCAGCGGGAGGACGCGCGCTCAGGGCCGGCTGATCAGATCGATCTCGAGCACGCCTTGGCGCACCCCGGCGTCGATGCGGAACCACTCGGTGGCGCCGGGTTTCACCAGTCCGCCGAACGCAGCGGCCCATTCGCGCATGCCCGCACCCGGCCGCGTGCCCGTGGAGCCGGCCAGATCGGAAAGGCCGTCCAGCAGATCCTTCATCACCGGGCTGTGATGCGCGCCGTTCCAGACGTGCAGCAGGTGCGTGTCGGCGGAGGGCGGCGCCTGCAGGATGGGCAGGGATTGCAGGCTGGTTTCCGGGGTCTGTAGGGCCAGGACCGGTCCGCGGGAGTCGGATGTGGCCGACGCCGAGAAGATTCCGGGTTGGCGGGTGAAGAAGAGGTACGAGCCGAAGAGGAACGGCACTTTCCACGCGTCGAGCCCGGCCGGGCAACCCTCCTGGGCTTTCCACTTATAAACCTCCGCCATTTGCGCGCACGAGGCCGCGAAGGGTTCGTCGTTCTTC
The DNA here is from genome assembly GCA_041398705.1 of Planctomycetota bacterium. GTDB lineage: Bacteria > Planctomycetota > UBA1135 > UBA1135 > NORP259. The sequence continues at coordinate 45,683 of JAWKUI010000006.1, read as the reverse complement.
ACGCCGAACGCGAGGCTCCAGATCTCCTTGGAAGACCGACCTTCTTCCGCGGGGCGGGGGGGCTGTTGCCAGAACAGCAGTCGCGGAGCCAGGTGGGCGAAGAGATCGGCCTCGAGTTCGATGCCGACTTCCTGTTTGAACTCCCGTTCGTAGAGGGGATCATCGCTCGGGGACTCGCCCCAGCGCTGTACGACCTGGCGCAACCAGGCGAGCCAAGGGCGCCAGCGCATGCCGAGCACCAACGCTTGCTGCGCATCCTGCGGCACGAGTTTCCATGCCTCGCGGTCGAGCGGGTCGAGGCACGCGATCAGGCCTTGGACCGCGTCCGTGCGCGGCAGGGGCATTGCGCCGTGCACGTTCCACGCGGCCCGTCCATCGATCGTCGCACCGATCCAAGCCCAGCGCAGCCGCGCCAACGCGTCACCGATCATCTCGCCGCCGCCGGTGGCCTGGCGCGCCTCTTCGAGGTGGGGCGCAATGATCGGCTCGAGGTTGAGCAGCAGTTCGAGGTCGTCCCCGCGGCGGCGCACGGCTAGGTCCTCGCGCGACCAGGGGGAGTCCTTGCCGGGGCCAACCAGCAGGTCGCCGAGCCGTTCCGCCACCGGCACCCCGCTGTCGCCCAGGCTCCACGCGAACAGGTCGCCCTGGCTGGCGTGCTGCAGGGGACCGGTGGCGAGCACCAGGATCGGCTCGCCGCCGGGCACGGGGATGGTGGCGGTCAGCTCGCCTTCGAGCGAAGCCTGCAGGGCGGCGATCGTGCCCGGGGACGCCTGGATCAGGCCGGATTGCCAGTCCTCCCGGTAGCTCTCCGCAGACTGGCCGGAGGCCACCCAGAGCCCCGAGGCGCTGCGCAGCATCTCGCGCACCGGCGCTTCGAAGCGTTGCGAATCGGGCCCCAATTCGGTCCACCAACGCCGCTCGGTCAGGAACAGGGCCCAGCGTTCGGCGTGGGGGCCCGCCAGCAGGCCGGCGGGGTCGTTCACGTGCAAAAGCCAGGCCGCCTGGGCCGGCATCCGGGTTTCCAGGTCGCCCGGGGTAGTGGTGGCCAGGGCAGTCCAGAGGCAAGCGGCGAGCATCATGGGGGGCAATACGGGGAGGTTGTGGGGCCATTTGCCGCGGGGCGGCAAAAGTCCCGGGGTGGGGGTTCCAGGGGGGCGGAGGCGCGGCTTATGCTTCCCCTATGGAAACGTTCCTCGCCGCGTTCCTCTTTTTCCTGGTGGCCGTGGCCGCCATGGCCATCGGGGTGATCTTCCAGGGCAAACGCCTGTCCGGTTCCTGTGGTGGCCGACTGCCCGACGGGACCAAGATCGGCGATTGCCTGTGCGAGCAGCAGAACAAGCCGGTCTGTGACAAGCGTCAGAAGCTGTACCAGATCGACCTGGGCGAGAAGTAGCGCAAGCCGCGTTGCCCCGTGCCCGCGGCGCACCGCCGCACCCGATCAACGGGCGCGCACGGTGACCTTCGTCGTGAGTTCCTTGCCATCGCGCGTGTAGAGCACGTCGACGGTCTGATCCGGTTGCAGGGTCTTCAACAGTTCGCTGAAGCCCTTGAGATCATCGATCTCGGTCCCGGCGATCTCGAGCACGATGTCGCCGGCCTGCAGCCCCGCCAACGCGGCGGGGGCGCCTTCCGTGACTCCCTCGAGCCGCACGCCGGGTCCGCCGAAGCCGAAGTCGGGCATCGAGCCGAAGGACACGCGCCGACCGCCGCCCGCGGCGGGCACCGGTGCTGCGCCGTGGCCCGGGATCGTCACGGTCAGCGGCTCCTCGCGGTCGAGCATGTACGTGACCGCTTCCTTCGTGAACGCACACACCGAGACCAGGCCACGGGCATCGACCTTGTCAATCGTGTCGCCGGGGCGGTGGTAGTCGGTGTGGGCGCCGGTGAAGAGCTGCACGGCGGGGATGCCGGCTTCGAGGAAGGGCACCTGATCGGAACCTTCGCTCATCTGCGGCACGAGCTGGTTCGGCACGCCGGTGACAAAACCGGCGCCGCGGAAGATGTGTTGCCATTCGTCCGCGCTGCCCGAGGCGTGCACGGCGATCTTGCCCGCGCCCAGGCGGCCGACGGTGTCGAGGTTGATCACGCCGCGCAGGCCGGAGAGGGGCAGCACCGGCTGGGCCACGTAGTGGCGCGAACCGAGCAGGCCCGCTTCTTCGCCGCTGAAGGCGACAACGACGAGGCTGCGCGCGCCCGGGCCCGAGGCTTTCAGGTTCTGGGCGAGTTCGAGCATCACCGCCACGCCGCTGGCGTTGTCATCCGCGCCGGGGTGCAGGGTGTTCTCGTCCCCCGCGTGCACATCCGGCCAACCCATGCCGAGGTGGTCGTAGTGCGCAGTTAGCAAGAGCGATTGCTCGGGCCACGTGGTGCCGCGCAGGATGCCGACCACGTTGCGGGCGGTGGTGGGCTGGCCGCCGGGGCCTTCGGCCACGGGGAAGTCCTGGAACCAGGTGCCGTTGTCGCCCCCGGGTTCGAGGCCGATCTCGGCCATGGCCTCGGCGATGTATTCGGCACTGGCGGCGAGGCCTTCGCTGGCGAGGCCGCGGCCCTGGCGCGCCGGATCGGCGAGCCACTGCACGCGGCGCATCATGCGCGCCTGCGAGAACTCCGGCGGCAAGGTCGCCAGGGGCTGGCGTTCCTCGTGCGCCAGGGCCGCGAGCGGCTCGGCTCCGGCCGGGCGCAGGTCGCGGAACAGGGGCGATTGCGAGGTGGGCCACTGGCCTTTCACGGTGTTCGTCGGCTCCGCGCCTTCGAACGCGAGGTACGAATACTTGCCGTAGTGGGGCAGCTTGGTCTGCAGGCCGGGTGCGGCTTCGACCGGATCCACCGTCAGCAGTCCGATGACCTGCTCATTGTTGCGCGGGTTGCGCCATAGGCTGACGAGGCAATGGCCGGCGAAGGGCACCGACTCGTCCCCCAACACGAGGCCGTCGCTGGTGAGGGTCGCACCCCCGGCCAGGTTGGCCAGTTCGCCCATCCACGAGTTGCGGGCGCCGAGCACCCACACGCTCTTGTCTTCGGGCCACGACGTCAGTTCGCTGTCGAGCACGCAGCGGATGCGATGCTCGGCGTGTTGCCAACCTTCGATCAGCTTGCGATAGCGATCGCGCTGCTCGGGATCGGCGCTCGGCAGCACGGCGAGTACCTCGGGCGCGCCGAACAGTTGGCCGATCGTCGCCGGGGTCTCGAGCGGATCGAGCAGGCGGAAGACGTCGAAGTCGGGGTCGATCGACAGGGCCAGGGGGCGGGAGTCGAACTGGCGCGAGAAGCGCGTTTCGGACTCCTTCGCTGCCAGTCCATACCGTTTCACGCCCGCTTCCGTCACCACGGCGAAGGGCACGTGCAGATCGTAGGCCGGGCCGGTTTGGGTCTGCAGCAGGGTGAACTCGAGCACGTAGCCGCCGGCCTGCTCCGTTACCTGGCATTCGCCGAGCTCGAGGCGCGGCGCCCCGGTGCGGTCGAGCCACTGCGAGAACCACTCGTCCATGTGGGATCCCGCCTGGCGCTCGAACGCCGACTGCAGATCGTCGAAGCCGACCCGACGGCCGATCCATTCGTCATAGACCCGCTGCAGGGCTTTGACGAAGGTGCCGTCGCCGTGCTGGATGCGCAGCATGTGGAACAGCATCAGCGACTTGCCGTACCCGATCGCTTCGGTGCTGGCGCTATGCCGTGCCCGGAATTCATGCAGGGGGAAGTCCGTCGCCGAGCGCACGTAGTCGCGGTACTTCTGCAGGGTGTTGCGGCGGTATTCCGCGCCGGTGCCGCGTTGCTCGGCGACCAGGTGGTCGGCGAGGTAGGCGGTCAGGCCTTCGCACCAGTTGCCGCGCACGGGGTCCACGAACACCGAGTTGCCCCACCAGTTGTGCAGGATCTCGTGCGGATACGAGGAGTGCAGGATGAAGGGCATGCGGATGACCTTCGGGCCCAGCAGGGTGAAGGAGGGCATGCCGTAGCCGGTCTCCCAGAAGTTCTCGACCAGGGCGAACTTGTCGTACGGATAGCCGCCGAGCAGGTTCGAGTACATTTGGATGTAGCGTTCGGTCACCGACAGGTACTTGGCAGCCAAAGCCGGATCGGCTTCGTGCAGATAGACCAGGGACTGGGGGCGTTCGCCTTCCTGGTAGCGCACCAGGGGCCCGCCGACGAGGTAGGCCTCGTCCATCACGCGTTGACTGCGCCAACTGCTGCGGCTGCCGTTCTCCGTCGGCTCGCCGGAGGTACCTTTGCCCTGGCTGATCACGTGCCAACCTTCCGGTGCGGTCACGTGCACATCGAAGGCGAACAGGTTGTCGTTCAGGCGCGGCAGCCATTGGCTGGCGCCGGAGAGGTAGACGCCTTCGGGACCGAGGATGCCGTCGGTCTCGCGGAAGCCGCGGGTGTACTCTTCTTTGGCATCGGACAATCCGCCGGTGATCGTTCCCGAGTAGCGCACTTCGAGCTCCGCGCTGTCGGGACGCGTCACCACGAGATAGCGCTGTGCACCGTCGACAGGAGCGCCGTCCGCGCGCAGGTGATCTTGGCCCGCATCGAGCGTGAATTGGCTGCCGAGGGAGAAGGAGAGCGTCGCACCTTCCTCCGCAGCGGGCCATTCGATGCGGTCGTGCACCGTCATGTGGTGCTGGGCGGGATCGAGCACCACTTCGAGTTGGTGGTAGACGAGACCTTGGGCGGCGAGGGGACTGGCCAGGCAGGCGGCGAGGAAGATCATTTGCATTCGCATCGTGTTCACCAGATTCCGCGCATGATACGCGCCCGGTACTGGGGAGTTGCGTTTGGCGCGGGGCCTTCCGGGTGAAAAAATCTTGAATTCCAGTCGCAACCGCCGGGGGGCGCGATCGGTCCTTGTTGCGTCCGGGTGAACCGCACCCGGGAAACTTCTGGAGGGAAGTATGCAACAAGCAAGAAAAGGGGCCCGACCGGGCCGGGATCTGTTGGCCGCGCTCGTGCTGCTGGCCGCGCCGCTGGCAGCGGAGTGCGTGCCGGAGGGGGAGACGGTGGATCTGACCTTCCCGCGGCCGGAATTGCCGCGGGGCGAGGATCCGGGCCACCCGTCCTACTGGGATGGGCAGAACGGCAATCCGCAGGGCCAGGAAGTCGATGGGCTGCGCAACGATCCGATGGGGCCGGCGGTCGACCACGGGGATTCGGCTTCGGTGCCGGTCAAGAACGATGACGGGGACTTGCGCGACAGTCTGGGCAATGACCAGAACGGTTTCGGCGAGGGGGCCTGCATCGAGGTGCGCACGTGCTGGGATGCGATGGTCTGGGAGACGCGCATGGTGTGGACCGATTTCTCGTTCGCCTTGAACGGGGAGGGGCATGGCTCGATCGGGTTCAGCCGCCGAGCCGTCACGAAGTACTGGAAGAAACGGCTCTGCAGTGGATCCAAGCCGGTGTGCCCCGAGGGGGACTGCGATTGATGTTCCGGGGGCCGTCCTGCGGGGCGGTCCCCACTTGTGATTTTGGATGGGAGAACGAGGAATGGGGATCGGGAAACGGAGTCAGGCTTGGCGCCTGTTGGTTGCGGGTTGGATCGTGTTTGCGTGCGGGATTCTGGTGGTGTCCGCGATGACGCATCGGCGGTCGGCGCCCGCGGTTCCGCAGCGCTCGGCGCCGGGTACCGTCGATCCGGGCCCTGCGTCCGCGATGCTGCGCGGGGGTGTGCACGGGTCGCCGCTGCGCGGCTTCGCTCTTGCGCGTGTGGAAGGAGTACGCGGGCGCGTGCGATCCGGGGGCCAGGTGCTCGCGGATGTTCCGGTGGAGGTACGCTGCGCGGGTGTGTGGCAGGTGGCGACGCGCACCGATGCGCAAGGGGCGTTTGCGTTGATCGATGCGGGGAGCTTGCCCTGCACGCCGGATGCGGTGCGGGTGGCCTTGCGCGGCTTTCAGACTTGGCAGGCGGAGTGGCTGGGCGGAGCGGAGTGGGAGATTGAACTGCACGGAGCCGGGAGCTTGCGGCGGGTCGCGCTCGAAGTGCTCGGGGATGGGGCTCAGCGGCCAGCGATGTGCAGCGTGGAGCTGGAGGTGCGCGCGGCGGATGGCGGCACGGTGGTATTCGAAGATCGACGGGAGCAGATTCCCGCGACGCAGCTGCCGGCGGTTTGGGATGTGGCTCTGGGCGACACTTCAGGACCGTGGTCGGTGCATGTGCGCGTGCAGGCGATTGGGTACGAGGAGGGACGCGCCATCGAGGGTTGGCTGCCTGAGGTGTGGCAGTTGCCCTTGCAGATCGAGTTGGCGCGTGCGGGGGAATTGCGCGGATGGGTCGTCGCCGAGGGGGCGGCGGTGGCTGGAGCCGAGGTGCTGCTGTTGGATGGTGAGGATCACATCCTTGCGCGCGGCACGAGCGCGGCTCCCGATGGCGCGTTTGCCCTCTTGAGCAAGGACCTCGAGCCCGTCGTGGCGATCGAAGCGCGCCATGAGCAATTGGCCAGCGCCCGTCGGCCGCTGCCGGAAGCCGGTGGCGAACGTTTTGCCGTGTTGTTGGAGATGAGCGCGGGCCTGACGCTCGAGGGCTGCTTCGCGGGAGTGCGGCCCGCGGGGGAAGCGCCGAGTTGGGTGCGGGTGCGGCAGCGACGCGTGGGCGCCGGCGCGGATTGGGAGGAGCATCCGGGCAAGTGGGTTCGACTGGATCCCCAAGGGTGCTTCCGCGTGCCCGGCTTGCACGCGGGGTTCTACGAGTTGCACGCGGCGGCGGATCCCGGGCTGCAGGGCACGCTGTGGTCGTTGGCCACGGGCGAGCTGCGCGCCGGGGCATCGCCCGCGCTGGTTCTCGCTTGGCCGACCGGGGGCACGCTCTTGGGCGAGGTGCGCCTGCCGAAGGAGTTGGCCGATGGCCTCGTGCAGGTCGTGGTCTGCGATGCCGCGGGTCGGCGCGTGGCCCGTTGGATCGGGTTGCCGGGGCCTTACCGCATCTCGGGCCTGGCCGCCGGGGATTGCACGGTGCGGCTGCTCGAAGGCGACGGGCCGGGACTGGAGCGGCGCGTGCACCTCGAAGGCGACTCTGCGCAGGTGGAGGTGTTTGACCTGGAGCGGTGGGAGGACTACGTGACCGCCCTGGGGCCGGGGAAACGGACGCGCCGAGGTGAACGAAAGCAGTGGCACGGAGCCACCCGCCGGGCTCAGTGGCTGGCGGGTGGCTTGGGCCAACCTTGGGTGCTCTGCACGGTGGCTTGGGCGCCGGGGCGGCGTGCAGGACCATGCGGGCTTCCAGCTCGGGGCGCGCTTCGATCCTTGCCAGGCCGGCGGGCCCGAGCACGCCAAGGGCGGTGGCCCAGGCGTCGGCCGCGGCGCAGGTGGGGGCCAGCACCGAAACGCTGGCGATGGGGGAAACCACCGGACGGCCGGTGCGCGGATCGAGGGTGTGGGAGACGGTGCTGCCGTCGGCCAACACGCGGAAGTTGCGGTAATCGCCGCTGGTGGCCAGGGACCGGTTTTCCAGGGTCACCAGCGCGACCCAGGAGGGATCGTCGGGGAAGGGGCTTTCTACCGCCAGCCGCCAAGGTTCGCCGCCCGGGCGGTGGCCGGCGGTGCGGACTTCGCCGCCCACTTCCACGAGGGCATCGGTCACGCCTGCGTCGAGCAGTGTTTCGATGACCTTGTCGACCGCGAGGCCCTTCGCGATGGCGCTCAGGTCCAGTTCGATGTCCTCCCGCGTGCGAGTCAACGTGTTCGCGTCCGGGTCCACCCAGATGTCGTCGAAGCCGAGGGCGGCGCGGGCGGCGTTCAGCTCCGCGTCAGTGGGATCGGCGACCTGGTCGCGACCGGGTCCAAAGCCCCACAGGCGCACCAGGGGGCCCAGGGTGGGGTCGAAGACACCGTCCGAGGCTGCGTGCACCTCCCGGGCGAGGGTGAGGCACTCGACGGTCCAGGGATCCACCTCCACCGCGGTGCCAGCGGGGGCGGCGGCGAGGCGCGAGAGATCCGAGGTGGATTTGTACGTGCTCATGGCCCCGTCGACCCGGTCCAGGGCGCCTTGGATCAGCCCATTCCAATCGCGGGTATCTCCCTGGGCGGGGGGCAGCAGGGTGACGTGCCACGTCGTGCCCATGGATTGCCCCTCGAAGCGCAGGGCGCCGGGCTCGGTCGCTTGCGGGCCGCAGCCGGCGAGCACGAGGACGGAGAGGCACAGGAAAACGAACGCCGCCACCGCCGCGACAGGACGCGCGGCGGTGGCGGCGGAAAGGCGCACGGATTGCATCAGCCGCCGAAGTCGTCCAAGCGGATCATCTCCGGCTCGACGCCCAGGTCGTCGAGCATCTTCAGTACGGCCGCGTTCATCATCGGCGGGCCGCACAGGTAGTACTCGATGTCCTCGGGGGCGGGGTGCTTGGAGAGGTAGTGCTCCAGCACGACTTGGTGGATGAAGCCGGTGTAGCCGGTCCAGTTGTCCTCGGGCATGGGCTCGGAGAGGGCCACGTGCCATTCGAAGTTCGGGTTCTCGGCGGCCAGGCCGTCGAAATCCTCGACGTAGAACATCTCGCGCTTGGAGCGCGCGCCGTACCAGTAGGTCATGCGGCGCTTCGTCTTTTCGGTGACCAGCATGCGCATGATGTGGCTGCGCAAGGGCGCCATACCCGCACCACCGCCGATGAACATCATCTCGCGGTCGGTCTTTTGGATGTGGAACTCACCGAAGGGGCCGGAGATCATCACCTTGTCACCGGGCTTGCGGTTGAAGATGTAGGAGCTGCCGATGCCCGGGGGCACGTCCGGCATGCGCGGGGGCGGGGAGGCGATACGCACGTTGAGCATCACCAGGTCGTCACCCTCGGCCGGGTAGTTGGCCATGGAGTAGGCGCGCTCGATGGTTGTTTCGTTCTTGCCGACGTAACGCCACAGGTCGAACTTGTCCCAATCCTCGCGGTACTCCTGGGCCACTTCCATGGTCTTGTAGGGTTCCTCGTAGGGCGGGATCTCGATCTGGATGTAGTCACCCGAGGTGAACTCGATCTTCTTGCCCTTCGGCAGGCGGACCTTGAACTCCTTGATGAAGGTGGCGACGTTGTCGTTGGAGACCACTTCGCACTCCCACTTCTGCACGGAGAACACGGATTCCGGCACGCGGATCTCCATGTCTTGCTTCACCTTGACCTGGCAGGCGAGGCGGTAGTGCTCCTTGGCCATGCCGCGGTTGATGTGGCCTTCTTCGGTGGGCAGCAGGGTGCCGCCACCGGAGTCCACCTTCACCATGCACTGGGCGCAGGTGCCACCGCCGCCGCAGGCGGACGGGACAAAGATCTTCTTGTTCGCCAGGGTCGACAGCAGGGTGCTGCCGGCGGGCACTTCCAGGGCGCCGCCCTGGTCGCCGTTGATGACGATCTTGACGTTGCCGCTGGAGACGAGCTGCTTCTTGGCGATCAGCAGCAGGATGACGAGGGCCACCACCACAACGGTGAACATGGCCACTCCGATGAGTACGGTTTGCATGTCAGGATTCTCCCGAGCTTAGAGCTGGATGCCTCCGAAGATGGAGAAGCCCATGGCCATCAGGCCGGTGATCATGAACGTGATGCCCAGGCCGCGCAGGGGGGCGGGTACGTTGGAGTACTTCATGCGTTCGCGGATCGCGGCCAGGGCCACGATCGCCATCCACCAGCCGATGCCACTGCCCAGGCCGAAGACGGTGGCTTCGGCTAGGTTGTAGTCGCGCTGGACCATGAAGAGCGACGCGCCGAGGATGGCGCAGTTCACGGCGATCAGGGGCAAGAACACCCCGAGCGACGCGTAGAGGGCCGGCGAGAACTTGTCGATGGCCATCTCGACCAGCTGCACCATGGCGGCGATGGTCGCGATGTAGGCGATGAAGCCCAGGAAGGACAGGTCCAGGGTGGCGGCCTTTTCACCGAGCAGCCAGACCAGCGCGCCCTCCCGCAACAACTGGTTGTAGATCAGGTTGTTGAGGGGGGTGGTGATCAGCAGCACGAAGGTCACCGCGAGGCCGAGGCCCATGGCGGTTTCGACTTTCTTGGAGACCGCCAGGAAGGAACACATGCCCAGGAAGAACACCAGGGCCATGTTCTCGATGAAAACCGAGCGGATGAAGAGGTTGACGAGTTCCATGGACTAGTTCTCCTCCTGCAGCGACTGGTTCATGCTGCGTTGGATCCAGATGAAGAATCCGATCAGGAAGAAGGCGCCGGGGGAGAGCACCATCAGGCCGTTGTGGGTGTAGCCGCCGACTTCGGTGGAGCGGTGGAGCAGTTCGTGCCCCATCAACTTGCCCGAGCCCAGCAGCTCGCGGAAGAACGCCACCGTGATCAGGATCAGCGAGTAGCCCGCGCCGTTGGCCAGACCGTCGATGGCCGATTTCCCGGGCGGGTTGCCCATGGCGAAGGCCTCGGCGCGACCCATCACGATGCAGTTCGTGATGATCAGACCGACGAACACGGAAAGCTGACGGGCCACATCGAAGGCATAGGCGCGCAGGATCTGGTCGGCCACGATCACCAGCGACGCGATGATCGCGAGCTGGGTGATGATGCGGATCGATCCGGGGATCTTGTTGCGCACCAGCGAGATCAGCACGTTCGAGCAGACGAGCACCGCGGTGAGCGCGAGGCTCATCACGATGGCCGGCTTGAGCTGCGTCGTGACCGCCAGGGCCGAGCAGATGCCGAGCACCTGGATGGTGATCGGGTTCTTGGTCAGGAAGGGGTCCACCAGGACCGATTTCGTTTCTTTGTCCATGGGGGGCCTCCTACTTGCTCTTGCTTTCCAGATAGGGACCGTAACCCAGCTCGCCGAGCCAGACGTGCAGCATGGCACCGACCGAGCGGCTGGTGATCGTGGCACCGCTGATGCCATCGACCTGGAATTCGGGGTTGGAGACCGTGCCGAACTTGACGACATCGATCTTCACCGCGCCTTGCGCGTCATAGATGTGCTTGCCCGGCCACTGGGCCTTCCAGACCGGGTTGTCGACCTCGCCACCCAGACCGGGGGTTTCCCCGTGCTGGTAGTAGGTGATGCCGCGCACTTCGCGCCCATCCGGGCTGAGGGCCACGTACCCGTACAGGGTCGACCACAGGCCGTTGCCGTAGATCGGCAGCACGATGCCTTCGTGGCCGGGGATGTCGACCTCGTAGGCCAGCAGCTTGTCGGGAACCCGCTTGACGGAACCGGAAAGCTCCTTCGGGGTCAGCACGCTGTGCTCGGGGTCCTTGGCCAGCTTCTCCGGCTTGACCGTCTCCGGGTCTTCCTGGAGCAGGCTGCCGGATTTCTGGTCGATCACGACCTGGCGGATCTGGCCGAAGAGCTTGGTGACGCGCTCGGGGGCCACTTTCTTCTCGTCCGGGGTGATCGCACCCACGGCGCGCAGCACGTTCTCTTGCTTGAAGAGGCGCTGGTTGCGGTCCTGGGGCTCTTTCAGGCCCACAGCCGTGGCGGACACCCCGAGGGCGCACACCAGGCAGACGATGACCGAGAAGAGCAGGATGTAACGGTTACTGAACTCCAAGGCGGGCCTCCCGACGCTTGATGTTGGCTTTGGTCACGTAGTAGTCGATGGTGGGGGCGAAGACGTTCATGAAGATGATCGCCAGCATGATGCCCTCGGGGTAGGCGGGGTTGAGTACCCGCACGACGACGGTCAGGGCTCCGATCAGGAAGCCGTAGATCCAGCGTCCGGTGTTGGTCTGGGCGGCCGAAACCGGGTCGGTGGCCATGAAGACCGCGCCGAAGGCGAAGCCGCCGGCGGCCAGGTGCCACCAGGGCGACACGGCCATGTAGTGGCTTTCGTTCGGAGCGAAGGCGTTCAGCAGCAGGGTGGTGAAGATCAGGCCGAGCACGCAGCTCAGCATGATGCGCCAGGAACCGACTTTGCTGAAGATCAGGTAGGCCGCACCGAGCAGGCACGCCAGCACCGAAGTCTCGCCGATGCAGCCCGGGATGAACCCGAAGAAGGCGTCGGAGAAGCTGTACATGCTGTGGGCGGCGCCGTTGTTGTAGAAGTCCGCCAGGGGGGTCGCCCCGGAGAAGCCATCGGCCCACTCGCTCGCTTTGGCGCCGACCCAGACCACATCACCGCTGATGCTGGCGGGGTAGGCGATGTACAGGAACAGACGGCCGGTGAGGGCGGGGTTCAGGATGTTCATCCCGGTGCCGCCGAAGATCTCCTTGCCGATGACCACGCCGAACGCGATGCCGAGGGCCACTTGCCACAGGGGCATGGTGGGGGGCAGGATCAGCGGGTACAGCAGCGAGGTCACGAGGAATCCCTCGTTGATCTCGTGCTTGCGCACCACGGAGAAGATCGCCTCGAGCGTGCCGCCCACCGCCAGGGTGACGATGTAGATCGGCAGGAACGCCTTGAGTCCGATCCACAACGCGTCCCAGAGGGGCGTGGCGGAGGGGGTCAGGGCCGGGTTCGCCGCGTGCAGCGCCTGGTAGCCGGTGTTCCACAGGCCGAACAGGGTGCAGGGCAGGAGGGCGATCACCACCGAGATCATCGCGCGCTTCAGGTCGATGCCGTCGCGCACGTGGGGACCGCTCTTGGTCTTGGTCCCGGGGGTGTAGAGGAAGGTGTCGGCCGCTTCGAAGAAGGGATAGAGGCGCTTGAGGGGCCCCTCCTTGAAGGTCGGCTCCAGGGAGTCGAGCAGTTTGCGGAGCATGGGTTCAGCCCTCCTTTTCGATGCGGGTGAGCATGGAGCGCAGCATGTCGGTCAGGGGCTGCTTGGACGGGTCGACGAACTGGCAAAGGGCCAGGTCTTCTTCGGCGAGTTCCAGGGCACCGAGTTTCTCCGCCGACTCCAGGTCGTGGGAGGCCAGGGCCTTGATCAGTTGGGTCGGCAGGATGTCCATCGGCATCACGGCCTCGTACTGGCCGATCGGAACGATCGCGCGCAGGCTGCCGTTCTCATCGGCGTTGAACTTGAACTTCGACCGGAAGAACTTGTCGAACATGGTGTTGGTCTGCGTGAAGCGACCCGCGACCGGCAGGGCCCAGGAGAGGAATTCGCGCTTGGTGGCGCCTTCCATCAGGGTGACCTGGTTCGCGTAGCGGCTGAGGTAGCCTTCCGGGCTGCCGGGCGTGGTGATGCGGCCTTCGAGCACCGAGCCGCACAGGACGCGCGTTTCGCTGGCGCTGGATTCGCCGGTCACCAGGCTGGCGATGTCGGCGCCACGGCGGGTTTCCACCAGGCGCGGGTTTTTGGCCTCGGGACCGGTGAGCGCGACCACGTGGCGGGTCGGGATCTTGCCGGTGGAGAAGGTCTCGCCGATGTCGGCCACATCCTGGGCGTCGATGTACCAGGTGCTCGCACCCGGACCGACCGGCGCCATCTTGTGGATCGAGAAGCCCGCGGTGCCCGCCGGGTGCGGACCCGCAAAGCTCTGCACGTTCACCCCGGAAACGCCCCAATCGCCCCACGGCTGGCCGTCTTGCACGCACAGGAACGTGCGGCCGCCGGACAGTCGGTGGATCAGCGCCAGACCGTGCTGGAAGGCCGCCTTGCGCCCGGCGAGCAGCGCCATGTGCGGCGCGGCCAGGGGGCGCGAGTCGTAGGCCTGCACGACGATCGCTTTGGGGGTGGAAGCCGAGTGCGGCACCTTGTCGTACGGGCGCTGGCGGAAGCAGGGCCAGAGGCCCGCGCCGAGCAGCGCCTTGCGCACTTGGTCCCCGTCGGCGCTGGCCGCGTCGAGCCGGCTGATCGGCACGCACGCGTCCCCTTCGACGGCGATCACCACCGAAAGCACCGCACGGCGATGGCCGCGGTTCACCGCGACCACTTTGCCTGCGGCGGGCGAACCGAACACCGCCGCTTCATCGCGACGGTCGGCGTAGAGAGGGGTGCCGATGGAAACGGTGTCGCCCTCTTGGGCGAGCATGCGCACCTTGATTCCCCAGGATTCCTGGGGCAGCAAGGCCACCGTTTTGGGGGCCGGCGCCGACTGGATTTCCAGCGATTGGGCGGCGCCGTGGATGGGGATGTTCAATCCGCGCCGGGTCTTGATCGTAGGCATGGGCCGTGCGGTCCTGTGGGCCGAGAAGCGGGGCCCGGATAGAACAATCGGGCCGAATTTGGCGGGGATGATAGGGGATCCTTGGGGCCAAGGCCATCGGAGACACGGGAAAGCGCCGGTGGTTCCAAGGGTTGTGATCGCTGCGCCCCGGATGGGCATGCCGAAAGGCGCGCGGGTGCAGCGGGGACCTACGCCATCGGAGCGAGCGAGCGGGGGCCTGAGACCCAATCCGGCCGCGTGCCAGGCCGGGCACGAGGAGCGGGTCCGCGGCGTTCATTTCGCTCCGCGGCGGCCATGTACGGGCGACGCGGAGCGGGGCGCGGCGAGGGGGGGGCTGCTGGAAGCAACTCTCTTTCCCGCAAGGGTTTGTGGGGGGGGCCGTGGGGGCGCGAGGCCCCCCGAACGCAAGCAGCCCCCCGCGGCGGGCGGGGGGCTGCTCATCGGAAGCGATCCGGCCGGATCTCAGCGCTGCCAGGGCAGATCGAGGATCTCCTTGGCGGGTTTGGCGGTGAAGTCGAACAGCCAGCCGTAGTTGCGCTGCTTCGAGCCGACCACCGAGTGGAACTGCAGCCAAGGCACCTCGACCTGGACCATCTTGCCCTTCTCGTCTTTGGTGTTCTCGCGCTTGGTGATCACGGTCAAGGCGCCATTCATCTCTTCCTTGACCTTCTCATGGGCCGGGCCGCCATCGACTTCGGCGTAGTAGGCAAGCTCGCCCGTTTCCACGTTGAAGAACATCAGGTTGTGGGCCTTGAGATCGATCATCGACGCCCAAGCCGGGGGTACGTACTCTTCCGCGGCTTCCTTGCCCTCGGGCTTCGGCGGCTCGGGCAGGTCGCCCTTGGCGCGATAGGCCACGAGGTAGGTGCCCGGTTCCAGGGCGGGTTCGATCAGCGGCACGCTGGTGGACAGGTAGCCGAACTGGACCGGATCGCCCAGGGACAGACGCTCCAACTCCTTCTCGTTCGCCACTTCGAGCGACTCGGCGGGGGTGAAGGTCAGGTAGTGGAAGCCGGTGATGACCGCATACCCTTCGGGGATCGAGTACCCCGCGGGCTTGGGGGACAGGCGGCGCATGGACTTGTCGATGTCCTTGATCGCAGCGGCGTCCACGGAGGTGGAGCGGCTGTCCCACCGGACCCAGCCGTAGGCGCGTTCGGGGGCGAACACCGCCCCGTCGGCCCGGGCGGGCGACATGCGCACCGCGCTGCGGTACGTGGACGCGGCGCGGTCCGCCACGGGGTTCTCGCTAGCGGCGGCGCGGAAGCCCAGGCCGCTGGTGCGCTGGGTGCGGTCGGTGCCGCGGCGGATGGTGCAGCGCGCGGCGACCATCGGGGTGTCATAGCCGCCCCCGCAGCCCACGCGGCGGTCGCCGTCCCAGTTGGGCTCGGACTTGACCTTCTTCTGGGTCTTGCCCTTACCCGTGGTGTAGGTGGAGGATTTCCAGCCGTCGTAGGCCACAAACGGCGAGGAACTCCATTCCCAGGCGTTGCCGATCAGGTCGTAGATGCCCTGGGCGGACTTGCCGGTGGGCATGGCGCCGACCGAGATGGGGGCCTTGATGCCGCCGACGGCACTGGTGACCGCTCGGCTGGGATCGGCCGGTTCCTTGCCCCAGGGGTAGTACCCATCGCCCGTACCGCGGGTCGCGTTCTGCAGCTCCTGCTCGGAGGGCAGGCGCAGGCCAGCCCAGGCGCAGTAGGCTTCGGAGTCCGCGTGGCTGATGTAACAAACCGGCAGCATCATCTCCGCCGGCTTGACCTCGTACTCCTGGGTTTCCCAGTTGGCTTCCCACCAGCCCTCGGCGTCGAAGTTCTTCTCGCCAGCGGCCACGGACGTCTCCCGGGCCTTGTCGACGGCCGCGGCGCCCCACTCGAACGGGCGGCGGTAGCCGGTCGCTTTGACGAAC
The DNA here is from genome assembly GCA_041398705.1 of Planctomycetota bacterium. Classification (GTDB taxonomy): domain Bacteria; phylum Planctomycetota; class UBA1135; order UBA1135; genus NORP259. The sequence continues at coordinate 29,809 of JAWKUI010000006.1, read as the reverse complement.
TCGAGGTACTGCTCGTTGGTGACCTCGGTCACCATGAGGTGGAAGGGGGGCAGATCGACGATGTGCTGCGGGGTCTCCGCGTCGAGGGCCGTGACGCTGGTCATCAGCGCCAGGTTCTCCTCGAGCATCTTCTCCACGTCCTTCTTGTCGATGCCGATCTTGGTGCGGCCGCCTTGCATGGGCACCAGCCCGGGGGGCGGCTGGAGGTTGTCGTTCGCGGGCTGGGCGGCGGAGGTGCCGCCGGCAACGAGCAAAAGGCTGAGCAGATAGGACATCGTTTCGGGGAGTGGATCAGGTTGGCAAGGGCCGGCCCGGGGACTTTTAGTACCCACGAGGCCCCCGGTTGCGGCCCGGGGGCGGAAAATCGGCCCGATCGGCCAAGGGGGGGCCCGACAGGATAGGGATGGGGCCCGGAATGGCAAGGCCAGGGGCCCTGGGGGCCCCGGGCGGGTGTCTCAGGAGTTCTGCAGGGCTTCCGCCTCGCGCCGGGCCTGGGCCTTGGCCAGGTCGCGGGCTGGGGCGGCGAGCCACTCGTGACCGAACTGGCCGAGCAGGTCCAGGAAGATGTCGAGCACTTCGGGTTCGAAGGCCCGGCCGGACTGGGCTTCGAAGAAGTCGATGCACTTGTCCAGGTCCCAGGGGTTCTTGTACGAGCGGCGGGTGGAGATCGAGTCGAAGACCTCGACCACGCACAGAATGCGGCCGGCCTCGGAGATCTCGCGGCCCTTGAGCCGGCGCGGGTACCCGGTGCCGTCCCAGCGCTCGTGGTGCTCAGCCACGTACTGGCAGACGTCCTTGAGGTGGTGGTGGCTACCCAGGCGCTTGGCGCCCAGGGCCGGGTGGCGCTGCACGGCTTTGTACTCGGCGGCGGTCAGGGGCCCCTTCTTGGTCAGGAATCCCAGGTCGTCGAGGTAGATCTTGCCGTAATCGTGGGCAATCGCGGCCAATTCGAGCCGTTCGGTGGTGTACACGTCCAGGCCGAAGCGCTGGGCGATCTGGCGGCAGTAGTTGCGCGTGCGCTCGCCGTGGCCCGCGGTGTAGGGGTCCACCCGCTCGATGGTCTGGGCGACCATGTCGGACAGGATGTTGACCAGGTCCTGGAACTTGAGCTCCTCCGGATGGAAGCGCCGCTCGTGCAGGGCGCGCCGGATCGTGGTGGCCAGGATGATCGGGTCGACGGGCTTCTGCAGGTAGTCGATCGCCCCGTGTTTGATCGCGGACACGGCCCCCTCGATCACCGGATAGCCGGTCATCAGGATGCGCACGGTGTCCGGGGACAGGCTGCGGCTGGCCGCCAGGACTTCGCCGCCCCGGTCGTTGCCGTCGAAGACCACGTCGCTGACGAGGGCGTCGAAGTCCTCGCCGGCAATCAGGCGGGTGGCCTCGCCCACATCGCAGCACAAGGTCACGTCGAATCCCTGGTGGTCGAGCACCGCCCCGATCATCTCGATCGTGGTGCGCTCGTCGTCGACCAACAGGACCCGGGGGCGTTCCCCTCCAGCAAACAACGCCTCGCTCATAGGCCCTTTCCTATCACAATCGGGCTTTTGACGGGCTGGGCAAGTTGACCCGGTCGGGTGGGGTGAGGCATCCTTGGGAAGGAAATCCCATGCAGACACCCCCCAAATGCGGAAATCGGCGGATCCCTGCCGATTGGCGCGGACGCCGACTGGACCTGACCCTCGTCGATCTAGAGCCGGGCTACAACCGATCCCGTTGGCAGGCCTGGATCAAGGCCGGCCACGTGCAGCTCGCTGGCGAGACGATCACGCGCCCGGGCCATCCGGTGGAGGGCGACGACACCGTCGCGTGGGATCTGCCCGATGTCCCGCCCGCGCAGGACAGCCACGGGCAGGTGGTGCGCAAGGTGACGATCCTGCACCTCGACGAGTCCATCGTCGTCGTGGACAAACCCGCGGGTCTGCTCAGCCATCGCAACCGGCCCGACCAGGCCCCGGCGGTGCCGGAGCTGCTCGCGACCGAGATCGGCGCCCTGCCCGAAGGCCCCGAGCCCGGCCGCCCCGGCGTGGTGCATCGCCTCGACCGCGGAACCAGCGGCGTGATGGTACTCGCGCGCACGGCGGAGGCGATGGAGGCCCTGATGCACGCCTTCGCCGAACGCCAGGTGGAAAAGGTCTACGCGGCCCTGTGCCTCGGAGTCCCGCGCTTCGAAAGCGAATGGATCCACGAGCCGATCGAACGCGACCCGCGCAAACCCGACCGGCGCCGCATTGCCGCGCCGGGGGAGGGCAAGGAGGCGAGCACGCTGATGAAGTGCGTCGAGCGATACGGCCAGGTCGCGTGCTTGGTGAACGCCGAACCGAAAACCGGCCGCACGCACCAGATCCGCGTGCACCTGGCCGCGCGCGGTCTGCCGATCCTCGGCGACGTGCTCTACCGGCCGCGTTCTTCGCGCGAAAAGGATCTGCCGCGGGCCTGCACCAGCCTGCCGCGGCCGGCCTTGCACGCGTCGCGCCTGCGTTTCCGCCACCCGGTCACCGGAGAGCCGCTGCAGTTCGAGGCGCCCTGGCCCGAGGACCTGAGCGCCGCCCGCGCGGCGCTCAGTGCACTCGCAAAGTGACGGTCTTCTCGTCCTGCCCACGCAGGGAGAAGTTCTTCGAGACCTCCTCGCCGCCGATGGTCGCCGTCACTTTGTACGAGCCGGGCGGCAGGGGACCGATGCGCCGTTCGCTCTCGAGGAACGGATCCTTGGTGTAGAGCGCCTGCATCTCCTGCATGCCGAACAGGCGCGTATAGTCGAGGTCGCGCTCGCCGGTGACGCGGAACACCGCTTCGCACGGCGCGCCGTCCTTGTCGCGGAAGGAAAGCCGCAGGATCGTGCCGTTTTCGACGATCACCGTGACGTCGGTGGTCTCGCCGCTCTTCACGTCGATCCAGTTCGACTCGGGCGAAGCCACGCCCTCGGCCCGCGCTGCCGCGGTGTATCGGCCCGGGGCCAGCCCGCCGTACAGGCATTCGCCCTTGTTGTCGCTCGCGATCAACGAGAACGCTTCGAGCGGCCGGCCCTGGGCATCGCGCACGAAAACCGAAGCCCCGGCCACGGGCAGACCTGCAGTATCGAGCACGCGCACGCGCACCGTGCCCGGCCGCGGCAGCTTTAGGCGCAGGTCGTCGATCCACTGGCCTTCTTTCAGTTTCAATTCGTCGCTCGAAACCCGGCCCGGCGCACCATCGGCCCCGGGATCCTGACCGAGCGAAATCGGCTGGGAGCCGCCCGCGCGCACCACATAGGTGCCGGCCTGCAACCCGCGGAAGTCGAAGCGGCCATCGCCATCGGTGCTGCCTTCGACGAACGAGCCGCCGAGCATGGTGCTGCTGGCGCTGGCGCCCTGGCCCATGACCGACACGCGGTAGCCCGCGGCGCCGTGCCCATCGGGCCCGATCACCTGGCCGGAGATGCGCGCGTCGGGCAGCGCGATGTCGAGCTGCCATTCGTCGGTATCCGGCGCCTCGCGGCGCAGTTCCACGGTGTTCTGCTCCATCATGTTGCGGCCCACGCGCTGCACGGTTACGCGGTACCCGCCCGCGCCGTCGAGGGTCGCTTCGTAGCGGCCCTCCTTGATGCTCGCGATCGCGAGGTTGTCGAGCAGCGGGCGGCCGTTGGCGCTGAACGAGACGAATCCACCGGAGACGGGTTCGCCTCCCAAGGTGACCCGCCCGCTGACGCGGATCGGGCGCGCCGGAGGCGTGCCGAGCACGACGTGGCTCTCTTCGCCGTCGACCACCTCGGCCGTGCCGGTTTCCATGCCCTGGATCAACGTGCTGATGTCCACGTTTTCGCTGCCGAGGGTCTCCATCATGCCCGCGGCCTTGCCCATGGCGTTGACCTGATACGAGCCCGGAACCACGTGTTCGAAGCGGAATTCGCCCTTTCCGTCGCTGGTGGCGGTCAGGTTGTTGCCGGGGTCCTTGGCGTTCGAGACGACCACGAGGCGTCCGCTACCGGTGCTGCCGTCCTCGTTCAGGATCTCGCCGGTGAGCGTGCCGCCCTGGCGCAATTGCAACACGATCTTTGGGGCCTGCGCGCCTTGCGCCGGGGTCACGGTGGCCGTTTCCGAGCGGCAGTAGTCCGGCGCGCTCGCGTACAGGCCGAGGGCTTCGGCCGCGAGGGGAGAGAGCTCGAACTTGCCTTCTTCGTCGGTGGTCGCCTGGGCGGTGAATTCGTTCTCCGAGAGGCGTTCGCGGATCTGCAGGCCTTCGCTGTGCCGGTTGATGCGCGCACCGGGGAAGGGCTGCCCATCGGGTCCGAGCACCAGACCCTGCACGCGGCACGGGGCGGTGAGGGTGAGCACCAGCTCTTCGGCATCGGCGGCCCGCGGCAGGGTCACCACCAGGGCCGGGTGCAGCAGTCCCGCCGAGCTGTCCACCTCCAAGCTCCACTCGCCGGGGGGCAGCGCGGGCAATTGGAAGCGACCTTCGGGCTGGTCCTGCACCCGCAGCAATTCCTTGCCGTCGTAGATCGTCACGAAAGGACCCTGCATCGCGCGCCGGTACAGCAATGTGTAACTCGGCACCGGGTTGCCGTCGGCATCGAGCACACGACCGGTGAGGGCCGTCTGGCGGCCGAGCACCAGTTCCACGGCTTCGCTGCCAGGCCGCATGCCGCTACGGCCGGCCACGTACGTATCGCCGTCGCGGGTGCCGCTGGCCTGCACGCGGTAGGGGATCGGCGCCATGCCGCGCAGTTCGAAGTGCCCGTCGTCGTCGCTCGTGGTTTGGCCACGCGAAGACGTGTGGTGCATGAAGGTCAGCCCGTCCATGCCGGCCAGGTTGGCGGGATCGGGCTGCGCGAGCACTTCGAAGCCCGCGGCGGGCGATCCGTCGTCGTACACCAGCCGGCCATGGATCGAAGCCCCCGCGCGCAGTGCGATGCGCACTTCGCGCGCGTCTTCACCGGCGGGTACTTCCTTGCTCTCGCTCGAAAGGTACCCGTCGGCAAACGCCTTGAATGCCAGGGCCGTCGTCGGCAGCCCTTGCAGCTGGAAACGGCCTTGCGCGTCGGTCTCCGCCTTGCGCAGTTCGCGCCGGGTGGCGGCCACCCAGCCGGTGTTGTGCGCGTAGACGCGGGCACCGGCGAGCGGGCGGCCTTCCGCATCAACCACCAAACCAGCCACCCCGCGCCCGGGCACGAGTTGGATCGTCACCGATGTCCGGTCGCCGGCCGCAAGGTTGCCCACGGGCTTCTGCGTGTAGGGCAGGGTCTCCGACCAGCAGTCGAGTTTGACGTCCTGCTGGGGCGGCAGGCCCTGGAACGCAAACGTGCCGTCCGGGCGCACGCGGGTCACGAACACGCCCCCGGAGGATTGGTTGGTGGCGCCGGGGACCAGCGCCGCTTCGGCTTTGGGTTCGTTCGAGATCGCGACCCACGTCTCGCCGGTGGCGTCCGGCTCTCCCTCGGGCGTGGTGATCGGGCCGACCACCGATCCGGTGAGGCTCGCGCCGAGTTGGGGGATCAACAGGACCTCGTGGTCCCACGGGCCGCGGCCCAGGGGCATGGCACCCGCCAGGTAGAGATTGTCGGCGAGCACCTGCAGGTGCATGCCGGGTCGCCAGGCGGGCGCGGGCAGGCGGAAGCGGCCTTCTTCGTCCGCTTCGATTACCGCGAGCGGACGGCCCTCGCTTTTCAATTCGAGGTCCACGCGCGTCGCTTCGGAGCTCGCCCCCAGATCGCCGAGGCGGATCCCCTGGCGCGCCAGCACCACCCGATCGAGACCCCCGCGCGAGATCGCTTCGCGCAGGCAGTAGACCTGCACCGGTCCGTGGGGCTCATATCCTTCGGGGAAGATCACCCGCCCTTCGATCCATTCGATCGGGCCCACCACCGGCTCGGTCTCCGGCAACTCGGCCTCTGAGTCGACGACCGGTGTTTGGCCCACCGATTCCACCTGGCTGCGGGTGAAGGGCGTCGAGTCCTCGCCGGAGAGGGTCGACTCCGGGGCAGGCCCTTCGGTGGTGGTTTGCGCGGCGGAGCTGCGGTCGAGGCCGGTGGGGGTGGACTCGTCGCCCCCCTTGCGGGAGAGGGTCCAAATGCCAGCGGCCACGAGGACCAGGATCACGAGCAGGATGGGGATCTGGGGGCGTTTCATGGTGGGGATAGGGCAGCCTACGGGCGGGGGCCCGGGCCATTCGCTCCCGGATGGGGGAAGTTGTCCGGGGGCAAGGCCGCCGGGCGCAGGCCCGGGAACGGTTGCAATTGCCGCCCCCGGGTGCCTTTCCGCCGCCCCAGGCCGTATCCTGTGCGCCCATCCCCACGCCATGACGACCCACGACCCCTCCGCGGCCGGCGCCCGCGCGGCCTGGCAGCGCGACACCTACCAGCCGTCCGCCCAGCGCCACGGCGAGCGCGAACGTCCCTTCCGCACCCCCTCCGGCCTCGAGCTGGACCCGATCTATGGGGATGCGCCCGACGGTGGATGGCCCGGCCAGCACCCCTATACCCGCGGCGTGCAGCCGACCATGTATCGGGGGCGGCTGTGGACCATGCGGCAGTACGCGGGTTTCTCGAGCGCGCGGCAGTCGAACCAGCGCTACCACATGCTGCTCGAGGGCGGCCAGACCGGGCTTTCGGTGGCCTTCGACCTGCCGACCCAGCTCGGGTACGACTCCGACGATCCGCTCGCCATCTACGAGGTGGGCAAGGTCGGCGTGCCGGTGAACTCGCTGGCGGATGTGGAGCTCTTGTTCCAGGGCATCCCGCTCGGCGAGGTCTCGACCTCGATGACCATCAACGCCACGGCGACCTTCCTGCTCGCGGCTTACGTGGCCCTAGGCCGGCGCCAAGGCGTGGATTCCTCGCGCCTGCGCGGCACCGTGCAGAACGATATCCTGAAGGAGTACGCGGCGCGCGGCAACTACCGCTTCGGCGTGCCTTCGTCGATGCGTCTGGTCACCGATCTGATGACCTACTGCAAGGAACACGTGCCCCAGTGGAACACGATCTCCATCTCCGGATACCACATCCGCGAGGCGGGGTCGACCGCAGTGCAGGAGCTCGCGTTCACCCTGTCGAACGGCCGCGCCTACGTGCGTGCCGCGCTCGAAGCGGGCATGGCGGTCGATGAATTCGCGCCGCGGCTTTCGTTCTTCTTCAACGCGCACAACCACCTGTTCGAAGAGGTGGCCAAGTTCCGCGCCGCGCGCCGCATGTGGGCGCGCATCATGCAGGAGGAGTTCGGCGCCCGCGATCCGCGTTCGTGCATGCTGCGCTTCCACACGCAGACCGCCGGTTCGATGCTCACCAGCCAGCAGCCCGAAAACAACGTGGTGCGCGTGGCGGTGCAGGCCCTCGCCGCGGTGCTCGGCGGCACGCAATCGCTGCACACCAACTCGCGCGACGAAGCCCTCGGCCTGCCGACCGAAGATTCGGCGCGCCTGGCCCTGCGCACCCAGCAATTGCTGGCGTTTGAGTCGGGCGTGGCCGACGTCATCGATCCGCTCGGCGGTTCGCCCTACGTCGAGTCCTTGACCGATCAGCTCGAAGCCGACGCCTTGGCGCTGATGGCGCGGGTCGACGAATACGGCGGCGCGGTGCAGGCGATCGAGCAGGGATTCGTGCAACGCGAGATCCACCACAGCGCGCTCGCGTGGCAACGGGACGTGGAAGCGGGTCGCCGCACGATTGTGGGCGTCAACCGCTTCCAGGTGCAGGAATCGGCGCCGGAGATCTTCCGCCCCGATCCCGCGGCGAAAGAAGAGGTGCTCGGCGACCTCGCCCGTGTGCGCGCCGAGCGCGACGGCGCCCGCGTCGAAGGCACCCTGCGCGCCCTGGGCGAAGCCGCCCGCGGCCACGGCAACCTGATGGAAGCCATGCTGCCCGCCGTCGAAGCCTACGCCACCGTCGGCGAGGTCTGCGGGGTGCTCGAGGGCACCTTCGGCAAGTTCCACCCCCCGGAGGTCCTGTGATGGAAGCCCCTGAACTCCTGCGCGACCTGGTACTGGGTCTCGACCACGTGGCGATCGCCGTACGCGACCTGGGCGCCGCGCGCACCCTGTACGAAGAGGGCCTGGGCCTCGTTTCCGCCGGCCAAGAACACGTGCCCGGTCAAAAGGTGCACGTGCTGATGTTGATGGCGGGTACGCAGCGCATCGAACTCGTGCAGCCCTCCAGCGACGACAGCCCGATCACCAAGTTCCTCGCCACCCGCGGCGAAGGCATCCATCACCTGGCGTGGCGCGTGGGCAACCTTGAAGCCTGCCTGGAACACCTGAAGGCCCGCGGCGTGCGGCTGATCCACGAGACGGCCCAAGCCGGTGCCCACGGCACGCGCATCGCTTTCGTGCACCCCGCCTCGACCGGCGGCGTGCTGATGGAGCTGGTCGAGGTTCCGCCCCTCGACGGCAGCCAATCCACCCAATGATCCAACCCGGGGCGGCGCTGCCGTCCCCGGTTTCCCTTGGGATCCCGACGATCCCTTACCCCCAATCTGTTCTGCCGAAGCCATGTCCCGGGAACTCCCCCTTGAACGCCTGCGCCGCCTCCGCGAGGAGAGCAAGATCGGCGGTGGTCAACAGCGCATCGAAGCCCAACACGCCAAGGGCAAGCTGACCGCCCGCGAACGCGTCGACTTTCTGCTCGACGAGGGTTCCTTCGTCGAGATCGACCGTTTCGTCGAACACCGCTGCACCTACTTCGGCATGGAGCAGCAGAGTTTCCTCGGCGACGGCGTGGTCACCGGCCACGGCCTGATCGGCGGACGCCCGGTTTACATCTTCAGCCAGGACTTCACCGTGCTCGGGGGGTCGCTGTCGGAGACCAACGCCCAGAAGATCTGCAAGATCATGGACATGGCCCTCAAGGTCGGTGTGCCGGTGATCGGACTGAACGACTCGGGCGGCGCGCGCATCCAGGAGGCCGTCGACAGCCTCGGCGGATACGCCGAGATCTTCTGGCGCAACACCCAGGCCTCGGGCGTGGTGCCGCAGATCTCCGCGATCATGGGCCCCTGCGCCGGTGGCGCGGTGTACAGCCCGGCGATCACCGACTTCATCATGATGGTGGAGAACACCTCGTACATGCACATCACCGGGCCCGAGGTGGTCAAGTCGGTGACGCACGAGGACGTGACCAGCGAGCAGATGGGCGGCGCGCGGGTGCACTGCAGCAAGAGCGGCGTGGCGCACTTCAGCGCGCCCGACGACAAGACCTGCCTGTTGCAATTGCGCAAGCTGTTCTCGTACCTGCCGCTGAACAACGCCGAGGACCCGCCGCGCATCCCGTGCAGCGACCCGGTGGACCGCATGGACGCGGAACTCGCGACCCTGGCCCCGGCCGACCCGCAGAAGCCCTACGACATGCGCGGCGTGATCGAGCGCGTGTTCGACAAGGACAGCTTCCTCGAGGTGCAGCCCGCCTTCGCCCAGAACATCCTGATCGGCTTCGCGCGCCTGAACGGCCGCGCGGTGGGGGTGGTGGCCAACCAGCCCTCCGTGCTCGCCGGCTGCCTCGACATCAGCGCCAGCGAAAAAGCCGCGCGCTTCGTGCGGTTCTGCGACGCGTTCAACTTCCCGATCATCACCCTCGAAGACGTGCCCGGCTTCCTGCCCGGCCTCGACCAGGAGCACGGCGGCATCATCCGCCACGGGGCCAAGTTGCTCTACGCCTTCGCCGAAGCCACCGTGCCGAAGCTCACGGTCATCACCCGCAAGGGGTACGGCGGCGCCTACGACGTGATGGCGTCCAAGCACCTGCGCGCCGACCTCAACGTGGCCTGGCCGGGTTCTGCAATCGCCGTGATGGGCGCCGCGGGCGCGACCAAGATCCTCTACCGGCGCGAAATCGCCGCGTCCAAGGATCCCGCCGCCATGGAAGCGCAGAAAACCGCCGAGTACGAGGAGGCCTTCAACAACCCGTACATGGCCGCTTCGCGCGGGTACATCGACGATGTGATCGAAGCCCAGGAGACCCGCCCGGTGCTCATCAAGAACCTGGAGATCCTGATCACCAAGCAGGAAACCCCGCCCGCGCGCAAGCACGGCAACATCCCTCTGTAAGGAGCCGCCATGTTCCGACGCATCCTGATTGCAAACCGCGGGGAGATCGCCCTGCGGGTGATCCGCACCGCCCGGGAGATGGGTATCGAGTGCGTGGCGATCTATTCCGACGCCGACGCCACCGCCCTGCACACGCGCATGGCCCACGTGGCCGTGCCGCTCGGCGGGCGCACCCCGCGCGAGTCGTACCTCGACATGGACAAGGTGCTGGCGGCCGCGAAAGCCACCGGCGCTGAAGCGATCCACCCGGGTTACGGTTTCCTGTCCGAAAACGCCGAGTTCGCGCGCCGCGTGAAAGCCGCGGGCCTCGCCTGGATCGGTCCGCCCCCGGGTGCCATCACCACGATGGGCGACAAGATCGAGAGCCGCCGCGCCATGAAAGCCGCCGGCGTACCTTGCGTGCCCGGCCTGACCGATCCGGTGGACGATGTGCAGGCCGCCCTGCGCGAGGCCGAAGGCATCGGGTATCCGATCGCGATCAAAGCCGCCGCCGGTGGCGGGGGCAAGGGCATCCGCATCGTGCGCGAAGCCAAGGACATGGAGTCCGCCTTCCGCACCGCCTCGGGCGAAGCGCAAAGCGCCTTCGGCGACGGCCGCCTGTACCTCGAACGCTACCTCGACAACCCGCGCCACATCGAGATCCAGGTGCTCTGCGACAGCCACGGCGGCCGCGTGCACCTGTTCGAGCGCGAATGCTCGATCCAGCGCCGGCACCAGAAGCTGGTGGAAGAAGCGCCGAGCCCGGTGCTCGACGACAAGACCCGCCAGGCCATGGGAGAAGTCGCCCTGCGCGCCGCCGAGCACGTGGGCTACGAGGGCGCCGGAACGGTCGAGTTCCTGTGGTCGAAGGGCGAGTTCTTCTTCCTCGAGATGAACACCCGCCTGCAGGTCGAACACCCGGTGACCGAGATGATCACGGGCATCGACCTGGTGCGGCAGCAGTTGCTGGTGGCGGCGGGAGGGCACTTGCCCTTCACCCAGAAGGACCTCTCCATCCGCGGCCACTCGATCGAGGTGCGCATCAACGCCGAGGACCCGAGCGCGGGCTACCTGCCGTCCACCGGCGTGCTGCACAACCTGCGCGCCCCCGGCGGCCCGTGGGTGCGCCTCGACACGTCGATGTACCGCCACATGGAAGTGGGCCTCGACTACGACCCGATGCTCGGCAAGCTGATCGTGTGGGGCGAGGACCGCAATGCGGCCATCGAACGCATGAAACGCGCCATCGCCGAGATGAACGTCGGCGGCGTGCGCACCAGTCTGCCCGCGGCCTTGACCGTGCTCGAGCACCCGCGCTTCGTGGCCGGGGACTTCGACACGCACTTCCTCGAGGCGCTGACCATCGAAGCGCCTAAGGAGTACGAACTGCTCGCCGTCGCAGCGGCCGCCTTGTATCGCCAAGGCGTCGTGCGCCGCGCGGCGCAGATCGGCGATTCCGGCGCTCGCCAGGGCTGGGCCGACCGTTCGCGCCGTGCCCATTCGACCTACGCCCGCCGCATGAACGGCAAGGGAGGTGACGTATGATCCTGTTCGTCAATGTGCAAGGCCGCGAGTACGAAGTGGTGCTCAGCGAGCGCGAAGGCCGCCGCGAGATGACCATCAACGGCCAGCCCGTCGATGTGCAGTACCGCGAAGCGGACTCGCTCGGTCAGGTGATCCTGATGCACGATGGCAAGAGTTACGGGTTCTCGCTCGAGGGCGGCGCGCACCAGGTGCACGCGACCCTGGCGGGGTACACGTATTCGATGGCCATGGAGGACGAGCGCGAGCGCGCCGCGAACCTGGCCGCCAAGGCGGCGCTGGGCGGCGGCGGACCGATCGAAGCGGTCATGCCGGGCATCGTCGTGCAGGTGCTCGTGGAGCCGGGTCAAGAGGTCGCCGAAGGGCAACCGCTTTTGATCCTGGAAGCCATGAAGATGCAGAACGAGATCACCGCTCCAGCGCCGGGGCTCGTGGACAGTGTGCACGTGAAACCGGGCGCCACCGTCGCCGGCGGAGCCCTGCTCATCACCCTGCGCGGGCTCGAGGAGCACGCGTGAAACGCACCGAGCTCGAAGACCTGCTCGTCGACTTCATCGAGATCCCCTCGGTGACCGGCGCGGAGCACGACTACTCCGAAGCCCTGGCGAGCGCCCTCGTCGCCCGGGGCTTCGACGTCGAACGACAGGAGGTCGAACCGGGCCGCTGCAACCTGCTGGCCCGCGCCGGCCGGCCGCGTTTCGTCTTCTGCACGCACCTGGATACCGTGCCCGAGTGGTTCGGCAGCCGAGTCGACGGGGACTTCATCCACGGCCGCGGCAGTTGCGATGCCAAGGGCCAGGCGGTGGCCATGTTGGCCGCCGGCACCGAGCTCTTGCGCCAGGGCCAGGACGGCGTGGCCTTCCTCTTCACGGTCGGCGAAGAAACTGTGTCCGATGGTGCCAAACTCGCCAACGCGCGCCTCGCCGAGCCCTGGGCGCCCGAGCACATCCTGGTGGGGGAGCCCACCAGCAACCGCTTCGTGCGGGGGCACAAGGGCCTCTACCAATGCGAGCTGCACGGTCACGGCGTGGCCGGCCACAGCTCGCAACCGATCGGCCCCTCCGCCATCCACGAACTGATCCACGTGGCCGAACGCGCCCTGGCCACCGACTGGGGCCAGCACCCCGTGCTCGGCCAGGCCACCCTCAACCTCGGCCGTTTCGAAGGCGGCGTGGCCTCCAACGTCGTCGCGGACAAGGCCTCGCTCAGCTTCCTCCTGCGCGCCGTCGAAGGCCCCGAGACCGTGCGCGCCCGCATCGAAGAACTGCTCGGCGAACACGTCACCCTGCACCCCAGCGGCAACGGCTACGGCCCGGTCGAATTCCTGGTCCCCGATGGCGAACCCTCCGAAGTGGTCGCCTTCGGCACCGACGCGCCCTACCTACGAGCCTGGGGCACCCCCCTGCTCTTCGGCGCCGGCTCGATCCTCGACGCACACACCGACCACGAAAAGATCGGCCGCCGCGAGCTCGAGCAATGCGTCGCCCGCCACGTGGCCACCGCCCGCGCCTTGCTCGAACGCAGTGGCGCGCGGGGCTAGGCGTCGTTCGGGCGGAGAAGATTGCAGAGCCGACTCGCGGGAGAGGGCCGGCGGAGTGCGGCTTCTCGCACGGAGCTCATCGCCTACTAAGCACAAGTCCTGCGTGGGGGCCGCCGCCTTAGGCAAGCCGGCTCAGACGCGGCTTGCTTGATTGGCGGAAGCCTGACGCAGGCGCTCGAGCAGTTCCATGGACTGCGCATACCCCATGCCCGCGAGCGGCACCCCGACTTCCCGTCCATCGCGGACCCGGATGCGCATCTCGCTGCGGTCGACCATGCGCGCATCGAGGATTTCGACGAGCGGGATGGTTTCTGGGGCTTCGCGCTTGTCTCGGAACAACCGAAGCGAATTCGAGTCGAGTTCCAGGATCACTGAGGTCCCACGGGCAAACCAGTAGTACAGGAACATCGAAGCCAGGAGCCCCTGCACGATGGCCATCTCGATGTTGCGCTGAAACGCTTTCCCGTCAGGCGGCCACTGCAGCACCTCGCCATTCCACGGCTCGGCGCTGGGGAGCATCGCCACCCGCGCTTCGCGCAGGGAATGGCCCATGGCCAAGATGGCGACCAGGCCCGAGATGAGCCAGACGTGGCGCCAGAAGGGGCGGGTGATTTGAAATACACCGCCTGAGACCGATGTGCGCATGGAAGGGGGGGGAGGACTTGGACAAGGACACAATTCGTGGCGCTAGTGTACCGGAGCCCGCGATTTGCGTGTCGGCCGAGCGGACCCAGGGAACCCATGACAAGATTGCGGGAAATCCGGGGAATACACCCGCAAACCGCTCCGTGGGGTAGGCTGGCGGCTGCGAGTCGCTCCGGCTCCATCGCAGTCCCTATTCCCGATGCACCCCGATTTACCGATGAACGGCGACCGAGTTTTCAGGTGCACATGCGCAGTCTTCGCTCCCCTCGCCCTGGCCGCGTGTACCAGCATCGGTAGTGTGGGCGAGCGCATCGAGGAAGGGGACTCCCGGGTCGCGGTGGTCACGTTCCTCGAGCAGCACGAGTTTGCTTGGGGGTTTGTGCCGGATGCCTCGGGGCAGGGGGGGCCGGAGATCTTCGCGAGGCTTCGGGTTTGGGACTTTGTCGTGCCCTGGTCCCTGCGGTACAGGATCCAATTCGACGAGCAGCACCGGGTTCGCAGCGTCGATCGCGGGTACATCTTCAAGTGAGCGGTTCGGGGCTGGGGGCACGCGGTGCCCTTGGGGGCGGGATTCGGGGGGGGATTCAGTCGTTCTCAGGAGTTCGCAATGCAGCGGGGGCGGCCGGCTTTTGGGGAGCGGGCCCAGGCCCGGTGCAGCAATGCGGAATCCCTTCCTTGGGCCTTTCCGCCGGGGCGCGAGGCCCCAGAGGGGACTTTCTTCGGGCCCAAGCCGTAGGCTGCCGATGAAGGAAGACCCCATGTCCTCGATCCCCCCGGAATCCAAGCTGCGCAAGACCGAAGGCGAAACCCACCAGGGCGGATCTTCGCTCTTTCCCAAGAACCTCCATACGGTCCTCGTGCTGGGCGGCGGCGGCATGCGCGGCATGTCGCACGTGGGGGTGCTGCGGGCCATGCAGCGTATGGGCATCCGCTTCGATGCGGTGGTCGGCACCTCGATCGGTTCGCTGATCGGAGCGATGGTGGCTGGGGGCAAGGATCTTGACGAGATCGAGCTAATCGTGCGCAACCTCAAGAAAGAGGACTACATCCGGCTCAACACGATCAAGTTCCTGTTCAAGGGCATGCGCACCCCGAGCATCTACCAGGGGGATACCTTCCGCGAGAGCCTCGCGCGCATCCTGCCCAAGGGCGGCTTCGCCGACCTGAAGATGCCCTTCTGGTGCAATTCGGTGTGCCTCGAGACCGGCGCGAACCTGTTCTGGGGCGCGCCGGGTTTCCAGGACCTCTCGCTGGTCGACGCGGTCTACGCCTCGTGCGCCCTGCCCGGCGTGTTCGAGCCCTATGAACGCGCGGGCAAACACTACATGGACGGCGGCATCGTCGATCCCCTGCCCCTGCGCTGGGCGCGCATGCTGCAGCCCCAGCGGATCATCGCCGTGGATCTTTCGATCAAAGGCAACTTCTCGACGCCCAAGTACAAGAAGCGCGCGATCGGCTCGCTCTTCCGCTCGTTCGAAATCACCCAGGAGGTGATCGTAGAACAGATGCTGCACATGCACGGTGGTGAAGGCGTTGTGCTCATTCAGCCTAAAGTCGGCCACCTGCATCGCTTCGATTTCGAAGAAGTGCCGGACGTGATCTCCGCCGGGGAAACCGCCGCCGAGCGCGTGCTCACGTCCCACCCGCTGACGCGGGAAGATATCTGGATGCAGAATGCGGATGGGCTTTCTTGCCCGGTGAACCCGCGGGAGTATGTGCGTCTCCACCTCGACCCCAGCGCGTGTGTGGGATGTGGGGTGTGCGAAATGGTTTGCGAGACGGATGGCTATTCCGCGCTGGACGAGATTCCGGCACGCATCCTCAAAAAGCACAACTACGAGTGCACCCGCGACCACGCATGTGCTCGCAACTGTCCGACCTCCGCCATCCGCCTAGGCAACCTCTAGCGAAAGCCGTCAGATCGCCGCTGGCGGCGTTGCCGCGGTTTCGTAGTGGCTTGCGCCACGACTTCAACCGCGGCGCCTTGCCAGCGACGATCTGACGGCTTTCGCGGGGAGGCCCGGGGGTCCGGTGCCAAGGGGGCGGGTTTCTGGGGGCGAGTGGCGGATTTCACTGGTGCAGATGGCAAATCGCCCACGGTGGGCTGGGGAACATTGGAGGCGGGGGTGGGCTGGTGTCAGCTGTTGGTCACGGAGCCGGGGGCGGCCGGGCAGATTGAAGATACTTGGAGAAGGGGGGTGAGCAACGATTCCGGTTCCGATGCGATTGGGTGTACTTTGCCTGTAGGTAGGTACTGCCTAGGTAGGTAAATCGGTTCTATTGTGAGCTCAAGGAGATGGGCAATGCTCAGTGAGATGTTTGTGGTGTCGTTAGCGCTGGTGGGGCTGGTAAGCGGTGAGCACTTCGTGGTCCGGTACTCCATGGAAAGGCAATGCAGCTTGTTCATTACAGTAAACGGGTTGCCCTCTTGAAGGCATCCCCCTTCCATCCCTCTGAAGCACGCCTCGGGATTGGCAGGCTTTGCGCGGCTCCCCCGTAACCTGCAAGCTGCTCGGCATCCTTCGCTTGACAGCTTCCGTGGCTGCCTTGTCTACTGACCCTATCAACTAACCCCGGTGTCCGAAGTACCCGGGAAGGTGAAATGTTCTATCAGAGATTGCATGCCGACCTCCCATGCCTTCTGTGTGAGGGACCAGGCCCGCGGCGGAAGTCCCATGTTATTCCAAAGCACCTGCTCCGGTTCATCACTGGTGGCTCGCGGAAAGGCTATAGCTTTAAAACCAACCCTCTGGAGAGCCGCAAAACTCAGGATGGGGCGAAGTTTCACCTATTCTGTGAAGCATGTGAGCAGCTATTGAAAACGCAATATGAGGATCCTTTTTTTCGAATACTGGGAGAAGGGGTGGCCCGCCTCACACAAAGGTACCCGTCTGACGATGGAATGGCCAGTCTACGACTACGCCAAGTTCAAGCTGTTTCACCTCAGCATTCTGTACCGTGCAGCTCTCGCGCCGAGTGGGCTCTTTTCGATAGTCCAAATTGCTCCCAACCGAAGGGAAGCGCTACGGCGGATGATTCTCAGCGGGTCTCCTGGCGAGGACGGAGAATACCGGATTGCCTGCAACCTGATGGAAGTGGAAGGTGAAGTCAGTCGCCACTTCATCTGTTGCTGCAAGTACCGAGAGGGGCCAGCCGGTTGGTATCTGTTTGTGTTTTCCGGAGATTCTTGGCGTTACATGATCACAGAGCCCCGGGGTTTGCCCTCGGAGGGAATATTTCTGGATCCGCGTGGGTTGTTACCCATTGGTACGGAGCAGTACGTGGCTTACCGCGAGGAGTTAGTTGGAGCCTCGTCGCGTAGTTGTAAGGATGGAGAGTGGTTGAAAAGCGCAAGGAACGGCCGACTTCTTAAGGACCGCCCTCACTGGTTTGGTGGATGATCCATTGCCAGAGGCAAGCTGGCGACATGTGACCTTGTTTGATTCGTATTCGAAGTGAGGATGTAGGAAGCCCACTCTCCAGCATGTTCGATGCCGGATTGGCAATCCGGAGCACCCAGGGCGCTCGAGCAGTGACCGATTTTGTAGAAGCGAGCACTGGTCGAATAGGAATATTGCCATAGAATTCGGACGAACCTGCCGATTTGCTGGGTACTAGATCTTCAATGAATTTCCTCACGTTTGTATTGATGGTGATCTGCGCATACTACGGAGTTGGTGCCATCAAGCGCCGCATGCGGCGCAAGCGGCTGCTGGAGAAGTATGGGGATAGTGAAGTCGTGTCTAGAATCTTGGCGAAGACAATATGGCAGGGCGAAACTGAGGAAATGCTTAAAGATTCCCTTGGTGTGCCTGTTGCAGTAGATAACAAGGTCTTGAAGAACAAGGTCCGAGAAACTTGGAAGTATGGCCAGACGGGTAAGAACCGGTACACCGTTCGCGTGATCCTCGAAAATGGGGCTGTAACGGGATGGAACGTTCGGGAGTGAGTCTGGAGGTTCACCCGCGGGCTGAATTTGAAAGATATGGGGACCTAGCAAGCCAATTCCCTTGGGTTCAAAGCTCTCCCAGCCGTTCTCTGGGCCTGCAAAACGTCAGAGTTTCCCCGAGTATCACATGACCCAGCAGGGGCACACCAATCAAGTTTCCAATCTAAATCAACCTGCGCGGACCCTGCCCGCGTCCCCGTGCGACGAGGAATTCGATCCACTCCTCTGCCAAGTCAGGTCCATCGCAGGCCACCAATCCAAGGCCACTGTGCCCGAGAAGCCATCCCCAGACGCAAATCCCCCCTCCGTCACTGCCGTGAAAGCCGTGCGCTTGCCGCTGGCAAGGCGCAGGGGGCGCCGTCGTGGCGCAAGCCACTACAAGCCCCCTGCAACGCCGCCAGCGGCATGCGCACGGCTTTCACTCGCGGGGGAGTTTGCCGTGGTGTCGCTCCATGGCTTCGATTTCTTCGTCGGTGAAGCCGGAGCTGGTGGGGCCGGTCCGGAGTTCGGGGCCGCTGGGTTGGTCGGGGGTGGTGTCTTCCTCGCGGGTGTTTGCGGAGCCTGCGGCTTGGCGTTGCAGGTTTCGGAGGAGGTCGGCTAGGGAGGAGCCGGAGGGGGCCATGTGGCGCAGGCGGGTGGACCAGAGTTCGCGGGAGCCGGCGAAGAAGATGTAGGCGGCGACGAGGAAGAGGGCGATGCTGCCGTTGAAGAAGGCGATCGCGGCCATGAGGAAGGCGAGGGTGCGGCCGACGCGGGCGGCGATTTCGGTGGCGCCGAGCCAGCCGTTGCGCGGGGCGAGGGCGGAGCGCAGGATCTTGCCGCCGTCCATGGGGAAGGCGGGGAGGAGGTTGAAGGCGCCCAGGAGCAGGTTGCAGAGGGCGGCGAAGGAGAGCAGGCCGGCCCAGGTGCGCACTTCGGTGTGCATGAGGGATTGCCAGTCGAGTTTGCCTTGGTTGGCCGTCCAGGCGAGCAGGCAAGCGCCGCCGATGAGCAGGTTGGTTAGGGGGCCGGCGAAGGCGATGCGGGCTTCGACGCGGGCGTCTTCGGGCATGTTGCGCAGGTGCGCCATGCCGCCGAGGGGCCACAGGGTGATATCGACGACGTCGACGCCGTGGCGGCGGGCGACCAGGGCGTGGCCGAGTTCGTGCACGAGCACGGTGGCGGTGAGCACGAGCAGGGCGGCGGCGGAGCCGGCGGCGGCGAGGGTGTTCCAACCTTGGCCTGTGAAGCCCGCTCCGAGCACCAGGACGGCCATCAAGATGAGCAACCAGCGGTGCACGCGGATCGGGATGCCGTTCAACCGCAGCATGGCGGGATGGGGGCGGGGCTGAGGTCGGGGCTGGGATCCGGATTCCATGGGGACGTCTCTGGCCCCTTATACGGGCTGGGCTTGGGCTATTGTAGGGGCCGAGCGAAAAGCTCCCCGCCATGCCGAATCCCACACGTCTGCTCGAGGTGGATCTGTCCGCCTGCCACGCCCCAGGGCCCCTGCCCGGCGGGGCGCTGCGGATTTTGGAGGCCGGCGACCTGCCGGGCGACGAAGCGCGGTTTGCGGCGGCGGGAGGCAGTGCGCTGGCGCTGGCGGCGGCTGGCGGGGCGGCGGGCGACGAAGGACTGTTCTTGGTGGTGGGGGCGGCGGTCGCGCGCGGGCAGGCCACCGCGAGTCGTGCGACGTTGATCGCGCGCTCGCCGCTCACCGGGTTCTTGGCCCAGGGCCAATTGGGTTCGGATCTTGGACGGCGGCTCGCGGGTTTTGGCGCGGGATTGTGGCTGCGCGGACGCACGGATCTCGAAGACGCGGTGCTCGCGTGCCGCGCCGATGGGACGCTGGCTTTGGTGGCTTTGACCGGCATCGCGCAGATGGAAGTCGGGCCGCGTGCGCAAGCGGTGTGCGCGGCGCTGGGGCCGGGGGCGGTCTTGCGGCCGGGACCTGCAGCCCATGCGGGAGTGCGGTTCGCGAACCTGGCGGCGGGGGAGGATCCCGCGTCGCATGTGGGGCGCGGGGGCATGGGGTTGCGCCTCGTGCAATGCGGCTTGGCGGCGATCTGGATCGGTTCGTTGCCGGTGGAGGAACAAGAAGACGACGCGTGGCGCCGGGCGTTGCTCGCGTCGCCGCGATTGATCGCGCGCGCCAGCGGGCAGCGGCTCGATGAGGCGCGCAGCGTGCGCGGGGCGTTGCCCTTGCCGAGCGCGCGGCACGGGTGCGTGGGATGTCCGACGCCGTGCGGCGTGGTGTTCGAAGGGCGGCGCGGCGGCGGGGCGAATGCGCGCTTCAGCGCGTTGGAGCCGTTGCAGCGCTTGCTGCCGGCGGGGGATGGACTGGCCTCGGCGGACTTCCTCGAACGTTGCAATGCGCTCGGCGTGGATGCGCTCGAAGCGGCGCAGTGCCTCACACTGTTGGTGCCGGAAGGCAGCGGCGCGCAGGATGTGCTGGATGCGCTTGCGCGCGCCTGCACACCCGGACAGGCGGACGAAGGCTTCGGACTGGGCAGCCAGGCGCTCGCGTTGCGGCTCGGGCGCACGTTGCCGGGGGCCCAGGGGGAAGCGGTGCGGCCGGCGCATCACTTTGCGGAGACCCTGGCGCGCGAGGTGGCCGTGCGCGGCGCGGAACCGATGCGCGTGCACAGCTTCCTCGTCGGCGATCGCGTGCATCTGGAACGAATGCGCGCCGTGGTCGCGCCGATGGAGTTGCCCGCGGGCAGCGAAGATCCGGCGAGCCCGGTGGGCAAGGGGCGTTTGTGCTGGTGGCACGAAAACCTGAGCGCCGCGCTCGACGTCTTGGGCATTTGCACCTTCTCGGCCGCGGGGCTCTTGACCGATGGGGTGCTCGAGCTGGAAGAACTGGCGCGGGCGGTGCTGCCGGGCGAACTGCCCGAGCGGCGTGCGGCGGATGCGCTGTTGTCCCTGGGCGCGGAGTACCTGGCGCGTTTCCGCGCGCGCAACGGGGGCGGCGAGCCGCAGGTGGCCGAAGAACTGCGGGACCAGGCGGACGAGTACCGGCGTCTGCGCGCCTGGTCGCAGGCGCATCTGCACGACGGACGGGCGGGGGTCTGGCCAGGGCAACCGGACGGCGGCACGGACCTGGTGCCGGGAACGGAAACGCAGGGGGCCTGGTCGGGAACGGTCTGCACCCAGGGCTTCTTGGCGCGGCACTTGCCCGAGCGGTTGGCGCTCGAGCTCGAAGCCCAACCCAGCGCGGCCGATCTCGTGCGGCTCTTGGCCCAGCGCTATCCGCGGGCGGCCGCGTCGCTGGTGCGCGAGGGGCGGCCGATCCCGGCGGTGCTCGTGGGGGACCGGGTGCTGGGGCCAGGGGATCCGGTGCCGCCCGGTGGCGAGGTGCTCCTGCTCCTGGCGATCTCCGGGGGCTGAGGCGGGGCCCAAAAGGGGACGGAGCTGGCCGCGCGGCGGGGCCTGGCCTATCGTGTCCGCCCCCCTGGCCCGAATGGGCTCCCAATCGTGCTCCCGGGGGACGCTCTCCTCCCGTTTCTCCCGCCCAGCTCGCAGGGCGGTGGCACCCCCTGCCGAAGAGAAACCCAGACCGCCTGCCAAAGCCCCATGACCCGCATTCTGATCATCAAGACCGGTGCCCTCGGCGACGTGCTGCGCACGACGTCGATCCTGCCCGGTCTCGACCAGCGTTTCTCGAACCTCGAAGTCACCTGGCTGACCGCTCCTGGGGCCCGGGCCCTTGTCGAGCGCCATGCGCTCGTGGCGCGCACCTGGACCGTCGACCCGGCGAGCCCGGCGTCGGTGGCGCAGATCCGCGAGCGCCTCGCGGGGGAGAAGTTCGAGTGGGTTCTGTCGCTCGACGACGAACAGCCCCTCTGCGAACTCGCCAGCGCGGCCCAGCGGGTGCGCCTGTCGGGGGCCTGGATCGACGAAAGCGGAAACCGTGCCTACACCGACGACGTGTCCGAATGGTTTGAGATGGGCCTACTTTCGCGCCTCGGCAAAACCAAGGCGGACGCGCTCAAGGTCAAGAACGAACGCAGCCACCCGCAGATCTATGCCGACATGTTCGGCATCCAGATGGGGCAGCCCGAGTTGCCGCTCGAGCCGGCGGAGATCGAGGCCGCCGAGGCGTTCTACGCGCAGCACGGGTTGACCGGCAAGCGCCTGCGCATCGGGCTGAACACCGGCGCCGGTGGGCGCTGGAGCTCCAAGACCATGCCGGTGGGCGAAGTGGTGCGATTGATCGAACGGCTCGACTTGGCCCTCGGGCACCAGGCGGGTTTCGTACTGCTGGGCGGCTCCGCCGAGGCGGATCGCAACCAGGAGATCCTGCTGCGCTGCCAGTCGTGCCGCGATCCGCTCGAGGTGGTGGACGGCGGGGACAACTCCCTGACCGCGTTTGCCGCGCTCATCGATCGCCTCGACCTGCTCGTCACCAGCGACTCGTTGGCCTTGCACATGGGCGTCGCTCGCCGCCGGCCGATCGTGAGTTTCTTCGCGCCGACCTCGGCGGCGGAGATCGAGCTGTACGGCCTCGGCGAGAAGGTGATCAGCACCGCGGCCGATTATTGCTCGTACAAAAAAGACGCGGACAACTCGTCGATCACCGCCGAGCGCGTGGCCGACGCCTGCTTGCGCGTGCTGCAGGCGGCGGCGCGGGTCTGAGCCGGGAGGGGCGACCGATCCGGCGCAGGTGCGCAGGGCGGTCGCTGCCAGCGTGCGTCGCGGGCGTTGTCCAATGCGGCCGAGTTCCAGTCCGGCCCTGAACGCTCGCGCGTCCGGCCCGTCCCCTCAAACCGGCAGGGCGAATTGCAGCTCGTACAGGCGCGCGTACGCGCCACCTTGTTCGAGGAGTTCGCTGTGCGTGCCGCGTTCGATGATGCGGCCCCGGTCGAGCACCAGGATCTGATCCGCCCGTTGGATGGTGGACAGGCGGTGCGCCACTACGAGGGCGCTGCGGCCTTCGAGCAGGCTCTGCGTGGCCGCTTCGATCTTGGCTTCGGTTTCCGAATCCACGCTGGCAGTGGCTTCGTCCAGGATCACCACCGACGGGTGCGCGGCCAGGGCGCGGGCGATGGCGAGCAGTTGCCGTTCGCCGGTCGAGAAGGTCACGCCGCGTTCGGCCACCCAGGCATCGAGGCCGCCGGGCAGGCGGTCGATCAGGCGGTCGGCCGAACTGGTGGCCAGGGCCTCGCGCAGGTCGTCCTCGCCGATGCCGGGCCGGTCCATGATGAGGTTCTCGCGCACCGTGCCGGCGAACAGGAAGTTCTCCTGCAGCACCAGTCCGAAGCGGCTGCGCACGGCGTCGAGCGGCAGTTCGCGCAGGTCGCGGCCGTCGAGGCGGATGGTGCCCCCGGTCACATCGTAGAAGCGCAGCAGCAGGTTGATCAGGGTCGATTTGCCCGAACCCGTGGCGCCCACCAGCGCGACCGTGTGGCCAGGCGGGATCTCGAAGTCGATGCCGTGCAGCACCTCGTTGCCGGTTTCGTAGGCGAAGCGTACGCCTTCGAAGGTGATGTGGGGCGGCGTGCTGCGGCGGCCTTGCGCAGCGGGCGGCGCGGATCCGGGGGCGATCTGCACCGCGGATTCGGTGTCGAGCACGTGGAAGATGCGTTCGGCCGAGGCAAACGCCGATTGCAGCACGTTGTAGCGCTCCCCGAGTTCGCGGATCGGGTTCACGACCATTACGAGGAACATCCAGAAGAGGATGAAGTCCCCGGCGGTCAGCCCGCCGCCCACCAGCGATTCCACCCCGACCTTGAGGGCCGCGCCTTCGATCAGGAAGGTGCCCAAGGTCATCGCGGGGAAAAACAAGGCGAACAAGAAGATCGTGCGCTTGTTGGCCAGGTAGTAGCCGTGCAGGTGCTCCGCGAAGGTCTTCGAAACCCGGTCCTCGCGATGGAACATCTGCACCACGCGCACTCCGGACAGAACCTCCTGCAGGTAGCCGTTCATGGCCGATAGGCGCGCACGCACGCTGCGGTGGGCCTGGCGCGCGCCGCCGCGGAAGGCGAGCGAGATGCCCACCAGCACCGGTAGCAGCAGCAACACGACGAGGGCCAACTTGGCGTGGATGAAGAACAGGAGCACCACCAGCACCGCCACCCGCAGGGTGTCGAAGGCCAGAGTGACCACGCCCGAAGCGAACAACTCCGCCAGGTTCTCGATGTCGGTGGTGACGCGCGTCACCAGCGAACCGACGGGCCGGCGGTCGAAGAACGCCAGGTCCAGCCGCTGGATGTGGGCGAAGATCTGGGTGCGCAGGTCGTGGATCACCACTTGCCCGGTGCGGTTGAGCACGGCGACCTGGAAGTAGCGCAAAACGCCGAGGGCGCAGACCACTCCTAGGTACAGCCCGATCCAGCGCAGCATGGCGTGGACGAGCGGGGACTTGTCGGCATCCGGGGCTGCGGCGAGCGCGGTGCTCACCGGACCATCGATGGCCGCGCGCCAGATGTAGGGGCCGGCGAGTTCGCAGGCGAAACACGCGATGAGCACCCCGAACGAAGCCAGGAACAGCTTCCAGTGGGGGCGCGCGTACTGCAGCAGGCGCTGGAACAACCGGTGGTCCCAGGCGCGGCTGGCCACGTACTCCTTGTCTTCGACGTAGCCGCTCATACCCGGTCCTCCAGAAGATGCGCCCGGCGCTGCTGCCGCTGCCAGGTCTCGCGGTACCAGCCCGGCCGCGCCACCAACTCGGCGTGGGTGCCGAGGTCCGCCTGGTGTCCGTTCTCGTCGAGCACGAGGATCTGGTCGGCCGCCACGACGCTCGACAGGCGGTGCGCCGCCACGAGCACGGTGCGGCTCTCGCCTGCCTGGCGCAGTTCCTTGAGCAGGGTCTTTTCGGTTTCGGTGTCCACCGCCGACAGGCAATCGTCGAGGATCAGGATGCGCGGGTCCTTGGCCAAGGCGCGCGCGATGCAGGTGCGCTGGCGCTGCCCGCCGGAGAGGGTCACCCCGCGTTCGCCCACGCGCTGCTTGTACCCGTCCGGGAACGACCGCACCTCTTCTTCCATGGCGGCGCGCCGGACGAGGGTGTGGATCTGCTCGTCGCTGAGTTCGCCGTCGGCCCCGAAGCGGATGTTGTCTTCGTAGGGGGCGGAGAAGAGGAACGAGTCCTGGGGCACGTAGCCGAGACTCGTGCGCAGGTGGTCCAGGTCCCAATCGCGCAGGGGGATGTCGTCCACGCGCACGGTGCCATCGGCGTCGAACAGCCGGCCCACGAGCGACAGCAGGGTCGACTTGCCCGCGCCGGTGGGGCCGACCACGCCCAGGGTCTTGCCCGCGGGCACCTTCACGCGGATGTCCTGCAGCACGAATGGCGCTTCGGGGCCGTACCGGAAGGAGATGCCGTCGAAGTCGATCGCGCCGCGCACGGGCTCGGAGAAGCGCGCGTTTTCGGGGGTCTGGATGCTCGGCACCTCCGCCATCAGCTCCTGCAGGCGCTCGGCGCTGGCCACCGCGCGGGCGTACATACCCGCGATCCAGCCTAGGGCGATCAGGGGCCAGAACACCTTGATGGTGAGGTCGAGGAACTTGAACAGACCGCCGATCTCGAGCGTGCGGTCGATGGCGGCCAGGCCGCCGGTGATGAGGATCACCACGAAGGTCAGGTCGAACGCCAGGTTGACGGCGGCGTGGGTCATGCCGCGCGCCTCGCCCATCTTGATCTGGTTGTCGCGGTTCTTCTCGCTGACCGCGGCAAACCGGCGCGCCTGGGGCGCTTCGATGCCGGCAGCCTGCACCACGCGCACTCCGGCGAAGTTTTCCTGGGCGCAGTGGCTGATATCGGCCAGGCTTTCCTGGACCTCCATCGAGTAGTGGTGGATGCGCGGGGTGAGCTTCTTCATCACCCAACCGACCCCGAGCAGCGGCACGACCATCGCGGAGGTCACCATAGCGTTCAGGTGGAACATCACGCCCAGCGAGATCGGCACCATGACCACCGCACCGGCGGTGTACATCAGGCCGGGGCCGAGGAACATGCGCACGTTTTCCACGTCGCTGGTCAGGCGGCTGACCACGTCCCCGGTGCGGTTCTGGTTGTGGAAGTCGAACGAGAGCGACGTGAGCTTGTCGAAGGTCTGCTGCTTCAGGTCCACCTCGACCTGGCGCGAGACCACCACGATCCACCAGCGTTGATAGAAGCGGAACACCGCACGCACCACGGCGTACAGCGCGAGCCACCAGAGCACCTTGGTGAGCCACGCCGTATCGGTGGCGGTACGCGCCCGCTCGATGGCGTTGCCGATCGATACCGTGATCGCCACATCCGCGGCCTGGGCCAGCGGAATCGAAACCAGACCCGCCAAAAGACGGGTCCGGTACTTCAGGAAGTGGCGGAAGATGGGCCAGAGGGCCTTCATGGGTTTGCCCCCTGGGGAGTGGGGTTATTGGCCCGAGTCCGGCCGGCGCGGGACGAGATTCCAGGCGTTCTTCAGATTCTGGATTTCGTTTATGAGCCGGGAAACCTCGAAGTCCAAGGCCCCTTGTGATTTTGCTTCGATGGCGATGCGCATGACGGGGTACGTCACGCTGCCGTAGCCCGTGGCGGGGTCGGGGGACCAAAGGGCGTTGCGCAGCCACGGCTTGCGGGGCAGGCCCTCGGAGCGCAGCAGGCTTTGGTAGATCTGCGGCGGGGTGGCGACGCCGGGCAATTTCGAGGCGCGTACCGCGGCGATTGTGTCCGCGAGGCTGAGCAGGGCGTTCTGGATGCCCTGGGCCTGGCGCAGGCCCATCCATTCCTTGGCTTCCCCGGCGTGACGGGCCATTTCCTGGGCGGCGCGGACTTCGTCCAGGACCCCAGGCCCGCGCATCGCGCCTTCGCGCAGCAGGGCGGCCAGGGTGTGGGCGGCGAGTTCGTGGCCTTTGTAGCCGGGATCGAGGTACTTCTCGAGCATCGCCACGTCGTCGAACTCGGTGTGATACTGGCCCCCCGAGTTGCCTTGGAACGAGAGGTCGAGCACGGGCAGACCCAAGTGGTGCAGGAAGGACGCGAAGTCCGAACCCGAACCCGGCAGGCCCAGGGCGCGCGGGGCGCCGCCGGAATCCCGCCACGAGGGGCGCGTGCCCTGGAACTCGGACGGCAGGGCCATCTTGTCGAGCGTGTCCGCGAGGAAGCCCTCGAGTCCGGGGCAACCGCTGGCGGAGAGGCGCATGCCGCTCACCAGGGCGTCCGCGTTGATGTACAGGTGCAGGGCCTGGCTGAGCACGGCTTCGTTGCTTTCGACCCACTCGGTGCTGCCGATCAGGCCGAACTCTTCCGCGTCCCAGAAGGCCACGAAGATCGAGTCCTTGGGCGTCCAGCCGCCCTTTTGCGCCTCGCCGAGGATCTGGGCCGCGCGCAACAGCGACACCGTGCCGCTGCCCGCGTCCTGGGCGCCGCGCACCCACGCATCGCGGTGGTTGCCCGCCATGATCGCGCCGCCGGTGGTGCCCTGCATGCGGCCGATGATGTTGGTGATCTTGCGCAGTTCGCGCGGGGCTTGCACCTCGACCGTGGCGACCAGCGGGCCGGGGCCGATCGCTTCGGTGCGACCCGCGTCGCCTTGTTCCATGCGCCGGCGCGCGAGGTTGCCGAGCAGCAGCTCTGCGTCGGCCGAACCGATGGGCAGGCACGGAATCTTCGGCAGGGCCTGCGCGAGTTCGAAGTCGGACAGGCGGGTCTTGCCGCCTTGAACAGCGCTGCCCGGAGCCGGGGAGGGATACCCCGGCGTGCTCGGATCCCCCGGCGCGCGCGACAGGTCGCCGATCGAGCCGCGCTGCGCGCTGGTCGCCGGTTTCCAAGGGCCCTGCGGCCAGGTGCGGCCCTTGCCCGGTCCGTCGTCTTTCGGGGCGGAGAACAAGAGCACCGCAGCGCATCCGTACTCCTCGGCGAGGGCCACCTTGAGGCCGCGGTAGCAGCGACCATACCGGATCAGCGCCACCGAGCCGCGCGGATCGACGCCCGCGGCTTTCAGACGTTCGAAGTCCTCGCGCATCCCGTAGCCCGCATCGAGCAGCGGTCCGCGCACCTTGCCGCTCGCGCTCCAGGCGCTGAACGGCGGGATGTCCCCGGCGGGGATCGCATCCGGATCGAAGGTCCACAGGCGTGCCAGTACCTGGCGGCCCTGTTGTTCGGGGTGCACTACGTTCACGGAAAGGCGCCGCGGCAACGACAGCAGCACCTCGCGTTCGTCGCGGATCACCTGCCAGCCGGCCGCTTCGAGCGTCTCGGCCACGAACTCGGTGGCCCGGCCCGCGGTGAGGGTGCCTGCCAAGCGCGGTTGCTCGCACAAGGCGTGCATGAGTGCGCGGGAGGGCGGGGCGTCCGGGCCCTGGGGCAGCGGCGCGAGGGCGAGCAGGAAGGGGAGGAGCAGGTTCTGCAGCATGGCGTGGAAATGGGCCTTGGCGACGATCTTACTGGCCTGCGGGCCCCGGGGGCCACCACCGGGGGCAATTGCACCCCGGCGGCCGTCAAATGCGGGTCAGGCCTGGGTACGTGGGCCTTGGGGGCCGTATCCTGTCGCGCCATGGCAAGCGAGCGGCTGGACTTCGACGCGGTGATCTTCGACCTGGATGGCACCTTGGTGGCCACCGATCGGTTCTGGCCGGATGCGGCCCGCGAAGGGGCGCTGATCGCCTTTGCGGAGCTGGGCCTGACGCGGGAGATGCCCAGCAGCGAGGCGTGGATGTCGCTGGTGGGGTTGCCGCTCGAACAGGGTTTTGACGTGCTCTTTGCAGACCTGGAAACGCAGCAGCGCGCCCACGTGATGCGGCGTTGCGAAGAGCAGGAGCACAGGCTGTTGCGCGAAGGCCGCGCGGGGTTGTTGCCCGGGGTGTTGCCCGCCTTGCAGGCCCTGGCCTCCGCGGGCATCGCCATGGGCATTGCGAGCAATTGCTCCCAGGCTTACCTCGACGCGATGTTGCAGGGCGCGGGCCTCGCGCAGTTCATGCAGGGGGCGCGTTGTTTGCATAGCCCGGGCATCCGCAACAAGGCCGACATGGTGGAGGAGCTGTTGATCGAGTTCCGGAGCCGCCGGGCTTTGATGGTCGGGGATCGGCTCGGGGATCGCGACGCGGCCTGGGCCAATGGGTTGGCGCATGTGCACCTGACGCGGGGCTATGCGCAGGACGGCGAACGGGTGGTTTGCGAGGCGATTCTGCCGGGAATGGACGGGTTGCTGCCGTTGCTGCGCGGCCGGGGTGAGGGCATCGAGCGCATCCTGGAGGGACTGTGCCTCGGCGCGGCGGGAGGGGTCTGCGCCCTGCTGGGGCCCGCGGCCGCCGGCAAGGCGTGGCTCGCCCATGACCTCGCCCGACGGGTCGAGGCGCAGGGGATCGCGGCCCGGGTGCTCGACGGGGGGGACTATCTCGAAGCGGACGGAAACGGCGGGGCCCTGGTGCGCTGGAACGACCTCCTGCAAGAGCTGTCCGATCCGGGGCCGGGCTGGACCTTGCTGCACGGGGCCGGCCTGTGGCATGCCCGCCTGTTCCCGGCGGTCGACCGGCTGGCCTGGGTGGAGGCGCCCCTCGAGGTGCTCGAGCGGCGGGTGCGCGGGGGGGAGCCCCTGCCCGCCGCCCTGGCCGGGGACCTCGACCGGGCCCGGGCCCTCTGGCAGGCGGATCTCGCCGCCGAAGCCAGCGCCCCGGCCGCCGTGGTGGCCCACTTGCGCGTGGATCTGGCCAATTCCCTGGCCCCGGTGCCCCAGAACGGCGGAAAATCCCCCGCGGGACGCTGACAGGGGGGCTCCCGGCCCCTATATTGTCCGGTTCGCAACCGCCCGGCAAACGCCATATTCCCCGCGGACCGCGCCCTTTCCCATGGACCTGACCCTTCCCCAGCGTCTGCAGCAATCCGTTCAAGGCTCGTTTCACAAGACGGCTCTGCTCCAAAAGCGCGTGCGCGAACTGATTCGCGGCGCCGCCCCCCTGGTGGAATCCCGCGAGACCAACCCGATCAAGATCGCCTTCCTCGAGATGGAGCGCGGTCTGATCGAACTGATCCCCGACGACGAGACCATCGGCGGCCCGCCGATGTCGCGTCCCTGACCGATCGGGATCCGTCCGCGTGGACCAGCGGCGCATGGAGCACACCCTCGCCAGGCGCGGTGGGTGGGTTGAACTCCTGCGCCTACCCGCCGGCCTCGCCGCCGGTGCGGCCGGATTGCGCCGCCGGTTGTATGACCGTGGGGTGCTTCGTAGCCACGCCG
>JAWKUI010000005.1:0-424928 GCA_041398705.1 Planctomycetota bacterium | reverse complement strand
CTCGACTCCCAGGTTGTAGCGCCCGATCGGGGCTCCCAGGACGCACAGCAGGCCGGCGCTGCCGGGAACGGTGCCCGTGGTGGTGCCGCCCTGGCCCGCGAGGAAGTACCCGAACTGGTTCAGCGGCATACCTTCGGCGTGCAATGTCTTGCTGCTGGTCGTATCCGGGCTGCCAAACATGGTGATGAAGCCGTACGTACCCGTGGAGTTGGGAGTGCCGTAGCAGTACTGCACGGCCGGCGTGGTCGGGGTGTCCGTAGTGAACACTCCTCCCTGCTGGAAGAAGTAGGTACCGTCCCAGGCGGCGTACGAGACACCCACATACCGGCTGGTACTGAAGCCACCGGAGTAGCGCGAGCAGGCGCCGGTGGGGGTGAAGTCGTGGGTGCCGGTCGGCGGGGCCAGCGCTTGCCGACGCTCGCTCACACCGAACAACCATTGGTTGGTCCAATCGAGCGACGCGGTGTAGCAGGTGTAGTTGACGCCGAGGTCATACTCCACGTAGCTCACGGTCCAACGGGCCGCCGTGGTAGCGATGGCCGGGTAACGCGAGCGATAGTTGGTCGACGAGTGCTCGGAAGTCTTCAACTTGGTGGTGCCGTACAGGGCGTGGTTCTGCAGGCCCCAGGTCCAGATCGAGTATTCGCCGGACGTGTCGCTGAAGTAGATCGCCAGCACCGTCATCGGGACCGCCGTGTTCGGGCGATAGCCGTGGTTCAGGTTGTCGCCCACATCGAGGCTGATGGGCGTGTAGGTCGGGTTGAAACTGGCGGAAGAGTCATACACGTTGAGCCCCGCAAAAGCCGGGGTTAGGCGTTGGGTGAAGAGGAAGTACTGGCCCGTGGCTACTTCCCTGCGCAGCGCGATCACGGCCCACTCATCGACCGTCGCATCGCCGGTCGACTTTGAGATGTGGATCTGGGTGTCGTCGAAGCCGGAAGCGCTCGGGAAAGCCACCAATCCGGATGTGCTCGGTGCCACCGTCGTGCTGATCGGGACCACCGGGTCGATCCGGGTGCCGCGGTTGCGGAAGTAGTTCGGAGAGCCCGAGAACTCACGGGTCCAGACGGCGCCGAAGCTGGTCGACCCTTGGAAGGCTCCCCCGATGTCACACGAAACGTTCCAGTAGCTCGTGGGAGCATCCCCGACCAGGAAGGTGGGGCTGAGGGTGGTCGAGCTGGCATCGGAGATGGCCCGGCCTTGTACCTCGTTGACGGAGTTGGCGTTCAAGACGAGCGCTACCACCATGAACTGCCCCGCGAGTTGGTTCGAGGCAATGGCCGGTGCGGTCCAATCCGCCGAGGTGAAGTCCACCTGCGCGCGTTCGATGTAGGTGAACGAGTTGCCCCCGTAGAAGTCCACAAGCACGTCGCGATCGGTGGCCGACCAGGCACTCTGGTAGCAGAAGGCGAAGCGGTTGCTGGTTTCGATGTAGGCCACATCGGGGTGGGTGTTGCTGTGCGGATATCCGCCGTAGACCTGGAAGGTGGCGAGGAAGGGATCCACGACCACCGGTGCGACCGCGCTGCGCATGAACTCCGCAGGAACGGTCAGTTGCAGATCGCCCCCGCGCATGTCGATGTCCAGGTCCAGCTGGTGTCCGGCGGCATCGTAGACCAGGGCGTGTTGATAGGTAACGCCGCCGCGGCCCGTGGCGAAGGACCATCCGTCGCCTTCCCGCTGGGGCTGGAGCTCACTCTGCACATCGAGGGTGAGGGTCAGATCCCGGTCGCTCGGCGTCACGTCGAGCACGAAACTCTGTTCGACGCCGTCGAGGGACAGGTCATAGACCACGTCCACCGCGCCACGATCCAGGGACCAGCGATCCCCGGTGCGAACGGCGCTGCCGCCCGCCTGCAGCTCGATCCGCTCGCCGCCATAGGTCACGGCGTCGAGGCTCAGGGACAGGGGCCAGTTGTGCTCGGCGTCGCTGCCGAGGAAGGGGATGAAGGTGAAACCACGGGCGTCGAACGAAGCCTTGTAGTTGTGTCCGAGGCCCCAAAGGGTGCCGTCGCGCAGGTCGTGGGCCACCTGGGTCATGGCAGCGGTGCCCGGCGCATAGTCCATGCTACCCGGATCGGGCTCGTCGGCATCCAGCGCCATCGGAGCGCCGGGGAGCGAAGTGGGCAGAGTCCGGGCGGGCGCCATCGGGACGGGTGTACCACCATCGGGATCCACGCTCTGCGCGTGGGTGCCAAACGGCGCGGGCCGCGTGGCGGAAAGGGGACCGGATTCCTGGGCAGGGGCGATCTGCCAGGCCAAGGCCGCAGTGGACAGGATGGGCAGCAGGACGAGACCTGAAACCAGCCCATGTCGGTTGGCGAGGTAGGACTTCATTGTTTTCCTTGGTGAGAGGGACGTTGCAAGGGGGCGGATGCCCCATTCACCTTGGCGTAAAAACCCCGGATCGCGCATCACCCGAGTGCGCGCGCTTGACGGTTGCAAAACAACGAAACGGTGAGGGAACACGCCGCCGGTGGTGCCACTTGAGATAGGCAATCAACGCAAACGTGGGCGGAACGAATCGAGCGGACCCAGTCCGCGTGTGAGCGGGCCGGGTCCGGAGGGGTTTGCTGCGGCGATCCTTGCGAAGATCCACGGACGAGAGATCTACTCCATCTGGATCTGGATCGCGTTGGTGAAGTTGCTGCTGCCTCCGTTCTCGCGGTGCCAGGCTTGGAAGGTCCAGGTCTGTCCGAAGGTGGCTGCGACAGGTCCATTGGGGCCGCGGAACGCGGTGGGGTTGACGGTCAAGCTTCCTGTGCCGGTGCTGCCGGTGTAGAAGATCTCCCCGGGGCCGTTGTAGCGACCCAAGGGAGCGCCGAGCAGGCAAAGCACGCCCGGGCTGCCTGGGATCGTGCCGCTGCCCATTCCCCCTTGGCTGCAAAGGAAGTAGCCGAACTGGTTCTGCGGCATGTCTTCCGCGAGGAGGATCTTGTCGGAAACCTGATTCGGATACCCGCTGGAGGTTATGAATCCATAGTTGCCGGTCGAATTGGGCGTACCGAAGCAATATTGGGCACCTGGGCTGGGTGCGGAGTCGACCGCGAACCACCCGCCGATCACCTGCCCCGTGGAGAAGTAGTTCTGCGTCAGAGCGAATGCGGTCCCATACCCTCCGGTAAGTCCGCCAGAGAAGTAGGAGCCAACTCCAATGGGTTCGTTGTCGGATTGCGCAAAGGGACCGTGCAAAAGCAGTCGCCGTTCGCGGATGGCGAACTGGTCCGAAGGGGTCCAATGCAAGGTGTCCGCGAAGGCCCGGAAGTTGGGAGAGAGGAAGTCGAGGTAAGTGACCACCCACCGGTTCGAGAGGGTCGCAATGGACGGGTTCTGTCGCCAGCTACCCGTAAGCACATGTTCGCGCTCCTGGAGGATGTTGGTTCCATACCAAGTATGGTCCTGCAGCAGGTAGCAGATCACCCCATCCGTGTTGCCGGCGTAGTACACAGCCTCGACGGCGAGGCAATAGCTGGGTTTGCCGAACTCCGGTGCATAGGGAACCGACTGCCCATCGGAAACGGCGATCGATGGGATGTCGTACGTCGAGGGGATCAGCAGGACCGAACCTGGGGTCAAGTCGACCACAAAGTTCTGATTCAGGTGAGCCACTTTGACTTCGGTTTGCCCGGTACCCGGCACCGGACGGGTCGAAGCAATGCACCATTCGGATGCCGACAAGGTCCCCGAGGACTTGGACATCGCCAGATTCTCGTCGAAGGTCGTGCTGCCGCTGGATACGCCGATTAGCGAGCCGACGGTGGGGGCCACGGCGGCACTATGGGGGATCTGGGGGCTGATGCGCGTGGCCCGGATGAGTTGGGATGTGGAGGTTGTTGCCGGAAAACGCCGCAACCAGGACACGGCGAAGTCCGAGCCGCCTTGGAAGGCTCCGCCGGCTTTTGGCGTCCGGTTCTGCCAGGTCAGGGAGGCATCGGCAATCAGGAACTGCGGGCTGACCGGAAAGGGAAGCACGGCAGAAAGGGTCCGGCCCTGAATCTCCAGATACCCCGATGGATTGGTCTTGGTTCCGACCACCAGGAATTGCTGGGCCTGTTGATTGCCCGCAATGGACGGGGACGCCCAGTTCGATGTGGAGAAATCGATGGTGGTGCGGCCTAGCCAGGCGAGGGTGCCACCATCGTAGATGTCGACGAAGATGTCGTTGTCGGTGGCCGAATACTGGCTTTGATAGCAGTAGGCGAACACGTCCCAATAGAAGAGATAGGCCACATCCGCGTGGCTCAGCGCATGGGTCGATGCCGGGTTGATCTGGAAGGTGGTGAACACCGGGTCCACGACGAGCGGGGCCTGGGCAGTTCGGAGGAAAGCGCCGGGCACCCGCAGCACGATCTGACCCTGCTCGAGTTCGATGTCGAGTTGGATCCGTCGGCCGGCCCCGTCGATCGCGACGGCGTGGCGGTAGTGCACTCCGCCGAGGTCCCCGGCGAACGTTGCCCCTTCGGCCGTGGCCAGCGCGACGAGTTCGGTCTCGACCGCCAGGCGCAGGGTCAGGTCCCCGCTGCCGAATTCACCGGTGTACACGAAACTCTGCTCGACCTGGCCGGGGGTCAAGTCGTACCGCACTTGGAAGGGACCTTGCTCCAGCGTCCAGCGATCTTGATCCCGCACGGGGGTAGCGCTGGTTTCGACCGAAAGCGCCTGCGTGCCCCAGGTAGCGGAGACGAGATGCATGCCGACCGGAAAGTTTTGCGGCGCATCGCTGCCGAGGAACGGCACGAAGGTGAAGGTGCTGCCTCCGAAACTCGCTTTGTAGTCCTTGCCGTAGGCCCAGAGTTCCGCGTCGATTTGGTCGTGCAGGACGCGGCCTGGATCCGCGGTCCCGGGCGCACTGGACAGTGCTCGCACGGGCGGGGCTTGCACGGGCGGGCCGGTACGCGGCTCTGCCTCGCCGATGCCAGGTTCGAAGTCCGCCGGCGCCGCGGCGGGGGAGTGCCAAGCCTCACCCCCAGGCAAAGCGCCATCGGGATCGGGGGCGCCGGGCACTTCGGATGCAGGGGGACCGGGTAGCCAGGTTTCAGGCCCATCTTGCCCAGCCAGGCCGGGCTGCACGAACAGCGCGGCAGCCAGGGCGGGGAACAGGGAGGTTGCAAAGAGGGGCTTCTGCATCGAATGCCTGGGCGAAGGGAAACGGGAGAACGACACCCCGTAGGCGCAACCCCGCGCCCGATCCCCTCAAGGGCACCCGCCGGGGTCCCGCTTGGGGACGCAAGTGGCCATCCAGGGGGGCCGGGATAGGAGTGCCCAGAAAAGTCGGGACCCCGCTCCAGCCCGCAGGGTCCCCGCATTCGATAGTCCCTCCGTGACCGGCTCCACCCTGACCCTCGACCGCGCCGGCGGCGTCTTCGGCCGCGGCCTTGTGACCCTGTTCATGGCGTGGCTCGGCATCGGAGCCCTGTTGCATCCAGACCAGGGCAACCTGTTCTCCGCGATCAACCTCGGCATCCACGAGCTGGGCCACGTGGTGCTTAGCCCGCTCGGTTTGTTCCTGCACGTCATCGGCGGCACCCTCTTCCAATTGGCTGCGCCCATTGCCGCCGTGGTTATGTTCCTGCGCCAAGGCGATGCCCACGCCGCAACCATCGGCGGCGCTTGGTTCTCGCTCGCGCTCTACGAAGCCGCCACCTACGTGGGCGACGCCCGCGCCCGCGCCCTGCCGCTCGTCTCGCTCGGTTCCGGCGAACCGATCCACGACTGGCACTACCTGCTCGGCACCGTGGGCTGGTTGGAAGCCGACGGCTTCCTCGCCGGCCTCATGCGCGTGATCGCGTTCCTCTGCATGTGGGGCAGCACGGGCCTGGGCCTGTACGTGCTCGGCCTGCGCCTGTCGCGCGGTTGAGTGTCAAAGCCCCGGTGGCGGGGTCTGCGTGATCTGATCGAGCAGGCGCAGGGTGCAGAGCGTGTGGAAACCGCGCAGGGCGCCCTGCTCGTAGGCAAAGGTGGTGTTCTGCGGTAGTTCGCAATACTCCACGTGGAAGACGGGTTTGCCCGCTTGGCGCCACAGGGCCAGGTCCTGCAGGATCCAGGTCGTGTCCTGGGGATCCTGGGGCACGTCGCCGTGCACGGAGGACTGGTCAGGGTCGCCGCTGCCGTCGAACCAGATCGCCTCCTGGGTGATCGCGTCGACCAGGCTGAGGTAGTCGGCGCGGTAGCCGAGCGCGGCGGCATTCTGCGCCACCATCTGCATCTCCGGGCGCAGGCTGTCGAGCTCGCTGCGGATCCAACCCATGTAGTCCACGAGCAGATCCTCGGAGTCGAGATTCATCGCCGCTGCGGTCTGCGCCACGACGTCGTATTCGTAGATCTCGACCCAGTCCATGAAGATGCCGTCGAAACCCCAGTCGGCCACCTGCGCCAGACTATCGGCGAGGATCGCCTGCCATTCGGCATTCCAGAAGTAGACCGGGTAGTTGCCGTCCCAACCGCCCGAGTCCTCACCGGCGATCCAGGAGGGCAGGTTTAGGTCCCATTCCGCCTGCCAGTAACTGCGCCAATCCTCGGCTTCCCCGATGTTCACATAGGCGAACACCCGCTTGCCGCTTTGTTGCAATCGCGCGACCTCGGCGGCGATGTCGTAGGACTCCGATCCCAGCACGTTGGCGATCGGGTCGATCACCACCATCTCGAACGGACTCGCCACCAGGGCGTTCATGCCGGCCGGCGTATCGAGTCCGATGAGTTGGTACATCCAACTGCCGACCGACTGCAGGCTGGCACCGGGATCGGCGTGGGCGCTGGAGCTGGAACAGGCGGGCAGAAAAACGAGCGACAGGGCTGCGAACAGTCCCGACAGAGGGGGTTTCAAGGCTTCAAAGCCTCCAGGACCGTATTCCAGTCCACGTCAAGGGGTTGATAGTCCACCGGTTCCAGGTTGGCCATGGCCTCCCGGAGGGTTTGGATGCGGCCAAGGAAATCCGGGTGGGTGGAGATCCACTGGACTCCGACGGGCAGGTCGCCGGCTTCCGCGTGCAACTTCTCGAAGAAGTCGATCAGCCCGCTGGGGTCGATGCGCGCGGCGTGCAGCATGCGCAGACCCTCGAGATCAGCGTTCGTTTCCTGGGCCTGGGAGTACAGGTTGACGTGGGCCAAGGTGAAGAATTGGATCGCCATGGCTTCCAAACCGCTCACGTTGCCGACGAGCAGGGAGATGCCGACCATCGTGCCCGCCTGGTGGCCCATGCGCCGCAGTCCGTGGCGCTGGGTCACGTGGGCGATCTCGTGGGCCAACACGCCAGCCACCTGTTCCGGACGATCCGCCGATTCGATCAGCGCGCTGAACACCGTCAGATACCCGCCCGGCAAGGCATAGGCGTTTTCGACATCGCTACGCACCACCCGGAACTCGTACTTGAAAACGCCGCTCTGGTCGTGGGGCTGCAGCCGATCGAGCATCGTCCGCAGGGCGGCATCGACGACGGGGTTCTCGAGTACCTCGCCACCCGCATCCATCTCCTCCTGGGCCGCGCTGCCCAGGGATTCATCGACGGTGGGCGGCAGGGCGGTGACCGCCGCGTCGATGCCCTTGAACCACATCTTGGGCACGAACCAGACCACCAGGCCCAGAAGCAGCAGCGCAAAGAGGCAGCCGAAGGTGTGCGAGTAGCGCGAAGCGACCTTCTGGCCGGCCAACCGCGCGAGCTCATCCGACAGTTCGTTGCCCCCGGCGCCCTCCAGCATGCGCAAGAAGCCGGGGTCGTTGCAGCTCACGCTGTGCACCGCCCCCGCGTCGGTAGCGATCACCGCCTGGTTCTCGTCCCGTCGCAGGCGCAGGCCCCGCAGCGGCAACGTCACGGTCGGGCCGTGTTCGGGCTGGGCTTCGATGCCCGCGGAGGTCACCACCAACCGTGCGGCCACGCTGCCACCGGGCAACTGACGGCCGCGCAGTCGGCCTTCGAAGGTACCGGAAATCTTGTAGGAGTCGGTCGACATGGGAGCGGGGTCACGGGCGCAGGATGGTGGTCTCGAGCACGCCGATCGAAGCAGCTTCGCAACGCACCACGTCACCGTGTTCGAGCGGACCAACCCCGGCCGGGGTGCCCATCAGCACCAGATCCCCGGGGTGCAGGGTGAGGTGCCGGGACAACCACGCCAGGGCGGCGGGAATCTTCACGACCAAATCGCGAGTATTGGCCTGTTGACGCACCTCATCGCCCACGCGGGCGGTCAGTTCTACCCCATACGGATCGAGGTAGCCTGCCGGCACCAGCGCCGGGCCGAGGGGGCAGAAGCCATCCATGTTCTTGCCCCGGAACCAGGGATAACCGAGTTTGCGGTCGCTGCCCTGCAGGCTGCGCGCGGTCAGATCGTTGGCCAAGGTGTAGAAGGCCACGTGCTCCATCGCGTCTTCTTCGCTGATATCGCGGCCCTTCAGCCCGATCACCACCACGAGCTCAACCTCATGGTCCACCCGGCCGCGATACCACGCGGGCACGTGCACCTCGCTCTTGTGGGGCACTAGGGTCTCGGGCAGTTTGTTGAAGAACAACGGTTCTTCCGGCACCGCTTCCTGGAACTCGGCCGCGTGTTCGGTGAAGTTCTTGCCGAGGGCGAGGATCTTGCCCACGCAAGCGCGCGGCAGGGGCAGGGCCAGGCCAGCCGCCGGCAGGCCATCGGGCCCGGTTTCGACCGGAGTCCAGTCGGCACTGCCGGAGCGCGGCAGTTTGGGCTCGAGCGAAGCGGGCTCAAACCAACCGTCGTCGGACAGTTCGAACAGGTCGTCGGGGCGACCCACCGAACGCAAGTAGGCGCTCAGGTCATAGACCCCGCTGCCGTCTTCCAGGCACAGGGTGTTGCGGGCATCCGCCAGGCGGAAAATGCGGATGGGGGCGGGCGGCGACTGCATGGCGCGAGCAGTATACCGCCCGCCCGGCCCGGAACCCTATTTCAGGGTTTCGGACAGGGCACCCAGGGCGTAGGCGGTGCCCAGCATCGGGTTGCCTTCCCACCACCGGGGGGCGTTGCGGTTGATCCAGGAGCCGTTCTCTTTGCTCTGCAGCGAGAGCAAGCGGCCCGCCAGTTCGCGGCGCCAGGCGTGGGCCTTGCCGTCCGCGTCCACCAGCTCTTCGACCCCGAGGGACGAGAGGGCCCGGGACATGGCCATGTAGTAGTAGAACAGGCCCTGGTAGGCGGCGCGGGGATCCTTGCTCGTGTCAAAACCCGGGTTCACATCCAGGGTGTAGTTCTTTTGCAGCCAGTCGAAAGCCGCCTTGACCCGGGCGTCATCGGCCGGGAGCCCGGCGATCACGTAACTCTTGAGCAGGGCGTAGGTCATCGAACCATAGGAGCGCGGCACCTGCTTGCCCCCCGGCAGGGTCACGTACCCGGCTTTCGAGTCCCCCGGCATGTAGGCGCTGCCGCCGTCGTTGCCGGAGGTGATGATGACGTCCCCGTCTTGGATCGAGATGTCGTTGCTCTCGCTGCGGTTCTGGCAGCGCTCGAGGAACTTGATGGCGCGTTGGTAGGCTTCGTGGTCCTTGGGCAGGCCCGAGGCGTCGAGGGCTTCGAGGGCCATCTGCAGGTTCGAAAGGTCCGGCCGCTCGTCGTCGCCGTAGCCGATGCCGCCGTACCAGCGGTCGCCTTCGGAGTACCCTTCGCCTTCGTCCGCTTGCAGCCCGAGTAGGTACTTCTGGGCTTTGGCGATCACCGGCTGGTATTCGGCCTTGCCGCTCTTCGCGAGGGCCATCACCGCGGCCGAGGTCACGTAGTTCGCCACGCGGCCTTGGTGGATCGAGCCGTCTTCATGCTGCATGCCCGCGAGCCACGCGAGGCCCCCGTCGATGACCGCCTGCACCTTGGCATCGCGCGGCTGCGGCATGCCCTGCAGGCCACCGATCACCATTGCCGTCAGACCCGCGTCGGGCTGGCCCGGGGCGCCGTACTTGCCGTCCTGCGCGACCTGCACGAGGAATTCCGCGCCGCGTTGCATCGCCGCGCGCACCGCGTCGCCCTCGGCGGGGGTGAAGGGGCCCAGCGGGACGATGGGCGCCTGCTCCTTGGACACGGTGAACATCTTGATGTACTGGCAGAGGTCCACCGAGTTGCGGGCGGTGAGCCCCAGATCCGGGCCAGCGGCGCTGGACCAATGGCCCTCGTTCAGACCGGCCATCAATTGGCGCACGTGCTTGCGGGCTTCGTCCCCTTGTTTCATGGGCTCGAGCAAACCGGCAAACGGATCCGCGATGCCCTCGGATCCGAGCCAAGCGAGGGCTTTGCCGTAGGCACCTTTGGTGGCCGGGCTCGACAGAGCGAACAGGGCCTGGGCCGCCACCCGGGTCAACTCGGCGTCGGCGGTTTTGCCATCGGCAGCGAACGCTCCGTTTTCGAGCTGGTGAGCCAGCAGCGAATCGAGGGCCCCCTGCATGAAGAAACCATCGTCCAGCCGATACCGGCGGGGGTGGGCGCCGTAGGCCCAAAGCACCCAGGCGGTGGTCTGGGCATCGCCGTACGCACCGCTCGCGCGGTCCTGCTGGCTGCGCATCCAGCGTGCCACGGGGTCCAGTTCGTCCTTGATCTGGGTCTCCGGACCCGCTTCCTGGGCAAACGAGAGGGGGAGGAGGGCGAGGGCCAGGGTCAGGCCGAGCAGAAGACGCAGCATGGGAATCGATCCTTCGGGTCGGGCCGGCGCCGGGGCGCGGGCGGGCAAGGATTAACGGACCCGAAGCGGTCCGGTTCAAGGGGACCTCGGCAATCCCGCCGGCGGGATCCCGGGGTCAGGCCTGTTCTTTGGCCTGGATGCGCACGGCGGTGCCGTAGGCGACCACCTCAGCCGCCGCCCGCGACACCTCGCAGGTGGCAAAACGGAAGCCGATCACCGCATTGGCGCCCATGGAGCGGGCTTCGGCTTTCATGCGATCGAGGGCCTGCTCGCGGGCCTGGGCGATCAGGGTCGTGTATTCGACCACCTCGCCGCCGACGATCAGCCGCCCCACGGCGCGCATGTCGCGCCACAGGTTGCGGGCGCGCACCACCGTGCTCCCGGGCCAGGCCGAGGGTCTCGAGCACCTCGTAGCCGGCGATTTCGTGGGTCGTGGAGATCAGCATGGTCAGCGGCGCACTTTCCGATAGGGGTCGTAGGGCAGCACGGCCAGGCGCTCACGCAGGGTGAGGCCGAGCAGCAGGGCGATGCCCAGGAAACCCGCGGCGAAGCTCAGGCGCAAGACCCAATTGCCCTCGCCGCTCCACAGCAAGGGCAAAAGGGTGAAGGTCGCGCCGATCGCGGAGAGGATGCAGAGCAGCCAGGCCAGTTTCCAGCCGCCCGAGTGCCACGGGTTCTGCCAAAGGCGGCGCCATTCGCGGTCTTCCGGTTCCGGCGGGATCATGTTGCGGGTCACGACTTCCAGGTCGCGCAGCTCCGCTACGACCCGGGCCAAGCCGGCTTCACCGGCGAGCCGCGACTCGAACACCCGGCGTGCCTCGTGATCGAGTTCGCCGTCCACGTAGGCCATGGCGAGCAGCTCGTCGGGGCTGGGTTCTTGCGGGGATTGCATCACAGGAGAGCCTCCTTCGCGGTGGCTTGGCAGTGGGCGTCCGGGTCGAGACTCTCCGGCAGGGCCTGGCGCATGCGCCGGCGCGCGTGGAAGAGGCGCGACATCACGGTGCCTTCGGGGATGTCGAGGGTCTGGGCGATTTCCTTGTAGCTCAGCCCTTGGTGGTGGCGCAGGATCAGGATCTCCCGATCGCGTGCGGACAACGTACGCAAGGCCTCCTGGTACATTCGGGCCCCTTCGGCTTGGCTAACCCGATCGTCAGGTTGCGGGTCCGGATCGGTGATCTCGAAGTCGATGGGCTCGCCGTCGATCCCGGTGGCGCTCAGCGATTCGACCCGCACGCGCCGACGTTGGCGCAAGAAGCTGAAGCAGGTGTTGCGCAGGATGCGGTGGAACCAGGGCAGGAACGGCTGCTTCGGGTCGAACGTCTCGCGCGCCCGCAGCACCCGCATGAAGGTCTCCTGGGTCAGATCCATGGCGTCCTCGCGGGATCCCACCAGCGAAAAGGCGATCTGGAAGGCCCGGCCCCGCAGCAGGTGGAAGAGGGCGTCGAAGGCCGTCAGGTCACCCTCGTGCAGGCGCACCATCAACTGGGAGGACTCGGTTTGCATCGTCGTGTCGCCGGGGTCCGGTGGGAACCCGGTCCCGGGTCCCTACGGGGCGGCCCCAAGGGCATTCAGGCAGGGCGGGTATTTTCCACGGCGGGGCCCGCCCCGTCGAGCCTCGCCTT
Organism: Planctomycetota bacterium; assembly: GCA_041398705.1. Taxonomy (GTDB): domain Bacteria; phylum Planctomycetota; class UBA1135; order UBA1135; genus NORP259. The sequence goes on along the minus strand of JAWKUI010000005.1, from coordinate 412,694 downwards.
GGGATCCTGGGTCCAGTCGAGCAGCAGGGCGCGGGCCGTGCGGCGACAGGCCCCGGGACCTCCGAGGCGGTGGGCCACCTCGTCGAGGTCCGCGAGCACCCGGTCGCGGCGATCCCCGTCCAGCCCCAGATCCACCAGGTCCTGGCCCACCTGGGCCAGGGGACCCTCGTGCCCGAAGCAATACTCCGGCAGCACCGCGCGGCCCGCCACGAGGTTGGTGCTGGCGAAGAACCCCGTGGTCAGCAGCCGGTCCTTGAGCTTGCCCTTCCAACCGCCCGGATCGCGGTAGATCACCACCGCCGGAATGCGGTGCACGAGCAGGTCGGTGAGCACCGTGCCCGAAACCGCCAGGGCGATGCGCACGTCGCGCAGGGTGCCGTGCAGGTCCCCGATCTCCAAGGCGACCCGCGCGCCAGCGGGATGGCTAGCGAGGATCGCCTGGATGCGTTCGGCGTGGCGGCCCTGCTGCTGGGCGATCACGAAGCGCATGGAGGGAGCGGCTTTGGCGAGCGGCGCAAGGGCATCGAGCATCCACGCCAGGTTGTCTTCGATCTCGCTGCCGCGACTGCCGGGCAGGAGCACACAGCGCGTGCGCGCCGCATCCCGCGGCGCAGGCGGCGGGGGGAGGTGCGCGAGCTCATCGAGCAGGGGATGGCCCACCGGCGTCACGGCCACGCGGTGGCGCGCATACCAATGGGGCTCGAAGGGCAGGATCGTGAACGCATGGGCCACATTGCGCCGGTAGCGCCCCACGCGCCAGGGCGCCCAACCCCAGAACTGCGGGGCGATGAAGTGCCAGGAGGGCACGCCGTACCCGCGGGCGATGCGCGCCATCGGGACAAACAGCGCGGGGGAGTCCACCGGCACGAACCGGTCGATGCCGGGCCCGTCGCCATCGCCGCGGAAACACTCGCCCGCGGTGCGCAACAGCCCCACGTAGAACGGCAGGGCCCCCGCGATGCCCTTCGCGTGCAGCGTCGCGTTGGGCACGGGGTCCGCCAAGACGGTCATGCCCTCTGCGGCGAGCCCGGGGCTGCCAAGCGCGCAGAGCTCGGGGGCGGGCAGGCCAGCCGCCTGGGCTTCGCTGCGGATCGCCCGTGCAAGGTTGCGCAGGTGCGTTTCGCCCGATTCTTCGGCCGCGGCCAGCAGGAACCGTGGCGCCCGGTGCCAATGCAATTCGCCCGCCGGTTCGATCGGAAGGCACGGCTCGGCGTCCAGATCCGCGCGCACCCGGCGCTCATGCCCCCGCCGGGAAACCAGCAGGTACCAAACGAAGCGGGGGATCCAGGCGATCAGGTCCCCGATGGCGCGCGCGAGCTCGAAGCGCGCCGCCGTGCTTGCTCGCAGCCGGGATCGGAAAGCCATGGGGGAGAAGAATAGGCTTCCCTGGAGTCCGCTCCCAGGACGTCGTGTCCGGCAAAGTGTCCAAGACCGGGATTGGGCCGCTAAAATCCCGGGTGCCGCGCCCCCGGCAGGAAACCTGAGCCGAAGGGGCCAATGGAGCTGGCCGCGCGCCGGCTCCTGATTTCCGGCCCCGCCCCCGATGCTCCGATCGCTGTCCATCCTCTCCTATCTGTTTCTGTTCGTGTCTTTGGCGCCCCTGCGGGCCGAGCGCCAAGTCCGGCACCTCGAGATCGGGCTCAGCTGGCCCGAGCCCGTGGGTTACGAAGCCTTGCCGATTCCGCGCAGCGAGCGGTATTTGAAGTTGAGCTACGTGCGCCGCATGGAAGGCGTGGAGGGGGCGATCACCTGGTCGCTCTTCCGCGTCGACAACGACCTGCGCGGCATGGGGCAGAGCAGCACCTTCCTGCGTTCGGTACTCGGTGGCACCGCTTCGGGCGATCGCAAGGACCAGGCGGACCGGGGTGGGTATCAGCGTTCTCGCCAGGCGTACGAGCGCGGCGCGCGGCGCGGCCTCATGTTCTCGTTTGTCGGCGCGGAGCGCAGTTACTTCCTCGTGGGGGAGGCGCCCGGCATGGCGTACGACGACGAGACCCGGTCCTGGCGGGCCTGGGCCGAGGAGGTCGTACTGCGCGAGCCCAAGGAGGATTCGCGCGAGCGCAATGCGTTGGCCCGGCGTTATGGGGGCTCGCGCTTTTCGGACATCGAACGCCGCATCGCCGCGCGCATGAGCTTGGTTGAGGGCTGGAATGCGTACGATGGGGAAAACTACATCTACCTCGTGCATAGCCTCGGGTCCCAGGCCTGGAAGGACTACGATGGCCAACTCATGGGGGTGCGGCGCTACCTCACCGAGCAATTGCTGCGCCACCCGCGCGAGGAGCCGAGTGCGGTGGGCGTGGTGCGCATCTGCCGCGATCGGCAGGAGTACCTGGATTTCGGCGGGGTGCCGGAGGCGGCGGGCTACTTCACGCCCCGGGACGATGAGCTGGTGCTGTTCGATCCGGGCACGTCGGATTCGCTCTTGGCGGTCATGCGCCACGAGGCGTTCCACCAATACATGTACTCGGCCTTGGGCGGTATCGGCCCGCACATGTGGTTCGACGAGGGGTTCGGCGAGCTGATGGCTTCCGCCGAGATCGGCAGCAAACGCGTGGTGGGGTTTGCCCCGATGACCGCGCACCAGGCGACCTTGGCGGAACTTTCGGCCGAAGGCGGCCCTGGGCTCGTGCCGATGGACCGCTTCCTGCGCCTGGATCGCCAAACCTTCTACGCAAATCCCCGGGCCCACTACGCCCAGGCGTGGATCTGGATCGAATTCCTGATGCACAGCGACTACGGCCGGCAATCCTCGCGGGGGCGCGACTTTTGCCGGACCTACGTGAAGCTCTTGCGCGAGGGGTGGGAACAAGCGCGCCACAAGGCTTTCACCGGCGGGGAGCCGCTGAGTCTGGAGAGCCTGGAGCGGGTGCGCGAGGCGGCGCTGACCAGCGCCCTGGGGCAGCTGGATTGGAAAGCGACCATGGGCGCCTTCGAGCGGTTCGTGGCCGCCCGGGTGGCGTTCGTGCCGCGCTGATTCTCAGGGGGTGCGGTGCCGGAACCAGTGGTATCCGATGCCGAAGAAGACCGCCTGCAGGGCGAGCATCACGCCGACCCGCGTCCAAGGCAAGGTGTCGGTGGCGACGATGCGCGCGAAGGTCTCGATGTCCGCCCAGCGGAAAACGGAGTAGTGGGTGATGGTCTTCACCATGTAGATCGCGAACTGGGCGATGGCGAAGAAGAGCAGGAAGAACGCGATCTTGATCGGCTGCCCGCTGCGCGCGGAAAGCGCGTAGGTGAACGCGAAGAACGTGCCGAGGAACACGGTCTGGTAGACGCTGCACAGGGTCAGGTCCCAGGCGTGCATGCGAGCGCCCACGGTGCGCAGCAGGGGTGGTGTCGTCAGGCTGCTGGCGAGCACGGCGAGGAAGATCGCCCCCATGCCCATTCCGAACCGCTCGCTGTAGAGTCGCAGGCGCGAGACGGGGCGAGCGAGCCAGACCTCGAGGGTGCCGCGATGGGCTTCGCCGGCGATGGCGTTGGCGGCGAACAGCACAGCGGCGTTGGTGCCCAGGATGTTGCAGGCTTTGAAGTAGTGCTGCCCGACCACGTAGGCGGGTGCGCCGAGTTTGTCGACCAGGGTGATCTGGTCCTTGAGCATCGGCAGGGGCGCAGCCATGGCCTTGAGGGCTCCCATGTTCTCGGAGAAGGCCGGCCACCAATGGATGGCGGCGTAGAGCAGGGCTTCGAGCAACAGGAACAGGAACAGCCCGTACAGGGTGTAGTAGCGCAGGTCGCGTGCCATCAGGTGCCTTCGACTCCGTACAGGTCCTGGTACAGGTCCGCCAGGGTGTGCGCGCCGAAGCGCACCTCCCGCGGGGTTTCCGCCTGGGCCGCGAGGAACTCCAGGGCCGCGCGCGGATCCTGGCTGGGCAGTTCGAACACGAGGGTGTGCTCGCGCCGCGAGCAGCGCGGGCCGAGGGCGGCGGGCCAGCGTTGTTCGATGGCCGCGGCGTCGGTGGGCTGTGCGTAACTCACCCGCAAGATGCGGGCCGCGCGGTCGCGCATGGCGGCGGCGGAGGTGTCCTCCAGCAAGCGGCCGGCCTGCATGAACAGCACCCGCTGGCAGACGCGGTCGACCTCGCCGAAGTGGTGTGACGACAGCAGCACCGTGGTGCCGCGCCCCGATTCGCGGGCCAGCACGTCGGTGACCTGGGTGCGCTTCGAGGGATCGAGGCCCTCGGTGATCTCGTCGAGGATGCGCACGGGCACGTCCGGGGCCATGGCGGCGGCGAACACGAGTTGCCGTTTCATGCCGTGGCTGTACATGCCGACCTTACGCTCGAGCGGCAGGCCGAGTTCGCTCGCCAGCTCCCGGGCGCGCCGGCGCGTTTCGCGGTCGCGCCCGCGCAGGAACCAATCGAGGTGGGCTTGGCCTTTCATCTCGCGGTACACGCCCATCTCGCCCGGGGCGTACGTCGCGCGTCGGCGGATCGCGAGGCCGTCGCCCGTGAGGGGCACGCCATCGACCCAGACCCGGCCCTGCGTGGGGGCGACGAGCCCGATCAAGCAGCGCATCATCGTGCTCTTGCCGCTGCCGTTGGGGCCGATCAGGCCGGTGACCGAGCCCGGTTCGACCGTGAGGTCCAGGGGTTCCAGGGCCGTGTGCGCGCCGAAGCGTTTGCACAGGCCCGCGGTGCGGATGCCGCCGGCGGGGGCGGTGGGCGGGGAGGGGGCTTGCATGGACGGATTGCTTGCCTTTCCGGGCGCGCATCCTACCGTACGGGTCGTCATGGACCAAAACACCGTCTCCGTCCTCAAGGCCGATTCCCTGGGGCGGGTGGAGCGGCTCGAGCGCGGGGACGAACGCCGGTTGCGGAGGGTGGCGATCGGTGGGCGCTGGCCGGGAAGTGGCGTGCTCGCGCGCCTCCTGTTGCGGCGCGAGCGCAAGGCGCTCGAACAGTTGCAGGGTTTGCCCGGGATTCCGCGGCTCTTGGGTCCCGATTGGGCGGAGTCCGTGCCCGGCGCCGATGGAACCACGATTCCGGCAGCCTCGATGCTGGTGCGCGAGTTCGTGGATGGCACGGCCCTGCACCAAGCGACGCATCTGCCCGAGAACTTCTTCGAGCGCCTCGACGAACTCGTGCTTCGCATGCACGAACGGGGCATTTGCCACAACGATCTGCACAAGGAGCAGAACGTGATGGTGACCTCCGGGGGCTTTCCCGCGTTGATCGACTTCCAACTCGCGTCGTGCCACGCGCGGCGCGGGCGCACGTATCGCGTCCGGTGCCACGAGGATCGCCGCCACGTGCGCAAACACGAACGGCGCTACCGGCGCGCGGGGCGGCCGGTGGCGGAGGCCGGGGACCTGCCGGAGCACCTGCCGCGCAAACCCCTGTCGCGGCTGTGGCGCGCCACGGGCAAGCGGCTGTACCACGGGTTCACGCGCCGCGTGCTGCGACGCTGGGATGGCGAGCCGCGGCGCGATTCCAAGGATGCGTGGCCGCGGTGGGGGCCGCCTTTGCCGCCCTGGCCCTGATCCACACACGGTCAGAACCAAACGCCGGTGCGATGGATGCGTGGCGCGGCGGGGTCGGGGGGGCGCGGGACGAACAAGGCCTGGGGCCCATGCCAGCTGGGGTCCGCAGTGCCCCGCTGCATCTCCTGCAACCGCGCGATGCGATCGGTGGTGTGCGGGTGGGTGCGTAGCAGGCTGGGTTCGATCATGCCGCGGCGGCGTCCCAGGAGTTTCGCTAACAACGACTGCGAGTGCTGCTCGATCTTGTCGAGGGCAGTGGCGAGGGGACGCGCATCGCCGAGCAGCTCGACCGCGCCCGCATCGGCGTCGAACTCGCGGGTGCGCGAAAGGGCCAATTGGGCCAGGGAGACCGCCCCGGGCGCCAGCACGAGCATCGCGACAGAGAACCAGGGCAGGTGGGCGCCGCCGAGCAAGAACAGCGGCAGGTTGAGCAGCAACAGGAACAGGCCCAGCCGCGACAGGCTGGCGACCAACCGCGCGGCGAGGTCCGCCAGGGACATCAGGCGCACGTCGCGGTTCTGGATATGGGTGATCTCGTGCGCCATCACCCCTGCAAACTCGGACCGGTCGAGGCGTTGGGCGAGGGCCACGCTGAAGGCGATGGCGGAGGATCCGGGGCTGCCGACGGCGAAGGCGTTCATGACCTGGGTGGGCAGCAGATAGAGCTTCGGGGTGGCGGGCAGGCCCGCCCGGCGCGCGAGGGTCTCCACGATCTCGAACACCGGCTGCGCCTGCTCGCGTCGCAGGGGCGTGGCGCGGTACATGCGCAGCACCAGGGCGGGGGAGACCGCGGGGGAGACCAGGAACAGCAGCAGGACCAGGCCCAGGGCGAACCAGACGCCGATGGTGCCGAACAGGCCCCAGGCCACCAGCCCCAAAACGGCAGCCACGCTGCCGAGCAGCAGCAGGGTCTGCAGGAGATTGCCGCGGCGGTGGCGGTTCAGGGTCCCTGTGTGCATCGAATCGTGGCGCGGAGGAGGCCCGGCTGGGGACTCCGGGCAGGGGATCATAGCCCAGGCCCCGGCTCCCCGGTACGCTCCCAGGGCTCCCTGCCCAGGACCCTCTCAAACCACGTTCATGTTCACGATCCCGTTCTTCGCGGCCGCCCTGCTCCTGGGGCCGTCCGCTCCCCAATCCCAGACCCCGAACCAGGCGGAGGAGTGCGGTACGGCGCTCGATCCCGCCCAGGTCGCCCAGATCCAGGCCCAACAGGCGGCTGGCCTGTACGAGATGCCGAGCATCCAAGGCCTGGCCCAGAGCCTCGGCACCGGCAGCCCCTACATCGTGCCGCTCACCATGCACGTCGTGCGCACCTCCGCCGGTACGGGCGGATTGCCCGTCGACCGGTTGCTCGATTCGATCGATGACGCCAACGTGGCGTTCGCCGCCGCGAACATCGAGTTCTGCATGGCCGGGCCGGTGGACTACATCGACAGCGACGCGTTCTACTTCAACATCAACACCACCAGCGAGATCAACGCCCTGCGCACCACCAACACGGTGCCGGGCACGATCAACCTGTACTTCACCCAGAACCTCGCCAACTCGAGCGGCGGCCTTTGCGGCATCTCCGCCTTCACCACGTCGAGCGTGCAGGCGATCGCCTTCGCGAACAACTGCGTGGCGACCTCCACCAACCACTCGACTTTCCCGCACGAGCTGGGCCACTACTTCGACCTGTTCCACACGCACGAGACCGCTTTCGGTGAGGAATGCGTGAACGGTTCGAACTGCGCGTTTGCTGGCGACCTGGTCTGCGATACCCCCGCGGATCCGCGCCTGAGCAGCGCCACGGTGAACTCGAACTGCGCCTATGTGGGCGGCGAGACCGATAGCTGCACGGGGGCGGTCTACCAGCCGGACGCCACCAACCTGATGTCGTATTCGACCAAGCCGTGCCGGACGAACTTCACCCCGCAGCAGATCGCGCGCGCGGAGGCGACCTTGGTCAACCTGCGCCCCGAGCTGATCTGGCCGATCTGCGCGGCGGGATACGCGGTGCTCTGCAACCCGGCGGTGCCGAACTCCACCGGCTTCCCGGCGCTGCTCGGCGTGAGCGGCAGCGGCTCGATTGCGGCCAACGACCTGGTACTCTCGTGCCAGAACCTGCCGAACGGTCAGTTCGCGTACTTCCTCAACGGCACCACCAACGGCGTGCCCGTCATCCCGCCCGGTTCCCAGGGACACCTCTGCCTGAGCGGGGTTCTGGGGCGCTACAACCTGCCGAGCCAGATCCAGTTCTCGGGCGTCACGGGTGAGGTGGCTTTGCCCCTCGACCTGAGCCAGACGCCCCAGGCGGGAGTGCCCGTGGCGTTGCAGGCGGGCGAGACGCGCCACTTCCAGCTGTGGTACCGCGACTTCAACGGCGGTTCGACGAGCAACTTCAGCAACTCGGTCGCGATCACGTTCCAGTAGACGCAAGGCGGGCAGGCCGTGCCCCCGCGGCCGCGTTTTGCTCAGGAGTGCCCAGTCCAGGCGCCCCTTCGCCATCGGGAATATTCCCGTAGCGAAGGGGCGCCGGCTTTGTATTGCGCGGAATCGCACATGGCCTGGATGGCGGGTTATTCCCGAAATGCGCGATTTCGTAACGGTCCTTGTTTCGCCGGCGGAACAAAGGCGCCACGGGGCCTCGCGCACTCGAGAACCCGGTCGTTGCGCGAATCGTTCCGCGTGGGCTAGGATCCGGTTTCTCCCATTCCGACCGTTTGTCCATCGGCGTCAGCCATCCGGATTCCATGATCCCGACTTCGTTCCTGCTTTTGACCAGCAGTCTGCTTCCCGCTATCCCTCAGGTTCCTTCCGGCGATTGCGCGAGCACGCCGAACGCGGCAGAAGCGGCCGCCTTGCTCGCGCAACAAGCCGCCGGCTTGTACGACCTGGCTGTGCCCGCGGCATCGGCCATGGCGAGCCAGAGCAATCACGTGGTGCCGATCGCCGCGCACATCGTGCGGCAGAGCAACGGCGTCGGTGGATTGCCCCAGAGCCGCCTGGACACGGCGATCGTCGACGCCAATACCGATTTCGCGCCCGCGCACATCGAGTTCTGCCTGGCGGCGCCGGTCGACATCATCCTGAGCGACGCGTTCTACTTCGACATCGATACCATGGCGGAGATCGACGCCCTGCGCACCACCAACGTGGTACCGGGCATGCTGAACATCTACTTCACGGAGAATCTCGCCTACGAATTCGGGGGACTTTGCGGGATCTCGTCGTTTACCACGTCGTCCGTGCAGGGTATCGCCATGAACAACTCCTGCACCGCCACCTTCGACAATCATTCGACGTTCTCGCACGAGATCGGTCACTACTTCGATCTGTATCACACCCACGAAACCGCGTTCGGTGAGGAGTGCGTGAATGCCTCGAATTGCCTGTTCGCGGGGGATCTGGTCTGCGATACGCCGGCGGACCCGAATGTGAACGGCCTGGTGGATCAGAACTGCTTCTATACAGGAGGCGCGGTCGATTCCTGCAACGGCCAATCCTACAACCCGAGCACGAGCAACCTGATGTCCTACTCGCGCAAGGAGTGCCGCACGCACTTCTCGCCAATGCAGATCTTCCGGGCCGAAGCGACCTTGGTCAACCTGCGCCCGAACCTGGCCTTCCCGATCTGCGCGGCGGGGTATGCGTTGTATTGCAGCCCGGCGATGCCGAACAGCTCGGGCCTCTCCGCGTCGATCGGCGTGATGGGCAGCGGGCGCGCCACTGACAACAACCTGGTGCTCACCTGCAATCACCTGCCGACCGGGCAGTTCGCCTACTTCCTGGTGGGCACGGCGCAAGGCACTCCGATCCAGGTGCCCGGATCGCAAGGCAACCTGTGCCTGGGTGGTTCGATCGGACGGTACAACCACTTTGGCCAAGTGATGTCCACGGGCACGAGCGGGGAGGTGTCCTTCCAGCCCGACTTGACCCAGACGCCCCAGGGGTCGCTGCTCGTCGCCATCCAGGCCGGGCAGACCCGCTACTTCCAGCTCTGGTACCGGGATTGGGTTGGGGTGTCGACCAGCAACTTCTCGGACACCGTTGCGCTGACCTTCAACTGACGCCTGGCGTGCGCCCCGGCCTCAAGGCAGGGTGCGCCGCTCGCGCCGCAGTCCGCGGCGTTCCTCGGGGGCCACGACCAGTCGCACGGCGGACGGGTCGCTGGCCCCCATGTTCTCGAAGTTGCGGCGGGCTTGGGCCAGGGTGATGTGGTTGGGTCCGGAGACCTCGTGCGCGCGGTCCAGGTCCTGGCCGTCGTCCTCCCAATAGCAGACCGGGCAGATCTCGTAGGAGAAACGCGCGGCGAGGCTGAAGAAGTCGCAGCAGGGGCACTGATGGGGCCGGTCGGTGAGCATGGGCGGGGACTGAGGGCTCAGTGGGCTTCGAGCCAGTTCGCGCCGCTGCCGAAGTCGACCACCAGGGGCACGTCGAGTTGCACCGCGTTCTCCATGCAGTCGCGCACGAGTTCGGTGGTGGCCTCGAGGGCGCTCACGGGGACTTCCAGCAGCAATTCGTCGTGCACCTGCAGCAGCAGCTGCGCCGGGCTCTGGGTTTCCGTGAGGCGCCGGTCGAGGTCGATCATGGCGCGCTTGATGATCTCCGCGGCGCTGCCCTGCACGGGCGTGTTGACGGCCACGTTCTGGGCCATGGCGGCTAGGCGTTGGTTCTGGGAGTTCAGCTCCGGCAGGCTGCGGCGGCGGCCGAACAGCGTTTCGACGTAGCCGTCCCCGCGCGCCTTCTCCAGCAGCTCTTCGATCCAATTCTTGACCCGCGGGAAGGCCTCGAAGTAACGCTCCATGAACTTCTTGGCGTCAGGCACCGAGAGGCCCGTTTCGCGGGCGAGACGCTGCACACCCATGCCGTACAGCAAGCCGAAGTTGATCGCTTTGGCCTGGCTGCGCATCTCGCGATCCACCGCAGCGGGTGCCACGTCGAAGATCGTCGCGGCGGTGGCGGCGTGGATGTCCTCGCCGCGTTCGAAGGCGCCTTTGAGCCCCGGATCGCCGCTCAGGTGCGCCATGATGCGCAATTCGACCTGGCTGTAGTCCGCGGCGAGCAGCACCCATTGACCGTGGGCATCGGGTTTGCGTGGCACGAAGGCCTCCCGCAGCTTGCGGCCGCGCGCGCTGCGCACGGGGATGTTCTGCAGGTTCGGGTCGGAAGAGGCGAGGCGCCCCGTGGCCGCACTGACCTGGCTGAAGTGGCAGTGCACGCGGCCGGTGCGTTCGTTGACGTACCGCGGCAGGGCCTCCACGTAGGTACCCATCAGCTTTGCCACCTCTCGGTACTCGAGCAGGCGCTGCACGATCTCGACATCGCCGTAGTTCGTGCTCAGGGTCGCCTGGTCGGTGGACCAGCCGGTTTTGGTCTTCTTGGGGTTCTTGACCCCGGCCTGCTTGTGGATCTCGAGGGACTCGAACAGCACCGCGCCGAGGGCCTTGGGGCTGTTGAGGTTGAGGTCAGAGACCCCGGCCAACCGGCGCACGTCGGCTTCGGCGGCTTGCATCTCCGCGGACAGCTCGCGCCCGAGGGTGACGAGCGCCGCGGTGTCGAGCCGGATGCCCCGGTACTCCATGCGCTGCAGCACGGGCACCAACGGCAGTTCGAGGTCGTAGTAGAGGTGCTCGAAACCCCCGTCCCGCAACTCGCTCTCCAGCACCTCGTACAGGCGCCAGGTCACGTCGGCATCTTCGCAAGCGTATTCCGCCACCTGCTCGACCAGCACCTCGGCCATGGTGATCTGCTTCTTGCCCGTGCCGATCAGTTGGCTGGTGGGGATCTTGCGGATCTGGAAGTAGTGCAGCGCGAGGTCATCGAGGTTGTGGCGCCGATCCGCGCCGGCCACAGTGAAACTCGCCACCATCGTGTCGAAAGCGGGCGCTGGCATGTGGATGCCGTGGCTTTCGAGCACGAGGGCGTCGTACTTGTAGTTCTGGCCTACGCGTTTGAGCGAGCCGTCCTCGAGCACGTCGCGAAGGGCGTCCAGCAGCGCGGGCGGCCCGCCGGGAAGCACGGGCGGAGTGGCGTTGAAGGGGATGTACCACGCCTGGCCCGGCGCGGTGCTGACCGAGATGCCGACGAGGGAGACCTCGAGGGGGGAGAGGCCGGTGGTTTCCGTATCGATGGCGAAGGTTCCGGCCTGGCGCAGGTGCGCGATCAGCGCTTCGAGCTCCTGGCCATCGCGCACCGTCTTGTACGCGGTCTCGGTGGGCGGCGCGGCCTGGCGCGCGTTCTGCATCTTGTCCGACAGGCTGCGGAAGTCGAGCTTCTGGAAGAGCTGGACCAGGGCTTCGATGTCGGCCGTGGGCTCGGGCAGGTCGCGCACGTGCACGTCGAGTGGCACGTTCGTGTGGATGGTGACCAGCTCGCGCGAGAGCAGCAGTTGCTCGCGGTCCCGCTCGATCTTCTCGCGGTTCTTGCCGGGCACTTCCTCCAGGTGCGCGAGCAGGTTGTCCACGCTGCCGTACTTCTGGATCAGGGCGATCGCACCCTTTTCGCCGATGCCCTTCACCCCCGGCACGTTGTCCGAGGCGTCGCCCATCAGCGCCAGCACATCGATCACGTGCTCGGGGGTCGTGCCGAACTTCTCGTGCACCGCCTCACGATTCTGGATCTCCAGATCGACGCCCTTCTTGAAGACGTTGTAGAGCGAGATGTGATCCGACACGAGCTGCATGAAGTCCTTGTCGCCCGTGACGATCTGCACCTCGAAGCCCTCCGCTTCGCCCTGTCGGGCCAGGGTGCCGATCACGTCGTCGGCCTCGTAGCCGGGGATCTCGAACACGGGGATACCGTGGCCTTCGACCACCTGCCGGATCCAGGCGAGCTGGTCGATGAGTTCCTCGGGAGCCTTCTCGCGGGTGGCTTTGTAGGCCTCGAACTGCTCGTGCCGGAAGGTGGGGCCCTTGGCGTCGATCGCCACGGCGACCCGTTCGGGCTTCTCTTGCTCGAGGATGCGCCGCAGGGTCATCGTGAACCCGTAGGTGGCCCCGGTCGGTTGTCCGTCGAGGTTCGTCAGGCCCGAGCGGGCCAAGGCGAAGTGCGCACGGTAGGCGAGGGCGGTTCCATCCAGCAAGAAGAGGCGCGGCATGGACCCAGAGTAGCGGACGGGGGGGGCGGCTGCACGGATGCAACGGTGGGCCCCGGAACGGAGCGCGCCCGGGCCCCTCGATGGGGACCCGGGCGCGCGAGGGCCAGTGGTCCAGCGGGGTCTATTCGAACACCACTTCGAGGGCGTCGGTGAAGTTCGAGGTGGTCGTCGGGTTCACATCCCGGTACCAGCACTGGAAGGTCCACGTGTCGCCCGGCTGCACCGCTTGGTTCGGCGATAGCGGCATCACACTCAGGTCGACTTGCACCGCAACGTGGCCGAAGGGACCGGAGTATTGGATCTGCGAGGGCAGGTTGAAACGGCCGATCGTGCCGCCGACGCACAGGTTGCCCTGGCTGCCGCCGGCCATGTACACGAAACCGCGCGCGGTACCGCAAAGGAAGTACGCGAACTGGTTCGCGGGCACCGACGAGGCCTCCAGGTGCAGGTTGTTGTCCGCGGAGACCAAGGAACCGAACCAGCCGATCGAAGCGGGGTTGCCCGACGAGTTGTATTCACCTGGGGTGCAGTACAGCTCGGCGCTGGAGGTCGGCCCGCAGTTCCCGCCGAACAGGCAGTCGACCCACTCGGGGTGATCGATGAACGGGTTGCGGTTGCCCTGGTAGCTGTAGACGATGTCGTTGCGCGCCATCTCCCAGGCATCGGGCGGATCCTGCGCGTGCCACTGCAGCAGAACGTCGAGCTCGCCCATGTAGGCCACGCTTTCGTTGCTGCCCGTCTGCGAGCCCGAGATCAGGCTCTGGAAGTTGGTCAGGATCAGGTCCGGCTCGGCCACGCCCGTCACTCCGTGGGTGCCCCCTTCGTAGCGCACGTCGGCGTAGAGCAGCGCCCGGGCCATGTCGCCCTTGCGCCCCGACCAGACTTGCCAGGTGCCGGCAGAGAAGCTTCCGCTGCCCCAGTTGCTGTCGCTCGGGTAAGAACCCGACGCACCACCCACAGTGGGATATTCGGTGCACGAGGCGGAGCACAGGCGGAACGGCCGGTTGCTGCGCGCGGTGTTGTACCCGGCATCGGCCAGGAACAGCATGTGGCAGTCGGTGTACGGATAGTTGTCCGGCCCGTCGTTGGGGAAACCGAACGACTTCGGCCAGCTGTGTTCGCGGTTGTAGTCCGTCGAACCCATCACGTAGCTGGCGTTCTTGTAGATGTCGAGGATGTTGTTGCTGTTCGCCGGATCCTCTTGGGCGGCGCGCAACACGTCCCACGTATCCACGCTGCCGCCGGTGTAGGGCAGCTTGAGGTGGTCGTCGATGACCGCGTGCAGGCTTTGCCGCAGGGCCAGGGGGCTCGACGTGTCGACGGTGTTGTAGTAGCCGGCAGGCGCGCCTTGGGCGAGCACTGGGGAGGCCAGAACCAGGGAGAGCCAGATGGGTTGGATTCGCATGGCGGACAGGGGCCGGAGAGAGAGAGAGGAGCGTCCAGGGTAGCGGTGGCGGCCGGTCCCGGGGAAGGGGGCCGGCCCTTGGCCTGGAAATGGGATGGCGGGGGCCTGGATATGGGCGCGGGGGCCCCGGTCCTGGACCGGGGCCCCCGCGGGGAAGAGGGACCGGTGGACTAGAAGGTCACGCTCAGGCCGTTCGAGAAGTTCGAACTGCCGACCTCGCGGTGCCAAACCTGGAAGTGCCAGGTGTCGCCGGCCATGATCGTGCCGCCGATGCTCGGGATGGTCGAAGGCACGTCGAAACCGGTGCCGGTGCTCGAGGTGCTGACCAGGTTCTCCAGCACGCCGCTGGCGTTGAAGAGACCGATCGAGTTCATCGAACCACCGACGATGTTGTAGCGGCCGAGTTGGTTGCCGGCGGTCAGCGCCAGGCACAGGCGGCCACCGCCGACTTGGGTACCCGGATCCGCGGAGCCGGTGCCGATGAGGAAGTAGCCGAACTGGGTCGGCGGACCTTGGGTGACTTCCAGGTGCAAGCCCGAGCCGCTGACGGCGCCCATGCTGCCGGTCAGGGTCGTGCTGGCGCCGGTGGAGTTCACGTCCATCGGGCTGCAGAAGGGGGTGCCCACGCCGGTGGTGCCGCCGCCGCAGCCGGCGGTCAGCGGAACGAGCAGGGTGCACGCGCCGGCCACGTTCGGGGCGCCGGGCGTCTGGTCCGGGCCGCCGGGGGTGGCGAAGTCGGGGAACTGGTCGCCGCAGAAGTCGTTCGGGTAGTCACCCCAACGAACGATGCCCGAGGGGAAGAAGGTGCCGTCCGGGCCAATCTCCGCAGCGCAGTCGTAGGCGATGTTCGCGGTGGCGTTGACGCCGATCATCGCGACGTTTTCGATCACCTGGAAGCTGTTCGGCAGGTCGGTGACGAAGGTCTGGAAGTTGCCGTCCGGATCGCACTGGGTGTTGTACAGCGCGGTCTGGAGGTCCTGGATGTCGAGCACGCTCGGCACGTACAGCAGGTAGAAAGTTTCGGAACCGTTTTCGATGTTGTCCTGGGTGCCTCCGTTGTGCGGGCCCTGGGCCAGGTCATAGTCGGTGTTCGGCACGGTTGCGATGTTGCCCATCACGAAGTAGCCGTCGGTCGGAACGGTGTGGCCCGACAGGTCCCACACGCGGTCCAGGGTGCCGGCGCCACCGCCGTCGCCTTCGATCATGATCACAACGAAGTTGTTGAGGTTCATGCCGGGGGTTCCGATCAGCTCGATGAACTCGGCGGTGTCGGCGCCGGTCATCGAAGCGTAGATCTCGTTGAAGTGCAGGTTCTGGGCTTGCGCGGAGTTCGCCAGGCCAGCCAGGCCGGCGGCTGCAAGTGCGAGAGAGGTGAGTCGCATGGGGCTAGGTTTGCGTGCTTGGGTTTGGAGAGGATTCGTGGGCTCCCTGGGGGGGTAGCCCGGGCTTTGGCAGTGGCGCGAAAATAGTGCTTTTCCGGCCCCGGAGAACGTTGAATTTGAATAAAGGACCCGAGCGGGGCACGGGGGAGCCTTTCTCAACGGATCGTGTGCCAAACCCCGGCCCCGGTCGTTTTGGGGCGCTCCCGGGTGACGGGACCGACAGTGCTGGCAAAGCACCCCGGCTTTGGGCATGCTCCCGCCATGCAAAGCGAACCGAAGGGGGCTCCCGCCCCGGCCCGCACCGTTTTCGGCGGTTTCCTGATGGGGTTTGCCAACCTGGTGCCCGGCATCAGCGGGGGCACCATGATCCTGGCAGTGGGCCTCTACGACCGCTTCATCGGGGCGATCAGTCGGCTTTCCCGCCTGTCGTTCCAGAAGAGCGACGTGCGCTTCCTGGCGTTTATCGGGGTCGGCGCTGTGCTGGCGATCGGCAGCCTGTCCGGGGTGCTGGTGGACCTCGTGGTCGAGCACCGTTGGATCATGTACAGCCTGTTCCTCGGCATGACCCTGGGGGGCGCCCCGGAGCTTTGGAAACAATGCAAACCGGTCTCAGGGGAAGTCGTGGGGGCGTTCGCCCTCGGGTTCGCCGTCATGGCGGCGTTCGCCTGGCTCCTGACCGGCACCCACCTCGGCACCGGTATCCCTGTTCTGCTGGTGGTCGGCGCCCTGGCCGCTTCGAGCATGATCCTGCCGGGGATCAGCGGCAGCTACCTGCTCCTGATCTTCGGCCTCTACGAGACCGTCATCGGCTGCCTGCGGCCGGCGGCCTGGAAGGAGGACTGGGCAGGCAACCTGCGGATTCTTGTGCCCGTAGGCATCGGGGCGGTGCTCGGGGTCGCCTTGCTTTCGAACCTGCTGCAGGCCTTCCTGCAGCGCCGCCCGCGCATGGCCCACGGCCTGCTGCTGGGGCTGCTCGTCGGATCGGTGCTCGGCCTCTGGCCCTTCCAGACCCCGGTGGAACCCGAGCTGGCGCGCAAGGAGACCCGCAAGGTGGTAGCCCAACTCGAACTTGGCGTCGAGGAATCGGCCCTGCGCGAGAAATTCGGCGAAGAGTACACCGCGGAACGCCTGGCCGAACTGCGCACCCGCTACGGCAGCGTGGCCGAGGGCGACCTGAAGCTGCGGGGTGATGCCTTGCAGCGCTTCCGGCCCACTTGGGTCCAGGCCTTGTCCGCGCTCGGGATCTTCGTGTTGGGGGCGGGTATCACCCGGCTGGTGGGCCGCGGCGCTCCCACCGAAGCAGATACGCGCCACTGAGCGCGCCGAATAACATCGCTTGCCCGAGGGTCCACGCCGGGCCCTTGGGACCAAAGCTGAACAGGCCGCCAAGGGTGGCGAGGTACCCGAAGAGGGCGGCGAGCGCGCCGCCGAGCAACGGGGCCATCGCGCCCCATGGGGTTGCGGGCGCGCGCCGCGCGAGGCTGGCCAGGAAACCGCCGGCGAGACCGAGCACCAGGACCGGGGCCACCAGCTCCCGCGGGCTCGCGAGGCTGCCCTCGAGCCAGGGATTGATCAGCGCAAGCCCGAACCAGACGAGCAGGGGCACCAGCAGCGCCACCTGCAGGGCGCGGTTGCGGCCTTGGCTTGTGGCCTGTTGTTCGCGGCGCGTGCGCTCCGCGGCGAGCCAACCGGATACCCTCGCCAGGGTCTGGCCGTCGGCGGGTTCTTCCAGCGCGGCGAGCAGCGCGTCCCGCCGGGGACCTGCGGGCAGGCCGCGCACTTCGGCGGACAGTAGGCGCAACTCGAGCCGGCGCGCGGGCACGGACAGGCGATCCCATTCGGTGGCGTCGGGCAGCGGTCCCGCGGGCGTTGCCGACGGGATGGGGAGGTCCGGGGCGCGCAGCGGCGACGCGCCGGCGCGCGGAACGGGTGGCGCGGGTGCGGCTTTCAGCGGGGCAGCGAGGGGATCCTGCATGGCGGCGATGAGCGTGCGTTCTTCGGGAAAGTGCAACCAGCGCGCCGCCTGTTCCAGGGGCCACCAGATGCATCCGACCGGCAGGTCCGCCGCAGGGGATATCACGCGCCAATAGGTACTGCGCACGCGCCGCCCTGCGACCTCGGACTCCAAGGTAGCGAGAAAGACCGGTTCTGCATCCGCCAATTCCAATCCAAGCTGGGAGCGGCCCGCCCGCACGGCTCCCCGGGCGGGGGCTTCGCCCCGGACCAGCGGTACCCGGGGCAGGGCCCGGCGGCCATCCCGGTCCACGAGGGCCACGCGGGTGCCCTCCGGACCCGGCGCGCATACGACCGCGCCCGCCGCCGCCAGCGGCATGTTTTCCCCTCGATCGTCGGTCATCGGACGAGAAACTAACCCGCGCAGGGGGCCACGCGAAGTCCCCCCGTGGCCGGAATCGCGGCTTTCGGCGGGTTCAGGGGGCCAGGGGCGGGGTGGGGCCCACGTGCAGGTCCTTGAGCAGCAGTTGCAAGCTGGACTGGCCGCGGAAGTGGTTGCGCCGGGGCGTGTACACCGCGTGCAGGGGCAGGCCCATGGCGAGTTCTTCCGCCCGGCGCCCTTGGCCGAAGAACATCGCCCGCAGCACCGTGTTGCCGCGCCGCAACTGCAACATCAGGTGTTCCCCCTCGCCGCCCACGCGCCGCGGCGGCTCGGCAAGCCGCAGATCCTGCGAAAGCAGCACCGGTTGTTCGTTGCCCGTGCCAAAGGGTTCGAGCCGCTCCAAGCTGCGCATGGTCTCTTCGCCCATGTGCTCGAACGGCAGGTCGAAGTCGATCTGCAACTGCGCCTCGGGCGGCGGATTCTCCGCCAACACCCGCTTCGCCCGGTCGCAGACCGCGTGCCGCACGGCTTCCAGGTGCTCGGGGATCAACTCGCAACCCGCCGCGGCTTCGTGCCCGCCATAGCGGTCGAAGTACTCGGAGGCCCCGTGCATGCAATCGAGGATCGAAACCCCGGTCACCGAACGCGCCGAACCCCGTCCGGTCTCGCCGTCGAAGCCGATCACGATCGCCGGCTTGTGGAAACGATCGACGAGGCGCGCGGCGATGATGCCGACGAGGCCTTGGTGCCAACCCTGGTCGCCGATGACGATCACCGGACATTCCGGGTCCTCCCCGAAGGGGCGCGCTTGGGCCAGCGCCTGGTCGAGCAGCGCCCGCTCGAGTTCCCGGCGCTGCTTGTTGAACTGGTCGAGGCGTCCCGCGGCGAGCCGCGCGGCCACGTCGTCTTCCGCCAGCAGCACTTCCACGGCGCGTGCGGCGGTATCCAGGCGCCCCGCCGCGTTGATGCGCGGACCGATCTGGAACGCCACGTCTTCGGCGGTGAGCGGTCGGCCTTTCAGATCCGCCACTTCAAGCAGGGCGCGGAAGCCCGGCAGGCGCGCGGCGCCGAGGGACTTCAGGCCGAAGTGCGCCAGCACCCGGTTCTCCTGTTCGAGCGGCACCACGTCGCAGACCGTGGCGATCGCCACCAGTCCCATCGCGTCCACGAGGAAGTCGCGCAGATCCGGCCGCACCTGCCGTTCGCCGGTGATCTCCTGGCACAAGCCCCAGGCGAGTTTGAAAGCCACGGCCGCCCCACAGAGTTCGCGGAACGGATAGGTGCAGTCCTCGCGTTTGGGGTTCACGATCGCCAGGGCCTGGGGCAGCACCCCGTCCGCTGGCGGTTCGTGGTGGTCGGTGACGATCGTATCGATGCCCATACCCGACAACGAGGCGATCACGTCCGCCGACGACGTGCCGTTGTCGACGCTGACCACCAGTTGCGCACCGACTTCCGCGGCTTTCCGCAAGCTGTGGTCGCCGAAGGCATACCCGTCGTCGAAGCGGCTCGGGATGTGCCAATGCACATCCGCGCCCAGGTGGCGCAACAGGCGCACCAGCAGCGCCGTGCCGGTGACCCCGTCCACGTCGTAATCCCCGTGTACGAGAATCGTGTGCCCGCGTTCGATCGCCACCATCAGCCGCTTGCACGCGGCGGGCATGTCCGGCAGCAGCATCGGGTCGGTGAGCTGCGAAAGGTCCGGATTGAGGTGCGGGCGCGCCTGGGCCGGGCCGGCGAACCCCCGGTTGGCGAGCAGGGTGGCGACCAGGGGGGAGACCCCCAGGCCCGTGGCCAATCCCCGCACCTGCGCGGCGTCGGGGGTGGTCAGTCGCCAGGTCGGCGTGGCGGGGGAGTCTGGAGCCATGGGGGCAGTATAGCCGGGGGGCCGGTGCGGAAGCCAAGCCGCAAAGAAGGGCGTGGAATCCGCCGCGGGGCGGCTATCCTGGATCCCATGGCGAATTCCCGCGAGGCATCCACGGACCAGGACAACCCATTCCGCCACCTGCCCAAGGTCCAGCTCATCCAGGAGGATGCGCGCTTCGCGGTCTGGGGCAAGCGGATCGGGGAGGCGCGTTTCTTGCGGGTGGTGCGCGCGGAGCTCGATCGCTGGCGCGCGCGCATCGGTTCCGACCCGGATTTCGCGGCCCAGGCGAGTGCGCGGCTGGCGCGCGGGGCTTTCGGCGACGAACTCGAGTGGGCACTCGAGCGCGAAGCGGGGCGCGGCGTGGTGCCCGCGGTGAACCTCACCGGCGTGGTGCTCAACACGGGGCTGGGGCGCGCGCCGGTCCATCCCGAGGCTGCGGAGCGCATGGCGCGCGCGGCTGGCGGCTACTGCGTGCTCGAGGTCGACCGCGCCAGCGGCCAGCGCAACCAGCGCGATCGGTACTTGGGCGAACTGCTGGCGGAACTCACCGGGGCCGAAGCGGGCATCGCGGTCAACAACAACGCGGCGGCGGTGTTGCTCGTCATGCAGACGTTCGCCCGCGGCCGGGAGGCGATCTGTTCGCGCGGCGAATTGGTCGAGATCGGCGGATCGTTCCGGGTGCCCGAGGTGATGGAAAGCGCCGGGGCCCGATTGGTGGCCGTGGGCGCGACCAACCGCACGCGCATTGCCGACTACAGCCGCGCGATCGTGAACGAAACGGGGCTGCTCTTGAAGGTACACCCCTCGAACTTCCGCATCGAAGGGTTCACCGAAGAGGTTTCCGGCGCCGAGCTGGCCGAACTCGGCCGGGCGCGCGGCATCCCCGTCGCGTGGGACCTGGGTTCGGGGCGCATCGAAGCGCCGCCGGCACCTTCGCTCGATCCCGTCGGCGCGGAGACCATCGTGCGCGACGCGGTGGCGAGCGGCGTCGATGTGGTGACCTTCTCCGGCGACAAGTTGCTGGGCGGGCCGCAAGCCGGCCTGCTCGTCGGCCGCGCCGACGCGATCGCCGCCCTGCGCCGCTGCCCGCTCTACCGCGCCCTGCGCCTCGACAAGGTGGCGTTGGCCGGGCTCGAGCGCACCGCGGAACTCCTGCTGGAAGGCCGCGGCGGGGAACTGCCCACGCGGGCGATGCTGTGCGCGGGCGAAGCGCAGATCGCCCAGAATCTCAAGGAAATGCAGGCGGCGCTGCAAGGCGTGCCGCGCCTGCGCGTCGAGGTACGGGCCTCCACTTCGATGCCGGGCAGCGGCAGCGCGCCGACCGTCGAGCTGCCGACCACCTGCCTAGTGATCGAAGTCGAAGGCTATCGCGCGACCGAGCTCGCCGCGGGCTTGCGCCGGGCCACCCCGCCCGTGTTCACCCGCGTGCAGGACGACCGCGTCTGGCTCGATCCGCGCTGCTTGCTGCCCGGGGACCTGCCCGGCTTGCGCCACGCGTTGTTCCAATTGACCAAGGCCTGACTCCGTTGACCGAATCCGAACCGTTCCAGCCCCTGGCCCAAGCCCTGGCGGACCGCAGTGCGTCCGTCGTGGTCATGGGGCTCGGCGCCGTGGGCCTGCCCCTCGTGGCGCTGCTGCTCGAAGCGGGTTTCACCGTGCACGGAGTCGATTGCGACCCGGCCACGATCGAGAGTCTACGCAGCGGGCGCGTGCCCCTGAGCCACCTCGCAGGCCCCGCGTCCGAAGGCCTGTTCGGCGCGCGCCGCGTGACCTGGCACCAGGTGCACCCGGGCCAGCCGCTCGCGAAGGCCTTGCCCGAAACCCCGGCCGTGGGGGTGATCTGCGTGCCGACCCCGCTCGACGCGGCCGGTGCCCCGGACCTCGAACCCGTGCGCCAGGCAGCGCGCACCCTCGCGCGCAGTCTGCCTCGGCCCGCGCTCGTGGTGCTCGAGTCCACCTCCTATCCGGGCACGACGCGGGAGGTGCTCGCGCCCCTGTTCGCCGCGTCCGGTTGGGACGAGGAGCACGTCGCGTTTGCCTTCGCGCCCGAACGGGTCGACCCCGGCCACGGCGACCCGGCCGCGCGCCACGCGCCGCGTTTGGTGGGGGGCCTGGACGAAGTCGGCGGCGCGTTGGCCCGGCGCTTCTACACGAGCTTGGGATTCGACGTGCGTATGGTGGAGCGGGCCGAGATCGCCGAAGCCGCCAAACTCGTCGAAAACGTCTACCGCGCGGTGAACATCGCGTTGGTGAACGAGCTCAAGGTCAGCTTTGCGGCGCAGGGCATCGACATCTGGCAGGTGCTCGACGCGGCGGCGAGCAAGGGGTTCGGCTTCCAGCGTTTCGATCCCGGCCCCGGTGCCGGCGGCTCGTGCATTCCGGTCGATCCCCGCTACCTCGAGTACTTCGCGCGCCGCGGCGGCGCGCCCCTGCGGCTCGTGGAACTCGCGGGGGAAATCGACCGATCGATGACGGACCACGTGCTGCAGACGTTGGAGCGTGGCCTCACCGCCCAGGGCAGCCGCCTCTCCGGCGCGCGCATCCTGCTGCTGGGCGTCGCCTACAAAGCCGACGTCGACATCTTGACCGAGTCCGCCAGCCTGCGCATTGCCCGCGAACTCCTGCGCCGCGGCGCCCAAGTGGCCTACAGCGATCCCCTGGTGCCCGGACCGCTCGAATGGGGGGCCCCCGAACCCGCGCGCAGCCTGCCCCTGGACGCCGAAACCCTGGCGGCCTTCGACGCCTGCATCTTCCTCACCGGCCACTCCGCCTGGGACCTGGACCTGATCGCCCGCCACGCGCCGCTCCTGGTCGACACCCGCGGCATGGCGACCCTGCGCCAAGCCGGCGACCGCTACCTGCCGGCCTGACCCCGTCGTTCCCGATCCCGGACGAGCCCCCTGGGAACCCGGCGGCCGGCGGCGTAGGATGCCGGCATGCACGAAGTGCCGGAGAAACGACTGATCGACTACGCCGCCTGTTCCGGGTGAGCGGCCAAGTTGCCGCAAGGGCGACTCGCGCAGGTGCTGCGTGAGGCAGGACTGGGTTCGGCCCAGCCGGAATTGTTGGTGGGTCCTGAGACCCTGGATGATGCGGGCGTGGTGCGCCTGGGATCGGCCGGGGCGCCGGGAATGTGTCTTGTGCAGACGGTGGACTACTTCCCACCGGTGCTCGATGACCCGTACCTCTATGGTTCGGTGGCGGCCGCCAACTCGATCTCCGACGTGTACGCGATGGGGGGCACGCCGCTTTCGGTGCTCAACCTCGCCGGATTTCCGGCGGACTTTCCCGACGAGTGGATCCGCGAGATCCTGCGCGGCGGGTTCGACAAGGTGCGCGAAGCCGGTGCGATCGTCGCCGGTGGACACACCGTCATGGCCCAGGAACCCCTGTTCGGTTTTGCGGTCACGGGGCTCGTGCACGAGTCGCGCGTGCTTTCGAACGAAGGCGCGCGGGCCGGCGATCGGTTGTACTTGAGCAAACCCCTGGGGATGGGCTCGATCACGACCGCCAACCGCAAGGGCTTGATCGACGCCGAGGTGCTGCGCAGCGCTGCCGCGATCATGGCGCACCTCAACCGCGCCGCCGCCGAAGCGATGGTCGCGGCCGGAGCCCACGCCGCCACCGACATCACCGGCTTCGGATTGATCGGGCACGCCCACAACATCGCCCGGGCGAGCCATGTGACCCTCGAGTTCGATGCCGCCGCCCTGCCGCTGTTCCCCGGGGCCCTCGAGCTCGCTCGCAAGAACGTGCTCTCGGGCGGTTCGGCCCGCGGCCGCGCTGCGATCGGATCCGATGTACGCTGGCAGCCTGGCGTCGAGGAGACCCTGGTGCGCCTGCTGTTCGACGCGGAGACTTCCGGCGGTCTGCTGATCGCCGTGCCCGAAGCCCAGGCCGCCCAATTGGAGCAGGAACTGCGCGCCCGCTACGAACCGGTGCACGCCGTTGGCCAGGTGCTGCCTGCGGGCGAAGCCCGGGTCGTACTGCGCTAGCGCCAGGGGATCCTGGCGCTTTTGGGAAGCCCACCCCTCGCCGAACCCGCAAAATCGACGGGGGCGGGGTGGGCTCCTATCATGGTGCGGCCCCCCTTGCGGGGTTTTCCCATGAGTCGATCCTTCCGCCTGCCCCTGTTCCCGCTCCTGCTGCTCGCCGGTTTCGGCGCCTGCCGCGGCTCCGCCCCCGAGTCGATCCCCGCTGTCTGGTCGGCTCCGACCCACGCGATTCCCGTGGCGCAGATGCAGGGCAAACTCGGCGGCTGTGCGGCGGGGGATTTGACCTCCGATCCGGGTGATGAACTGCTGGCGGTAGGCAGCGACGGTTCGGTCTGGCTCGCTTGGCATACCGAAACCGGTTGGCAGAGCGCGGCCATCGCGCAGCTCGACGGCGAAGCGATCGGTGTGGCCGTGGTGCCGGCGCCCGAGAACCAGACCGCGTTCGTCACGGTGGGCAAACTCGAAGGGGATGAAGAAACCCCGGGGCCTGGCGCCGCCTGGTTGTTCCGCCGGCCTTCGCGCACGAAAGCCCCGGCGGCCGTGGGCTGGAACAAGGAGCTCCTGCGGCGCGAGGAACAGTTGATCCACGCGGTGGCGGCCGATGATCGCGGCTTCGTGATCGGTGGGTACGCCGGGGCGGTGCACCGCTATGAACCTTCCGGCGAGGGTTTCGCCTCGGCCCCGGTCAGCGGCGTCTCCGCGCCGATCAAGGGCCTGGCCCTCGACCACGATCAGGTTGCGATCGCCTGTGCGGACGGCCAGCTCTTCGAAGCGCAGTTCGCCGGCGGATCCTGGAAGACGCGCCTCTTGTGGCGTTTCCCCGAAGCCCTCGCCCGCGTGGACCTGTGGCAGGGCAGCGTGGCCGTCAGCTCCAACGACGGCGGCCTGTACGTGGTCGATCCGCGCAGCCAAGGCGACGCTTTGGTGTATTCCAGCGACGATCGCCTGCGGGGTGCGGTGTTCCTCGAAGCGCCCCCGACGGGACTGGATCCCTCTTGGTACCTGGCCACCGCGGGGTACGACGGTCGCGTGCACTTGATTCCGCGTTCGGGTCCCAAAGGCGCGGGGGTGCACCTGCGCGTGGACGAGGGGCGTTTGCACCACCTCGCTCCGGCCCGGGTCGCCGATGATGCGGGCCGCATCGTGCCGGCGCTCGTCACCTCCGGCTACTCCGGCCGGCTTCTGCTGCTGCCCTTCGAAGCCCGCGCGGGCAAACCGTGATGCAAGGCGACGAAGCGGACATCTACCACAACCTGGCGGGCCACCCCGCCACGGGCGCGCTCGTCACCGGGCCGCCGTGGATCCTCGGCCACCGGGGCACGCCGCGCGAGGCCCCGGAAAACACATTGAGCAGCTTGCGCCAGGCGCTGGAGTACGGGCTTGACGGTTTCGAATACGACCTGCGCGCCTGCCGCACCGGGGAAGCCGTGTTGATGCACGACGCCACCCTGGCGCGCACCACCGACTCCACCGCGAGCCTCGCGGGCCTGACCCTGCCGCAGCTCTTCGGCATCGATGCGGGGTCGTGGTTCGGCAAGCGCTACGTGGGCGAGCCGGTGCCGTTGTTCGACGAAGCGCTCGAGCTGCTCGGCCCCGGCGGGCGCCAGCCGATGCACATGATCGAGATCAAGGAGCGCGGCCTGATCCACGAGGTGCACGCGCGCCTCGAAAGCGCGCCCCCCGGACTCGCCTATCGAATCGCGTCGTTCCTGCGCGACGAGATGATCGACGCGCGCAACCTCGGCCATCCCACCATGCTGCTCGCCGACGAAGCCACCGAAGACGATCGGCGCTTCTGCCTCGCGGAGCGCATCCAAGCCCATGGCGTCGGCCCCGGGGGCTGGCGCACGGCGGCGGGGCGCGGCGACTGGGGCGCCGTCGAACGCTGGAGCTGGTCGGTGGATCGACCCGACGATCTGCTCGAAGCCTGCCGCACACCGCTGTTTGGCTTCAACAGCAACGAGCCGCACCGCGCCCTGGCCGTGCGCGCCCTGTGCGCCTGGGCCCCCGGCGACACCGGCGCCTATCCGGTGCAGGTTCCCGAATTGTCCGTCGACCCCAGCGCGCTCGATGCCGAAGTGCGCAGCCGCGGCGAATGGTTCGGCGAGTGGCAACCGGTGGTCTGGGTGCGCAATCCCTTCCCGTTCGCGGTGGAGGTGCGCTGCACGGTGGTGTTCCCCAGCGGCGCGTTCGAATTGGGCGGTCTGCCGCGCATCCTCGAACTCGAACCCGGCGAGGAACGCAGCGTCGTGTTCGACCTGGCGGGCGGTTCCCGCTTGCCCGGCCGCGATCCGCTGTTCGCCGCGCTGTTCCGTTGGGCCGGGGGCGGTCCGCGAGGCGCGGGCGAGTTGCTGCTCGATGCGCCGCTCGTGCGCCTGCGCAAGGTGGAGGCGGACGGCCTGACGCGCCGCCTGAATCTGCTGCGTTCGGGACCGAAGGATCCCCAGCACACCTTGGCCCTGCGCCGGGTCGGCAGCCGCGTGACGGTCTCCCTCGAAAACACCCAGGGCCTGGTCGATCCCCACGTGATCGTCGTCGCGGACGGGCACACGATCCGCGGCGGGCGCAACGCGGTCTTCGAACTGCCCGCGGATTTCGAACAGCGCCCCGGCGGCATGCCGTTCACCTGCGGCATCGAAGCGGGCAGCGCCGCGCACCCCGTGCTCGTGCAATGGGCGGGCGGATTGCCCGGGCCCGCCGGGGGCGGCAGCGCGGGACGATTGCTTCCGCTGCGCCAGGCCTGATCGGCGGTTGCCCTGCGGCCAGGGAACCCGATCAGGCAGGCGATCAGCCAGACGATCAGCCAGACGATCAGGCAGACGATCAGGCAGGCGAGTGGCGGGAGTGCATGGGAATCGAACCCACCGGCCACGCTGTTCACGCAGCCCAACGGCTTTGAAGACCGGGCGGCACACCAGCACCGATGCACTCCCAACCGGGGGTCCTTTGTACGGTGCTGGGGCCCCGGGTGCAAATGGGCTCTCCCAATGCCTAAGGATGTCAGCGATGTCCGGCCCGGGAGGCGGGTCCCGGTGGTGGCACAGGAAGGGCGCCGCGGGCGGAGCAACCATGCAATCCTGGCGGGCACCTGGGACCATGGGGGCATGCAAGGCCCCCTGCCGCCCAAAACCGCGCATCCGACGTCCGCCGCGGACGGGCCGGAGCCGCAACGCCTGATACCCAGGGTGGGGGACGGGTACGGGTGCGAAGTGCTCGAGCGACGCCATGTGGCCGCGTGCCTCGCGGCCTGGAATCGCGGCGGGAAGCCCGAAGCCTACGGCAGCGCGCCGTGGGATGGGCGGCGCTTCGAAGCGTCTTTCCTCGCGCCGCCGCACGTGGGCATGGTCGCGCGCAAGGAATCCGATGGCACGGTGCTCGCCCAACTCGTGGCGCGGGTGCAGACGTGGAATCAGGGCGGGCGGCCGTGGCAGGTGGGGTTCCTGGAACCGTGCGCCGGAGTGGCGCGCTTGGCCGACGGGGGCCGCCGCTTGCATGAAGCGCTGCTCGCGCGGTTCGCCGGCACCGGCGGCACGCGCCTTCGCCTCGTGGTGGCGGAAGGGACGCGGCGACCGGCGGCGGGCTTCCAACTTGCGCACGCAGGATTGCGCGCGACGATCGAGCTGCAAGGGACCGGCGGTGACTCCCAGGGAACGCGGGCGGCTTGGCTCGATGTGCCGCACCTGCGAAACACCGCTGGGCCCGTGCGCGGGTGGAAACACGACCGCGATTTCTGGAAGGCGCGCGCGGCATCCGGCGCCACCCCACCGAGGCGTCTAGTTCTGCTGGTCGCGCCGGCAGGGGAAGCCTACGCCGAAGTCGAACCCCGCGGCAGCGAATGGTGCATCGCCGCGCGCCGCTTCGGCCACGTCGATCACGTGCACGCCCTGGCGCGCTTCGCGGCGGCCCAGGGCGTCCGCCGCCTGACGATGTTCGTCGGGCCCGCTTCGCCGGAACTGCCCTGGCTGCAATCCGCCGGTTGGCAACTGCGCGGGGAGGGGCCGAACCTGTGGTTGGCCCTCGCCGGGCGCGCCCCCGATTGGCAGGAACTCGCGCCGCACCTCGACCTGCTGGCGGCGGGGGAGGTGCTGCCGTGAGTTCGGCGCCGTTTGGACCCGCCCGACCGGAACCGGTGCGCTGGAACGGTCAGCGCATCGGCGGCCCGGAAATCCGCGGCGCAAGCCCGGCCGACGAAAAGACCCTCCAGCGCTTGTTCCGCGGAAGCGCCTTGCCCCCCGGACTGCACGAGCCCCATGGGCCCGTTTTCGCATGGCAGGGCGGCGAACCCATCGCCTGTCTGCACTGGGTGCCCTGGGCGGGCCGAATGGCGGGTGAGAGCCGCACATGGGGCCAATTTCACGGCGGTTGGGTGCATCCGAACTGGCGTTACGGTCAGGGCGGCGGAGG
The DNA here is from genome assembly GCA_041398705.1 of Planctomycetota bacterium. Lineage (GTDB taxonomy): Bacteria > Planctomycetota > UBA1135 > UBA1135 > NORP259. The sequence goes on along the minus strand of JAWKUI010000005.1, from coordinate 384,743 downwards.
CCTGCTCGGGCAGATGGTGCGTTTCGCCCAGGCCCGGCCCGGGCTCGGCGCGGTCTTCCGCCTGCAACGCACAGGCGGGCGGAGTCGGACGCGTCAGGCCCTGCTCTGCGAGCCGCACAGCCCCCTGTGGCAGTTGGCCTTGCCCGTCACCGGGTGGGCCGGCGGCGCGCCGCTGCAACACATCCATATCCAGCCCTTCCGCGCCCTGCCCTGGCTCGCCGAGGTGGGGGCCCAGGCCCTGCGCACCCAGCCGGCCGGCGTGCAGCCGGGGCTGGTCGAACTGCGGCGGGCCCCGCGCGAGGGTTCGCTCCTGGTTTCGCTGGCGGAGCAGACCGGTTGGGCGCGCCTGGCGCCCTTGGCCCCTGGCCGGGCGCTGATCGCCGACCTGTGTGTGCTGCCCGGCGCGCCAGCGGCGGCTACCCTGAAGACCCTCCTGCACGGCCTCGCCAGCGCGGCGCGGGAGCGGGAATGGCTGCAGGTCGAAGCCCACGTCAGCCACGGCCACCCGCTGTTCGCCTTCGCCCTGGAACACGGCCTGCCGGTTTCGGCCAGTCCCTGGACCCTCGAGATCGGCGTGCCCGGCGGCGACCCGCCGCTGCCCGGCCAGGTGCGCCTGATCGCCTCGGAAACCATGGGAATCGCCGCTTTCGAATGAGTGCCCGCAAGCGTTACTGGCTGCTGAAGACCGAGCCCGAGGTCTTCTCCTGGCAGGATCTGGTTGAAGCCGACGGGCAGACGACCTTCTGGGACGGGGTGCGCAACTACCAGGCGCGCAACTTCATGCGCGACGACATGCGCCCGGGAGACGGCGTGCTCTGGTACCACTCCCGGGGCAAGGAACCGGCGGTGGTGGGCCAAGCGGAGGTCGCTTCCCGGGCCGAACCGGACCCGACCCAGTTCGACCCGGCGAGCCCGTACCACGATCCGAAGTCCCCTGTGGACGATCCGCGCTGGTGTGGCGTGCGCGTAAAGGCCGTGCGGGCGCTGGCGGCGCCCGTCACCCTGGCGGCCATCAAAGCCGAGCCAGGGCTCGCTGAAATGCCCCTGGTCCAGCGCGGGCAGCGCCTTTCCGTGCAGCCGGTCACGGCGGACCAGTGGCGGGCGGTGCTGCGCCTGGGCGGGATCAAAACCCGTTGAAACGCCGGTTCCCGCCCTATTCGGGGAATAACGGCGTAAATTGCGTGTGCGCAGTGGTTTATGGTGTCTCATGCGGCCCCGATGGGGGCCAGGACCCCCCCTTTACGGGCCCGCCAGGGGGCTTTCCCGCTTGATCCCTGGGCTGGATTGTGTCTCCTAGGGGAGTCGGAGGGACCCCCTCCGGCCTCTCCACGCGACCCCCGAACCCCGGTCGGGCGCGAGCCCGACCCGCAACCCCCGAACCCACGCACCACTTTCATGAGCGACATCTACAACAAGCTTGTCGAAGCCGTTGAAGCCACCCGAGCCGACGTCGAGCGCGCCGAAGAAGGCAACAAGGCGGCCACCTCCCGCGTCCGCAAGTCCATGCAGGACGTGAAGAACCTGGCCCAGGAGCTCCGCAAGGAGATGCTGGAGCTGCGCGACGCCGGCGGCAAGCAAGGCTGAGGTCTCGCCTGACCCCAATCACCGCCCGGGTGGCCCTGACAGGGCTGCCCGGGCGGTTTGCGTTTGCCGGTACCCGGGCGCCGGCACCTCAAGAGGGGCGCAAGCGGCAGGTCTGGGCGCGCTCCCGCAGCAGCGCGATCGCCCGCCGGCCCTCGTCACCCAGGTCGCGCGTCCAACCGTTGACGTAGAGATCCACGTGCTGGAACTGCACGGCGGGGGTCATCTCCTGGGCGAAGCGGGTCATGGTGACCACGGTCTCCTCCCGGTGCGCCCAGCCGTACTCGAGGGACTCCACCAGCAGCGCTTCGATGCGCGTACGCAGTTCGGGATCCAGGTCGCGGCGCGCGAACAGTCCGCCGAGGGGCAGGGGCGCGCCGGTCTGTTGTTCCCAGGTGGCGCCCAGGTCCTCCAGGCAGTGCAGCCCGGCGGCCTGGTAGGTGAAGCGTCCTTCGTGGATGCAGACGCCCAGGTCCGCCGCGCCGGCGGACAGGGCGGGCATGATCTCGGAGAAGACCACCTGTTCGATGCGGGTCCATTCGGGATGCAGGATGCGCAGCAGCAGGGTCGCCGTGGTGTCGGCGCCCGGGCACAACACGCGCGGGCTTTCGAGGGCGGCTGCACGGGTTTCGGCGGCGAGCAGCACCGGGCCGACGCCGAAGCCGAGGGCGCTGCCCACGGGCAGGGGATCGAGGCGGTCTTCCAACTCGATCGCCAGGGCGTAACTGCCCTTGCCCACGTGGAAACGCCCCGCGCGCAGGCCTTGGTTGAGCTCCTGCACATCCGCGAATGTGTACTCGATCGACAGGCCACGCGGATCCACCGCACCGCTGTATAGGCCGTGGATCAGGAAGGTGTCGTTGGGGCAGGTCGACAGGCCCAAGTGAACGGTGTCGCTCATCGGTTCTCGCTGGGGATGAGGTCGAGGGCGAGTTGGGCGACGGCGTCGAGGGCGCGCTCGATCTGCCAGCCGCGCACGTTGCGGTCGCCGGCCACGTTGCTGGCGCCGCGGATGCAGGTGAAGGGGATGCCGCCGCAGGCGAAAGCGACGGCGAACGCCTCCATGTCCTCGGCCAGGGCATCGGGGTAGGCGCGGCGGATGGCGGCCGGTTGATCCGGGCCGGAGCTGGCCGCGCAAACGGTCACCAGGCGCGGGCCGTGCTCGGTCTGGTCGATGCGATCGCCGATGGCGGGGGGGCCGGGCCAATGCGGCCAACCTAGGTCCCCCGCGGTGCGAAACTCCGGGCCTTCGCCCGCGCCCACGCCCCAGCTGCCGAAACGCCGGAAGGCCCTTGCCGTGGCGATGGGAAACGCTTCTTCGTCATACGTGCCCGCGATGCCGAGCAGCCAGACGTGCGGGGGACAACGCTCGGCGAGCAGGCTCGCGGTTCGTGCGGCGGCGGCGATGGGGCCGAAACCGGCCAGCTCCATGGGGCAAGCCAGCACGGTGGCGAGCCGCTGTCGCTCCAGATCGGTGGGCACCAGCACCAGGTGGGGCCTGGAAGGATTTTCCGGGTGGGCCTTCATGCGTGGGAAGAGTCTCCACCGTGGGAGCATGCTGGGCAAGGGTCGGGCGGAATTGCGGCTTTGCCCTTGGGGAATCGCCCTGGACTTCCGAATCCCGGATCGGGTCGCTAGCGGCCCATTTCTTCCGACTCTCCACCCACGCATGAAGCGTCTCCTTCGATCTCCCTTTGCCCCGGCTCCCGCCGCCTTGCTTTGTACCCTGCTCGCCTGCTTGCCGGCGTGTGGGGGTGGCGGGGCCAGCGCCACGTCCCCCGGGGCCGGCACGGTGAGTGGCAACCTGCTGCCCGTTTCGATCACCGCCGCTCCCCAGAACGTGACCGCCGGGGACCCCCTCTTGGTGGCCGACACGGTGCGCTTCGAGGGTTCGGGCAACGCCGGTCCCTTCCGGTCTGCGGTCTACATCTCGAGCGACCTCGCCTGGGATAGCAGCGACCAACTGGTGGGCTTCCGCACGATCAACAGCCTGGCGGCGGGCAGCGACTCGGCCAGCGCGCAGACCTACACCTTGCCCGCTTCGCTCACGACGGGCACCTGGTTCGTATGCTTGGTGGTCGATGACCTGAACCAGGCGGGCGAAACCATCGAAACCGACAACGTGTTGTGGGCGAGCCTGCCCCTGACCGTGACGGCGGCGGACTTGCCCGACCTGGATTGGGTCAGCACGTCCTTCTCGCCCGCGGCCCTATCGGCAGGGGATTCGATCACGTTGAACGATACGCTGCGCAACAGCGGCACCCAGGCGGCGGGCATCCACCGGGTGGGTGTGTACCTGTCCACCGACGCGGTGATCGACGCGGGGGATACCTTGCTCAGCATCCGGAGCCTTACCGGACTCGCGGCGGGCAGCACCGACGCGGCCAGTGGCCAGGTGACGATCCCCTCGAACCAGCCGTCGGGCGCCTACCACGTGTTGTGGATGGCCGATGACCTGGCGCAGGTGACCGAAACCGACGAGAGCAACAACTTGGCGCAAGGTCAAAGCCTGCTCGTGATCGGTGGCGGCGGGGGCAGCGGCGCCCAGTGCGAACTCGTGCCCGATACCCTCGACTTCACGCCTTCCGTGCAAGACGTGGGCCAGAACATCCTCGTCAGCGAAACCGTGCGCAACGCGGGCCAGAACCCGGCCGGCACCTTCCATGTTTCGATCTACCTGTCGGTGGACAGCCTGCTCGACAACGGCGACCGTCTGCTCGGTTTCCGCACCGTGCCTGGTCTCGCCGCAGGGGCCAGCAGTTCGGTGGTGAACCAGGCGTTTGCCCTGCCTTCCGACCTCACCGCCGGCAACTACCGCCTGTTGATGGTGGTGGATCCGGGCAACCTGGTGGGCGAGACCAACGAGAACAACAACACCCTTGTTTCCACGGGACTGCTGAACGTGACCGTGCCGCCGCTGCCGGACCTGGTGGGCGACTCGATCGCCTTCACGCCGGGCTCGGTGCAAGTGGGCGGTGCGATCACGGTGACCGAGTCCGTGCGCAACACCGGTACCCAGGCCGCGGGCGCCTTCCGCGTCGGCATCTACCTGTCGCCGAACCCGGTGGTGACCCCGGCCGATGTGCTGCTCGGTTCGCGCGTGGTCACGAGCCTGGGCGCCGGACAGACCAGCGGCGCGAGCGTGCCGTACACCCTGCCCGCCAACCTGCCCGCGGGCACCTGGTTCGTCGGCATGTTCGTGGATGACCTGTCCCAGGTGATCGAACTCTCCGAGGGCAACAACGTCACCATGGCGTCGGGCACCCTGAACTACTCGACCAGCGGCAACCCGATGGCGAACCTGGTGATGGAGGATCTCGACCTTTCCAGCCAGACCGTGACCCACGGGGGCAGCCTGACGATCACTTCGACCGTGCGCAACGAGGGCGACGAAGACGCGCCGCCGTTCCTGGTCGGCATCTACCTGTCCCTCGACGCGAACGTGGACACCAGCGACATCCCGCTCGTGGTGCGCAGCGTGTACACCGGCCTGCCGGCGACCTTCACCTCGGTGCAGTCCGCGCCGGTGCTGGTGCCCGCGAGCATCCCCGCCGGCATCTACACGGTGGGGGCGATCGCGGACAAGGACAACACGGTGAACGAGTCCGACGAAGACGACAACCTCTTCGTGGCCCTCGGCACCCTGACCGTCAACGCCCAGCTACCGCCGGCCCCGGACCTCGTCGCCCTGACGCCGACGGGCCCCAGCGGCAACATCTCGACGGGCACCTCGTTCACGGTGAACGCCCAGGTCATGAACAGCGGCGAGTTGCCGGCTGGTGCGTTCCAGGTGGGCATCTACCTGTCCTCAGACAACACCATCGACAGCAGCGACCTGCTGCTCGGCACCATCAACATCGCGGGGCTCACCGTGGGTTCCCAGAGCCAGGTCTCCACCTCGGTCTCGATCCCCGCCGGCACCGCCGCGGGAACCTATTCCCTCGGAACCTGGGCCGACAACCTCGGCTCGGTCAACGAGAGTGGCCGCGAAGCCAACAACACCGCCCTCGTCTCCGGCACCCTGCAAGTCAACTGATCATGCGCCGCACCTCCCTGATCCTGCTCGCCACCCTGACCGCCGCGAGCGCCTTCGCCCTGCCCACCCTCCTGCGCCCCGTGGCCCCCGAGGCCCTGCCGCAACTGGACCCCCAGCACCCCGCGGTGCTCTCCGGTCGCACGACCCGGCAGCAACTGGGATACGTCGACCTGCACGCCCCGCTGAGCCCGGCGGAAGCGGCGCGCCTGGCGCCGTACCGCGGGCCGGCGGTGCCGCAGACACAGGCCGCGGATTGACGGGTGGGCGGCGCGGCGGACTCCCGCGCGGTCTTGCCTTGAACTCTGGCATGCCCGTGAACTGGGTTTGCCCAGGAACTTTGGAATCGGCGGTCCGCAAGGGCCGCCGATGGCGTTCGCGGGGGGTGCGTCGGCGGGCACCGCAGGGGTGGGCTTCCACCTCGATCCGCCGCGGGCATCGAACGAGGTCGAGTGGGGTGCTGCCCGAGTCCATCGGCCCTCGGATCCCCCGGCCCGGTGCGCTAGACTCCGGGAATGAATGGGGGAGCACAAGCCGGTTCCGGGCTGACCGCCCGCTCGCCCGAAGTGCTCGGGGTGTTGCGCGAGGTCTTCGGCCTGCAGGACTACCGCGGATTCCAGGAGCAAGCGATCGACGGCGTGCTGGCGGGCCGCGATGGGCTGTTGACCCTGCCAACCGGGGGAGGCAAGTCGCTGGTGTACCAGCTGCCGGCGCTGGTGTTGCCGGGGCTGACCTTGGTGGTGAGCCCGCTGATCGCGTTGATGCAGGATCAGGTGCAGGCCCTGCGGGCGAAGGGGGTGCGCGCGGCGTTTTTGAATTCGAGCCTTTCGGCCGGGGAGCGCGACGAACGGCTGCGGCAGGCCACGGCGGGGGAGTTGGATCTGTTGTACGTGACGCCCGAACGGTTTCGCAGCGAGGCGTTCCAGGCGGCGGAGGGGCGCATGGGCATCGCGCGGATGGCGGTGGACGAAGCACACTGTGTGAGCCAGTGGGGCCATGACTTCCGACCGGACTATTCGCGCCTGGCGCTGGTGCGCGAGCGGCTGGGCATGCCGCCTGTGGTGGCGCTGACCGCCACGGCCACCCCGCAGGTGGCGGACGACATCGTGGCGTCGCTCGCCCTGCGCGACCCGTGGATCGTGCGCGCAGGCATCGAACGCGAGAACTTGTTCCTCGCCTGCCAGCCGGTGTTCACGCGCGAGGAGAAACTCGAACACCTAGCAATGCGCCTGCGCTCGCTGCCGGGGGCGGGCATCGTGTACTCCTCGTTGGTGAAGGATCTCGAGGACTTGCATAGCGAGCTGCTGCGCCGGGGCATCGAGACGCTGGTGTACCACGGCAAGCTGTCGACCGAAGAGCGGCGGCGCATGCAACGGCGCTTCCAGGAATCCCCCGACGCGATCGTGCTCGCCACCAACGCCTTTGGCATGGGCATCGACAAGGCGGACATCCGTTTCGTGCTGCATGCCCAGATCCCGCGCACCCTCGAGGCGTGGACCCAGGAGGTGGGCCGGGCGGGCCGCGACGGCGCGCCTTCGTTCTGCGAGCTCACGTACCTCGAGGAGGACCTCGCGATCCAGCAGAACTTCATCCAATGGGCCAACCCGAGCCTCGAGTACCTCGTCGGGGTGTACGAAGTATTGCGCGGCTGGGGCGAGCGGTTGGCGACCAAGGACCTGCAGGACCTGCGCCAGGAGCTGCTCGTCAAGGACCGCCGCGATGGGCGCATCGGCATCGTGTTGCGCTGGTTCGACGTGCTCGGCGTGACGCGCGGAAGTTTCGAGGAACACAACCTGGAGCTGGTGCGCGAATTGGATCCCGGCGAGCTGCCCGCCTTCGTCGGTAGCGGCGAAAAGCGCGAGGCGGATCTGATGGGACTCTTGGAGATGGTGCGGTTTGCCGGCTCCCACGAGCCGTGCCGTCGCGAACGTCTGCTCGAGTACTTCGGCCTGCCCGCGCCGGAGGGGCCGTGTGGAGCCTGCGACGTTTGCGCGCCCCTGCCTGCCTGGGCGGTGGAAGGCGAAGGGCACCGGAGCCGCACGACGACCACCCGCGAAGCCGACGTGGCCTGGCAGCGCGGCGACTGGGTCCGCGTCGGCCGCCACCTCGGCCAGGTGGTCGAGGTGCAAGGCACCGGCAACCGGGCCGTGCTGATCGTCGAATCCGCCGATGACCTGCGCCGGCGCCGGGTGGATCCCCGCCGCAGCAAGGTGCGGCGACTCGAGCGCGGCGGTTGAGCCGCGGGGGCGGCCTCTTCCGGGCGGGGTGTTCGTCTGGGCTGGAGATGGGCTCGCCGGTTTCCATCGGGGCATTGTGAGCGGGGCCCGGCGGCTGGGATCGGGTGGCTGCCTGCTGGCAAAGGGCGGCGGGAAAAGGGCGGCGGGCGATCGCCCAAAAACGCGCGCACCCGATTGCTTCAGGCAACCGGGTGCGCTCGGGCGGTGGGCCTAGGGGGCGGCGCGGCCTAGAACTCGAACTGGCGGCGCCGGCCTGCGCCGAGGGCCGGGGTTTTGTTCGCCAGGGGCGAGAGTTCGATCGAGTGCAGGGTGTAGGGCAGGCCGCTCGCTTCGTCGAAGGTCGCGCCGGCTTCGACCCCGGCAATGGCGATGTCCTCGGGGTTGTCGAGGTACTCGAACACCGAGTGCATGGCCCCTAGGGCGTACTCCGCGCCGCTGCCGAAGGCGTAGAAGCGTTTGTACTCCTGCACCGAGCGCAGGGGGTAGACCCCGAAGATGCCCATGGGGGAGCACACCAGGATCTCGGTCTGCAGGGACTCGAAGGGGTCCGCGGCGTCCTCCTTCGGGTTCAGGCCGTAGTCGTCCTTGAGCACCCGGTGCATCTCGCGCATGGTCTCGAAGATCCCCAGGGGGCTCGAGAAGTCCCGGGGCACGTCTGGGTCGCTGAAGTAGCTGGTGATCACCAGTTGCATGGCCGCGGGCCCGGTGGGGGCCAGGAACGTGTCGTCGACGCGCACGATCTTGCTGCTGGTTTCGATGAAGGCCTCGGTCTCGCGAGCGCCGCCGTAACTGGCGAGGGTGTCGGCGCAAATCACGGCGCGCCCAGCCTTTTTGACAACGATAACGGTGGTCATGGTTCGTTTTCCGCGCGGGTGGACCCCCAGGATAAGCCCCCTCCTGGGATCAAAATGAGACGGCTGGTCGATATCTCAACTCGGGTCCGGGTCCCCGGGCCGGGGTCCCGCTGGCCCCCGTTCCCAACCCCCTGGACCGCCGGGCCCGGCCCCCGGTTGCGCCCCGGTCCGGGAATCGGATCCCACGCCGCCGCCCCTCCCGGCCCGCGGCTTGGGAGGGACGTTGCTTATTGGGGCACCTGCAATCCCTTGCTGCCCCCTTTTCCCAGTCCGCTATAATTCAATCTGCGGTCTGGCTCCATGAGGGGGGCCGACTGGCCCTGCCCCACCAGAGTCCGCTTCATGAGTCACTCCCGAGATCGAATCTCAGTCGCTGCCCGGATGTTCGCCCTGGGAGCCGCGCTGTTCCCCCTGATGGGGTCCGCGTCGGCCCAGGTGCCGCTGGCCCGCACCGGCTCGGGCAACGCTGGCCCGGGGACCGCGGTTCCCAACGTCCTGAGCGTCGAGCCGCTGTTGCACTACACCCCGCCGCTCGCGAACGGAACCATCCGCACGCCGTACTGGAAGAAGCACCTGCCGGACAATGCCGGCACCTTCCAATTCGTGATCAAGACCGAGCGGCCCGTGACCGCCAACGGCGCGCGCATCTGGTACCACTTCGATGGGGATGCCGAGCTTGGAGTGCACTACCAGATCGTATCGCCCAACCCCGTAGCGATTTCCCCCGGGGACGACCAGGCCGTGATCGAGGTCGAACTGCTGGCCAGTGGTTCCTACTACCGCGAGCGGCACATGGAGCTGGTGCTCGATTCGACCTACGGCAGCATCACGCTCGATCCCTTCTACAAGTACGCGCAGCTTTGGGTGCGCCCGTCCGTCGATCCGCCGACGATCTCGTTTGCTTCGACGTTGAACACCGTGGCGCCGGGCAGCCTGGTCAACGTCCCGGTCACCCTGTCGCACCCGAGCCTCGAGCCGGTTTCGCTGCACTACACGGTTTCGTCGGACAGCACACTGACCGACTACGCCTTCGCACCGAGCGGTACGGTCATCGTTCCGCCGGGGGATACCTCGGCGACCCTGCGTCTCTTGTGCCTGCCTTCGGCGACACCCGGCCAGACGCTGACCTTGGCCCTGTACCACGAACGCAATGGGGTGCGCTTCACCATCCCGGCGCTCGACCCCGCGGAAACGACGAACCCGGACCTGTACGCGCAGGATGTGCACCTGGACGAGAACCTCTGGACCTTCTCGGACGGGGGCGTGCAATGGTTCGAGCATGATGATCTGCGCAACCCGGCGCCCCATGGCCCGGCGATGCCCGGTGTGCCGACCGATCACCTGACTGGGGGCTCTTACTGGGCTCCGGGGCAAGAGAACGAGATGCTGGTGGACTTGATCCCCCAAGCCAACGTTGCGCCTTTGACCGATCCCTTCTCGGGCGCGCCCCTGAAGGCCTACGCGATCTCCGACGCCGCCAGCCTGGTGCCGCCGTACCTGCGCAAGAGCTTCAACGCTTCGTTCTGCGGTTCGAACACGCAGTTGTACGACCTGCCTGAGTACATGCGCATTTCGTACTACGTGCGTATGCCCGAAGGACCCGACGCCTTCCGCGCGGTGCCGTTCTTCCGCGCCGGCGTGCGCGTGCGCACCCAGGACATCAACCACGGCGTGACCTTCCGCATCGGCTCCACCGGCGTGGATGCCCATGGCAACCCGGTGCAGGTCTGGCAAACCAGCCTCGGCCCGATCGGAGAGTGGGACCGCTCCCAGGTGTACAACACCAATACCCGCTTCGGCATCGTCGAAGACGACTTCGGCGTGCGCGTCTGGTTTGCGCATCACCTCGATCCGTCGGTGGGGTATGTGCACCCGACCCAGGGTGATACCCGCTTCGAAACCCCCGGCGTCGACCGCGGCAACCCGATCGAATACCCGACCTGGGTGGGTCCGGGGGACGGTTCGTTGGCGCTGATGGGACTTGGCTCGGTCGACGATGCCGTGGGGCTCGGCAACCTGGCCTACGGCTTCATGTGGGAAGTCTCCCACACGCCCGATGTGTACACCGGCGCGCTGCGGCCCTACTTCCCCAAGCCCGGTTCCTGGTGGGAACCGATTGGCAACGCCGTGCTCGATGACGACATCCGCCTGAAGTTTGTCGTGCAGTGATTCGCGCGCCCGAAGCTCGCACACCGCAGGAACGGAGCCGGCGAGCCTAGGCCACAGACCGCGCCACCCAGCCGATCGCACTCCCGTTCCGGGGCTCTCGCCCCCCGGGCCCTTGCGATGATTGCGCCCCCGCCTGGGGCGGTGCACCCGGTAGCGAGGTACGGGCCCGTCCGGGCTGAAACACCCGGGGAAAAACAGCGGGCCCCCGGATGGCAACCGGGGGCCCGCAGCCATTCTGGGTGCCGGGGTTCAGCCTGTCACCGGCCCGGTGCCGTCGAGGGCGGCGAGCACGGTACGGCGCGTGAAGGGGCGCACCATCTCGCGGCGCCAGGCGGCGTCCCCGGGGATGTTGTCCATCGGGCGGCATTGGCGCCGCGCGGACTCGGCGAGCTCTTCTAGGGCCGTCTGGAAGGCTTCGGTGCCCGGCGTGAGCCCGACCAAGGCTTCGGTGCCCTTGATGCGCGTCGGCCGGGCCACCAGCGCGATGACCACCTGGTCGGCGTGGGCCACGCGGCCCTCCGCATCCAGGTCGATGCGCACGGCCATGCCGAGCTGGGGGAAGTCGATCGAACCGCGGTCGCGTAGCTTTCCGTAGGCCCCATGATGCCCGGCCGGTGTGGCGGGCACGTGGATCGCCGTCAGCAATTCGCCCGGCTCCTTGCGCTTGTTGTTGGCGCCATCGGACTGCCACAGCTCCTCGATCGGGATCACGCGTTCCGCGCCCAGCCGTTCGAAGCGCAGTTCGGCTCCCAACGTGGTCAATGCGGGCACCGTGTCGTTGCTCGCCGCGGCCACGCAGCGCTTGCCGCCCGCCACCACGTGGCACACCGTGCCATCTTTCTTCAGGCAGTAGCCCAACGCCTGGCGCCAGAAGTGCGTTTGGTTGTACCACTGGCAGCGGGTGTCGAGCAGTACGTTGCCGCCGAGGGTGCCCTGGTTGCGCAGTTGCGGACCGGCCACTTGACCGGCCGCCTGGGCCAGGGAGGGGGCCTGGTGCCGCACCCGCTCGTCAGCGGCCACCACCGCCAGCGGCGTCATCGCGCCGATGTGCAGGGCGCCGTCGGGTTGCACGTGGATGCCCGTCAGCTCGGGGATGCGCGCAAGGGACACGAGCACGCCCGGTTCGAACAGACCGTGCTTCATGTTCGGCAGCAGGTCCGTACCCCCGGCCACGACCATGGCGGCTTCGCCATGTTCGGCGAGCGCCGCCAAGGCGCCGTACACCGAGCTCGGCTCGAGCAATTCGAATTGCGGTAGACGTAACATCAGACGGTGGGTTGGGGCTGTTGGGCGCCTTCGCGTTGTTCGGCCAGGGCGGCCAGAACCTTGGCGGGGGTGAAGGGCAGGTCGCGCAGGCGGATACCCACGGCGTCGTAGATGGCGTTGGCCAAGGCCGGGATCGCGCTGTGCAGCGGACCCTCGCCGGCTTCTTTCGCGCCGTAGGGGCCTTCCGGGTCGAAGCTCTCGACCACGAACGCCTCGATTTCGGGCGTGTCCATCGTGGTCGGCATGCGGTAGTCGAGCAGGCTCGGACCCGCGTGCAGCCCGAAGCGGTTCACCTGGTGGTGTTCGAGCAGCGCCTCGGCGATGCCCATGTACACCGAACCTTCGATCTGGCCCGCTACCAGCATGGGGTTAAGGGCGCGGCCGCAGTCGTGCGCGCACCAGACCTTGGGCACGGTGATGCGGCCGGTCTCCTCGTCCACCTCCACCTCGACGATGTGCGCGGTGAAGGAGTACGCCGGCGACGCGCCGATCGTGCCGCCGCGGTAGTCCCCGCCCAAGGTGGGGGTGTTGTAGGAGCCGGTGGCGCCGAGGGTGTCGAAGCGCGCCTCCGCGATCTGGAACGCTTCGCAGCTCGGGATGTGCCGCTCGCTGTCCTCCAGGTCGAGGGCGAAACCGCCCACCAGGCGCACCCGGGCCGGGTCCACTTCCCACTTCTCCGCGACGGCCTGCACCACTTGCTTGCGCAGCTTGCGCGCCGCATCGATGGCGGCGTTGCCGACCATGAAGGTCACCCGCGAAGAGTAGGCACCCAGGTCCACCGGGCACAGGTCGGTGTCCGCGGCGATCACGCGCACGGCGTCGAGTTCGAGGCCCAGCTCCTCGGCCACCAAGTAGGCGACCACCGAGTTCGATCCCTGGCCGATGTCGTTGCCGCCGGTGAAGATCGTCACCACGCCGCTGCGATCGGCTTTGATCTGGATGCCCGCCTGGGGCATGTCGTTCGGGTAGATCGGGTAGTTGGTGCCCGAGATGTACATCGAACCGGCGACGCCGAGGCCACGGCCGCGACCGAGTTTGCCGCGCCGCTCGCACCAGCCGGAAGCCCGCTCGACCTTCTCGAGGCATTCGAGGAAGCCGTTGGACGTGATGCGCTGGCCGTTGACCGTCTTGGTGTGTTCACCGAGGAAGTTGCGCCGCCGGATCTCGATCGGATCGATGTCCAGGGCGCTGGCGACCTCGTCGAGCTGCACCTCGAAAGCGAAGCGCGGCTGCACGCTGCCGTGGCCCCGCTTCGGGCCGCACGGCGGTTTGTTGGTGAAGACGCGCGTCGAGTCGAAGCGGTAGGAGGGGAAGGTGTAGGGGCCGGTCAGCAGCTGACCCGAGTAGTACGTGGTCACCAGGCCGAACGAGGAGTACGAGCCCCCGTCGATCAGGATCTTCGCGTCCACCCCGCGCAGGGTGCCGTCCTTGTCCACCGCGGTGCGGTAGTGCAGTTGCATCGGATGCCGGCCGCGGTGCGCGTAGAACACCTCTTCGCGGGTCCACAGCATCTTGACCGGACGCCCGGTGATCTGCGCGAGTTTGGCGGTGACGAATTCGAGCGCGAAGGGATCGGATTTGCCCCCGAACGCGCCGCCCAGGCACGGTTGGATGACCCGGATGCGGTGCGCGGGCAGGTCGAGCACGTGGGCCAGGGCCCGGTGCACGTAGTGGGTGATCTGGGTGGAGGACCACAGGGTCAAGAGACCCGCCGAATCCACCTGCGCCACGGCGCAGTGCGGTTCGATCATGCCGTGGGTGGAGCCGTGGAAGGAGTAGTCCCCCTCGAGCACGAGGTCGGCTCCTTCGAAGGCTCCGTCCAGGTCGCCGAAGGACAGCTCGACGTGTTTCGACACGTTGTCGCCGCGCTTGTTCGCGTGGATCGGTTCGCCTTCCTGTTCGAGGGCTTGGCGCGGGTCCAGGTACGCCGGCAAGGCTTCGTACTGCACGTCGATCAGGCCCAGCGCGCGGTTCGCCGTGTCCTCGTCGAGGGCCGCGACCGCCGCAACGGGATCGCCGATGAAGCGCACTTTGTCGACCGCCAAGGCGGTTTCGTCCATGGTCCAGGGGATGACCCCGTACTTCGTGGGCAGGTCCGCACCGGTGATCACGCCGCGCACCCCGGGCAGGGCCAGGGCGCGAGACGTGTCGATGGAGATGATGCGCGCGTGGGCGTGCGGGCTACGCAGCAGTTTGGCATGCAGCATGCCCGGCAGCTGGATGTCATCGGCATAGACCGCGCTGCCGGTGGCTTTGGCGCGCCCATCCACCTTGCGGTGGGGTTTGCCGACCACCTGGAAGGATTCGCCCCAGGGCGGCTGGGTGCCGTGTTGATCGCGGGATGCCATGAATCAGTTCTCCTCCAGGTCGCGTTGCCACGCCGCGACGGGGGCCGGCTTGCCGCAGGCCTGGGCGACGGCCGTCTCCACCGCCTGCACGATCTGCGTGTACCCCGTGCAGCGGCACAGATTGCCCGAAAGGGCCTCCTGGATCTCCGCGCGCGAGGGCTCTGGGTTGCGGTTCAAGAGCGCCCGGGTGGACAGCATCATGCCCGGTTGGCAGAAGCCGCATTGCAGGGCGCCGCAGGCGTCGAACGCCTCCTGCACCGGGTCCGCGCCCGAGCCGCCCGCCGCACGGTGCGCCGGAAGGAGCCCTTCGATCGTGGTCACCTGCCGGCCTCGGGCATTGCTCGCCAGGGTCAAACAGGCCAGTACCGGCTGACCGTCGAGCAGCACGGTGCACGCACCGCAATCGCCCTTGTCGCAACCCTGTTTGGTTCCCGTCATGGCCATGCGATACCGCAGGACCTCGAGCAGAGTCCAATGGGGCGGGGCGGCCACCTCGATGGGGTCGCCGTTCAATTCGAATTGCAGCACCTGCATGGCCCTATTGTCGGAGCGCGCAGCGGGGAAGCAAGTTCCGGCAGCCAATTGGCGCGGTCTGGAGGGGGCACGCCGCTTCCCATTTTCCGGCCTCAGGGTGCTCCCACGCGGCGCAGGCGCACCAGACCCCGCCGATGGGCCTTGCGGCAGGTTTCCGCGCCCCGGCCGGTGACCCGCGCCACCGTGCTCCACCGCATGCCAAGCAGGCTGTGCAAGACCAGTGGGAGCCGCTCCGATTCGCTCAGCCCGGAGAGGTCCCGGGCCAAACGCCTCCAGGCCTCATCACCGTCCAGCGAGGGGACCGGGACCTCGCGGGCTGGTTGGTCCCAGGCCACCGCCAACTCGACGCCCAGGCCATCCGGGCTGCCTGTGGCCCGGATCCGGCGGCGCACCGTGCGCGCCAGGTTCAACAGGCGGAAGTGGCCGATGCGCAGCAACCAGGCCCGCAGCCCTTCGGCGTCCCCGCTCTCGAGCCCGTCGACCGGCCAACGCCGATGGGCCAGCAGCAACACGTCCTGCGCTAGATCTTCAGGATCCCAGTACCGCCGCAGCAGCGACCCCATGCGTCGGTCGAGCCATGCCGTCAGCACCCGATGCAGGCTGGGGT
Source organism: Planctomycetota bacterium (assembly GCA_041398705.1). GTDB lineage: Bacteria > Planctomycetota > UBA1135 > UBA1135 > NORP259. Next base: position 369,114 of record JAWKUI010000005.1, on the reverse strand, counting down.
CTTCGAGCGGATGTCCAGCAACACGGATCCCGCCGGGGCCGTTCGCTATGGGCCCGGCAGCATGGGCCGGCAGGGTGGAGGTTGGAATCATGGGCAGGCTTCGCGGGGCAGGTCCGGCCCGGGCGCGTAGGGCCCGAGCGAGCGGAAACAGGTCAATGGCGTCGGGAGCCGGGCAGTGGCTCCCCGAGTGTCTGCCCCAGAAGACCCCGTTTCGGCCCAAGCGGGAACGCGAACTTCAGAAAATCGAACTGCCCCGCCCCTGCGGGGCGCTGGGCTCAAGAAGGGCGGCCCGCGAGGTACTCGGCCACCACCTGCAACACCAGGGGCCCGAGTTCCGCTGCCTTCTTCTCGCCGATGCCCTTGATGCCCATCAGGCCTTCCCGGTCGATGGGGGCCTTGGCCGCGAGGGCGGCCAGGGTGCGATCGTTGAAGATCAGGTACGGGGGCACGGCCCGCTCGCTCGCCAGCCGCCGCCGGAAATCCCGCAAGACGTCGAACAGCTTGCGGTCCACCTCGGCGCCCTGTTCTTCGAGTTCCTCCACCGCCGCCCGGCGCGCGCGCGTGGCGGGTTTGCCCTCGCGCGGCAGGAACAACTGCACCTCTTGTTCGCCCTTCATCACCGCCACGCCGCTTTGCGTCAACGCGAGGGTGGGATAGGGACCGCTCGCCACGGTCAGGTGGCCGAGGGAGACCAATTGGTCGAGGAAACTGCGCAGGGAACTGCGCGCCATCTCGCGCAGCAGCCCGAAGGTCGTGAGTTGGTCGTGGCCCACCTGACGGATGCGCGCGGTGTCCGCGCCGCGCAATACGTCGCACACGTGCGCGGCGCCGTAGCGCTGGCCCGTGCGCACCACGCACGAAAGGATCTTCTGCGCGACCACTTGGGCGCCATCGACGGTCTGCAGTTCGCCGAGGCACACGTCGCACGCGCCGCATCCCTCCGGTGAACCCTCGTAGTCCCCGCCGAAGTACTCGACGAGGTAGCGGTGGCGGCACTGGGCGGACGCGGCAAACCCCCACAGTTCGCTGAGGCGTTCGAGCCCCTGGTCGAGTTCGTCGCGCGCGCTGATCTGCCCGGCCATCTCCGCTTCGGTCGCGCTGCGCTCCATCAGGCTGCGCCAACCATGGAAGTCCGCGCCGCTGTACAGCATCAGGCATTCCGCGGGCAAACCGTCGCGCCCCGCCCGGCCGGTTTCCTGGCTGTATTGTTCGACGCCCTTCGGCAGGCTCGCGTGCACGACGAAACGCACATCGGGTCGGTCGATGCCCATGCCGAACGCCACCGTCGCCACCACGATGTCGCAGCGTTCGCTGAGGAAATCCTCCTGCACCTGGCGCCGCCGATCGGGGTCGAGGCCCGCGTGGTAGGGCTGCACGCGGTGTCCCTTGCGCGCCAGATCCACCGCCAGCTGGTCCACGTCCTTGCGCCGCAACGCGTAGACGATGCCCGCTTCGCCCGGATGCCGATCGAGCACCTCCTGGATCTGCCGCAGAAGGTCCTGGCGCGGGATCATGCGGTAGGTCAGGTTCGGTCGGTCGAAGTTGCCGACGAGCAGGTTCGGCTGCTTGAGGCTCAGCTCGAGCAGGATGTCCTCGCGCACCCGCGGCGTGGCGGTGGCGGTCAGCGCGATCAACGGCAGGTCCGGGCACGCGCGGCGCAGTTCGCCGAGCATGCGGTATTCGGGGCGGAAGTCGTGGCCCCAGTGCGAGATGCAGTGGGCTTCATCGACGGCGATGGCGGCGAGGCCCGCCTGGCGCAGCCGCGCGAAGAAGCCGTCCATCATCAAACGCTCCGGCGAACAGAAGAGCAGCTTGAGTTCGCCGTGGCGCAGCCGTTGCAGGGTCTCGCGGCGCTCGTCCGCGTCCTGGGCGCTGGTCAACATGCCCGCGGGCACGCCCTGGGCGGTGAGGCCGTCGAGCTGGTCCTTCATCAAGGCGATCAGCGGACTGACCACCAACGTGAAACCGGGGCGCACGAGGGCCGGGGCCTGGTAACACAGGCTCTTGCCGCCCCCGGTGGGCAGCACAACCAAGGTGTCGCGGCCCGCAAGGAACGAGCGCATCGCCTCGGATTGCATCGGCCGCAGGCTGTCGAAGCCCCACACCCGCTGGATGGTGGGTAGCAGCTCGTCCCAAGCCGCCTGCGGATCCCACGGGGCCAGCTCCGGCGGCGCCGCGTCGTCGTCCGCGTCGGCCCCCCAGAGATCGTGCAGATCCTCCTCGGAAAGGGCCGGCATCGGCCCCGGTTCCTCGAATTCGTATCCCTGCATGTGCCCTTCGATCGCCTCCCCTATGGGGACCGATTGGAGCAGCCCGGGGTTGCCGATTGCAACGGATTTCCGGCGCCAGCGGCCTTCGATCGTCCGCGCCACCGCGCCTTCGGCCCGCGGGACCCCAGGGCGCACGCCAAGGCCCGCAAGGGGGATGGCGCCGCCTCCCAGCGGGCTGGGACCCCAGGGGCGCGCTCCCTCGGATTTTGCCCCCCGGAACACTAGCATGGCCTCCCATGCCCGCCCTGATCCTGCCCGCCCACAACGAAGCCGCCCTGATCGGGGCCAACCTGACGCGGCTGCTCGACGGTTTGCGGCCGGACGTGCGTGTGCTGGTGGTCTGCAACGGCTGCAGCGATCGCACCGCCGAGATCGCCCGGGGGTTCGCGCCGCGGGTGGAAGTCGTGGAGCAGGCGGAACCTTCGAAGGTGGCGGCGTTGAACCGCGCCGACTCGTTGGTCGAGGACTTCCCGCGCATCTACCTCGATGCCGACGTGGAGATTTCCGGGCCTTCGATTGGCCTGGTGCTCGCGGCGCTCGAAGGCGGCGCGGTGGCGGCGGAACCGGAGCCCGTGCTCGACAGCGAGGGCGCGTCGTGGCCGGTGCGCTGGTACTACAAGGCCTGGCAGGCGCTGCACGGCGGCGCGCCGGGCAGCGTCGGTTCGGGGCTCTACGGCCTTTCGGAAGCGGGCCGCGCGCGTTTCGGCGAGTTTCCGAAGGTGATCGCCGACGATGGATTCGTGCGCGCGCACTTTGCGCCGGGCGAGATCCAATGGGTTCCGGGGGCGAGCTCGCGCGTGCGAACGCCCCGGCGCCTCGCGGACCTCGTGCGCATCAAGACGCGCAGCCGTCTGGGCAACCTCGAGCTTGAGCAGCGGTTCCCCGAACTTTGGGCGCAGAAGAAACGCCACCAAGGTTCGGTGGCCGGGCGGGGACGATCCTTGCCCTTGCGGCTTTGGCCGGCATTGGCCCTCTACGTGCCGCTGCAGTGGTGGATCCGCCGTCGCGCCGATCGCCAAGCGGGCACGCTCGACCAGTACCGCTGGGAGCGCGACGAGTCCTCGCGGGCCTGAGGATGCGGAAATCGGCAGGCCCTCTGCCGGGATCGCGCGATTGCCCTCGGCTTCATCGCATCCGGAAGTCCCCATGCGCGTTGCTCTCCGGCGTCGCTTGACAGAATCGCCCCTCGCGGTTCGGATCTGCCCTTTCCCACGCCAAACCCCATGACCGAATCCCAATCCACCGACGCTCCCGCCGCCCGCGAACTGTCCTTCGAACGCATCCTCGACGTGCCGCGCGAAGCGGTCTGGCGTTGCTGGACCGAACCGGACTTGATGACCCGTTGGTTCACGCCGGCGCCGTGGAAAACGGTGGCGGCGGACCTCGACCTGCGGCCCGGGGGTCGCAGCAATGTGACCATGCAGAGTCCCGAAGGAGAGCTCTACCCGAATGCCGGTGTGTACCTCGACGTGGTTCCCGGCCGCCGGTTGACGTTCACCGATGCGTTCGTCGAAGGGTGGAGGCCCTCCGGCAAGGCGTTCATGGTGGGCACGATCGAACTCGAAGACGCGGGCCCGGGCAAAACCCGCTACCGCGCCACCGTGCGGCATTGGAGCGCAGAGGACTGCAAGCAGCACGAAGCCATGGGGTTCCACGCGGGCTGGAACGCGGCGGCCGATCAACTGGTCGAAGTGGCGAAGACCCTATGAACCGGAGCGAAGACCCGCACGACTTGGGCGCCTACGTCTGCCTCTGGTTCCAGGAGCGGGCGGAGGAGGCGGCGCGTTTCTACGTGGATCTGATCCCTGGTGCGCGCATCGAACAGATCCATGCACCGCCCGGACAGACCGAAGGGGTGCACTACGTCGACCTGTGGCTCGGGGGCAACCGCTACCGGTTGCTCAACGGCGGACCCTACTTCACCCTGAACGAGGCGGCGTCGATCACCCTGGAACCCGCCGATCAAGCGCAGGCCGACCGGCTGTGGAACGCGCTCATCGCGGACGGCGGCAGCCCTTCGCAGTGCGGTTGGTGCAAGGACCGCTTCGGCCTTTCCTGGCAGGTGGTGCCGAAAGAGGTGATGGCGTGGCTGCAAGGGCCCCAGGCCAAAGAAACGCTCGACGCGCTGCTGCCGATGCAGCGCATCGACGTCGAAGCCGTGCGCGCCGCGCTCGAGGCGGCGGGGCGCGCCTGAGTCCGGCTCAATCTTCGAGCCAGTTCCCGTGGGTGCCCGCGGCTTGGGCGCTCGTACGCGCCTTGCGCGAGTTGTAGACGCTGACGAAGTAGGTGCAGCGCCGGCACACGTCCGGGTAGTCGCCGCGTTCGTGCCGCTCGATCAGCTCGGTGATGCCGTCGCCCGCCCAGATCTTCGAGAGGGGGGTCTCGTGTACGTCGCCGACGATCAATTCGGCCTCCACGTCGCGGCATGCGCACGCGTTGACGCGGCCATCGGCGAGCACGACGGGTTTGGTGAACAGCAATTCGCACGCGCCGCGGCGGTAGGGCTGGGTGCGCGGCACCAAGCCGACCGCTTCGAGGGCGTCGGCGGACACCTTGCCCGCCCAGGAGTCGTAGTCCGGCAGCCCCGCGACTTCCACCAGGCCGCGGCGTTTGTACCCCTGGATCTCGTCCCACAGGGGGCCGTGGCACGCGGACTGCGGGCAGCGCAGGGCTAAGGTGAAGGGGATCGACGACCCGCTCTCGACCTTGGTTTCGAGGAAACCGAGCACGCTGTCCCGCGCCGCCTCGAACTTCTTCACGCCCATGATGCGGTTCCAGGTCGGCGCGTCGAAACCGCCCCAGGACACGTGCACATGCAGCTTGTCGCCGTAGGCCATCAAACGTCGGGACTTCTCGCGGTCCATGAGGATCGCGTTGGTGTAGAAGCCGATCTGGCGGATCTCGGGGCGCGCGTATAGGTCGTCGAGCCGCTCGAAGAGGAACTTGTCGACGAAGGGATCGCCGACGATGGGGGTCAAGGACACCGCGCGGCCGCCCATCGCCACGTAGTCGTCGATCACCGCCCGGAAGTCCTCCATCGGCATGACCTTCTTGCGCCGTTGCATCACCGGGTAGGCGCAGAAGACGCACTCGGCGTTGCAGATGTTGGTCCCTTCGATGTGCAAGCCGCGCGGCAGGGGGCGCAGGGCTTCGAGGCTCGCGCGCACCGCCCGGCGGCGGAAGCGGTAGTGGTACTCGGTGTTGAGCACATCGGCCGCGTGGCGCAGGGCGCGGCGCAAGCCGGCGGGCAGCAGGGATCGCAGGGAGGGCACGGGCCCATCCTATCCGGCAGGGGCGGCCGAGGCCCGTGCGGGGTGTGCGCGGTCCGCAGTTTGCGACCGGACCGGCTCTGGATCCGGGGCGGCGCGTCTGGGGCGCCCGGAAATGAGCCGCCCCCCGTCGGCACAGCCGGCGGGGGGCGGGGGGATCGGACCCGGGCAAGGTCAGGTTGAGCGCCGGGGGATCAGAGTTTGGTGGCCAGCCAGGTGTAGAGGGTCTTCTCCAGGCGCTTGTCGGTCAGCACCTTGTCGCTGTCCGACGTCAGGCAGGAAACCTCGCAGGTCGGTTCGGCCTCTTTCGGGCTGCAAGCCTCCTGAACGGCGGCCATGTCCTTCTTGGTGTCGCGGCCAACCAGCAGCAGGGTGGGCACCCCGTCGAGCTGCTTGAGCTCCTTGGTCAGTTCGAAGTCGTAGACCTTCTTCTCCGGCTGGATCAGCACGGCGGCCATGGTGTTGCGGTTCTTGATGGCCTCTTCGACCATCAGCGCGCAGCCCTTGCCGTGGCCCACGAGCACGAGCTTGGAAGCATGCAGCTCCTTGCGCTCGGACAGGTACTGGGCGGCGGCGTCGAGGTCCTTGGAGGCGAAAGCCCACATGGCCTTGCGTTGGTCCTCGTCGGCGGTTTTCCAGTCGTAGTCTTCTTTGGCGTTGGTGCCATGCCCGCGCAGTTCGAGCAGCAGCACGCCCAGCCCGCGGCTGGCCAGGTAGGTGGCGATCGGAGCCAACTCTTCCGCTTTGGCGCCCTGGTTGTGCACCAGCAGCACGCCGGGAACCAGTTCCTTGGCCTTCTTGGGGGCGTAGTAGGTGGCGTTCAGCTCCTGCTTGTCTTCGGTGCGCAGCAGGATCGGAACCGGCGCGGGGTCCTCCGCGGTCGCCGCAGCGAGAGTCGCTGCGGGGGCCGGGCCCGGGGTCACGGGCGCCGGGGGCGCCGCGGGAAGCAGGGCAAGCAGGCCCAGGAAGGCGAGGGAGTGGGTTCCGAGCATGGGTGTGCGGTCGGGAAGCGGGCCGGGGGGGCCGGCAGTGTACGGGCTCACACAGTCAATACAAGGCGGGGAGGGCCCCCATGCCTCGCTCTGAGCAGGGAATAGCTCCCCTGAACGGGAAGTAACCGGCTAGCGGGCGAAAAACACCGCTGGAGCCGCCGTCAGCCGAGTTCGAGTTGTCGGCGGGCGTCGATCTCGTCGCGGTTCATCGTGACCAGGGCCTCTTCGAGTCGCTCGGAGAGGTCCCAGGTCGGATCATCGATGGCCCGGCGCCAGGTGCGCAGCAACTGGATCGCCATGCGGAAGACCCGGCAGACGTCGCCCATGGTGGCATCGGTGGTCTCTTCGACGTCGGCCAGGGTGCCGCCGCCGTACCACGCGACCACGGCCGGGGTCAGTCCCCAGTCCGGGCGCTTCATCAGCGGTTCGATGCCCGCCTTGGCCTCTTCGCCGAAGCAGTTGCGCAGGGCCACGCCGACCCGCCGCTGGTCCTCGGCCAGGGGGCCGCGCAGGCGTTCGGGGGGGCCGAAGCGGCGCCGCTCTTCGTAAATCAACGCCACCGCCGTCATCGCCAGGGAGCGCGAGCTGAGGGTGTCGAGGGTGCCCGAGAAGATCAGCTCGGTGCTCTGGATCTCGTACCCGTTGATCAGCCGCGCCATGCGGCCCCGCGGGGTCACCTCGTCGTTTTCGATGTAGCCGATCGATTCGAGGAACCCGAGGTGGCTTTCGATCACGCGGCGCTGCAGGCGGCGCTGCCGTTCGCGCACCTTCTTGTTCTTGTCGCGCGTCTGGTAGTGGTGGAAGGACTTCTCCCAGGCTTCGTACAGCCGCTCGCGGCCGAGGTGTTCGAGCAGGTGCAGCAGACTCGAATACGAGAGGCGGAAGCGGCTAGTGACCGGCTCGGGTTTGCCCGCGAACAGCCGTTCTAGGGGCGCTTCGAGCAGATCCGATGCGCTTTGGATGCAGTAGACGAATCCCTTGTCGTCGATGCCCTGGCGTCCGGCGCGCCCGGCCATCTGCATGTAGTCGCGGGTGCGCAGCCAGTCGAAGTTGACCCCGTCAAACTTCTTGAGGCCGTTGAAGACCACGCTGCGCGCGGGCATGTTGATGCCCAGGGCGAAGGTTTCGGTGGTGAACAGCAGCTTGAGCAACCCGTGGGTGAACATGCGTTCCACGAGTTCCTTGTGCACCGGCAGCATGCCCGCGTGGTGGTAGCCGACGCCCTCGCGGGCCATGGCCATGATCTCGCCGCGCAGCAGGCCGCGGCCGAGCTGGAACAGCTCGATCAGCTCGTCCTGGAGTTCGAGCATGCGGCGCCGTTCGTCCGCGCTGAGCAGGTCGAGTTCGTCGGACAGGCGCGCGCTGCGGCGGGCGAGTTTCTCGCAATCCTTGCGGCTGAACGAGAACACCAAGGCGGGCAGCAGCTTCTTGTGGGCTAGGTCCACCAGCAGCGAGGTCGGGTCCGGCGGCGGCGTGAAGGTGCGCCCGCCGCCCCCGCGGCGCCGGCCCTTGTTGCGCGGCCGGAAGGACTTGCGCCGTTTGATCTCCTCCAGGTGTTGGCCGGCTTGCTTGCGTTGGAACGCGAGTTTGCTCGGATCGAAGACCCCGCTTTCTTCGGTCCAGACCCAGTGCGAAAGGGGCACGGGCCGGCGCGCCTCCTGCACGATGATCGTTTCCTGGTGGCGGATCTCGGTCAGCCAGTTGCCGAGTTCGAGCACGTTGGAGACCGTGGCCGAAAGGCAAATCAGGCGCACCTCGGGGGGCAGGAAGATCAGACTCTCCTCCCACACCGTGCCGCGTTCGAGATCGTCCATGAAGTGGATCTCGTCGAAAATGACGAACTCCACGCCATTCAGTAGGCCGGTCTCCTCGAAGATCGCGTTGCGCAGGATCTCCGTGGTCATCACGATCACCTGGGCGGTGGGCGCCAGGGTCACGTCGCCGGTCATGATGCCGACGTCGATGCCTTCGGTGGCGCGGAAGTCACGGTACTTCTGGCTCGAGAGGGCTTTGATCGGCGAGGTGTAGATGCAGCGTTTGCCGCGCCGGACCGCGTCTTCGATGGCGTACTCAGCCACCAGGGTCTTGCCGGCGCCGGTGGGGGCAGCCACCAGCACGTTGTGGCCGTCGCGCACGGCCTCGACCGATTGGATCTGGAAGGGCGAGAGCTGGTACCCCTTCCAGCCCACCAACCGGCCGCGCCCGTCGAAGCGCTCGTCGGGGGGCGGCAATTCCTTGCGCTGGGAAGGGATCTCGGTCAGGCGCGGCGTGCGCTCCTTGGCCTGCTCCTGGGCCGGTTTGGAGTCCGGCTGGCTGCTGCGCCGCCGCCCGGGGGTCGGATCGGGCATGGCCCCGAAGGGCAAAGAGCGGGGGTCGTTGGGTCGGGAGGGCATGGGGGCGCCGGGTGGCGCGCTGCTTGCTGTTTGCGGGAAAGTCTCGCCGGTCCGGGGAGGCAGCCTTGAGTCGCGCGATTTCTTCGTGGTATTGAATCATTCCAGCCGGGTGGAGCCAAGGGCGCTCCGCACGGCCTTGTCCGGTCCCCGCCTGGTTTCCTGCCCGGCTCGATCCCAAGGGGCCCTGACGGGGCCCCCGCCCGGTCGGCCCCGACCCAAGCCGCACTTCGCCATGAAAGACTCCGCCGCCCCCTCGCCCGCCAACCTTCAGCGCCACCTCAGCTCCCTCAAGGTGATTTCCCGCCTCCTGGGCCATGAGCTGCACACGCAGACCGGCGGCAAGACGATCACCCTGTCCCGCGAGGAGGTGACCGAGATCCAGACCAGCCTCGACCTCTTCATCGAGGAAGCGGCGCGCTACACCGGCAGCCTGGTGGGTTCCCAGCGCAGCACCCTGGGCAGCCCGACCACCTCGCTGGGCGACGCCAACCTGGTTCCGACCCGCAACTGAGCACGACCCCGGCGGATCGGTGTTTGCGCCGATCCGGTGGGTCCCCGCTGCCCCGCACCGGCCCGCGCCGGGCGGGGCAGTGTGCTTCCCGGCCCGTTCCTCCCGCTTGTGGGGCGGAACCGGTGCGCAGGGCGCGGTGGGACCGGACCTGGGTACTAGAATATCCCTGAGATGCAGATGCGCAGGGCCAAGGAACCGCGGCGGGCGGGTGGGGTACCCCCCTGGGTGCCCATGCTGCTGCTGGCCGTGGGCTTCGTCTGGGTGCTCAACCGCCTGCAGCTCTCCGCGAGCCGCCAGGGGGTCGGCGAGGTCGAACTCGGCCGCTACCGCCTGCACTCCGGTCCCCTGTATTTCTCGGGCGCCTGGCGCAACCGTCTCGAACGCATCCTGCGCAAGGCGGATCGGCTGACGCTGGGCGACACGGAAGCCATCGCCGCCCTGACCCGCGAGCTGGCCGCGCTTTCGTTCGTGGAGGAAGTCGGGGTGCCCGAGCCGCAATGGCCGGATGGGCTCGTGATTCCGCTGCGCTTGCGCGAGCCGGCGGCCTGCGTGCGCGTGGGCGGGGACTATCTGCCCGTCTCCGACGATGGCGTGGTGATGGCGGGGTACAGCTACGGGCCGCACGAGGTCTACGGCGCGTGGTTGCCGATCCTCGGGCCCACCGATCGCCTGGCGCGCCTCGGTCCGCCGACCCCGGGCGATCGCATCGACGATCCCGCGCTGCTCGATGCGCTCAAGGTCGCGCGTTCGCTGCAGCGGTACCTGACGCCGGCGCAGCAACGGCTGCTCGGGCGCATCGTGATCGACGCGAGCCACGAGACCTCGATCGCGGACAACCTGCCCGGCGGCGTGTTCCTCGATCTCGAGGGCAAACGGCGCATCCTGTTCGGGCGGCCCCCGGGCAGCGATCAGCCCGGTGAGTTGCCGGTGGACCACAAGTGGCGTTCGATCCTCAGCGTGCTCGAAGCCGGCGAGGCCGGTCCTCCCTGGGACTTGCTCGATGTGCGGTTCGACGTGCCGCGACTCGCGTTGCGTACCGAGGCTGGGGATGGATCCTGAAGCGGCGCGGCAAGGCGGCCCGGCGATGGAACACACCCTCGCCGGTCCCGCCGCGGTGGCGGTTCCGGTCTTTGTGCATGGCGCCGCTTTGGCCCTGGTCGCCGCCGTATGTTGTTTGCCTGCTGCGGCCCGCGCATGTGAGGAGCTTCCGCGCCTCGGCATTGCGTTGCTCGCCGCGCACCTCGCCCTGTGTTGGCCCCGGCCCCAAGGCGGCGCGCGGCTTTGTTTCGCGGTCTGGTTGCCCGCGCTGGGGATCGCCGCCCTGGCGGACCGCGCCGCGGGCCTGGATGACGGCGCATGGTTGCGATTGGCGGGAGCCGGCTGCGCGCTGCTCGTCGCCAGCGCGTTCTTCGGCCGCCCCGGCCACTTGGCCCTGCGCCACGCGGCCCTGCTGCTCGGCGTACTCGGACCCCTCGCCTGGCTTTTGGTGCTGCGGTTCCAAGGCGCGGCGCTGGATCAAAGTTTGGCGCAATACGTGCCCGCGGCGGCGTGGATGCGCGCCTTGTCGGTGCCCGGCCTGCCCGCCGCCGGTTTGGTTCAAGCGGCGGCGAGCATGGCTTTGTTCGCGGGCCTCGTGGAACTGCTCGCGCGGGGGCGCCGCCCATGATCCCGCTGGTCCTTTGGTTCGGTTGCCAGGTCGGTTCCGCCGCCACCCGGCCGGTGACCCTCACCGGCCCGCTGGAAGCGGTGCAATGGCAGATGGGGGGCACCGAAGTCCGCTGGTCCGGTCCCCTTGCGGCGGGAGAGACGCGCGGCCTCGTATTGCCCGCGTCCACCGATCCCGAGAGCCTGGCGGAACCGTGGCCCGCAGCGCAGGGAACCGGCAGCGGCGCGGCCGAGTGGGCCGGACCCGGCCGTCCGTTGCCCGCGACGCGCAGCGGATTGCCCTTGCCGTATCTGCCGCGACCGCTCGTGCTCTGGGATGGCCGGCTGGGACTTTGGGCCATCGGCTTCGCGGTGTTGCTCGTGGTCCTGCGCAAGCGCCGGTTCGGCCTGCCCCTGGCGGCGGGCATTGCCACCGCGGGCCTCTGGCCCCTGGCCCCCGAAGCTCCGGAGTCGCAGGCGAGCACGGTGCGGCTGATCGAACCCGATGGGGAAGCGGCGCGCGTGGTCGACGCGGCGCGCGACACGTTGACGGTCGATGTGGAAAGCGTGGCGGGCATCGACGCCCAAGGACCCCCAGCACCAGACCGTTGGACCGGGACGCGCGCGGCGGAATCCCGCTGGACGTGGCAGCGCAAGGACGCGTTGCTGCGGGCTTGGTACGCGCTGCCCCGCGGCGCCCGCGAGTTGACGGAGGACTGGAACGCGGTGGCGCCGATCGAGCAGCTTTGGAGCTACGACGGCGCGGGCAACTGGGCCGAGCACGGGCCGTGGGCGCTCGGCGCGCCGCTGCCGCCGGTGCGCGCGGCGGGGGACGCGCCGCCGTCGTGGCTGGCGGTGGGTTTGCCCCAAGGCAAACGCGTCTGGGTCGCAAGATTCGCGGGCGGACTCGACCTCGCGCCAGTACCCCCGGCGGCGGGTGCGATCTGGTGGCGCCAGGTCCTTCCCTGATCGGCCGGTTTTGCAATCGGTTCGCAGTCCCGGGCTGGGGATCTGCGCGGCCCGGGCGGGAACCTGCGCGCGACTCTCGATAGACTCTTTGCGCAAAAACCTCCCGCAGACCGATCGACCATGGCCACGCCCCAACCCGCAAGTTCGCTCGACGCCATCTTCCGTCCCCGCAGTGTCGCCGTGGTGGGCGCCAGCCGCCGCAGCCATCAGATCGGCCACCAGATCGTGCGCAACCTGGTCGAAGGGGGCTTTTCGGGGCCGGTCTATCCGGTCAACCCCTCCGCGCCCGTGGTGCGTTCGATGCACTGTTTCGACCGGGTTTCCGACATTCCCGGTCCCGTGGACCTGGCGCTGCTCGTGGTGCCCGCGCCGCTCATCGTGCAGGCCGCGATCGACTGCGGTGAGAAGGGCGTGCGCGGCCTCGTCTGCATCACCGCCGGCTTTTCCGAGATCGGCGGCGAAGGCATCGCGCGGCAGAACGAGTTGATCGAAGTCTGTCAACGCTACGGCATGCGCCTAGTGGGCCCGAACTGCATGGGGGTGCTCAACACGGAGGACCCCTACTCGATGAACGCGTCGTTCGCGGACACCGAACCGATCCCCGGCACCGCCGCGTTCCTGTCGCAGTCGGGCGCGCTCGGTGCGGCGATCCTCGCCGACGCCCGCTCGCTGGGCCTCGGCATCCGCATGTTCGCGAGCCTTGGCAACCGCGCCGACATCACGCCGCCTGACCTGCTCGAGTACTGGGAGGCCGACGAAGGCACGCACCAGATCCTGATGTACCTCGAGGCATTCGGCGAACCCGAACGTTTCGTCAAGGTCGCGCGGCGCGTGACGCGCAAGAAGCCGGTGCTGGTCGTGAAGTCCGGGCGTTCTTCCCGGGGCGCCCAGGCGGCCATCAGCCACACCGGTTCCTTGGCGGCATCGGAGGTCGCGGTGGACGCGCTGCTCAACCAGTGCGGCGTGGTGCGCGTCGATTCGATGAGCCAGCTCTTCGCCCTCGCCAGCGCGGTGCAACAGGGGCGCTATCCGCGCGGCGCGCGCGTGGCGATCCTGACCAACGCGGGCGGGCCGGCGATCCTCGCCACCGATGCCTGTACGGCGTTCGGGCTCGAGATGGCCAACCTGAGCGAAACCACCAAAACCAAGCTGGCGGAAGGCTTGCCGCCCGAAGCGAGCGTGGCCAACCCGGTGGACATGATCGCGTCGGCGGACGCGGCGGCCTACGACCGGGCCCTGGCGATCCTCGACCAAGACGAAGGCATCGACATGGTGCTGGCGATCTTCGTGGCCCCGATCATGATCGACGCCGAGTCGGTGGCGAAGGTGCTCGCCGTCCACGGCCCGCGCATGCGCACGCCGCTCATCACCTGTCTGCCCGGCAAGAACCAAGACGATCCGGCGATCCACGCGCTGCACGCGGCGGGGGTGCCCAACTATCGTTTCCCGGAGGAGGCCGCGCGGGTGCTCGCGGGGCTCCTGCGCGTGGAACAGGCGCGAACCCGGCCCGAGGAAGTCGCGCCGCGTTACGAGGTCGACCGGGAGCGCGCCCGCGCGATCGTCGAAGGTTGCCGCTCGCGCGGCGAGACCCTGGTGCCGGTGGCGGAACTGCAGGCCTTGCTCGAGGCCTACGGCATTCCGTGCGTGCCCAGCCGCGTGGTGCAGGGCCGCGAACAAGCCCTGCAAGCCGCGCGCGACCTGGGTTTCCCCCTGGTGGCCAAGGTCGAGGTGGCGGGCCTGAGCCACAAGTCCGACGTGGGGGGCGTGCTGCTCGACTTCCGCACGCGCGAGGAGCTGCTCACCGCCTACGACCAGCTCGAAGACCGTTTTGCCGCCGCGCACCCCGATTTCCGGGTTCTACTGCAAGCGATGCGCTCCGGCGGCGTCGAAACCTTCTTCGGCGTGGCCAGCGACCCGGCTTTCGGGCGCATGCTGGCGTTCGGCCTGGGCGGCATCCACGTCGAGGTGCTGAAGGACGTGGTCTTCCGCCTGCACCCGCTCCGCCCGACCGATGCCCGCGAGATGGTGAACGGTCTGCGCGCCCAGGCCCTGCTCGAAGGGGCGCGTGGCAAAGCCCCGGTCGACAAGGAGCAGTTGATCGAAGTCCTGCTGCGCCTCTCGCAACTACTCGACGACTTCCCCGAAGTCGCCGAACTCGACCTCAACCCCTTCCGCGCCGGCGCGGTGGGCGACCGGGGCTGCGCGCTCGACATGCGGGCGCGGCTCACCTAGGGATACCTGATTCCCTAACGGAGCCCGTTCTCAGCCAAAGTAGGGTTTGCGCTGGGATTGCGAACATCGAGCTACCAGATCCTTTCTTGATCATGGCGAATTCCCAAAGCGGTGGGGCGGGCCAAAAACGGATCAATGACAAGCCGCCACTTGTGTAACATGACTCGAATTGTCTAGTCAGGGGAAAGGAAACGCACCCCCAATCAAGTACAGGGAAGAGGATGCTAAAGAGCGTACTGGGTATAAACTCGCGGAACCCGTCATTGCAAGAGTTAAAAGATGCAGTGGGAGGAATGCACGAATCAAATCAACTTGATTTCAAGTCTGAGCTTCCTGCCGACACTCAGAGGTTTGCCAAGTCAGTTACTGCGTTTGCCAACGACCGTGGGGGAGTACTGATCTACGGAGTAAAGGACAAGGACGAGCGTGCTGATCGATGGGTTTTGGTAGACCTCGGCCAGGATGTGACCGCCCTAGAACGGAAACTAAATACTGCAACGCGACCGTTGGTCCCCAATCTGAACTGGCTCCCCATTGCAGATCCAAACGATCCTGATAGAGGGGTACTTATCGTCGAGGTGCCTCCGTCTTCCCTGGCACCTCATGCAGTCTTATCCGGCCATAGAATAGATTTCTATTCTCGTCGCAATCGGGAGTGTGTGCTCATGGGGGAGAGCGATTTGGAGCGTAAGTACAAAGAGCGTGCAATGGGCCGAGAGCGAACAATTGCAGATTTTTGCCGCGCTCGCAAGTGGGTGCTTTCGAACGTAGATGGTGGAGCGATTTACGTTCTTGCACGGCCATCCATCATTGGTCAACGGTTGTACGAGAGTCCCCAAAAGGGGGTCGACTTGCTCTCGGAAGTTGCGAAGCATGAGGCTGTGCGAGCCGTGGGGGGGAGTGCTCTCGGAAGTTACTTTAGTTCGCGAATTCGACGAATTGTGGCGAGTGAATTGTTGGGTGAGGGTAGGGTGCAGCGCGAATGCGAAGTGGCCGTTTTTGGTGTGGATGGGCTTGCTAGTGTTTGGAGGGAGATGCCGGAGATTGATAGCCTACTGCGCCAGCATGACTGGCTAGGTGCAAATCGTGGGGGTGAGTACTCAGAGTTCAGAAGTTACTCTAGCCTTCAACTCCTGGTTCAGCATATTCTCTTGCCCACTGTCAGTATTCGTGAGGTCTACCGTGCATGTCATGTCGCTGGGGAAGTCGATTTCGTCGTTGGGGTGCGGTGTGCGGGTGCCGTGTTATTGACCGGGGAAGTCCCTCAAAGGAGTTACGGTGTCTTGCATGAAGATGCTGAGTTCGAATTTTGTGCATCAATGCACGAACTATGCGATCCGCATTCTCTTGGCCGCCTAGTGGGGCGCATTCATGAGGACATTGCCGCTGGATTTGGAATGCCAGCCCCGCCTGTCGTGGACAAATCCGGCGCGTTCTTCAAGAGCAGCCTAGATATGCAGGATGGGCGATTCCGGCAGAGATTTTGGGAGGCCAAGGGGGTATGCTTCGTCGAGGGGGTATGAATTCTTGCGCCTTTGGCTTCTTGTCCAACGCCCCTGCCGCAGAGAGCAATTTGATGATGTTTGATTGCAATTGAATCGTAGCGGTACTTGGAGCGGTCTGGATTTGGTGGCTCCTAGGTGGAAAGGAATCAATTCGCCTTTTCGATTGATAGCGAATTCGCCGCCCACTGAATGGGATAGTATCCCTCTCGATATGTAGGCCATCCTTAAGGTTCGTCGATCGGCTGGCTCGCTCTCCGAGGGGCGCGATTTGATCTTGGCGTACCCACCGGGGCGAGAGATATACCCGAATTCTGTGGATGGTGAAGTAAGCGGGGCTGCGGCGTACCCTTGGTGTTGACACAACTCATCACCCAAAGCCCCAACAGCGGGGAAGGATACGCCACATGGCTCAGGATACCCCTATCCACTCGATTTCCCAAGCCCAACAAGCCCATGATGTCCTGCAGGAGATCGCCCGCTGGGGCGCCCGCGTCATGCTGACCTCAGCCCTCAGGGCTGAAGTGGACAGCTACGTGGCCCAGTTCGAAGATCTCCGCGATGAGCAGGGGCGGCGCTTGGTCGTCCGTAACGGCACCTGCCCGGAGCGCAACATCCAGACCACCATGGGTCCCATTCCCGTGGCCCGACCCCGGGTCAATGACCGCCGCGTCGCCGAAGACGGCACCCGTTTCCGCTTCACCAGCCAGATCCTGCCCCCGTACCTGCGCAAGAGCAAGACACTGGAGGACCTGATTCCCTGGCTGTACCTGCGTGGCATTTCGACCGGTGACTTCTCCGAAGCTCTCGCGGCACTGGTCGGCAAGGACGCGCCTAGCCTCTCCGCAAGCACGGTCGTCCGGCTCAAGAAGTCCTGGGAAGAGGAGTACAACGCCTGGCGCAAGCGGGACCTCTCGAACAAGCGCTACGCGTACATCTGGGCCGATGGCATCCACTTCAACATCCGCCTAGAGGAAGGCCGGCAGTGCATTTTGGTGCTGATGGGAGCCACGGAAGACGGATTCAAAGAGATCATCGCCGTGCAGGACGGCGTCCGCGAGAGCGAGCAGTCGTGGCGGGAGCTGCTTCTGCAAGTCAAAGCCCAGGGGCTGACCATCGACCCTAAGCTCGCCATCGCTGACGGGGCGCTTGGCTTCTGGAAAGCCCTTCCCCAGGTCTGGCCGGACACCCGCCCGCAACGCTGCTGGGTGCACAAGACGGCGAACATCTTGAATCGCCTGCCCAAGTCCTCGCAGCCTGCGGCCAAAGCCGCGATTCAGGACATCTGGATGGCCGGGTCACGAGCCTTGGCCGAAAAGGCCCTCGCCACCTTCGTCGAAACCTGGTCCGCCAAGCACCCCCGGGCGGTCGAATGCCTGCTGAAGGACAAGGACGAGCTGTTCACATTCTACGACTTCCCTGCCGAGCACTGGCGTCACCTGCGCACCACGAATCCGATCGAGTCGACTTTCGCCACGGTCCGGCTGCGGACGAAGCGCACCAAGGGGTCAGGCAGCAGGGCCGCATGCCTCGCCATGGTCTTCAAACTCGCACAATCCGCCCAGGCCTCCTGGCGGAAACTGAACGGCTACAAGCTCCTCGCGGACGTCTTCCGTGGGGTGCCTTTCAAGCACGGCATCAAGGCAGGCGCCGCATGATCCCGAACTCACCATCCACAGGATTTGACAATACCTCCCGGGGCGATCCAACTGGGCACTGGGCGATCTCCGCCCGCTAGAATGCCGTCCCCACTAAGCACTGGCTGAGGCTCGACTTCCGAAGGGCACTGTGGCACTGTAGGTCCCAGTGTATTGTACCTCAACCAAAAGGGAGCAGCTGCTCCAGTCGATTGCCAAGAGGGGTGGCTAGCGCCGTACTCGGTCGTGCACGCGGCCGGTCAGCTTGAGCGCGCCGCTGTCGTAGAGGTGGCTCGCCACCTGGTAGAAGGCGATGGTGCGTTTGCGCAGGTCCTCGGGGAAGGGCGCGTTGTCCGATTCGAGGTTCGCGTCGACGGCGAGGCAACCGCCCTCGCGGGCTGCGGCCAGGTACCCCAGGTTCTGGCCGTCGAAGAGGCCGAGGGTCTGGTAGTTGCCCACGAACGCGCGCGGCGGGCCGCCGCGTTGCAGGTCGTGGCCAAACCACTGGGCGGTATGTTCGATGTCGAGCAGGCCGATCAGCGTGGGCGCGATGTCGATCTGGCTGCCGAGGGTGGAGATGCGTTGCGCGGGCATCTGGCCCGGGGCGTAGAGCAGCAGCGGGATGTGGTGTTTCTCGATGTTGAGCGCGCGTTTGCCGGCGCTGCTGGCGCAGTGGTCGCCGGTGATCACGAACAGGGTGTCAACGAACCAGGGTTCGGCGGCGGCGGCGTCGAGATACGTGCCGATCGCGAAGTCGGTGTACTGCACCGCGCCGTCGCGCCCGCTGCCCGAAGGGATGTCGACCACCTGGGGATAGGTGTACGGGCGGTGGTTGCTGGTGGTCATCACCAGTTGGAAGAAGCGTTGGCCGGCCGCATGGTCCGCGCGCGCTTCTTTGATGGAGCGCGCCAGCATGTCCTCGTCGCAAACGCCCCAGGCGTTGGCGAAGCGCACCTCGTCTTCCGCCAGGTCGGCGCGGTCGACCACGTGGAAACCGTTGGTGCTGAAGAAGAAGTTCATGTTGTCGAAGTAGCCGTATCCGCCGTAGAGGAAGGTGGCTTTGACCCCATGGTCCTTCAGCGCCCAGCCGATCGAGTCGAGGCTATCGCAGCCCGGGCGTTTGACGATCGAACGGCCCGGGGTGGGGGGGATCGACAGGGTGATCGCTTCCAGGCCGCGCACGGTGCGCGAACCGGTGGCGAAGATGCGGTCGTACGCGGTGCACTCGGAAGTCAGGGCGGAGAGGCGTGGCGCGACCCCGGGTTTGCCTCCGTAGGGTTCGAGGAAGGCTGCGTCGAGGCTTTCGACCACGATCAGTACAACGTTTTTGAACTTCGGTCCGGGGCCGGGGGTGAATTGGCGGAAGAATCCGGGTTTGTCTTCGACTAGGTGGCTCGCCGGGTCGCTTTGGAACTCGGCGCGCACGATGGCCCCGGCTTCCGCTTCGGGCAGGACCGGGAAGAACTCGGCCATCGGCAGTTCGTTCGAACGATAGGCCGCCACCAGCGCGAACAGGTTGTCTTTCGCGATCTCGTTCGCCACCCGGTCCTCGGACACAGCGAATCCGCCGCTCGGCAGCAACCAGGTGAACGGCAACGGCACCAGGCCCAAAAGCACCAGCGCCAAGCGTCCCCGGCCGCTGCCGGGGCACGCGAGCCATCCGCGCAGCAGGCGCCGCAGGGGTACGAACAGCAGCAGACTCGCCAGCAGCATGCCCGCGAAGATCCACACCAGCGGATACGACTCCTTGATGTTGTCGATCACCTCGTGGGTGTAGACCAGGTAATCGATCGCGATGAAGTTGTAGCGGGACTGGAACTCCTCCCAGAAGAACCCGCCGGCGATGACGTTGTAGAGCGACAGCAGGATCACGACCACCAGGCTGACGTGCATGAGCCAACGCATGGGGCGGGAGCCGAGGGCACGGGCCGGCAGCACCAGCGAGATCAGGGTGATCGGCAGGGCCATCCACGCGAAGGTCACCAGGTCGAACAAGAGGCCGGTGGCCATCGACTTGGGCAGGTCGCCCAGGTGCTCCATGCCGCCCCAGAGGCCGAGGCCGAGGCGCTCCAGCAGGCTGAGGCTCCAGTACCAGACGGCCAAGGTGCCGAACCAGGCCAGGCGGTTGACGGAGTGGGCGGGTTGGCTGGGCGCGGGTGCGGTCATGGGGAAGCGCTGAGAATCGACCCTAGGGAGGATAGGCAGGGTTGTAGTCCCTCCCATGACGGCAACATGATTACTCCTTTGCAATTCCCTCATGGACTACTCAATGGAGGGATCCGGCAGTGCGACTACCGATGGCGCCGGGGCTTGACAGGAGAGGGCTGGAAATGTACCGTGGGGTTTATTGTGGGCGCCGCCGACGAAAACTCCCTGGACCTTGGATTCGCCGCCCTGGCCGATCCCACGCGCCGCGCGATCCTCGATCGCTTGCAGCGGGGACCGGCCACCCTCGCGGAGATCGCGGAGCCTTTCGACATGTCGGTTCCGGCGGTGGCGAAACACCTGGCCGTACTCGAACGCGCCGGGTTCCTCGTGCGCGGCCGGCGCTCGCGCCAGCGCCCCGTGGCAATCGATCCGCGGGGGTTCCAGCCCCTGCAGGGTTTCCTCGCCCGGCACCAGGATCGCTGGAACCAGCGCCTGGATCGCCTCGGCCGTTTCCTCGACCAACAACAATCCCCGCCCGAATGACCTCCCCGAACGACCGCGAACTCATCCAGACCCGGGTCTACGCCGCATCCCCCGACGCGGTCTTCCGCGCTTGGACCGACCCAGGCAGCTTGAACGCCTGGTGGGGGCCGCGGGGCTTCCGCACCACGACCCACTCGATGCAGGTGGAGGCGGGTGGGTTTTGGCGTTTCACGATGCACGGCCCCGACGGGCGCGACTACGCCAACGCGATCCACTATCGCGAGGTGATTCCCGGCCGTTTGCTGCGTTACCACCACGTCGGGGAAGAGGAAAGCGACGAGCCGGTGGACTTCGAAGTGATCGTGACCTTTTCGCCGCTGGGGGCGAAGACGCTGATGACCATGCGCAGCACCTTCGCCGACGGCGAAGCCCTGCGGCGGGTCGAAGAGGAGTACGGCGCGGCCCAGGGCATGGTGGAGACCGTCGAACGCCTCGCCGAGCACCTGTCGCGGCCCGCCCATCCCGGGGATGATTGGACTTGGTTCGACATCCACCAGCCGGATTGGATCAACGGGCCGCCCGGGCAGCAGCTGCATTGGCTGCACCGCCAATCGGGGCTTGACCTGCTCTACAGCGAAGTCGAAGCGGGGTTCGTGGGTCCGGTGCACACCCATTCGGGTTTTGAAGCCCTTTTTGTGCTCGCTGGCGACCTGCACACGGAAGGCCGCGATCTGGCCGCGGGTCAAGGGTATTGGGCTACCCCCGGCAGCGAGCACAGCCACCTGAGCTCGAAGGGTGGGGCGCGGTTCCTGGTGCTGTATCAGAGCCTGTAGGGCGGAGGGGCCACGTACGGCGCGGGGCGGGACCGGTGGGCCCGTCCCGCGCCGTTTGCATGCGGGCTTAACGGCGGCTTGACCTGGCCATCACGAAGCCCTGTCGGTGGGCTGCGACCCTTGCACGGTTCCCACAAGCCGTCCATCCCCACGGTCCCGCACGCCCGATGCGCATCCCGACGTTCGCCACCCTTCTCGCCCTGACGTTCCTCCCTGCCTGCGGATCCTCAGACCCGGTTTCCGCCCCCGCGGGTCTGCCCAGCGTCGAGTCCCTCGCCTGGGCGCCGCAAGTGCCCTGGACGGAAGGCCAGGCCGAAACGGTGGCCCGCTACGCCATTCCCGCGGCATTGCCCGAATCCTGGCAGGGGATCTTCCACACGACCATTGAGACGCGCCCGGCCCCGGCCTTCCCGGCGGGAGCGGCGTCGGAACACGATCTCTACCTGCCTTCGGTGGGGCGGCCGTTCCTGTTGAGAATGCCGTTGGATGCCAAAGTGGGGTCCTTCGACCTCGTGCGCATCCGCATCACCACTCCGGGATTCCTGCGGGTCGCCGCGCTGGTGGGGCGCGGTACGAAACAACGGCTGATCGGAGACTACGTCGAACGATATGGCCTGACCGAGTGGACGACGCTCGAGTTGGACCTCTCGGCGGGGCTCGGATACGAAGGGACCCTGCGCGAATGGCACCTCGTCTTCGAGGAACTTACCGAACCCGCCTGGCTCGATTCGATCGAGTTGGTGCGCCGGCCCGCGTCGATGCGGCTGCCGTCGCCCGAGCATCCCGTGCACTTCGCGGTGGGCACCGGCTCGCGGCCAGCGGTGGGCCTGCTGCCGGGCCATGGGGTCGGCGTGCCGATTCCGGCGGGTTTGCATGGCCGAGTGGTGCTGGACGCGAGCCTTCCGCCGGCGGTGCGATCCAAGGAGGGGCAGCGGTTGACGCTGATCCTTACGGACGGCACTGCGGAAATCGATCGGCACACCGTGGCGCTGAAGGGGGGCTGGCAGCCGGTCTCTTGGAATCTGCCCCGGGCCGAGGGGGCGCTCGAACTGCGCGCGGAAACCGACGCCGAAATGGGCATGCTGCTCAGTCAGCCGCTCGTGATCCCCGAGTCGAAGCGCCCGGCCCGGAGCATCCTGCTGGTGACATCGGACACCCACCGGGCGGATCACTTCGGCTCCATGCCCGGGGGCGTGGGCGTGCACACGCCGCGGCTCGACGGGCTGGCTGCGCGCGGCGTGCGTTTCGACCAGGCGATCTCGGTGACTTCGATCACGAACCCCAGCCACGCGGCGTTGTTCACGGGGCTGCATGCCCGCGATCACGGCATCGTGGGCAACCTCGCGGTGCTCTCCGAACGCGCCGAGACCCTCGCGGAACGCTTCGAAGCGGCCGGGTATCGCACCGTAGCCGCGACCTCCGCGCGCCACCTGATGCCCTGGCGCAGCGGATTCGGCCAGGGGTTCCAGCGGTTCGACGCGCCTTCCGAAGGCATGTACCGCGACGGTGAGGAGACGATCGCGGCCGCCAAGGCAATGTTGGCCGATTGCGCGGGCCAGGACACGTTCCTTTGGCTGCACCTGTTCGACGCCCACGCGCCGTACAAGGTGCACGAGGAGTACATGCCGAAGTATTACCAAGGGGACCCGTACGACCCGTCCCTGCCGCGGCTCGAACCGCCCGCCCAAGCGAGTTGGGATCCCGAGATCCGGGACCTCGCCTACATCCAGGCGCTGTACAAGGGCGAAGTCTCGTACGTCGATCACCTGATGGACCGGTTCCTCGATCAGAACGATCGGTTCGAGCGGGACGTGATGCTCTTCACCGCCGACCACGGCGAGTCGCTCGGGGAGCACTACATGTTCTGGGGACACGCGGGTTTGTATACGACCACGGTACGCGTGCCGCTCTTCGTCTTCGGTCCCGGCATGCCCGCGGGCCGCAGCGTGCAGGCGGGGGTCAGCAATCACCGGTTGGGCCGGACCCTGCTCGGACTCGCGGGCCTGCCTGCGGAAGAATTCCCCGGAGTCGATCTGCTGCAAGAAATCGACGGCCCCCCGGCGGAAGCGGGACCGCGCTTTGTGCTCGGTGCGAATGCCCTGTCGGCGGGGGTGTTCTTCGAAAACTGGTACCTGCTGCTGCACATCCGCGAGTCGGGTTGGGGCAACCACCCGATCCCCGAATCCGGCCACGGCATCGAACTCTTCCAGCTGGACACCGACCCCCTGTGCGCGGTCAACGTGGCAGACCAGAACCCCCAAGTGGTAGGGCGCCTGCGCAATGCGCTCGTGCGTTGGCTCAACACCTCGGATCCGCGGGGTCCCTTGACGGGGACCCTGCAGACCTCGGCCCAGGCGCGTTCGGACGTGGCGGCGCTGGGGTATGCCGCGGATGAATTCTCGAGCGTCGAAGGCCCCATCCTCGACCCGACCTGCGGCTGCACCAGTTGCCGCTATTGGCGCGAACGCGAGGCGGCGCGCTGATCGCGAGCCCAGGGCCGAAATGCCGGCGGGGGGCACCGGTTTGGATCCGGTGCCCCCCGCCGTATGTCCTGGGTCCTCAGGAGATCAGGTCGGAGACCGTGTCGCGCTCCTCGACGAGTTCGGCCACGCTGGCGGCGAGTTTCTCGCCGAGGAAGCCGTCCATGTCGAGGCCGTGCACGATGTGCCACTTGCCGGCGGCATCCACGCGCACCGGGAAGGAGCTGATCAGGCCCTCCGGCACGCCGTAGGAACCATCGGAGCACACGCACACGCTCTGCCAGCCGTTGCCCGGGGTCGGGTGGCACAGGTCGCGCACGTGGTCGACGAGGGCGTTGGCGGCGGAGGCGGCGCTGGAGAGGCCGCGGGCGGCGATGATCTCGGCACCGCGCTTCTGCACGCGCGAGAAGAACTCGCCCTGCAGGTAGCCGAGGTCGTCGATCACCGAAGTGACCGGTTTGCCGTTGATCGTGGCGTGCGCGTAGTCGGGCACTTGCGTGGCCGAGTGGTTGCCCCAGATCACCACGTTCTCGACCGCGGTGATCGGCACGCCCGCGCGGGCGGCGAGCTGGGCCTGGGCGCGGTTCTGGTCGAGGCGGGTCATCGCGCTGAAGCGGTCATTCGGCACGTCCGGCGCCGAGTTCATCGCGATCATGCAGTTGGTGTTGCACGGGTTGCCAACCACGGCCACGCGCACATCGCTGGCGCCGTGGTCGTTGATGGCGCGGCCTTGACCGGTGAAGATCGGGCCGTTCTCGCGGATCAGGTCGCCGCGCTCCATGCCCGGACCCCGGGGCTTCGAACCCACGAGCAGGGCCCAGTTGACGTCCTTGAAACCCACGTTGATGTCGGAGGTCAGCACCATGTCCTGCAGCAGGGGGAAGGCGCAGTCCTCGAGTTCCATGGCAACCCCCTTGAGGGCCGCCATGGCCTTTTCCATCGGGATTTCAATCAGTTGCAGGATGACCGGCTGGTCCGGTCCAAACATCTGGCCGCTCGCGATGCGGGGCAACAGGGCGTAGCCGATGTTGCCGGCCGCACCGGTCACCGCCACGCGCAGGGGTTTCTTGTTCATGATCGCAGTGGGTGCGGGCGTGCTCCCGGCTGGCAAAGGGCCGGCTCGGGGCGCGCCGGGTTTTTGGGTGCCCCTAGTTTGCCGCGTGCCGATCCTGGACCCAACCGGGCTCGGCTCATTTCTGGTTTCAGTCGCTGCCGATATGTCCTAGGAAAGGTCCGGCGCCGTAGGGGCGTTCGGGTTCGCGGCCCTTCCGGGCTGCAGTCCCCGGATGGAAACCCACCCGGAAATGTCTTCCCACGCCCCTGTCCAGGGGCCGCGGGGGGCAGATTTGGAACCTGCGGCCTCGAAAGCATGCCCGGCCCGGGGCCAACCGCTAGGATGGTCCAGGGGCGAGCACCCCGGGCCTCCATGGACATGACCCTCAACACCCTCAACCGGGAAGCGATCGGCTCGCTGCTCGCCCAATTGGGCAAGGAGGCCGCCGGGTATCGTTTCGAGGTGGCCCCCAACCCGTGTGTGGGGGCGGCCGTGCTTTCGGCCGGGGAGGTGGTGGCCACCGGCTTCCACCGCGAGTGGGGTGGACCCCACGCCGAGGTCGAAGCCCTGGCCGCCGCGGCCGAGTCGGGCATTCCCCAGTCGGAATGGGACACGATCGTCGTGACCCTCGAGCCCTGCAGCACCCACGGCAAGACCCCGGCCTGCGTCGACGCGATCCTCGCGAGCGGCGTGCGCACCGTGGTGGTCGGCGCCCTGGACCCGAACCCGCACCACCGCGGCGCGGGGCTGCGCATGTTGCAAGAACACGGCCTGACCGTGCACCTGCTGCCGGGTTTCGCCGACCTCGACAAGATCAGCCCGCACTTCCTGCGTTGGACCGCAGAGGAGCGCGTGCGCCGTGCGCGCCCGTGGGTGATCGCGAAGTGGGCCCAGACGATGACCGGCCAGCTCTCGCCGCCCGAGGACGTGGGTGAGGGGCGCTGGATCTCGAGCCAGGAATCCCTGGACGAGGTACAACGCCTGCGGGCCAAAGTCGACGCGATCGTGACCGGCGTGGGCACCGTGCTCGCCGACGATCCGCGCCTGACCCTGCGCGCGCCCGTGTCCCTCGCGAACCCGCCGGCGCGGTACGTGCTCGACGCGTGGCTGCGCACCCCGCCCGAGTGCCGGTTGTTGCAACCCGATCGCCAGGGGGAATCCGGCGGTCCGGTGACGATCTTCTGTCTGCCCGGTTCGAACCCGATCCGCTGGCGCGCGCTCGAAGCCGCCGGGGCCCGCGTGTTGCCGATGCGCGGCGAAGACCGCCTGCACCTGCGCCTGCTCGACGTTCAAGCCGCCCTGTGGCAAGACGGCCATCGCCGCGTGCTGCTCGAAACCGGCCCGACCCTGCTGCGCAACTACCTCGAAAGCGCCCTGGTGGACCAGATCCGCCTGATCACCGCGCCCGTGCGCGGCGGCCGCGGCCCGAGCCTGGCGGACTGGCTGCAGGAGGCACGCCTCAAGCAGCCCCGCATGGGCGAAAGCGGCCCGGACCAGGTGCTGGACGCCTTCCTGACGGTCGAGCTGTAGATGGCAAAACTCCGCCGTTTGCGCGCGGGTTGGAACCCGGCCGTCGCGCTGTGCGGACTGCTTCTCTGGGGCTGCCATGCTGCGCCCGTGGCGCAGCCCTTGCCTGCGCCTTCCGCCGCCGCAAGGGCCGCGTACGATTCCTTCCGCACGGATTGGCACGGAGGCGGCACGTGGCAGGCGGCCCGCGAGCAGTTGCAGACTGCTGCGCAGTTGGACCCGACGTGGGCGGTGCCGCAACGCGAACTGGACGACCTGAGCCTGCGGTTGTTGCAGGGGCCGGCTGCGGTGCGCACGCATTTCGAGCGATTCGGAGAATACGGCGGGAACGAGGCCTATTTCCTCGGCCGCTTGATGCCGGCCTTCGGCGAAGTGTGGTTCCGCGCGGCCCGTAAGGCCCAGCCGCAGGATCCGTGGGGTTGGCACGGGCTCGCGTTCCATGCCTCGCGCGATGGCCGCGAGGCGATCGCGCTGGAATACGAAGCCCGCGCCCTGGCGCTCGCCCGGGAGCCAGTGGAACGCCGCCAGTTCGCCTCGGCCCTGGCGCGGTACCAGTCCGAAGCCGGCGCCATCGACGAGGCGCTCGAAACCCTCGAGAACACCTGGAAGCAGCTGCCCGAAGGCGTGGATCGCTGGGAGCTGCAAGCCGATTGGGTGCACCTCGCCGGGCGGCGCACGTCGAACGGCCGCGGCGCGCGGCGCGAGTTCCTGGCCCGCGCCCTTTGCGCCAACCACGCCGCGCCCTTGAGCCTCGTGCTGCGCATCCTGCGCGAGCCGCTGCTGGTGGATGAGAGTTGGGCGGTGCTCTTGCTCGAGCGGCCGGAGACGGAAGCGCGGCTGGCGGGGGCGCAGTTGCTGAAGGGCACCCTCACCGATTGGGTGGAGGGGGCGCTCGGGCAGGCGTCCCAGCCCAGTCCGTGGCGGGTGGGGGACCTAGAAGCGGGCCTCGGCGAGCTGCGCGCGCGCATGCCGGAGATCCTGCTCGCGAGCGATGCCTACGCGCAGAGCCCGTTGCACGCCTTGGAGTTGAAAGTGCGCGCCGGAGGCGACGCGCTCGCCGTCCTGCCGGCGATGCTCGCCGCGGGGCTGTATGACCAGGCGTTGGAGTGGATGCAATCGCCCGCCATTGCGGCGGAAAAGCGCGGCGAGGTGCTGGAGACCTGGTTGCCGCGCATTCTGCACGCCCAGGCGGCGCTCGCGCGGATGGAAACGCTGCTCGACGAACTCGATCGCGGCCGGGCGCGGGTGGCGGAGCCGGGCGGCGAGTCCTTCCCGGAGATCGAGTCCCTGCACGAATTGCTCACCGCCTGCGCGCAGATCCTCGCGGAAGAAGGCGTGATCGAACCGGCCCAAGTCGATGCGGTGGTGCAATCGCCGACCCTCGGTGTGGCTGGCGTGGCGGACGTGGTGCATCCCGGCCCGACCTTTGCCGCCTGGGAAGATCGACCCGGCGAGCCGGTGCCCGGCTTGGCAGCCGCCCTCAGGAACCTTGGCCGCGTCGGCATCTTCGGTAGCGCGATCGGCGTGCCGCCCGACGGCACCGTACTGCCGCTGATCGCGGCGGAGCCGATCGGAGGCGAGCAGCTCGGTGTGGCCTACCGCGGCACGCGTCACTGGTGCCGCGCCGCCGATGTGGGCGCGCGTGCCATGCGCGCCGGGGCCACAGTGGCGGGCGCGGCTTTGCACGAGGGGTACTACCTCGACCTTGACCAGCTCTGGCCGGTCTGGCAGCGTTGGCAGCGCATCGAAGAGGGGCTCGCTGATGCCGCGCTGCGGGAGGCGTGGCTCGCGGCGCTGGAGGATCCTGGCGTGCCGGTGGAGACCCTCGCCGCGGCTTGGCGCCTGGGGCGCGACCAGGGCGAAGGCATCTGGCCCGACCCGTGGATCGCGAGCGGGCCGCTGCTCGGCCAGGCCGACCGCCTGCGCATCGCGTTGATCCTCGAACGCACAGCCGCCGGGGATCCGGTGGACTTCGGCGACATCGTCGCCATCACCGCGCAGCACGAAGAAGGGCACCTCTGCGAACGCACGCGGTTCCTGCCCCTGCACAAACATCCCGCGCGCGTGCTCGGCTTCCTGGCGGCCACGGGTTTTTCGCCCCAAGCGATCCAGAGCCGGCTCGAATACCGTGCCCAACTCTCGGCCCTGTGCGTGGCCGAGGATCCGCGCATCGTGCTGGTCGACATCCTGGAGATGGGGGAAGGCGAAACGGGCCTGCCCCACGGCGCGGCGTACGACCGCCTGCTCGGGCACCTGCTCGAAGAGCTGAAGAGCCGCCTGGCCGATGCGGCCGAGGCGGGCGAGCCGCCCGCGTGGCAACCGGACCGGGCGTTCTTGATGCTGCACCAGTTGCACCGGTTGCCCGCAGACGAACTGCGGGCGGCGGCGTTGGCGGTAGCGCGGCGCGAAGGGCTGACGGGCAGCGGGTTCTGATCCGGATTGCCGGGTGCTTCCGCCTGCGCTTCGCGAAGTCCGTGCTGCTACTGCGTTGGGAATTGGGGTCAAGCCCACGAACCCCTTCCCTGTTGGGAATGCCGACCGCGCACGGGGGTTCGGGTGGCTAACCCCGGATGGAGGGCTTCGGCTTGCATCGCGATCGGCTGAGTGGAGCGGGAAGCGGTCTTGTCGCTGGCTGGGTTAGGCGAGATTCTCCGGAGGAAGGGGCCGCTTGGGTGCCGGGCCCGGTGCTTTCGACCGGCGCGGCTGCCGTGGATCCCGGGGAACAGTGGGAAGGAGCCAGAAATCAGTGCATAGGCGCGAGGCTTCTGGCCCGCGGGTCTTGGCGCCGCAAACGCGCCCCGTACAATCCCGCGCCATGTCTCCGAGCGAATCCCGTAGCCACCGCCTGGTCCTGGGCGTTACCGGACTCGCTTCGGTGGGCACCGGGGTGTTCTGGTTCTGCACCGCGTTCATCGCGCACCACGGTTATGGCTTCAGCCAGCTCGGCAACCTGTTGCTGCACGCGGCCCTCGGCTTCGTGTACATGCTCGGTTCGGCGGGGGCCCATCGCCTCACGGTGGCGATCGAACACCGCATCCACCCGAAGGCGCTGATGCTCAGTCTGCTGGCGGGCCAGGCGGGCTCGGCGTTGTTGCCGGTGGTGTTCGACGGGTTGTGGGCCTTCTGGACCGCGGCGCTCACGGTCAGTCTGCTCTCGTCGTTCCTGTGGCCGGTGGTGGAGGCCTACCTCACCGGACGCCGCACCGGCGCCGAGCTGCGCCGGGCCACCTTCCAATTCAACCTGGTGTGGATGTCGACCACCATGGTGCCGATGTTCGTGCTGGCGCCCTGGATGGAAGAGAACGCGCGGCGTTCGCTGTTGCTGTTGACGGTGGCGAGCGGCTTGTCGATGTTCTGCGCGGTGGGGCTTGGATCGTCCCCGGCGCCCCATGCGCACGGCCAGGCACCGGTGCCTTCGGCGCGCTACCGGGCGCTGCTGCGTTCTTGCCAGAGTCTGCTGCCCGCGAGTTACTTGTTGCTCTCGGTGGTGGGGCCTTTGATGCCGTATCGCCTCGAGCGGCTCGGCATCGACGTCGAGCGGCAGCTGCCCTTGACCGCCACGTGGATGGTGGCGCGCCTTGCGTGCACGTGGTTCATGGGGCGCCACAAGGGCTGGCACGGGCAGTGGTCGACGTTGCTGCTGGCGGCCACGACCCTGGTGCTGGGTTTTGCCGGCGTGTTGCTGGCGCCTTCGCTGCCCGGCTTGCTCGCCGCGATGGTGCTCTTCGGCGTGGGCCTGGGCCTGGTGTACAACGCGGGCCTGTACTACGCGCTTTCGGTGGGCGGCGGCGCGGTGGAGGCCGGGGGCACCCACGAGGCGTTGATCGGCCTCGGGTACGGCCTCGGCCCGATGATCGGGTACTTCGGCTGGCGGATGGGCGGCACGGAGCAGGTGGTGTTGCTGGCGTTTGCGGCCCTCGGGGTGGCGGTCTACGGAGCGAGCCTGCCCTGGCGGCGCGAGCGCGCGGCGGCGCGCGGGTAGTCGGCCGCGGGATTGCCCCATTGCAGGTTTTCCTGGTGAGGGCTTCCGGTTCAGCGTTTCCGGTTCAGGGCTTCCGGTTCAGGGCTTCCGGTTCAGGGCTTCCGGTTCAGGGCTTCCGCTCCAAGATAGCCGCCAAGAAGATCGTGTCCGCCACCGTGCGGGCGAGCAGGTCCGCGCCGCGGTCGGTCAGGTGCACCTCGCCGGTGAAGATGCCCTCCTGCGTGAAGCGCTGCCAGAGTTCCACGCCGCGGCGGTAGTCTTCGGTGTCTTTGGCTTTGCCGAGCAAGGGCGTCGCGTCCTTCTCGAGCTGCTGCACCTCAGCGGGAACCTGGGCGAAGGCGGTTTCGAGCACCGGGCGTGCATCGCAGAAGGCGGAGCTGGTTTCGTGGGCCACCGTCTTCAGGATCTCGCCCATGCGGTCCATGCCGTCCCACTGCAACTGCTTGGAACCCGCGCCCATGTCCGCGCGGTCGCAGCCCTGGGTGATGTACATGACCTGGGCACCGTGGGCGCGGGCCACCGCGTGGATCGACTTCAGGTTGCGCGCGAAGTTCTCGAAGCCGAGGTCCGCCACCGGCCCGGCGTAGGGGTCGGGGTGCATCGGGTCGTAGTTCACGATCGCAAAGGCATCGAGCTTTTCGAAGCGCGACAGGTAGCTCGTGAAGCGTTTGCGCCAGGCGCAGTAGACCAGGCTCTTTTCGAGCAGCGATTCGCCGGGGCTCGGCATCAACACCGGCCAGATGGCGCGCCACTGGGTGTTGTCGGGCTGCACGGGCCCGCCCGGCTTGTACAAGGCGCAGCGCATGTCGTTGATCGTGTGGTAGACAAGCACCAGGTCGGGCTCGAAATCCACGCCGCGCAATTCGAGGTTGATCAAGCTTTCGAAGGTGCTGTAGCCGAACACGCCGAAGTTGAGCACTTCGATCGCCCCGTTGCCGGTGTCCGTGCGCAGGTGCTCCTGGAGGCGCGCCGGCCAGGTGTGCGCATCGTCGGTGGGCGTGGTGCCGTGGGTCGACGAACCGCCGAGGCACAACACGCGGAAGGTGCCTGCGGGTTTGGGTTTGGCCACCAGCGGGCCGCGATAACCGGCGGAGTTGGTGGTGGTGCGCCGGAAGCTTCCGCTGTGGTCGGTGTCGAGGTCGGGCTTGAGCGAATAGGCGAGGTAGGGGTGCCCCTGGGCGATGGCTTTCGCCTGGAATTGCTCGAAGCTCGGGCGCATTTCGGCGCGCGTGTACCCTTGGATCCAGCCCATGCGCAGCACGCCTTCGGCGAGCAAGAGCGTGAGCACCAGAATGACAAGCAGGGAGCGCAACAGGGCGCGGCCGGAGCGGGGGGAACGCAACATCGCGCATACCGTACCAGACGGCGCGGCGCCCGGGGCGTGGCAGCGGACAGAGCGCGGGGCGCTCAGCCGATCGCGAGACGGACCAGGGCTTCCAGGTCGTCGGGATCGACCGATTCGGCGGCCTTTTGTACCCGGGTGCGGGCGTCTTTTTCGGAATACCCGATCGAGACCAGAGCCATGATCGCGTCTTCGACGTTGCCCGCGGGGGCTTGGCCGCCGCCGGTCGCCGGGCGGCCAGTGCTGGCCGGGGAGTGGGCCGCGAAGGCTTCGGCGCGGTCCTTCAGGTCGAGCAGGATCTGCTCGGCGGTCTTCTTCCCGACCCCCTTGATGCCCTGCAGGGTCTTGGCGTCGTCGCGCAGCACCGCTTCGAGGAACTCGTCGCGTGTGAGGCCCGAGAGCACCGCCAGGGCCATGCCCGGGCCCACGCCGCGCACCTTGAGCAGCAGGCGGAAGAGGTCGCGGGTCTCCAGATCGGGGAACCCGTACAGGGTGTGCGCGTCCTCGCGCACGGCGAGGTGCGTGTAGAGGCGCGCGCGCTCGCCGGGCGGCGGCATGGGCACGCCGAGGGGCACGCGCAGTTCGAAACCGATGCCGCCGACGTTCAGGGTCAGGCTGGCGGCCCTGCGGCTCGCCACCTGACCCTCGAGGAAGTCGTACACGGGTGCCTACTCGCCCTTCAGGGACAGGCCGAACTCGGACAGCTTGTTGCGCAGCTCGAGCAGACTGGTCACGCCGAAGTTCGGCATGCCGAGCAGCTCGTCTTCGCTGTGGGCGGTGATCTCGCCCAGGGTCATGCAGCCCAGGTTCTCCACCGTGCGGCGTGCGCGGATCGACAGCTTGAGTTCGCTGACCGGCTTGTTGCGCACGTCGTCGGTTTCGGCGGTGGGGGCGTCGGAGTGCACGCGGGCGATGCTCGCCACGGCCTCTTCGCGGGCCATGCCGAGGCGCAGGCCCTTGCTGCCGAGGATCTCCTTGATCTCGGTGAGGGAGGTCTCGCCGAAGTTCTTGTAGGAGAGCAGTTCGTGCTCGGTCTGCCGCACCAGGTCGCCCAGGGTGATGATGTTCATCTTGGACAGGCAGTTGCGGGCGCGCACGGACAGTTCGAAGTCGGTGATGGGGATGCGCAGGATCTGGTTGAGGCGATCCTCCTTCTTCTCCATATCCTCGTCGTAGTACATGTCGATGCCCGCGACGGCATCGTGCAGGTACAGGCGCGCGCGGCGGTCCTGCGGGTAGTTGCGGGCCACGGTGTCGTAGCAGGTGGCGGCGTCCTGGTCGCGGCCCATGTCCTCGTACAGCACGCCGAGGTTGTTCATCACGCGGCGGTCGATCGGCAGCATGGTGGCCAGGGTCTCGTAGACCGACAAGGCCATCGCGTCGAGGCCGCAGCGCTCGCTGAGGTAGGCCAGGCGGAAGGCGTTGCGGCGGTGCGTGCCGTCGACCTCGAAGGCTTCTTGGTAGAAGTCGAGGGCCTTGCCGTAGTTGCTGTCGAGCTCGGACATGCGGCCTTGCATGTACTGGCCTTCGGCGCTGTCGAGGAACTCGGCCGGGGCTTCGGCGAGCGCCTTGCGGGTGCCTTCGGCGGCGGCGTCGTAGTCGTTGCGGGCGAGGGCGGCCTCGAGTTGGGCATCGAGCATGCCACCGCGCGGGCGCGGTTCGCCCGGATACTTCTGCGACAGGGCGCGGAAGATCTCGGCGGCCTCCTCGAAGCGCTCCAGGCTCATGAACGCGTTGGCGCGGGTGAAGGCGGCGACGTCGTCGTCCTTGTATTGGGCCAAGGTCGCGATCGCGGCCTCGAAGTCGCCGACGAGCCATTGACCGAGGCCGCGGCGACGGCCTTCTTCGCCGGACGCGCCGAGGGCGGAAACCGTACGGCGGAAGCTGTCGAGGTTCTTGTTGCGCTCGTAGATCCGGCTGCGCTCTTGGACCAGGGCCGCAAAGCTGGGGATGGGGTCGGTCGCCAGATCGAAGTTGTCTTTGGTCGCGCTCATCGGGAGGAGGCTGGGCATAGCGGGCCCCGGAACGGACCCGTGATCCGGGCCTTTTCGGCCCGTTGCAAGCCCTTGAGAGTAGGTCGGAGGCGGGGGGCTTGTCAACCGGCGCGGACCCCGGCGGCCCCCATCCGGGCCGGGCCCAGAGGGGGGAATGGGGGCCCTGGACCGTGGAAACGCCCCCGGCGGCCTGCGTACCCTGGGCGCACGGATCGGATGCGCCCGCGGGGAGGGGTTCCTACGGCGGGCGCCAGGCCGATCCAGGGGGGAATTCGATGCAAAAGCTCGTGATCGAGGGCGGCCACCGGCTGCGTGGTGAGGTCAAGACCGGTGGCTCCAAGAACGCCGTGCTGCCCATCCTGGCGGCCTCCATCCTGACCCGGGAGCCCCTAGTGCTCGAAGGGGTCCCGGACCTCAGCGACGTGGATCGCATGACCGAGGTGCTCGAGCTGCTCGGGGCCAAGGCCCAGCGCCACCCCGGCGGCCGTCTGGAGGTCTCCTGCGAGGGGGACCTGGTGGCGGTGGCCCCCTGGGAACAGGTGCGCACCATGCGCGGCTCGGTCTGCGTGCTCGGGCCCCTGCTCGCCCGCCAGGGCCAGGCCAAGGTCTCCCTGCCCGGCGGCTGCGTCTTCGGCGTGCGACCCATCGACGTGCACATCAAGGGCCTGGCGGCCCTCGGGGCCGAAATCACGGTGGAACACGGCTACGTGGTGGCCAAAGCCCGCGGCGGCCGCCTGCGCGGCGCGACCATGTACATGGGTTCCTCCTTCGGCTCGTCGGTGCTCGGCACCGCCAACGTGCTCATGGCTGCGACCCTAGCCGAAGGCCGCACCGTCATCCACGGCGCCGCCTGCGAACCCGAAATCGTCGATCTGGCCAACTGCCTGATCGCGATGGGGGCCCACATCCAAGGCCACGGCTCCCCGACCCTGACCATCGACGGCGTCGACGAACTCTCCGGCGCCACCCACCGCGTGATCCCCGACCGCATCGAAGCCGGCACCTACGTGCTCGCCGGCGCCATCACCGGCGGCGCGGTCAAAGTCACCGACTGCGAACCCGACCACCTGCGCTGCCTCGTCGATCGCCTCTGGGAAGCCGGCGTGCCCTTCGACTGCGGAATCGACTACATCGAAACCTTCGAACACGACCCCCGCGAACGTCCCCCGCGCTCCACCGACGTCTCCACCAACGTCTACCCCGGCTTCCCGACCGACCTGCAGGCCCAATGGATGGCCCTGATGACCCAGGCCGACGGCATCTCGATCATCACCGAACGCATCTACCCCGACCGCTGGATGCACCTGCCCGAACTCGAACGCCTCGGCGCCGAAGTCCGCCGCCAAAACACCGCCGCCGTCGTGCGCGGTCCGGCGCGTTTGTCGGGGGCGGAGGTCACGGCGTCGGACCTGCGGGCCTCGGCGGCGTTGGTGCTCGCGGGCCTGGTGGCCGAGGGACAGACCGAGGTGCACCGGGTCTATCACATCGACCGCGGGTACGAGCGCATTGAGGAACGCCTCAAGGCCCTGGGGGCGAACATCTGGCGCACGGACGAGCGGAGTTGAACTGGGGGGCAGGGTGGGGGCGGTATGTGCCCTGCCCTGGAGCATGGTTGCAGTGGATGGACTGTCCAATTGCCGTTCTACTCGGCTCCCTCGGTGCCCTGTAATCTGCGCGGCATCCTTTGTTTGGCAGCTTCCAGGACGAACTTTTCTACTGACCCAATCAACGTACCCCAGTGTCCGAAGAATCCGGGAAGGTCATGTCTAGGTGAGCCTGGAGTGTCATATGGGTTACAAGGACGAAAAAATCGATGTCTCTGTGTGGGATGAGAAAAGTGGCGAGAAGATGCGCATAACTCTGAGCGCCGATTATGAGTTCGATCCCGGCGCCAAGTTGACTGCGCATGTTTGCGGTAGGACTTATTACGCTGAGGGCATGAACCAATATCTTGCGCTGGGGGAGTTGCAGCGCGAGATGGGTAGAGATGGCTTTACTCTACTGTGCGCGCGCTTTCGTGTCGAAGCTGCGCAGTCCGGAATGCTGTCGCAAGCTGGGGATGGAAGTCTAATGTACCTACTGCTTGGTAGAAGAAATGTGGATAAACCTATCAGGTGTTCAGTTTTTGATGAGATTCCACGGGAGCTAGTCAGCACCGAGGCTGCGCGGTCGGACTATCGCGAAAAGTGGTACTCGGGTGGCGATCCGGGATAGTGTTTGGTAGCTGCGTGCTATAGTGGGACATCATGCGAGGCGCTCTTCTTCGTGTCACGCAGCAGCTTGATGTAGTGCTGCGTGACACGAATGTCTTTGTGCCCGAATCGCTCCTGAATGCGCTTGATATATGCACTCGCTTCATTGTAATGCACCCCTGGAGTCAAGCCACGGACAATGCTTGTTGAGCGCGGTTCCCACGGGGATCGCGCTAGTCCGTCTATGAAGAGGGGGACCCCTCGAGGTCATTGCACGCCGAGGAGATATTCGACTAAAGCCAAGCAGTTGTCGGCTTTGGCCCGGTGGGCTAGGGTCAGGGCAACGCGGGCCCTCCAGTGAGCGACCTCTTGCTGGACGTAATGGGCTCCTTGACTTGGGAAATCGGGTGGATGGCGGTATCCTGAGCCATGTGGCGTATCCTTCCCCGCCGCCCCGGCTTTGGGTGATGAGTTGAACCAACACCAAGGGTATGCCGGTGCCCCGCTTACTTCACCATCCATAGAATTCGGTTCTTTCTCTCGATCCACACGTTCACTTCGAAGCGCTGAACGCACATGGGAAGGTCATTGAGAATCCTCACATTCCGTGGGAGTCGCTTGAGATGGGACGATTAAGAGCCAAGGTGCGAACGGTACCCGGAGTCACTGGTCACCACGTGGTTGAAGAAGGCGGAATCGTGCCGTGCGAAGGGCCAACGATGCTGGAGATCGTAGAGCAGGACGGCGCTTTCTTCCTGCTTCGCATAGATGCGGATGGCCGTTGCCTGGCGGACACATGGCATCTAACCCAGGAAGAGGCCGTTGAGCAGGCGGAGTTCGAGTACGGCGTTGCCCGGGACGAGTGGGCCACCGTCATATAGTGCCCCCCTCGGAAGGTAGGCCACCCTTAAGACCCGTCCATCGGGTTCAATGGAGACCTTATGACCGAGAAGGACGACCTGGACAACGTCCAGCGCTGGACCGGCTCCAACTAACCTCAGTGGGGGCTACGCTCCTCTTGATATTGAAACCAATTCTAATGAGAATGGCGATTGACAATGGTGATCCCAGGACAACGCAACAGGGACTCGAGATGCAACTCCCCGCAGATTTAAGCTCTGACATTGGCCCCTTTTATTCTTGGTTTACTGTGGAGTTAGACCAGGCGGGGGGAGCTTTGGAGTGAAGAAATCGAGGCCAATGATTTGATTGACCTGAATGAGGATGCATACAGACGTGGATTGTATTTGTCCGGAAACCTCAAGAGAGTGAAAGGTGGATTTACTTACTACTTGGAGGGAGACGGCGGTAAGGGAGCACCACGGGTTGGGTACTGCGGCACCATTGCGAAGAATGGTGAAGCTGAGCTATTCAGAGGGTATCCTGTGGGGCTGGGTAAGCAATTCGGCGTCAAGGAAAAGGGCGTAGAAGCGTTGCGGCTGAGTTCACTACTCCCGACTTATTCAAGATTGGTGATAATTGTCAACTCGGTCTTTCGGGGATTGGGTTTCATTGGTGGGCTGAAGTTGCGATACGGAGTTGAGTCCAGTCGAGATGTTGTTTGGGGGAATTCGACGCCACCAGGAGATTCGTACCGAAGGGGAAGAGCGGAGCTTTTCAGTTTGGTTTGAATTGGATGGAGGCAAGGAAGGATAGGGGCGACGTTGACGCCTTTTCGAATGCTTGGAAAGAGGGGGTGGAACTAGCAACAGGAGTCAGCCTCGGAGAGCATTTTGATGATGCGGGTAGGCTCAGGGCGGGTGCCTACCCTTGGAACACTTGGGGGTTACTCCCGACGTGTGGAACGCATACGGGTTCAACACTGTGTGAGCTGCGGGAGCGATCTCGGGAGCGATGCACCGTTACAGAGGAACATCATGCGATGCACCAATCATTGCATCCCCCAGAAGCTTGATATAGTGCTGCGTGACACGATTATCCTTGTGGCCTAGCAGCTGCTGAATGCGCTTGATAGGCACGCTGGTAGTGCTCCCCCAGAAGTCAAGCCACGGACAGTGCTTGTTGGGAACGGTACTCACGCGGGCTGAGGTAGCCCCGCGCTTGGCGGGGGCCCGTGGTTGTGCCAACGGATCCACTGGGCGATGACCTGACCTTCTCTGGTAGTCTGGACACCGGAGTTGGCTGATAGGTTCAGGAGAATAGGCAGTCCCGGAAGCTGTCAAGCGAAGGATGCCGAGCCGCTTGCAGGGTACGGGGGGGGCCGCGCGAAGCCTGCCTTGGGCGGGCGAAGTCGTAGCGCGGCGGTCCGATTTATTGAGCTTCGATTGAACCAGGCGTTTGGGGACCCGTTCTATGCCGTGAACCTGGACTGCGGCAGGGCACTACATCTCGGCTAGGAGGAATCTAACAAGACCCTTCGTTTGGTAGCCGGGAGTAGGGACCCTCGGCCTTGTACCGCCATTTCGTTGCGGCGGGCACCCAATCCTGCACCTCACTTTGCGATCAACGTATGAAGACTTGGAAAGCCATCTTGCCTGCCATTTCAGCCATATTCTGTGTGGTGATGGCCACTGCGAATCAAAAAGCAGATCCAATCTCGCTTCACCTCGCTGCCAGTGGCTCGACCACATTCCCACCTTGGGTAGCTACTGAGTGGAAAGTGAAGCTTGACAATGCCGGTGAAGATGCAATACCGGTTGGCTGGGCGTCCCTCTTTGGTCGCCGCAGTTACAAGGCGAACCTCATTTTTGAAGTTGAATGTCCGGATGGTCTTTTGCGGCGGTACAACGCAAATGGACACTCGATTAAGGGGCGGAAAGGTGGTTCCAGGGTCCCGGATAGCTTGCTTTCTGGAGATGGAATTGACGTTGTAGCGTTGCTGAATGGGGTGATGAGCGAAGCTCGCTCAGCGAAAGAACCTAATGGCAGCTATCGAATCTACGCAGGGTTTCGGCCGGTTTTCTTGGATTGTGGCAACTATTGTGTTCGGGTTGCTTTCACCAACGGGAAAGAAGTGTTCCGGAGCAACGCGGTTGCTGTAACGGTCCGAAAACCCGATGTGCGGGAAACTGCTGCTATCAAGATCCTGAAGGAACTTGCTGATGAGGGGGTCGGGTTAAACGTTTCCCAGCAATGTCACAATTCCGAGAGGGTGGCCATCAGTGCCATTTACAAAATTGAGGCCCGCTTGCCGGAGCTTGCTGGAACAGCCTATGGGGGGCAAATGAGGTTCAAGTTGGTAAGGCATTACTTGTATTCGTCTTTAGGCCTCCGCGACGACCGTGTCGCACCAGAGGTCAGGCAGAGACGTAAAGACAACCTGGTGCGGATGCTCCGCGAGGCATATGAATTGGATACCAACTTGCCTGTGAGTACCGCCGATTTGCTCGACGGCAAGGAGGTTAGATCCCTGTTGGCAGAAGACTAGGGCATTTCGCCTTCGGGCCTACGGTCAAGGGTATGCGTCCGCTCCCCCTCAGACGAGCACATCGAAAGGGGCACGATTTCCAAGCTCCTCGCCTGACCGAATCCAAACCTTTCTGAAGTCGCGAGCCTCCGAGGTCTGTTACGGTCCTGGCTCACAGGTCTTTGAAGTATCCATCACGTTTGCTTAGCCCTC
Source organism: Planctomycetota bacterium (assembly GCA_041398705.1). Taxonomy (GTDB): domain Bacteria; phylum Planctomycetota; class UBA1135; order UBA1135; genus NORP259. The sequence goes on along the minus strand of JAWKUI010000005.1, from coordinate 330,080 downwards.
CGGTACCAAAAGTTCGGCCAGGCGTTGGCGGGAAGGCAATCGGGGCATTGGTGTGGCCATCTGCCCGAAGGGGGAAGTACACTCGTACGAATGGAACGCGTGGTGGAAGCAGTTCCGTCAGCAGGAATCGAATGGTGCGAATCGCAAACAATGAGAAAGTGGCGACTACGGTTGAGAAGCTGGTTTGCGGCGAAAAGATTGAAGCGCTCAAGCTCGTTTATCCAGGGGGGGCAAGGACGATCCGAGTGACGGAGATCACTGGCGTTGGGTGGATCCGCTTTCGGCCGGATTTGTACGGTGTCGATACGGTAATATTCGTTGAGGAAGGCGAGGACTATCACCTATTGACCGACGGGGCGCCGGGTTTTGCCGATACGGCAAAGGCCTTGATGGGACAGTTTTGCGCGGAGTGGGAGCAAGGAGGGAGTGGGCAGCCTTCGGATGGACGCCTGGTGGAGCGGAACGAGTGGTGGTGGCCAGAGGAGCGTCGGGGGAAAGTGTGTGCTGAAGTCTCGGTGGCAGGAGGGACTCTCTGGAACCGATTGAAGTGGAGTTTGGCGGGGATCGGTACTGATGGGTACGTATGGATTACACCTGGGCAGTGATCATGACTGGGCAGGGAATGGCTGGGGTCATGTGCTAGGTCACGCGGCAAGGTGGAGCGACCGTGAGTCGTGCTCGCTCCGAGCCGAACCGTGGGCAGTGTTTTTGGGACCGAGATTTTGAGAAACCGAATCTGCCCACATCCCTTGCGGATTCTTGGGGTGGTGCACTCTCGGCCATACCTCTGGCAACCTCGGGCCCGTGCCTATGGGAGAAGCAGCGTCGTGGACTTGACACTTCACAGAGCTAGTGCCTCTACTGGATCGGTACGTTGGCCCCAGTCCCCGAGGATCCAAGTCGGTGAAGTGCGTTCTATGAGGAAATCCGTCAGAAGTACACTGGATACGTTGGCCCTAGTCTCTACGGCGGTGGGCGTCACTTTCGCCGTCGCATCCCGGCCGATGGGGCGCGACTTGGAGCAAGAAATCCTCAGGACCAAGAGACTCGAAATCGTCGATGCAGCGGGTAGGCCGTGTGTCGTCTTGGAGGCCGGCGAACATGGCGGCACGGTGAAGATACATCGGCCGTCGATGGGCGATGGACCCGGCGAGCTCCTCTGTTACATTGGGTCTCCTTTCGAAGACCGTATTGACCTGAATCTCAAGGCGCCAAGCGGTTCCAAGAGTGCTCCAAACAGCAAAGCGAAGTTGAGTTTGAGTATTGGTGGCGCCTTTTCCGTTCCATACATCGGGGCAGCGGGTAGCTCCGGCAGTCAGAGATTCACACTCCGCGGGAATTCTTCACCGGATGAGCCGATGTTGAGTCTATGGAAGGAGGGCGAGGAGGAGCCTTACTTTGAAAAGTGACCTTGTCCCTGACCGCTGACGATCTACGGGGTGCTGCTAGTTGGTGACGCTGGGGAGGTGTCCTCTTGCCGTAGGATCGAATATCCACAGGAACGGATAGGCAACTGAGAAGGAGGCTTGTGCCCGATGGGGGCCTATGGTACGAAGGAACCACCTTTCGTGGCCTGAAACGAACCTTTAGAAGGGTGCGAAGCCTGGCAGGCGTCGGGCGGGGTAGGTACAGCAGGATTCAATATGAAAACAAGCAGCCGGAGTTCGGGGATCAATGCACAATTGAGTGGGATCTTGAAGGCGAGCGTGTTCCTTGCGGTCTACGCGGCCTTTGTAAGAATGCTCCACAGGTGGGATAGTCGTATTGCCCAATACGTCCTTGAGATCCTGATCTATATACCCGGAATTATGTTCGCGACTTGGGGGATTGCGCTGAGGCCGAGTAGGGCAAACTTGAATGGCTCGGAGGCTGGTGGCGCGGGTGGTCGCGCGGTGACAGATGCCTCCGGGCAAGAGTCGCAGCCCTGAAGCTGCGACGTAGCCTCGCGGTGTCTTGGTTCTCGGCCATGGCTCCCTTGGTGTGTTGTGTGCCAAGCCCGTCAATGCCCGGTGGGTGTGGGGTTCGGAGCGCGCTTCTGGTGTAACCGGGTCCAAACGATGTACGCAAACCAGGCAATCGGGGTTGCTGTGTGGGACATGAGCGCAGAGTGCCGTTGTCCCACCACCTTGTACGCTGATTTTGAGTGGGGGGCGGGGGCGAATCTCAGGTTGGAATTGAGGGGGAAGATGTACGCGGCGCAGTCGGGCAACCAATTCCATGCCCTGGGCGATTTGCAGGCGCTTCTGAAGCTGGATGGGTACCTTCTGTTGTGCGCGCGTTTTCGAAAGCAATCAGCGCAGTCAGGAATGTTGGGCCAGACTGGGGATGGAAGTCATATGTACATCTTGAAGTTTCCCAAGGAGGCTCGGTTGCCGGATATCTGCTCGATTTTCGATGAGATCCCCCTGGAATGGGTTTGCTCAGAGGCAGAACGCTTGGCCTATTCCAAACGCTGGTTTGCTGCTGGGGTTGTGTGATTCAATCCCGTGAATCGGGGGGGCTTGCTGGGGCGCGGCTGAACTTAGGGGTCGTTGCCATAGGCCTTGGCTGAGGATGAGTTGCCATGGTTCGGGTTTGTAGAAGTCCCCGGCGGAAGCCTCCCATGTCGCTTGGTGGTGGCGAAGTCTGCCAGTCTTGGACCCACGGTGTATCCAGCGCTCGCAGCGGGACATTGGAGCGACCCTTCCGCCGGGCGGGGTCATTCGGCGCTTTGGGGTTGCCCAACCGGCACGAATCATGTCGTTGAGCTACGGATAACATGGGCCACACGGGGGTCTGGGATTCCGTGAGAGAAAGTGTTCTGGCCGCTTATCTCGGAGCCATGGCCGCCACTCGGATGGGTGCAGGAGGCCTTCCGATGAATCTACTTCCCTGGGAGGACCACAAGGCAGTCGTACAGAGTGCTTCCTCCGGGGAGAAGGAAGACAGTTTCCATACTCGAGCTTGCCGCCAAGGCCGACAGAGCCCTACAGTGAAGTTCCAAGGTGCGGCGCGGTACGGCGGAGAACGGCGACTGTCGAAACCGCCGGCAGCTCGGCTTGCATTCGAAACCAATCACGTGTCTTGCCAAGTTTCAAGATCATGTCCACTCATAGAAAGATCGCGGTGCTTGTACTTCTCGCGGTCGCCTCCGTGGCAGGGATCGTTCTTTCTGTGCGGCGAGACCCCGCCGAAATGGCGGAGCTGGCGCGGGGAGCGGTAACAGAAGCCGCATCCGTTGAACCGGATGTTGTTTCCGACTTGCTCTCGCACGAAAATCTAGGTCCAGAGCGAGATGCGCCGGAAGAGGCGGCCCCGTTGACCGAGCGGTCTTCAGGGGCACGCGTCAGGCAACTTCGGGGGCAGGTCGTGTACACGTCGGGAAAACCTGCCGCCTATACTCAAGTCAGCGCCTACGGGAAGAAGGCCTCCCTTCCCGCCGAAGTCAGGCTGGGCAGTGATACCTGTGATGGTGATGGCCGGTTTGCCTTGGGAGGGGCGCAAGTAGAGGATATGGAGCGCCTTTGGTTTGTCATGCACGGGCCAGGAGGGCAGTTCTTGGGTCGGAAGGAATTCTCGGCGGCGGATTCGAGTGATGACGGCTATCGGATTGTTCTGGATATGGTTCCCGTGCCCGTCTACGTCGTTGATGCGTTCAACAATCCCTTGCCGGAAGCCGTAGTCTTGCACCGAGACGCGCGTCCGGGCGAGGAGGGGAACGCTCCTACGGTCCCACCATTCAAGGTGTCCACTGGGCACGATGCGCGGACTTCCATCATCCTAACCGAGCGACTACGAGCTCAGGTTTGGGCGGAGACGAAGGACGGTTCTGGATATGCGGATCCCGTATGGATCCAGCCCGGAGACTTTGCCGATGGGCAGACTTTGGTCCTTCGAGTGGAGCGGTACGACGCAGGGACGTTGGATGTGTATGTCGTCGATCAAGATGGGGAGGCGGTTCCGTGTGTTGCCGTTCGCCTGCGAAATGCTGCAGAGGATCCCGATGAGGCGGACAGCAGGTATGCTTCGGTCGCTACCGCGGAGTATCCGATTCGGATGCGTGGGGTGAGGCCGGGAGAGTATCAGTTGCAGGTTGAGCCCGTCCGGTTTGGGTGTGCTTCGCTTTATGACGATGGAGCCCTGGCGAAGAAGGCACTTACGCTAGAGGGCGGCTTTTCGGAAACGCGGATCGTCGTGAAGTTGCTGGCGGGCGTACGATTCGATGTTGTGAAGCTAGAGCCTGGCAGAATTCAAAGCGTGTTCTGGAGGAGTGAGTACGCAGATGACGAGGCGTGGAAGCCATTGCGAGGCCTGACTCTCGAAACCGAAGAGGGCTCCATGGTCGGGCATGTCATCATGTCTCCTGGAGAATATCGCTGCGGGGGTATGCAGCCCGGCGTTTATGATTTCGCTTTCGTGGAGTCTGTCGAGGGCGTAAAGCGGGAGCGCGTTCAGAAAGGGGTCTTGTTGACTGCGGGACGGCTGACCACGCTCAGCGGGGTCACCGACTAGGTGCGGCAAGGAGTCAGCCTGTACTGGGGGCACTGTGCGGTGGACCTTGTTCGCGGGACCGCCCCGGGGTCTTGGGCTTCAAAGACTGGCCCGATGGCCGAGCGCCGGGGGTGGTCTATTTGCCAAGGGTGCTGCTAGATTGGACCCATGCGATTCGGATGGCTTGGGATCAATCTTCTCGGGGGGATCCTCGTGCTGGCCTTTGGCGCGCATAGCTACCGCCTTGCGCGGCAGGGGCGGGCAGAGGTTCAGCATCGCCTGGAGAGGCGGATCGAGCAATGTGTGCCGCGGACCTCTGCGGAGATTGTCTACCCTGCGATGGGAGTGACTGCGCTGGGGCAGCCGTTTGAGGATCGTGGCGAGTGGGAAACGTACTTCTCGGAGATCGTGGGCGGCGGCGGGGAATTGTGGGAGGGTCCACCGTTCGAGCTGGACGCATTCTATGAGCAGCTCTTGTCTGGAGAGGGGGAGGGCCGGGCGTATCCCGAATTGCGGCGGGACGTGCTCTTGCTTAGGGAAGCAGGTGTCACCAAGGAAATGTTCTTGGCGGATGTGGAGAGGGTTTTCCAGGGGCCTGAGCTCCTGGTGGCTCCGTCGGATTCCGTGCGCGCGTATCTGCGCGCCGTCGAGTCGAGCGCAAAGGGGCACCTCGAACGGGCCTTGGAAGTCGGTGCACGCGAGCGTTTTGATTTCCGACGCCGTACGGTGCAAGGCGCGCTCGATGGAAAGGCTGGTTGCATTCCCGGGCAGTTGCGATTGCCCACCATACCGAGCACGAGGGTGCTTGCGATTCTGCGTGCATGCATGCGGGCGCGGTGTGTAGAGGGGGATGTCGCGCAAGCGACCGTGCTCCTGAAAGGAGCGTACGCGCACCTTTCCGCGTATCGCGGGTCGCACTCGTTCCTAGGGGCCACCCTCTATTCCATGTTGGGTTGCGAGTGGATGCGGATGGTCGAGGATTGGCTCTATTGTTTTTCCAAGGATGCCGATGCGGGGACGCTTGCTTGGATTGAGCATTCCGTGCGGAACCTGGACCTTGGCGAAGAGCTGGAGTCTGCGATGATCGGCCAGCGGGCGAGGGCACTCGAATTCCATTGCGCCGTCGAAGAGGCCATCTCCGCAGGCCAATTGCGGGAGGATCAGCTACCGATTTCCTTGTCCACTCCCATCGAGTTTCAGATGGACCGGCTCTTGATGCTAGACTGTATCGAGGAGTGCCTCCGGCGGATTCGGAGCGGCGAAGGATTCGAGTTGCAGGATTGCACGGGATATCAAGATGCCGAAGATGGGGCCTATGGTCGACTGGGGTCCCTTGGGCAGGTCGTGCTTGGCGAACTACCGATGATGTTGCACGGATTTGCGCTCCTTAGCGAGTTGCAGCGCATGGCGCTGGCGGGCTTGCAGAGTGCCGCGGTGGGCTCCGAGGAGGCTCTTGCTGCGGATGCGGAGCGCCCGACCTTGTTTGCCTTCGGGCGACTGAGGGTGGTTCAGGCAGACGATGGTTCTCGCCGGTTGCATATGGAACCGGATCCCCCTGGAGCAGGTATGGGGCGTTCGAGCGAGCCGTGGCGGATGGGTCCAGGGGTGCGTTAGCGGGTCACTGTCCAACCGTTGCCGCGTTTCTTGCGAAGCCAGCCAACTCGATTACGCTCTTTTGCTTGTGGGAGGCCGATCGCGCGGTCGGCAATCAGGAACCTCCCTCTACCTTGGAAGCACAGCGATGATGGGCCGTCACGTTTTCCTCCGATTCCGCGTCCGAAAGTTCCTGCGGAAGGGGCAGGTGGATGAAGCGCTACAGGCCTTGCGGGATGCAGGGTACGACAAGCCCGGTTCGATACTGTTTCTGTATAGGGCGGCGCAGTACGACTTGATACTGGCCAAACAGATGGTGCACGCGAGCCCCGTTTGGGAGGACGTGCGACAAAGGGACGAGGAGTTCCACGACCGGTGTTTCAAGGCCTTGCAGAGGATGGACCAGGAGGAAAGAGGCGACCTGGGAGTTTGAGCGTGGTGCCCCCGTTGGGTTGTGGGCTTTGGGGTTCGTCGCGAGGTGTGTCTTTATCCCAAGAGGGGATGGGGACACTGCTTAATACGAACGGTGCGGTGGACCCGGCGGGCTCATTGAAACTGGATCGCCAGGGCGCTCGTGAGATGCGAGGCGGAGCCGTCGCGGCACCAGGCTTGGAAGTACCAGGTTTCGCCGGGCTGGGCGGCGGTGGGGCCCTGGGCGGTGGCGAGCTGGCTGAGGCTGACCTGGGAGATCAGGTAGCCGCCGGTGCCCGTGGTGCCGAGGGTTTGCATCAGGCGTCCGTAGCCTTGGGGGCCGCCGAGGCAGAGGTTCAGGCCGGGAGGGCCGAGGGGGATCCAGGCGGCCTCGCGGGCGCTCAGGAAGAGGCCGAATTGGCCTGAAGGCAGGGAAGTGGCGGCGAGGGTGAAGTCGGCGTCGCTGACCCCGGGGGATCCCACCCAAAGTAGGTGGCCGAATTGGGCGGAGCTGTTTGGGAATTCGGGTGCGCAGTACTCGCCCCAGATGGTTTCGGGTTGCCAGACGTACACCGCGCCGGAATCGTTCAAGGACGTGTCGCTGGGATCGGCTCCGGGGGCGGAGTCTTCCAGAGGCGAGCCGGCAAAGAGAAGGCCGCCGGCGAAGGCGAGGCCGGTGGGCACTTCCCCGGGCTCGCAATCGCCCGGGCGCAGGGTCCACAGGGCGGGGCGTGCGCCGGCCGTGAGGGCTCCGAACAATTGAACGGCGCCGCCGTCGGTGTCGCCCACGTAGGGGCGTTCGCCCCCGATGCCCTGGGCGCCCGCGGCCAGGAGGGTTCCATCGGCGGCGAGGGAGTGGCCCAGGCCGAGCAGGCCCGGGACCTTTGTGTAGACCGGGGCGGCACCAAGGCCAGCGAGTAGATCGATCTCGAACAAAGCACCGCTGTCCGGATCCGCGCCGCTGGTCGGGTCGCCGGGAACGCCGTCGTCGCCAGGGCATCCGACCACCAGCAGGTTGTTCGACCAGAGCAGGCTTTCGCCGAAGCGGTCGTAGGAATCCACCGCGGGAGCGGCGAGGTCAATGAGCAGGTCGGGCGGGTTTGTCTGCAGGCTGTAGACGAAGACTTGGCCCGCTTGATCTAGGCTGCCCTGGGATGGGTCGGCTCCCGGTGCCCCGATGGCGAGCAGGTTGCCCTGCAGCGCCAGGGAGCTGCCGAATTCGCTAAGGTCTGAGCCCTCAAGGTCGGCGAACGGCAACCAAGCGCTTCCATCCCACTCGTAGATGTGCACGAGGCCGGGCTGTCCAGTGCCCGTTGCGCTGGCAAAGGGCGCGCCCACGGCGAGGAAGTTGCCGGAGACCGCGACCGCGCTGCCGAAGCGCCCGAACTCCGTCGATTGGGTCGGGGACGGGTGCAGGAAGGCGCTGTAGACCCAAGTGTTGCCGCTGCGGCGGTACACATGCACGGCGCCCACCTCATGGTGCACGGTGGGCCAGTTTGCCGGGTTGTAGGTGTACAGATCCTCATCGGGTGCGCCGACGACCAACACGTCGCTGGTCATCGCAAGAGCGGCGCCAAAGTGAGCGTGTTCCCGTTGGGTGTTGGCGGTCAGCGTGACCCACGGCAGCCACGCGCCGCCCACTTGCTTGGACACGTACACGCAGCCGGCTTCCGCTGCGATCGGGACCCCGAGATTCTGGGGATTGGGGGTGCTGTGCTGGGGGGCGGCAACGGCCATCCAATCACCCGCGCTGGCGAGGGTCTGGCCAAAGTGGTCGCCCGCACCCGCGGTGGGGGCTTTCCAGCGGTCGACTTGCCGGATCGGAGCCGTATCTTGGCTTTGTGCGGCGAGGGGCGCGGCGAGGGCGATCACGAAGGCGCACGGGACCAGGCAATGGCCGGGAGCAGGCAGGCTCGAGAGTTTCATTGGAAACGAAAAAATGGGGGAGCCGGCGCAGGGCGGGAGAGCACCGACCCCTTGGTTATAGGGGTGCGGCCCAAATCCTGCCACCCGAACGCGCCTCGAGCGGCTCCGCATGGGTCTTGATGGCTCGGGCAGGAAGAAGGAACGGGGCGAATCCCGGGCCACCGCGGGCGAGGACCATACGAAGGGCAAGTGGCCCGCGCCCGAGCGCCCTAGCAGCACGCGGTTCCCGCAGCGCCGCGCATGGGGGCTGCGGCCCCAACAAATGAGCCGCCCCCGCCGGAACGGGAGCGGCTCTCCTCTCTCCGACCACTGCGGCTCTTGCGAGTCGCCGGGGCCAGAACTTTGCGGTTGCCTCGAGGGAGCTTGACCGCACCCGGGGCCAGATCCCCCGGGAGTTCGGATAGTGAGTCCTTTCGGATCCTGTGTGGTGGTCTCGGATGGGTCGAAACACGCGCCCGAAGGTGCGTCGTCCCAGGCTTCTACTCGAAACGCACGATCAGGCCGTTGGTGAAGTTCGAGGTGCTGGTCGGATGCATATCGCGGAACCAGCATTGGAAGAACCAGACTTCACCGGCCAGAACCGTATAGGGCACGGTGGGGGTCGGCAGTTGGGTCAAGTCCAGCGGCACGTCGAGCGTGCCGCTCGGGCCGCTGCTGGCCAGGTCCGCGATGTGGCGGCCGATCGGGGAGGGGCCGCCGCCGATGCACAGGATGCCTTCGGAGCCGCCCGGATACGCGTACCAACCGTTGGCGGTGGAGTTCAGGAAGTAGCCGAATTGGTCGCTGGGCAGGTTGCTCGCCAGCAGGTGGAAGTCGGCGTCGGTGAGGGTGGTGCTGCCCGACCAACCGATCTGGGCCGAGGGGCCGGTGGAGTTCGGCAGGGCAGGGCCGCAGAAGGTGGCGATGGCCACGTCGTTCTGGAAGACGTAGACCGCACCCACCAGGTTGCCGGAGTTGTCGGAGGGATCCGGATTGAGGGAACCCGCGAGGCTCGCTTCGTTCATGGCGCTGGCGACGTACACATCGCCGGAGAGGGCCACCTTGGTACCGAACTGGTCGACGGGGTCGGAGTTGCTCGACTTCAGGAAGACCTGGGTCAAGGGCGGGTCGACGCTCACGTCGAATAGGTAGACCCCGCCGCTGTCCCCGGCGCTGTTGTCGGTGGGATCGTTGCCGATCTCGGTGCCTTTGCTGTCGTTGCCGGAAGCCGCCACCATCAGGCGGTTGCCGTCGAGGGCTAGGGAATTGCCGAACCGATCGGAGCTGCTGAGGCTGCTCGGTTTGATGTAGCGCGCGAACTCCCAACCGGTGGTTCCGAACACGTACTCATACACCGCGCCCGAATCGGTCAGGGTGTCCAGGCTGCCGTCCCCGCCGACTTCGCCGTCTTCGCCCCCGGATCCGGCGTAGAGGCGGTCGACCCCCAACGCGAGGCCGATGCCGAATTCGTCCTGTAGGCCGGGGTAGCTGGCTTTGATGTAGCCGGATTGGGCCCAGGTGGTGCCGTCGAAGTCGAAGACGTAGACCGCACCCGCGCGATCCATGTCATTGAGCAGTTGGTCCCCATCGACGCCGCCGGCGCTGGACGCTTCGCCGCGGGCCGTGACGGCCACGCGGTCGCCCAGGACGCTCACGTCGCTGCCGAAGAAGTCGGTGGCGTCGGTGTTGGAGGCTTTGAGGTAGGCGCCGTACTGCCAAGCCAGTCCATCCCAATGGAAGACGTAGGCAGCGCCCGATTGGGACGCGTTGTTGTTGAGGCGATCGCCGTTCACTCCGGTCGCATCGCTGTCTTCGCTGACGGCGCCGACGACCAGGGTGTCACCATCGATCGCGACGGAGTAGCCGAAGCTGTCGCCGAAGTCCACGAAGTCCGCCGTGACGATCTGGTAGAGGAACCAAGCTCCGTTCACCCGGCGGTACATGTAGACGGAACCTGCCGAAGCGAGTTGGCTGCTGTCGCCGGGGTATCCCACCGCGACCCAATCGCCGCTGATGGCTGTCGAGTAACCGAAGCCGGTGCCGATCACGCTCGACGCTTGTTTGAGGTACGCGACCTGGCTCCAGTGGTTGCCGAAGCGCTCGAAGATGTAGGCTGCGCCCGCCTCGGGCCGGGTGTTGTCCGCCGCGTTGCCGTTGAGGCCGGTGGCGGCGCTGTCTTCGAGGTATGCACCGACGACCATCGTGTGGCCGTCTACGGCCAAGGCCGAGCCAAAGCGGTCGACGTTGTCGGGGAACTGGGCCTTGCAGTAGGCGGTTTCGGCCAGGGGGGTCGTCAGGAGGTCGACCTGGGAAAGGGCGCAGGGGGCCAAGGCGGCCAGGGCCCCCGGGAGAGCGAGGTGGCGAAGCATGGGAAGAATGGGCAATAGGATGTGAACGGGGATTCAAAGGTAGATACGGATTCCTGGAGGGCCGCCCGCCAAGAATCGGGGAGGCAGCGGGGGGAGTGGGGCTGGCGGGGGCTGGGGCCTTCGCTGCGGCCCCGGTGGGCCCGCCGGAGGCCCAAAATGGACGGCGGCCCGGGCCCCCCTCGTGGGGAGCCCGGGCCGCGCAGGGGCCGGCGTGGGGCCCGTGGCGCCCGTCAGGCGTAGGGGCAGGCGACCAGCTGGCCGCCGCCGAGGTCGCGCAGCTCGGGCACGTCTTCCGCGCACGAGGGTTTGGCGATCGGGCAGCGGGTGCGGAAGCCGCAGCCGCTGGGTTTGTTCATGGGGGTCGGGATGTCGCCCTGCAGCTTCACCCGGTCCTTGTTCTTGGCCGCCGGGTCGGGGCGCGGCACCGCCGACAGCAGGGCCTTGGAATAGGGGTGGCGCGGGCTCTTGTAGATCTGCTCGGCGCTGCCGATCTCCACCAAGTTGCCCAGGTACATCACCGCGATGCGATCGCAGATGTGGTAGACGACCGAAAGGTCGTGGGCGATGAAGATGTAGGTCAGGCCGAACTCGCGCTGCAGCTCGGCCATCAGGTTGATGACCTGGGCCTGGATCGACACGTCGAGGGCGCTGACCGGCTCGTCGGCGATGATCAGGTCGGGGTGCGTGGCCAGGGCGCGGGCGATGCCGACGCGCTGGCGCTGGCCGCCGGAGAACTCGTGCGGGTAGCGCTGGGCGTAGGCGCTCTGCAGACCGACGCGGTCGAGCAGCTCAAACACGCGTTCCTGGCGCTGGGCGGCCGTCAGGTCCAGGTGCACCTTCATCGGGCCTTCGATCAACGCCTGCACCGTTTGGCGCGGGTTGAGCGAAGAGAAGGGGTCCTGGAAGATCATCTGGATGCGCTCGCGCAGGGGCAGCATCTCGTCGCGCGTGATGCCGTTGGTGTCGATCTGGCCCGCTTCGGTGTGGAACAGGCTTTCGCCCGAGAGTTCCACGTCGGGGTACATGGGCTTGTGCAGGTTGATGATCGCGCGGCCCACGGTGGTTTTGCCGCTGCCCGATTCCCCGACGAGCCCCAGGGTCTCGCCGCGCATCACGCGGAACGAAACCCCGTCGACCGCCTTCACCGTGCCGACCTTGTGGCGCAGGATGCCGCCGTAGACCGGGAAGTGCACCTTGAGGTTCTTGACCGTGAGCAGAGGCTCTCCCTGCTTGACCTGGCTGTGGGCCATCAGGCTCCCTCCTGATCCAGTTCTTCGGCCAGGTGGCAACGCACCTGGTGTTCGGGGGACAAGACGTGCAGCACCGGTTCTTCGTTGCGGCAACGGTCGGTGGCGTGCGCGCAGCGCGAGGCGAAGCGGCAGCCAGGGGGATAGTCGAAGATCGACGGCACCATGCCGGGGATCGCCTCGAGCGGTTTGCCCTTGTTCTCGGCGTGGGGGATCGAGCCCATCAGGCCGCGCGTGTACGGGTGCGTGGGCCGCGCGAACAGGGTCTCGACCGGCGCGACTTCCTGCAGCTTGCCGCCATACATCACCATCACGCGGTCGCAGGTCTCCGCGATGACCGCGAGGTCGTGGGTAATGAGCAGGATCGAAGCCCCTTCGCGCTTCGACTGCAGATCCTTCATCAGTTCGAGGATCTGGGCCTGGATCGTCACGTCGAGGGCTGTCGTCGGCTCGTCCGCGATCAGCAGGGCCGGGTGGCAGATGAGCGCCATGGCGATCATCACGCGTTGGCGCATGCCGCCCGAGAACTGGTGCGGGTAGTGCTTGAGGCGCGCGCGGGCGTCGGGAATGCCGACCTGGGTCAGGACCTCGACGGCGCGTTCCTCGGCTTCGGATTTGCTGATCTTCTCGTGTTGGATCAGGGATTCGGTGACCTGCCGCCCGATGGTGAACACCGGGTTCAGGCTGGTCATCGGCTCCTGAAAGATCATCGCGATGTCCTTGCCGCGCACCTTGCGCATGTCCTTGTAGGACAGCTTCAAAAGGTCGCGACCGCCGTACCAGATCTCCCCGCCGGCGATGCGGCCGGGGGGATCGGGGATCAGCCGCATCAGCGACAGGGCGGTGACGCTCTTGCCACTGCCCGACTCGCCCACGATGCCCAGCATCTCGCCGGGGTAGATGTCGAAAGACACGTCGGAGACGGCCACCGCCTCACGCTTCTCGACGAAGAACTTGGTGACCAGGTTCTTGACCCGGATCAGGGGCTCGCGGCCCGCCGCGGATTGCTTGCTCTCGGTCATGGCGCGGGTTACCGGAGGCGGGAGAAGACCTTGGGATCAAAGGCCTCGCGGATGGCTTCGCCGATGAAGACCACCATCATCAGCGTGGCGAACAGCGCCGAAAGGGGGAAGATCACCAGGTGCCACTTGAAGATGTTGTCGAGGCCCTGGCCGACCATCTCGCCCCACGACGGGGTGGGGGCGGGCAAGCCGAAGCCCAGGAAGTCCAGGGAGACCAGCGAAGAGATCGCGCCGACGATGGCGAAGGGCGCAAAGCTGATCAAAGGCGTCAAGGAGTTCGGCAGGATGTGCCGGAACATGATCGAGCGGTTGGAGTCCCCCTGGGCGATGGCGGCTGCGACGTAGTCCTTGGCCTTCTCCCGATAGAACTCGCCCCGCATGTACATTGAAATGCTCATCCAGCCGAAGGCGGCCAGGAGCAGGATCAGGATCCACATGCCCGGACGGATGATCGAACTGACGATGATCACCGTGTACAGGAACGGCAGGCCCGACCAGATCTCCACGAGGCGTTGGCCGAAGATGTCGACCTTGCCGCCGAAGAATCCAAGGATCGCGCCGACTGCCATGCCCAGGGTGTACGACAGCAGCACCACTCCGAGTGCGAACGTCAGCGAGATGCGGAAGCCATACACCAGACGGGCCAGCACGTCGCGGCCCCGGTTGTCGGTGCCGAGCCAGTGCTCCCCCGAAGGCGGATGCGGAGGTTCCCCGTCCAATTCGCGCATGAGGGACTCGTTCGGATGGTAGGCATAGGGAGCGAGAAGCACCCAGTTCTCTCCGCCTTCCTGGGCGGCAAAATCCTGCTTCAGAACGCGGTAATTCGCCTCCCCGATGCGCTTCTGTCCGAACTCCTTGGCTTCATGCCGGCCGCTGAGCACGGGGAAGTAGTAGTCCCCCTCGTACTTGACGATCCAGGCGCGGTTCGTCATGTACAGGGGAGCAAGCAGGCTCAGCACGTACATCACGCAAATCGCGATGAGGCTGTACCAGCCACGCTTCAGGGTCCGGAACTTGCGCCAGCGGCGGCGCAGGACCGAAACGGATTTCTGGGAGGGGTCTGCTGCGGCCATGGGTCAGGAGAAGCGGATCCGGGGGTCCACGAGCACGTACAGCACGTCACTCAAGATGTTGCCGATGAGCATCAGCAGGGTGTTGATCACGAGCACTCCCATGACGACCGCGTAGTCGCGGCCAACGATGGAATTGAAGCCGAGCAAGCCCAGGCCGTCGATGTTGAAGACCTTTTCGATCAGGTACGAGCCGGCCATGACCACGCCCAGGGCGTGGCCCAAGCCCGTGCAGATCGGGATGAGCGAGTTGCGCAGGGCGTGCACCAGGATTACCCGCCGTTCCGAGAGGCCCTTGGCGAACGCCGTGCGCACGTAGTCCTGGCCGAGGTTCTCCATCAGCGAGTTCTTCATCAGCACCGTCAGCACTGCGAAGGAACCGATGGTGTAGGAAATCACGGGAAGCACCATGTGGTAGGCACTGTCCTTGATCTTGCCCCAAACGCTCAATTGGTCATAGTTGTCAGAGACGATGCCGCCGAGGGGGAACACGTCCCAGAAGGAACCGCCGCCAAAGAGCACGAGCAGCACTGCGCCCAGGGCCCACCCGGGGATCGAGTACCCGATGAAAATGAGCGTACTGGACACGAAGTCGAAGCGGCTCGAGTGGAAAACCGCCTTCAGGATGCCCAGGGGGATGCAGATCAGATAGGCCAGCAGGAATCCGGTGAGGCCGAAGCGCAGTGAGATCGGGAAACGCTCGACGACCAGATGGATCACCGGCTTCTCGAACTTGTAGGAGTTGCCCAGGTCCATGGCCAGGAGGCCCGTGGTGGACTTGCGCCAGAAGTTTGGGGCTTCGATGGACTTTGGCGATCCGCCGGAGGCGGGCTGGTACTCAACCAGCGCGGAACCGGTGGGGACCTTGGAGCCGGGATCCGCGAGGAAGCGGGTGATGGTGCCGGCTTCGGGCAGGTAGACCCGTTCGGTCACCGAAGCGGGGCGCGGGTCGTCCGCCGACTCCGGCTCCGGTCCTACCATCCGCAGTCGCATGACCGAGGCGCCCCCTTCGAGGGGCTCCCCGGCGGCGGCTTCATACGTGATGATCTCCACCTCATCCACGGAATCCCCGAACACCCCACGCTCGTCGAGGTTCAGGGGGCCGAGGAATTGCAGGTACTGTTTCCAGAGCGGCCAATCGAAGTGGTAGTAGCGCTTGAGCGCGTCGATGGCTTTGGGATCGAGGTTCACACTGCTGCCATCGGATCCCGAGGCGCCGCCTTCACCGGCGCTACCCATTTGGGATTGCAGGATCATCTGGTCGATCGGCCCACCCGGGACAAACCGGGTGATGCCGAAGACCAACATCGTGATCCCGAGGAAGGTGGGGATCAGCAGCAGGAAGCGCCGAGCGAAGTAGGCTGCCATAGTGGAGAAGCAGGGGGCGGATCAGCGCTTCGATTGGTGCTTGTGCCACTGCTCCCAGTAGCGGTGTTGAATCGGTTCGGTGGGAAGCACGATGCTGGAGTCCGCGTGGGCTTCCATCAGCTTGGCTTCCATCTCCGGATCGATCCACCAGCAGTACATAACCTCGTCCGCATCCGTGGTCCGCCAGACGCCGAAGGTCGGCATCTTGAACTTGTTCTGATAGATCATGCGGTGCGAAGGGCCGTACCAATCGAGCACGTAGGGGTGCTCGGCAAAGATAATGCCGTCCATTTCGCGGATGATCGCGCTGCGCTTCTTCGGGTCGTACTCACGGTCATAGACGCCAAGAAGTTCGTCGACCCGGGCGTTCGAGAAGGCCGTGACGTTGTTGTTGTCGGTCACGGTAGCGAGGTTGCCGGCCCACGAGGTCTCCGGGTTCGGGAAGACGAGCGCACCCCAGGCGGTGGAGGCGATGTCGAACTCCCGCTGGCGCAGGTTCTTCCAAGCGGTGGCGGGGTCGAGCAGTTGCAACTGCAGCTCGATGCCCGCGGCTTCGCAGTCCTCCTTGTAGATCGTGAGGCTCGGCTCGCTCAGCTTGCTGCGGTAGGAGAGCTCCAGCGTCAGTTTCTTCCCGTCCTTGTAGCGGAATCCGTCGTCCCCGGCGATCCACCCCGCTTCCTCGAGCAGGGCCACCGCCGCGAAGGGGTCGTACTGGGTCATGCCGTTCTCCGGGTTGCGGTAGTCGCCATACTGCCAATAACTGTCCAGCCTCTCGTACTCGTCGAAGAAGAGCTTATCGATCATGCTGGGCCGGTCGCGGAGCAGGGCCAAGGCCTTGCGCACGCGCACATCGTCCAGGGGGGCGCGGGTCATGTTGAGCGCCAGGCCCGCGGTGCCGACGGGCGCGTCGTTGAACCACTTGCGTCGCTGCACGAGGCCGCGGCGTACGGCTTCGGATTTCTCCGGCACCAGCTCTTCGGCCCACCACTGGGCCTTGGGCACCACGTAGAAGTCGAGGTCACCTTTCTTGGCCCGTTCGAACGCGATCGTGTAGTCCTGGATGACGGTAAACTGGTACGCGTCGAAGTTGAACAGGCCCTGGTACGCGGGGTTGCCCTCGGCCCACCAATCGTTGCGGCGAGTCAAGGTCAGCGACTGGTTGAGCTGTACGTCCTCGTCCTTGAGGGTGTACGGGCCCGACAGCGCGGTGTACTTGTTCTGGAACTCGCGCAGATACTCATCC
This sequence comes from Planctomycetota bacterium, assembly GCA_041398705.1. Classification (GTDB taxonomy): domain Bacteria; phylum Planctomycetota; class UBA1135; order UBA1135; genus NORP259. Next base: position 313,382 of record JAWKUI010000005.1, on the reverse strand, counting down.
CCCGGGATCGAGATCTGGTGCGCGGGGAAGATGCCCATGCCCGAGAAGTAGATCAGGTTGCGCCAGCTCTCTTCCTTGACCTTGACCTCGACGATGTACTTCGAGAGGGCCTTGGGTTCTTCGAACTTGCCGAACACGGTGGCGTTCGAGGGCATCAGCAGGCGCTCGTCCATGAGCAGCTTCCAAGTGGCCACCACGTCATCGGCCACCACCGGCCGCCCGTCGTTCCACTTGGCTTCCGGGTTGATCCGGAAGGTGTAGGTGGACTTGTCGTCCGAGATCTTCCAGTGCGTCGCCAGGTAGGGGATGAACTCCAGGGTGACCGGGTGGATCTCGAGCAGGCTCTCTTGGCAGAGATCAACCGCCCGGTAGTTGAAGGTGGTGTTGTAGTCCTTGCCTTGCAACCGCAGCGTGTTCGGCCAGCTATCGATCCACATGCGGATGGTTCCGCCGCGCACCGCAGCTTTGCTGCCCCGGGCGGGGAAGGTCATGTTTGTGGTCCAGCCTTCGCCGGTGAAGCCGGGACCCCCGTCCTCGGCCGACACCTTGGGGTCGCCTGCCTGCGGATCCCACTTGTACGTGACCATCTCCAGTTCGAAGTCGCTGGCCTTGAACTGGACCTGCGTCTCCTTTTCCCGGGTCGTGCTCGCCCCTTCGCTCGTGGTCGCTGCGCCGCCCGTTGAACCGCCGCCAGCCGGCTCCGTCGTGGTCTCCTTCTTGCCGCACGCGGCGAGCGAGAGGGACAGGCCCAGGATCAGGGCCAAGGGGCGCAGGGGGGAATGGGGGGCGAGTCGACGGACCATGGGGCCTCCTGGGTTGGATGCTGGAGACCGGAGCCGGGGGGGCAGGCCACCAGGGGTGGGCCCAGGCGGGCCTGGGCAGGGGATACGGCGCGGCATGGTACCCGATCGGAGCGCAATTCCATCCCCCCAGCCCCTGGGAGTGGCGTTCGCACGCCTCCAATACGCAGGCGGGGCCCCCGAGCCTGTGCTCGGGGGCCCCGCCCCAGGGATGCACCTCGCATGCGAGGATGATCCGTCGTCTCAGGACCGTAGGGTCATGCGCTTTCGCGTTCGCCTTCTTCGGCGGCGGCGTCGCGCTCGTGGGCTTCGCCGCCCTTGGCGCTCATCAGGCCGCGGGCCAGGTGCTCCTCGCCGCGCACGACGGGAGCGGTGACCACGAAGCGGTCGGTGTCCTTGCGGTGCGGCAGCTCGTACATGAGGTCCAGCAGGATGTCCTCCATGATCGAGCGCAGGGCGCGCACGCCGGTCTCGCGTTCGATGGCCACGTCGGCGATCGCGTACAGGGCGTCCTTTTCGAAGACCAGCTCTTTGCCGTTCATCTCGAACAGGCGGCTGTACTGGCGCACCAGGGCGTTCTTCGGTTCGGTCAGGATGCGCACCAGCGTGTCGCGGCCAAGGGTCTCGAGCGTGGTGATGATCGGCAGACGGCCGATGAACTCGGGGATGAGGCCGAAGTCCATCAAGTCCTTGGGGATCATGTAGCGCACGTACTCGTCGCGGGCCCCGTGCTCGGACTGGTCCGGCAGGTTGTGGGGCTGGGCCGGTTTCGGTCCGCGGGTGTTCGTTTCGACCATCTCGCGGCCGAAGCCGATCTGTTGCTGGCCGACGCGCTTGCCGATGATCTCCTCGATGCCGCTGAAGGTACCGCCGCACACGAACAGGATGTTCGAGGTGTCGAGCTGAATATAACTCTGCTCGGGGTGCTTGCGGCCGCCCTGGGGCGGGACCGAAGCCACGGTGCCCTCGAGGATCTTGAGCAGCGCCTGCTGCACACCCTCGCCCGACACGTCGCGGGTGATCGAGACGTTGCCGGTGGTGCGGCCGATCTTGTCGATCTCGTCGATGTAGATGATGCCCTGCTGGGCTTTGGCCACGTCGAAGTCGCAGGCCTGGAGCAGCTTGAGCAGGATGTTCTCCACGTCCTCACCCACGTAACCGGCTTCGGTCAGGGTGGTGGCGTCCGCCATCGCGAAGGGTACATCCAGGATGCGCGCGAGGGTGCGGGCGAGCAGGGTCTTGCCGCTACCGGTGGGGCCGACCAGCAGCACGTTGGACTTCTCGAGTTCGACGTCGTCCTCGCCCTGGCCGGTGTGGCGGATGCGGTTGTAGTGGTTGTAGACGGCGACCGAGAGCACCTTCTTGGCGCGGTGCTGGCCGACCACGTACTGGTCGAGCAGGCGGGCGAGCTCGATCGGGGTGGGCAGCTTGCCCGTCTCGGACATGCGCACCTCGGGGGTGGCGCCGGCGGGGGTCTCCTCACCGGTGCGCAACTTCTCCTCTTTGAGGATCGAGTTGCAGATCTCGATGCACTCGTTGCAGATGTACACCCCGGGCGGCCCCGCGATCAGGGAGGCGACGTGATGGCGGCGCTTTTCGCAGAAGGTGCACCGCTCCACGTGGCGGCTTCGGTTTCCGGAGGAACTCATAGGCAAGGTAGGTACAGAGATTCTCTAACACGTCATTCTATCGGGTGGATCCCAGCCGGTCGGCAAAAATGGTGAAGATGGGACCGGCGTGGCCCCGGGATGGGGCGGAGGGGCGTATCTGGGCCCCACATGGAAGAATTTTCCCGTGGGGGCCCGAACGGGAACAGGCCCCGGCGGGTGCCGCGGCCTGTTCGGAAACGCCCCGTACGGGCGAGAACGCGTGCGCGCCAGGGCGCGAGTTGGCGTTACTGCTTCGGCTGCACGGTGGGGGTCACGATGCGGTCGATGAGGCCAAAATCCTTCGCTTCCTGCGGGGACATGAAGTTGTCCCGGTCGGAGGCTTCGGCGATCTCCTCGATCGTGCGGCCGCAGTGGTGGGCGAGGATGCCCTCCAGGTTGCGCTTCATCTTGAGGATCTCCTTCACGGAGATCTCCATGTCCTTCGCGGTGCCCTGGGAGCCGCCCGAGGGCTGGTGGATCATCACGCGGCTGTTCGGCAGGGCGTGGCGCTTACCGGCGGTACCCCCCGCCAGCAGTAGGGCGCCCATCGACGCGCACTGGCCCAGGCAGTAGGTCTGGATGTCGGGCTCGATCAGCTGCATCGTGTCGTAGATCGCCAGGCCGGCGGTCACCGAACCACCCGGCGAGTTGATGTAGATGCGCACATCCTGCTTGCCACCCGCCCGGTCCAGGAAGAGCAACTGGGCCATCACCGAGTTGGCCACGTCGTCGTTGATCGGCGTGCCGATGAAGACGATGCGGTCCTCGAGCAGGCGCGAGTAGATGTCGTACTGTCGCTCGCCCCGACCGGTCTTGTCGATGACGTAGGGGATGTAGTAGTTGTTCATGGTTGTCTGATTTAGGCGCCGGGAGGGGGGATTCCAATCCCGGTGCGTAGCAGGGGGGCCGAGGGCCCAGAGTTGGGACCCGGGGGCCCGGGGCGAAGCGGGGCACGGCCCCGCCGCGGCGACCTGGGCCCGCCGTCTGCCGTTTCATCGGCAGAAGATCCGGTGCGCCGCACCGAAAAAGCTGCGCGGAAGGCCCGCTGGAAAAGGAAAGCCCTTCTTTGGGCGGGACAGGCGCGGAAGGCACCGCGAAAAAAATTCCGGCGCGCCGGGCCACGTGGGGCTCGGCGCGCCGGAGCGGGGCGACCAGGCGCGGATCAGGCGGGTTCGCTGATCTGGGCGTGCTCGCGCAGGAAGGCGCGCACCTTGCGCTCGAGCAGCTCGATGGCCATCTGCTGGCCCAGGTTGCGCTCGGCGTAATACTTGCGCACTTCCTCGGCGGTGGTGCGGTTGCGCATGGCGATCTGGTGCAGCTCGGCCTGGATGTCCTCGTGGTTCACGAGCAGGTCCTCCTTCTCTCCGAGGGCTTCGACGATCAGCAGGGCCTTCAGACCCTTGCCGGCCTCGTCGCGTGCGGTGTCCTTCTGGTTCTCGCGCTCCTTCTCGATCTCGTCTTGGGGCACGCCAGCCTGGGCCATGCGCTGCGCCATTCCGGCGAGACGGTTCTGGGTCTGGTCTTCGAGCACCGGCTCGGGCAGTTCGATTTCAACCGCTTCGATCAACCGATCGAGCAGCACGGTTTCGACGCGGTTGTTCTCGCGCTCGCGGGCGGCTTCCTCGAGGGATTCGCGCACTTTGACGCGCAGTTCGTCCGTGGTCTCGAGCTGCAGCAGCTCGCAGAGCTCTTCATCGGTGGGCGGCACGGTGCGGAAGGCCTGGGTGATCTCGATCACGCAGGTGCCCGGCTGGCCGCGCAGGCTCTCGTCCGGCAGGGTGTCGGGCAGGGTCATGTCCAGCTCGACGGTTTCGCCGGCTTTCTTGCCGATCATGGCGGCGGTGTAGGCTTCCTTGTCGACGCCGGGGGGCGCGGATTCCGGGCTCAGGCGCAGGCCGTCGCGGTGGAAGGCTTCGGTCTCACCGGTGCGGAAGATCACGTTGCAGAGCACCAGGCCCTTCTCGTCGATGCCTTCCTCGGTGGCTTCGGTGCGCGACTGCTGGCGGCGGAACTCCTCGAGGGCCTCGTCCACGTTCTGGTCGAGCACGGGCTCCAATTCGCTTTCGATGCTCATGCCCTTGTAGTCGGGCATGGGGAACTGGGGCCGCAGGCTGATCTCGAAGGCCATCGAGAACCCGCCACCGTCTTCCATCTTCGCGTCGTCCTTTTGTACGCGCGGGTGGGCCATCGGCTTCAGGTTGTTGTCTTCGACGGCTTTGGAGTAGGCGCGGCTCAGGAACTGCTGCTTGACTTCATCGCGGACCTCGGCGCCGTGATGCTTCTCGATCATCGGCATCGGCACCTTGCCCGGCCGGAAGCCCTTCATGCGGGCCTGCGACCGAACCTGGTTCAGGCCGCGCTTGTACTCCTTGTCGAAGTCCTCCTTGCTGACGGAGAACTGGACCTTGGCGATGTTGGTTCCGGAGGTGTCGACGGTGATTTCCACGGGCAATTGGGGTCGCAGCGAAGGGGATGGGGCGGGCCGCCCGAGGGCGGACCCGGCCGGCGGGAGCCAGTCAGGAGAGCATGCGAGCGGGGCACGCAGGGCGCGCCGGAACCGCCAGGAGCGGGGTCCTGGGGCCGGTACGGCGCCTGCGCCGGGCGAGGATTGAACCCCAGGGGCGGTTGCCAGTAAAGCTGTCAGGGCCAGAAACCGGCCCGTGGCGCATTCGCGGGCGGGTCCGCAGGCGGGGCCTGGGGCCCCAGTGCCGTTCGGGGGCCTGCTTCCCGCGATCCGGGCGGCGCCCATCGATCCGGCCCCGGCGCCCCGATAGCCTGGGCCCGATGATGGGGAGGACTGCATCGGCGGCTTTGGCCCTCGTATTGATCGCGGGCACCGGTTGGGGGGTGCGGCGCATCGCGTTGGCGGCCCCGCCGCCCGCCCGGGTGCCCGAGCCCGTGGCCCAGGTCTTCCCGGTGCGGGCTGCCGAGTGGCAACGCTCGCGGCCGGTACGGGCCCGCCGGGTCCAGGGAACCCTCGCCGAAGCCCGCCAGGCGACCCTGGTGGTCGAGGAGGGGGGCCGGATCGACTGGGTGCACCCCAATTGGCACCCCGGCGCGGACCTCGTGGCCGGGGCGGAGCTCTGGCGCATCGACGGGGCCGACTTGGCGCTCGCCCTGCAGGGCCTCGCCGGACGGCGGGCCCAGGCGGAAGCCCGAGCGGCCGCGGCGGTCTGGTCCCGGGAGCGATTCCAACGCCTGCAGGCCCTCGAACGCGAGCGGCAGGAACTGGCCCAGGCCGAAGTCGAGCGCTGGACGGCCCTGGCGCAGGGCGTCGGGGGATCGGCCAGCGACCTCGACCGGGCGCGGGGCCAGGAGCTGGCGGCCCGTCGGGCCTTGAGCGATGCCGAAGAAGGCGAGCGCGGCGCACACTTCGAAACCCTCGCCGCCGAAGCCGATCTTGCGGCGCTCGACGCCGAACGCAGTTTGCTCGAACGCCGCCAGCTGCGGCTCGTGGGACGCGCACCCATCGGCGGACGGGCCCTCGGCCCCGCACCCGCGCAGGGTTCGTGGGTCTTGCCGGGGCAGGTCGTCGGCAGTCTGATCTCTTCCGAATCCCCGCGTGTGCGTTTCCCCGTGCCGCAAGAGGACCTCGTTTCGCTCGCCCCCGGGCAGAACGTGCAAGTGCTCTGGCCCGGGGCCGGCGCGCCTTCGCAGGCGGCCCGCGTGGTGGCGAGCGCGCCGAGTGTCGACGCGCGCACCGGGCTGGTGCTCGTGGAAGCGCAGCTGGTGGGCGAAGCGCCCGCCTGGCAAGCGGGCCAATCGGTCACGGTCACTTGGGAACAGGCCGCGCCGCATGCTGGGTTCTGGATTCCCGCGTCGGATCTGCAGTGGCGCGCGGGCCACGCGGGCCTGTTCCTCTACGAAGCCGCAGCCGGGGATCAGGGTTTGGCGCGTTGGTTGCCCGTCGCCACCGCGGGTGAATTCGCCGGGCTTTACGCCTTGGACCTGACCGAGGCGCCGCAGTGGCCGCGCATCACCGGGGAGCTCGAACGGTTGTACGACGGGGCTCCGTGTCAGCGCGCTGCGGCGCTGGGCGAGTGATGCTGCAGTCCCTGGTGCGTACGGCGGTCCGCAATCCGGTCGCCACCAATCTGGCGGTGCTGGCGTTGTTGCTGGCGGGCCTCTCGTTCTATCTCACCACGCCGCGCGAGGTGTTCCCCGACTTCTCGCTGGGCAAGGTCGAGGTGCTCGTGACGATGCCGGGCGCGGGGCCCGAAGACATCGAGCGGCGCATCACCGATCCGGTGGAGGAGGCCCTGGCCGAGATCCCGGACGTGGACGAGATCACTTCGACCAGTCAAGAGGGCATCGTGCGCCTGCAGCTCACCCTGTCGCGCGGCGCCGATATGGAGCAGGTATTGCGCAAGGTGCGCGAAGCCATCGACGGGGGGGACCTCGACCTGCCGGACCTCGCGGATACGCCGATCGTGCGCGAGGTGGAGACGATCTTTCCCGTCATCAACGTGCAGGTGTTCGGGCCCGCGCCGTGGCGGGTGTTGCACGAGACCGCCAAGGCGGTGCGCCGCGACCTGGAGGCGATCTCCGGTGTGCGCGATGTGCGTGTGATCGGCAAACGCGATCCCGAACTCTGGGTCGAACTCGATCCGGCGGCGCTCGAACGGCATCAGTTGGAGTTGGCGCAGGTCCAGGCGGCCGTGCGGGCGCGTTTGATGGATCTGCCCCTGGGCCGGGTGCAGGAGGAGGGTGGCGAGTGGTTGGTTACCTGGCAGGATCCGATCGGCCGCGCCGAGGACCTGCGCGAGTTGCCGATCGAGGTGGGGCGCGAGGGGCAGGTGTTGCGCCTGGGACAGATCGCCCACCTGGTCGATACCTTCGAGCGCGAACGCACGCGGGCTCGCTTCCAGGGGCAGCCTTCGGTGCACATGCAGGTCAACAAGGTGGCCGACGGCGACATCATCGCCTTGGCCGACACGGTGCGGGAGTACGTGGCCGAACAGGCGTCGCGGGTGCCGCCGGGCGTGCAGGTCGGGGTCAACGCGGATGTGTCGATCTACGTGAAGAACCGCCTGGAGACGATGAACAGCACCGCGCGGGTCGGGGCGATCCTCGTGCTGCTGTCGCTGCTTGCGTTCCTCAACCTACGCGTGGCGTTGGCCGTGGCCCTGGGCATTCCGTTGGCGTTCCTCGGCGGCTTGCTACTCGCGGGTTCGGCGGGGGTGACGATGAACATGATCACCATGTTCGCGCTGATCGTCGTGCTCGGCATGGTGGTGGACGACGCGATCGTGGTAGGGGAGAACATCCACCGGCGCATCGAAGAGGGGGAGGATCCCGAGTCGGCGGCGGTGGAAGGCACGTTGGAGGTGGCGCCGGCGGTGCTGGCGACCGTGGCGACCAGCGTGGCGGCGTTCTTGCCGCTCTTGATGCTCGAAGGGCAGGTCGGGTTGTTCATGCGCCCGATGCCGCTCGTGGTGAGTTTCTGCCTTGTGGCTTCGCTGGCCGAAGCGCTGACGGCGCTGCCTGTGCACATCGCGCACTGGGCCGCGCGGCCGCGGGGCGGGCGGGCCCATGCACCGAAAAGCACCGCCTGGTGGTTGCCCCTGCGGGCGCTCTACCTGCGTTTCATGGAGACCTGCCTGCGGCTGCGCTACCTGACCTTGACGGTGGTGGTGTGCTTGGCGGTGCTCGTGGCGGCGCTGGTGCGCTACCACTTGCCGATGCGCTTCTTCGACGACTTCGAGACCACGATGTTCTACGTGGCGGTGGATCTGCCGCCGGGCACGGGCCTTGATCGCACCGCCGAGGTCGCGGCCCAGGTGGAACGCATCGCGCGCGACCTGCCGGCCGAGGAGGTGCAGAGCGTGCACACCCTGCTCGGGGTCTCGGCCCCCGATGTGACCAACTACTCACTCGGCAGCCACCTGGCCCAGGTCTGGGTCGAGTTGGCCGAGGGGGAGGGGCGCAGCATGGGCTCGCAGCAGGTGATGCAACTCATGCGCGAGCGCCTGGTGGACTTTCCGCCGGTGTGCGATCGGTTGGAGGTGCTGCCCCCGGATTCGGGACCCAGCGGCAAGGCGGTGGAGCTCGTATTGCGCGGGCCGGACCTCGATACGCTCGGGGAACTCTCGCGCGAGGTGCAGGCGGAGCTCGCGAGTTACGCGGGCACGCGTGCGATCCGCGACAACTTGCGCGCGGGCAAACGCGAGTATGCGCTGGAGTTGACGCCGCAGGGGGAACGGCTCGGGCTCGACCGGGCGCGCCTCGGCCAGGATCTGCGGGCGGCGCTCGAAGGCACGGTCGTGGGCAGCGTGCGGTTTGCCGGCGACGATGTCGACGTGCGCGTGAAGGCGCCGGAGCGGGTGCGCGAATCCCGCGCAGAACTCTGGGACTTGCCCGTGTCGGTGCCAGGTGGAGCGCGGCTGCCGCTCGGGCAGGTGGCGCAGGGCACCGAACAGCGAGCGCCGATGGAGATCACCCACCAGGAGCGTCAGCGCTCGGTGATGGTGGTGGCCGATGTGAACCGGGCCGAGGGCAACGCGGCGGAGATCGTGGCGGGGGTGTTGGCGAAGATGGCGCCGCGATTGGAGGCTTTGTCCCGGTACCAGATCCTTGCCAAGGGCGAGAGCGACGAGTCGGCGCGGGCCCTCGGCAGCCTGATGCGGGCGAGCCTGCTCGCGGCGGCGATCATCTACTTGATCTTGGGCACCCTGTTCCGTTCCTACAGCCAGCCGCTCGTGATCATGGCGTTGATCCCCTTCGGTCTCGTGGGCGCGCTACTCGGGCACTGGATCCTGGGCATGGCGGTCACCGTGATGTCGATGATCGGGGCCTTGGCCCTGTCCGGCGTGGTGGTCAACGATTCGTTGATCCTGGTGGATTTCATCAACGTGCGGCGACGGGCCGGTGCGGGATTGATGGAGGCGTTGCTCGATGGGGAAGGTTGCGCTTCCGGCCGATCGTGCTGACCACCCTGACCACGATGCTTGGGTTGGCGCCCCTGGCGTTGTTTGCGGAGGGGCAGGCGCGTTTCCTGCAGCCGATGGCGGTCAGCCTGTTTTTCGGTCTAGCCCTGGCCACCGCGCTAATCCTGCTTGTGGTGCCGTGCTTCTACCACATCCTCGAGGACCTGCTGACTTTGACCCGGCGCATCGCCCGCCCGGATCGGAATGGGGCTCGGCCGGACTTGCCGGCCCCGGAAAGCGAGGGCCCCCTATGATGGCCAGCGCCTCCGCCATGCCTGCTGCCCCGCTTCCCAACCGCTTCCTGGCCCTCGACACCATGCGCGGCCTAGCGGCCTTGTTTGTCGCCGTCTACCACACGGTGCCCTACCTTGCCGTACACTGGGGAGCGTACGTGCTGGTGGATTTCTTCCTGGTGCTGAGCGGCTTCGTGCTGGCGCACAGTCACCTGTACCGGGAAAACGCGTACGGCATCGGGGGCTTCATCTGGCGCCGCTTCACGCGTCTTTGGCCCATGCACGTGGTGTCGCTGGTGCTCATGTGGTGGGTGGTTTACTACGGGCTGACGGGCAAGTGGTTCACCGAGCCGTACAACAACCCCACGACCTTGGTTCAGCAGGTCACGATGACCCACAACCTTGGGTTGCCGCTGGGGACTTCGTCCAAGTATCCAGGGGATGCCTGGAGCTGGAACTTTCCCGCCTGGTCGGTTTCTGTGGAGTTCTGGGTCAACGTGCTATTTGCGCTGTTCATCCGCCGGCGCACGCGGTCGTGGCTTTTGGCCGCAACCGGTTTCGTCTGCCTTGCGGTGGTTTTCCAGGCCAAACACACCCTGGGAACCTACAACTTCAACCTGTACGACTCCTTCTTTCCGCGCACGGAAGGCATGGAGGGGAGCTACCGGCCGAACCCGTTCAAAAACTGGAACAGCGGCATGCTGCGGGGAATCGCCTCGTTCGTGCTGGGCATCCTCTCCTATCGCCTGTACCGGAGGTGGCATGCCGCTGGGCTGCGGGTGACGGGGGCGACCCTGTGGGAGGGGCTCGCGTTCCTGTTCTTCCTGGCCCTGCCGAACGTGGCCCTGCTGACGACGGAGACCCGCGACCTGCGCTGGATCGAGTTTTCGGGTCCCTTGCTGTTCGTGCCGATGGTGGCGCTCTATGCCCTGCAGCAGGGGCGCCTGACCCGGTGGTTGAACAAGCTCGAGCACCTGGGAACGATCAGTTACAGCCTGTACCTGAACCACGCGATGTTCATCGTGCTCGTGAACTCGATCTGGGGCCATGCATGGCTCCCGGCCCAGAATCTGGTCGGTCGCTTGCCGCACAATGATTTCGTCACGCCGGCCCTGGTCCTCGTGGGGAGCCTGGTGTGGTCGCATTTCACCTACCACTGGGTCGAGATGCCGGCGCAACGGGGTTTGCGGCGGTTGTTTGCGGCGCAGGGGCGCAAGTGACGCCCCGAGCGAATGCTGGGGTGAATTGTGTAACGTACGGAAGCAAAGTTACGCGCTGTTACGGCCTGCGTGATCAGTCCCACAATCTGCGTGCGACGCACGCTCTGCGAATTGTGGGACTGATCGAACCTGGTTCGGTATGTAACGAATTACGTAACAATCTGAACCTGTGACCTTCCCCGGATTTTTCGGACACCACAGATCGCGTGGAATACGCGAGGATATCCGAAATGCCGAAACGCAACCGAAGGAAGTTCACCCCTGAACAGAAGGCTGACGCCGTGCGCATCGCGCGGTCGTCCGGCAATGTGGCCAGCGTGGCCAGAGACCTCGACCTCCCCCGAGTTGTCTGTACGCCTGGATCAAACAGGCCGAGATCGACGAGGGCGGCGGCGGGGAAGGCGACCTTACGACCACCGAACGCGAGGAACTTCGCAAGCTTCGGCGCCAAGTCAAGGTACTGGAGCAGGAGCGAGAGATCCCAAAAAGGCCACGGCCTTCTTCGCCAAGGAACAAGATCGGCCTATGCGCTGATCGAGGCGGAGAAGGCAAAGCTCCCGGTGGCGGTGATGTGCCGAGCTCTGGGTGTCTCGCGAAGCGGGTACTACTCGTTCAAGGCGGACCCCAATGGCAAGCGTGCAGCCTCGAGACTCTGTGCTCCTGACCCACATCCGGCGTATCCACAAGGAAAGCCGGGAACCTACGGCAGCCCGCGCGTACATGCGCAGCTGCTCAGGGAGGGCATTTCTGCTGGGAAACACAGCGTTGCCAGGTTATGCGATCCCACGAGATCACGTGGAAAGCCCGAAGGGCCTACAAGTCCACGACCCAGTCTCGCCACGACCTGGCGATCCCTGACAACATCCTAAACCGCGAGTTCAGCGTCGAATCCAAGGATTCGGTGTGGTGTGCAGACATCACTCCGATCCGAACGAAAAGGGGCTGGGTCTACCTCGCAGCCATCATCGATCTAGCCACGCGATTGATCGTCGGCTGGAAAATGGATAGCTACATGCGGTCGGACCTCGTCGAATCGGCACTCAAGAACGCGCTTGCCTGGCGAGAGCCGCCCAGGGATCTGATCCACCACTCCGATCGTGGTAGGCAATATGCGAGCTTCTCCTATCAGAGCCTGCTGCTGAAGCACGGCATCCGCTGCAGCATGAGCCGCATTGGTGACTGCTGGGACAACGCGGTGATGGAGAGCTTCTTCGGCACCTACAAGCAGGAACTCCAGCACCACGCCAAGTGGGAGAACCTGGCTGAGGCCAGAGCAGCAACGATGGAGTACATAGAGATCTTCTACAACCGCAAACGACTCCACTCTACGCTCGGCTATCGAACTCCCAGGGAAGTGGACGAGGCGGCCAAGTGAGTTTTCAACAGGTTTTGAGTCTCCTCCTGGACCTTTCTCATCGGGGGGTTTCGCCCCCCGGATCGCTGCGCGGCGCCTCAGCCTGCTGAGGGCAGGCTTCGCGCGGTTTCCCCTGTAAACCAAGAACTGTCAAGCGAGTCGCGCTTGACAGTCCCTGGCTGTGCAATCTCTACTGTCTGAATCCCGTTAGTTCGGTGTCCGAAAAAACCGGGAGGGTCACTGCTTCCGTACGTTACACAATTCACCTCAACGACCGCTCCGGGCGGCCGACCAAGAAGCCTTGGACCCAGTCGCAGCCTAGGTTGACGACGCATTCGCGCTCGGACGGGGTTTCGACTCCTTCGGCAATGCAAGGGATACCCATCTCGTGGCACAGGGCGACCATCGATTGCACCAGCAGCGAGCGGGTGCCGTCGAGGTGGATGCCGCGGATCAGCTCCATGTTGAACTTGACCACGTCGGGGGTCAGCAGGGAGAAATCCGACAGGCCGCTGTGGCTGCTGCCGAGATCGTCGAGGGCTACGCGGTAGCCGAGGTTGCGCAGGCGGGCGATGCTGCTGTCGACTTGCTCGGGGGTCAGTACGGCCGTGTGTTCGGTGAGTTCGAACACGATGCGGTCCGCGTGGCGCGTGAGCGGATCGGATGGGTCGTAGATGCGCTCGTCGAGCAAGGACAGCGGGTGCACGTTGATGAACACATCCGTGCGTACCGTGCTTTCGGAGAGCTCGCGGGCGATGCGCTTGCGGATCGCACGCTCGAGGGCGGGCACCTGGCCGAGGCCTTCGGCCATGCCGAACAGCTGGGCCGCGGAGTGCACGCTGGGATCGGCGAGGCGCAGTAGGCATTCATGGCCGACGATGCGGTTCGCGCGTGGATCGACGATCGGCTGGAAGACCAGGTACAGGCTGGTCAGGGCGCGCTGCAGCACCGAGCGGGGGTCGGGCACGTGATTGCCCACCTGGCTCTGCCACTTCGAATAGTTGCGCCGCATGGCCAGGCTGTCGAGGGCTTCTTCGACGGAGGAGGCCAGGTCCTCGGGCGAGCAGGGTTTGAGCAGAAAGCGGAAGATGCCGCCCTCGTTGATCGCGCGCACGGCCGCTTGGAGGTCGGATTGGCCCGAGAGGATCATGCGCACCGTGTCGGGGAATTGCACGCGCACGAGACTCAGCAGTTCGCTGCCGCACATGCCCGGCATGCGTTCGTCCGAGACGACCACGTCGACCGGTTCCTGGCCCAGCAGCGAAAGGGCTTCGCGTCCGCTGTTGGCGGTCAGCACCTCGAAGGGGGCTTTGCGTAGGGCGATCTTGATGGCGCCGGTGACCGCCGGTTCGTCATCCACAAAGAGGACTCGGTTCTGTTTCATCAGGCGGTGCGCTTGGACGTCAGTAGGTGGATGGGAGACAGCACGCGGATCGGTTGGCGCACCCCGGCGCTACGGTCGAAGTTGCGCAGTCGGGCAATGAAGGTGGCGTCGATGATCTGGCCCGCGGAGGCCAGCATGCCGCCGGCGTTGCAGCGGATGTCGTCCTGGGTGACCATGCCCGTCGCCAGTTGTTCGATCATCAAGAGGGCGTTGGCCATGCCGTCCAGGTCGACTTCGAAGCCATCGAGGCACTTGATGAGGGCTTCGGGGAAGCTGGGGCTCGCCGTGCGCAGGCGTTCCAAGGCCTCCTCGGCGCTGCCCGCCTGGATGGCCATGGCTTCGTAAGCCGCCGCCATACGGATCAACTCGCCGCCCAGCACCGCCGGTTCCCACCGGGCGGGCAGGCCGCGCGTCTCTTCTGCGGTGGCGACGCGACGCTGGCGGCCGACCATCTGCGCCACCGCCTCGAGGCGCGGAATCGATTGCAGCATCTCGCAGCCGATATCCGGGTGACGGTCGAGCAGTTCCTGTTCCCAATCGGCGAGTACATCGCCGGTGAACATGCGTTCCACCGTGTCGGGGGGGATCGTGACCAGACCCAGGTGCGCCAGCATGCCGGCCAGTTCGAAGGCCCAAGCCTCCTCGAGTTTGAGGCGGTGCACCACGTGCTCGACGATCTTGTGGATGCGCGCCGAGCGGCTGAAGGCTTCGGGGTGGATGTGTCCGAGGATGTCGGTCAAGAGGCGCACGGCGCTGCGCAGGGTGTTCTGCAGCAGATCCTTCTCCGCGGTGACCAGCCGGTGCTGGGCCACCGCCGCTTCGAGGGTGCGGATCATCTCGACGGTGTCGCAGGGCTTCTGCAGGAAGCGGAAGATCGATCCGTTGTTGACCGCCAGAATCGCCGACTGGATGTCGGTTTCGCCCGTCAGCAGCACCCGCACCGAGGTTTCGGAGACTTCGCCAACCGCGGACAGGAAACGCGCGCCGTTCATCACCGGCATGCGCATGTCCGAGATGACCACCGCATAGGGTTCGTCTTCCGCTGCGGTGATCTTGGCCAGGCCTTCGCGCCCGGAAGTGGCCGTGTCCACGCGGAAATGTTTGCGTAGGGCCAGCCGCAGGGATTGCAGCAGCTCGGGTTCGTCGTCCACGAACAGAATACGTGCCTTGTTCTCGCTCATGCTGCCTGGTCTCGCGCTTGCGAGTACTCGGACTTCCAAAGGGGGTAGCGCTCCGCCAGTCCGGAGGAGGCCAAATAGGATGGGTTGGGTTCGCTGCCGCGCACGATGGCGCCCGCGAGGTGTACGAGGCCAGCGAGGTGCACGCCGCTGGAGACGCAATTCTCGGGGTCCTGGTGGTGCACGACGGCTTCGACCACGGCAAACGGCAAGCCCCAGGCTTGCAGCAACGCACCGCCGAGCTCCCCGTGGCCGCAGCCGACGATCTCGAGCTCCAGCTCGCGGGTGGGTTCACCGCCGGCGAGGCGGTTTTCCAACGCCCTGAGCTGCTCGGGGGCGCGATCCGCGAGGATCAGGTAGCCGATGTCGTGCAGCAGGGCAGCGGACCAAACCCCGGTTTCCGAGAACTCGAGGTCCGCCGCCATCAGGGCCGCCTGGCGGGCGACCAGCAAGGAATGTTCGAGCAACTCAGCGCGCCCGAACGGGCCGTGCTCCGGGGCTTCTTTCCAGGTGTGGAAGACCCCCGAAACCAGCACCATCTCCGAGAGCAGTCGCAGGCCCAAGGTGGTGAGCGCATCGCGCACGCGGCGGATCTCCTGCCGCCGCCCGAAGAAGCCTGAGTTCGTCCACTGCAGGATGCGCCCGGTCAGAACCGGATCCTGTTCGATGCACGCCGCGATCGGGTCGAGGTCGGGCTCGGGCACCCGCAAGGCCGCCTGCAGGGCCTGGTAGTTGGCCGGGGCCGCAGGCAGGTCGCAGTGGGCGATCCACTCGCGCACTTCGGGCGAATGGATGCGGGTAAGCAGGGCCATCGAACGTTCGATGGTCTCGATCAATACGGGTTTGGCAATCGGTTTGGCGATCCACTGGTGGGTGTAAGGGATCGCGCGCAGGGCCATTTCGTCGGAGGCTTCGCCGGACAGCACGAAGCGCAGCGTGGCCGGGAAGCGGTGGGCGATGTGGCTGAGCAGCTCCGCGCCGTCGATGCCGGGCATGCGCATGTCCGTCACGACCATGTCGGCATGGAAATGCTCCAGCGTGTCCAAGGCGGCCTGGCCGCTCGACGCGTACGCCAGGTCCCAACGCTTGCGATCGCGGCGCAGGGCGTGGCGCATGCCGTTGAGCAGGTCCGGATCGTCGTCGACGAACAGGATGCGGGGTTTGCGATCGGCGTCGAACATCAGGCGGCTTTGGCTTCGCTGGGCAGGGGCAAGAAGACGCGGAAGCAGGTGCCCTGTCCCGCGGTGGATTCCACCTCCAGGTTGCCCCCGTGTTTGTCGACCACGATGCGGCGGGCGATGGCCAGGCCCTGGCCGGTGCCCTTGCCGACTTCTTTGGTCGTAAAGAAGGGATCGTAAATGCGGTCGCGGATCGAGTCGGGGATGCCGCAGCCGTCGTCCGCGACCTCGACCAGCAAGAAGTCCCCGTCGAGGGCCGTACGTAGCCGGATGTGGCCGTTGCCCGTCTTGCCGGCGGGGGTGGCTTCGACCGCGTGGGCAGCGTTGACCACTAGGTTCAGGAACACCTGACCCATGTCCCCGGGATGCACGAGCACTTCGGGGACCTCGGCAAAGTCGGTTTCCAGCTGCGCCACGTACTTGTACTCGTTGCGCGCCAGGGTCAGCGTGTTCTGCAGGATCTGGTTGATGTCGGTGGGCACCTTCTCCTCGGATCCGGGGTGCGAGAAGTTCTTGAGGGCCTGCACGATGCTCGCGACGCGCCCCAGGCCGCCGGTGGCGCGTTCGAAGGCGCCGGGGGCTTCTTCGGCGATGAACTCGAGGTCCGCGTCGTCTTCCGCGGTGGTCAGCCGCGCGGCTGCCAGGCCCAAAGGCCCATCCTGCGGCCATTGATCGCGCGTGGCCTGGTACTGCTGCACGATGTCGAGCATGTCGTCGAAGGCCTCGCGCAGGAAGGTCAGGCTGTCGCCAACGAACTGGATCGGCGTGTTGATCTCGTGGGCCACACCAGCGGCCATCTGGCCGAGGGACTCCATCTTCTGGGCGTGGCGCAGTTCCATCTCGAGCTGGCGACGCTCAGAGATGTCGATCCAGACGCAGACGTACCCTTCGATCTCGCCTTCATCGCCCAAGAGCGGTGAACTGCTCAGCAGGCAGGGAGAGGTGTTTCCGCCTGCGGTGCGCACGAACGCTTCGCATTCGGTCTGGCGCGGGCCATAGAGCCCGGTTCCGCAGTTGCATTCGAGGAAATCCGTGAGCGGGTGGCCTTCGATATCGGCCCGGCCGCGAGCCAACATGCGTTCGGCGGCCTTGTTGAGCTCCTGGATGTTGCCACGCCCATCGAGGATCACCAGGGCGTTGGCCATGGCGCCGAGCACGTTGTTCAGGAACTGCGTCGACTGCCGCAGGCTCTCCTGGGACAGATACAGGTCCCGCGTCTTGTTCTCGATCAGCTGTTCGAGTCCGCGGATCTCCGCTTCGGCCCGTTCTAGCCGGCGTTTGAGGATTTCCGGATCCATGGTCAGGCGGCTTTTTGATAGTGGACGTGGAAGCGGCATGCGTCCGCGCCATCCCGGCTGCAGGTGTGCTCGGTGGCCTCCAAGATGAGCCCATAGTGCTCCGCAGCCCCGTGCAGGAGCCCGAGGAACAAGGGACACAAGTTGCGGCGCGACCGGTAACTCAGTTCCAAATGGCCTTCCCCCGTCGTCGTGCAGCCGATGCGCGGCAGGTACGTGCCCGGGGACAACTTCTGCACCTCGACGTGGATGACGCGATCCAAGGAGGCGAGCAGTTCATCCAAGGTCTGACGCCCGGACACGAGGTGGGGGGCGTCTTCGCAGAGGCGATCGAACAGGTAGCGCCCGAAGGCCTGCAGGGCTGCGGGCAGGGCCAAGCCTGTGCGGCTCAGGGTTTCCCCGACCAGGGCGAACATGTCGCCGTCGGGATAGATCTCCGGGCCGAGGTACGGGCCGACGTGATCGCGCTGCGCGTGTTCGAGCACCTGTTCGCAGAGCTCGTCTCCAAATGTGGAGCGCAGGAACGTTTCGAAATGTTTGAAAATGGAACCTTTCACGTCCTGTGGATCGGGAATCGGGCAGGCTCCGAAGCAGGTTTCCTGGCGAAATCGCACGGCCTGGCGGGCAATTGGGACAAAACTGCCCCCGGGCGGGCCAGCGCGTTGGAGCGCCTGCGCCCCGGCGATACCCTGGTTTCATGCAGAGACTCGAGGCGGGGGACCGGTTGACCATCCTGACCGGAGCGGGGGTCAGTGCCGAATCGGGACTGGCGACCTTCCGAGGCGGCGGGGGCCTGTGGGAGGGCCACCGGGTCGAAGACGTGGCCACCCCGGAGGGTTGGGCCCGGGATCCGGGGCTGGTCTGGCGCTTCTATCAGATGCGGCGCGCGGCCCTTGGTGGGGTGCAGCCCAATGCGGCGCACTTTGCCCTGGCCCGGCTCGAGCAGTGGGGCCGGGAGCACGACGTGCGGGTGCACCTGATCACGCAGAACGTCGATGATCTGCACCAGCGTGCCGGCTCGACGGTATTGCCGATGCACGGGGAGTTGGAGGTGCTGCGCTGCGAGCGCTGCGATCATCGCGTGCGCGAGCTCACGAGCCTCGACGAAGCGGTGTTCGTGCCCTGCCCCGCGTGCGGTCATACGCGCTTGCGCCCGGACATCGTGTGGTTCGGCGAGGTTCCGTACGGCATGGATGCCATCGAAGACATCCTCATGAACACGACGCACTTCCTGTCCGCCGGCACGAGCGGGGCCGTCTGGCCGGCGGCGGGTTTCCTACACGCGGCGCGCAGCGTGGGCGCGCGCACGTACGTGAACGCGCTCGAGGCCCCGGCGAACCTCGAGCCCGGGGACCGGTTCCTCGAAGGACCCGCGAGTCAGGTACTTCCCGAGTTCGCGGCCCGCTGCATGGGGGAAGTCCGATGATCTACAAGATTCTGACCCGCGAGCAATGGAGCTCTGCCCAGGCCGCGGGCACGTTCACCGGTTCGGCGGTCGATGTGCAAGATGGTTTCATCCACTTCTCGAACGCCACGCAGGTGCGCGAGACGGCGGCGAAACACTTCGCCGGTCAGACGGATCTCCTGCTGCTCGGAATCCGAGAGCAAGCACTCGAGCAAGTCATGCCGGGACTCCTGCGCTGGGAACCCTCGCGCGGGGGCGCGCTGTTCCCGCACCTCTACGGCGAATTGCCGGCCGAGCTGGTCACGTGGCAGGCGGACCTGGTGTGGAACGGAACGGAGTTCGAGTTTCCTGAACTGCCCGCCTGACCCGGGTCAGCGCGAAAGGGCCAGGGGCTCTCCGGCTTTGCTCTCAGCGATCTGGGTTCCCATGTGTCGCACCCATTCGAACACCTCGCCGCCGAGGGTGATGCGCAGGTCGCGACCCTTTTGGCGCACATCGATGGCGGCCAAAGCCCCTTCGGCGGATTCGCGCAGGGCCCGGTCGATCTTGGGTGGGGCGGACAACAGGAAGCGCACGGCGGGAAGGGCCTGGCGGAGCAGGTCCCGCCGCAGATTCGGCCAGCCGAGGGCGACCCGTTCGGCGTGCTCCTCGTGCCCGAATCCGCAGACCACGCGAACTTCGGGCAGCGAACGCCGATGGTCGTACGCGATCGAGATCTGGTTCAAGTCCAACAGGGATTCGAACCAGGGCATGGCGCCGAACAGGAATGCCAACTCACCGGGAGGACCCTGGTCCGGCACGACAAATGCGAAACGCACCATGCTCGAAGCCTCGCGCGCGAGGATCGTCTGGAACACCTCGCCGTACTCCCGATCCGCGACCGCAGGCACGGGGAAGTCGGGGTGGTCGAGCACGTACCAGGATTCGTCCCATGCCACCAATTCCGGCGGCACCTGGGTCAGGTCCTCATCCAACTGAACCGCCTGCCAGAGACCCTGCAGGATGAGGTACGGATCGGCGTCGCTGTCGAGTTTGAGCGCGAGGTGTCGGCCATCGTGCTCATTGGAATGCCGGGCCATCACCAGCATGCGCAATCCGTTGCGGCGCAGCTCCTCACCGAGCCAGATCAGATCGTCGTCGGATTCCGTGCGCTGGTCGGCGGGGTCGAAGGTGGACAACCACGCGTTCAATGCGTTCGGGGTGTACTGATCGAAGTCGAGCACCACCACCATTTTCGTATCCGCCTGGGCGAAACGCGGCGGCAGCTGCGCCCGGCGGTTTCCAGGGCTGCACGCGGTGATGGCCAGCAGGCCTGCGATGCCGACGAGACGGAGCCATTCCATAGGGGGGCCATCGGCCGGGGCCGGCCATCCCTGGCCCCCAGCTCCCGGAATTTGCCGCCCCCCGGGCGCCGCGCTACCCTGGCGGGCATGTGGTTGCACTTGGTTCTGATGGTCATGGGGGCCCCCGCGGGTCCCGTGGCACCCGATTGGGCCGCCCTTTTGCCAGCCGTACCCGGCCCGAGCCTGCTCGCCGGACCCCAGGAGGCCCTGCCGAGCGGGGACTCCCAGGTCCCGAGCTGACCGCTCTGACCGGGCGAAGGCCAGCCGGTGCGGGGCACCGGCCATGAACTCGGACGTTGGAACCTGGGGGTCCGGTACCTGCCGTCGATCCCCGTGGAACGCGCGCAACTGCGCTATACGGCCACGGTAGGGGTCCTGCCTTCGCTGCGGCTCGGGCTCGAGTACAACCCGCGCGCCGACGACCTCGGCGTGCTGGCGAACTGGCGCGTGTGGCCTGAGACCGAAACCCGCCCGGCGCTGCTATTGGGCACGAGTTCGGACCGCATTGGCACCCCAGACGGGCGCGCCTGGTTCGCCACCCTGTCGAAGAGCCTGGAACGCGAAACCGGCCTGCCGATCGCGCCCTATGCGGGGATCGCGTACGGCGAATCGGACGGGGAGTGGGTGGGCCTCGCGGGTTTCAGCCTGCAATGGGACGACCGCATCACCTCCACGCACTCGTGGGACGGGCACAACCTGCATCACCAGATCGATTACTCCGGTGATGAAGGCGTGCGTTTCGGTTGGGTGATCGCCGAACAGGACGGCGACTACTACCACGGCATCAGCCTGGGCTGGACGCCCTGAGGCCTAGTGTTCGACCAGTTGGAACAGGTCTTCCTGGGAGTCGAGCCAGGAGAGTTCTCCGCTGGCGATCGCGAACCAGGCGCCGTGCAGTTCGAGGTGGCCTGATTCCACCGCGTCGCGAACGAAGGGGAAGGTCATCAGGTTCTTCAGCGAGAAGTGCACACTCGCGAATTCGAGGGCCAATTGCGGGTCGCTCGGACTCTTGGCCAGCACCTCGTCGCGGGTTTCGTCGAGCAGGCTGACCCAGGGGGCGATGAAGCTGCCTACGGGGCGGTCTTCCGCCGCCAGCAGGCTGGCGCGCACACCGCCGCATTGGCCGTGGCCCATCACCACCACGTGTTTGACCTTGAGGCTCTTGATCGCGAATTCGAGGGCCGCGCTGACCCCGTGCAGCGATCCGTCCTCCTGGCAGGGCGGCACCAGGTTGGCGACGTTGCGCACGGTGAAGAGCTCGCCTGGAGCGGTGTCGAAGATGTCCGAGGGATCGGCGCGGCTGTCGGCGCAGCCGATCAGCATGATGTCCGGGTCCTGGCCGCGCGCGAGTCGCGCGTACAGGTCCACCTGTTCTCCATAGCGACCCCGGCGGAAGCGCCGGTACCCGTTCAAGAGATCCTCGATGGTCTTCATGGGGGCAAGTCTAGGAGCACAACATGCGAGTCGTTGCCCCCGGGGGCCGGTTTTTTGCTCCCGTCTGGGCCAGCGGGCCGTGTGCGGGTCGCCGGGGCCGGGATCGATCGGGTGCCCACGGTCCGATGGTCATCCCGGCCTGAAACAGCCTTGTAACCAGTTTGTGTACGCGCTCCCCCGGCCCGGCGCAGGTCCCTACCATGGCGCAACCTGCTTCCCAAGATCCCATGCTGCACCTCTTCCTGTTCGCGGCCCTGAGCCCGCAATTGCCCCTGCCCGCCCCGTCCGTGCCCGTGCGTCTGCCCCAGAGCCCGCAGATCACGCCGGATGGCCAGCGCATCGTCTTCGTCTGGCAGAAGGACCTGTGGATCGTGCCGGCGGCGGGTGGCAAAGCCGAGCGCCTGACGAACTATCCGGGCACCGAGGACTTCCCGGTGCTGTCGAAGGATGGCAAGCAGGTCGCGTTCCGCGCGAACTTCGACGGGGAGAACCGGCTGTACCGGTTGCCGCTCGACGGGGGACCGCTGGTGCAGATCAGCCATCACAGCCGCCGGGACCGGGCGATCGGCTGGAGCGCCGATGGCAGCGAACTCTACGTGCTGCGGGCCACCGACCGGGGGTTCCACCGCAGCGAGACGTATCGCGTGTTCGCCATCGACCTGGAAGGCAAACGACCGGCGCGTATGCTGCTGGACGTCGGCGTCGTGGATGCCGCCGTGGCTCCCGATGGACGCCACCTGCTGTTCACCCGCGGCGCCGCCTCGTGGACGCGCAAGGGGTACCAGGGGGCGGCGGCCCTGCAGCTCTGGCACGCGGACCTGACCGGGGAGGAACCGGTGCTGGTGCGCATCGACGCGGACCGCGAGGACTTCCAGAACGTGTCGCGCATGGATCCGGCGTGGACCGCGGACGGGCAGGGCTGGTACTACACGAGCGATCCCGACGGCACGTTCGACCTGTTCCTGCAGCGCGGGGCCGATGCGGAGCCCGAGCGGGTGACCGATCTGCGCAAGCTCGACGGCCGCGACGATGGGGCGGCGTTTGCGGCGTATTCCGCCACCGGTCGGTTCGGGGTCTTCCGCCGGGGCTTCGACTTGATGCGTGTGGATTTGCCGGGGGGCCAGCCCCAGCCGGTCGTGATCTGGGTGGAACCCGGCGAAGCGGCGCCGAGCACCGAGCGGGTGCGCGAGGAGCGCGCCACGGACGTGGCGTTCACGGCGGATGGCAAGCAGTTCGCGTTCGTGGCGGCGGAGGACCTGTACGCAGGGGACCGCATCCTCGGCGAACCGGTGCGCATCACGCACACGCCGCACCTGGAGGAGAACCTGCTCTTCAGCCAGGACGGCAAGCGCCTGTTCTTCACCTCGGACAGCGGCGGGGAGGTCGACATCTGGAGCGTGCGCCCGGCGCGCGAAGACGGCATCTGGTGGCTGGATCAGGACTTCGTGATCGAACAGCTCACCGATGATCCCGCGGTCGAGGACAGCCTGCTGCTCGACCCCACCGGCGCGCATATCGCCTACCGCCGCGACAACGACCTGTGGGTGATGGACGCCGATGGCAGCGATGCCCGCCGGGTGGTGCCTTCGTGGGATCGCATCGAATTCGACTGGTCGCCGGATGGGCGTTGGCTCGTGTATGCGACCGAGGACTCCGACTACAACAGCGACGTGTACATCCTGCCCATCGATGGCACGCGCGAACCCTTCAACCTCTCGCGCCACCCCGATTGGGACTCCGAGCCCCGCTGGTCGCCGGATGGCGAACGCATCGCCTGGGTCGGGCGCCGCGATGGGGAGGAGAGCGACGTGTACTACGTGAACTTGACCCGCAGCGTCGAGGAGAACACCGAACGCGACCGCAAGCTCGAGGAGGCCATGAAAGCCATGGAGCCGAAGGGCAAGGGCAAGGAGGCCAAGGGCAAGAAGGCGGAAGGCGAACCGGCGGCCGGCGAGGGGGACGCGAAGGACGCGGCCAAGGAAGGCGAAGGGGCGAAAGCCGACAATCGCAAGGAAGAGGCCAAGGGGCCTAAGCCGATCGAGATCGAGTTTGAGGGGTTGCATGAGCGCCTGCATCGCATCTCGGTTTCCGATTCGCGGGAGGGCAACTTGCTTTGGTCGCCCGATGGCAAGCGGCTGGGTTTCAGCGCGACCATCGATGGCAGCCGCGGCTTCTATACGGTGTCTTTCCCCAAGGTCGAAAGCCCGAAGCGCATGGCGGCGTCGGTGCCGGACCGTGCGCGTTGGCTGGCCGACAGCAAAGAGATCGTGGGCCTTTCCAGCGGCAAACCCGCTGCCATGGATGAGAAGGGCAAGGTCGATACCTTCCAGTCGACCGTGCGCACCGTGCGGGATTGGGCGGCCCTGCGCCAAGCGGCTTTCGACCAGGCCTGGCGTCAGATGCGCGACCGTTTCTACGACGAACGCATGAACGGTCGTGATTGGCAACGCATCCGCGCCCGCTACCGGCCGGTGGCCGCCGAGTGCATCGGCGCGGTGGAGTTCACTCACCTGGTGAACATGATGCTGGGCGAGCTGAACGCCAGCCACATGGGCCACAACATGGGGCCCGATCCCCTGCCGGAATCGAAGCCGGTGGATGATTGGCAGCCGTCCACCTACGAGCTGGGTCTGCGTTTCGCCCTGCGCGACGCGGGGCCGGGTCTCTTGGTGGACAGCGTGATCCCGGGCAGCCCCTGCGACCGGGGCCGTTCGCGGGTCCTGGCCGGCGAACGGGTGCTCGCCATCGATGGCACGCCCGTCGGCCCCGATGTCGACATCGATCCGCTCCTGACCCTCGACGACGAGCGCGACATGGTGCTGCATGTCACCGATGCCAGCGGCACCGAACGCGACGTGACCGTGCGGCCGGTGCGTTCCGTGCGCGGCTTGTTGTACGACGAGTACACCGCCGGCAACCGAGCCCTGGTGGAGGAACTCTCGCAGGGCCGGCTGGGCTACTTGCACATCCAGGGCATGAACCTTCGAGTCTGCGCAAGATGGAGGAGGACCTTATGCGGCGGGCCACGGCAAGCAGGGGCTTCTGATCGATGTGCGCTTCAACGGCGGCGGCAGCACCACCGACCACGTCTTGACCGCCCTCACCCAACCCCAGCACGCGCTGACCCAATCGCGCGGCAGCGGTCTTGGGTATCCCCAGGATCGCAAGGTCTACGCCACTTGGGACAAGCCGATCGTGCTGCTCTGCAACGAGCATTCGTTCTCGAACGCCGAGATCCTGTCCCACGCCATCCAACAGATCGGTCGCGGCCGCCTCGTCGGCATGCGCACCGCGGGCGGTGTGATCTCCACCGGCGGCGCGAGCCTGGTCGACGGCAGTTCCATGCGCATGCCGACCCGCGGTTGGTACCGCGTCGTGGACGGCAAGGACATGGAACTCAACGGCTGCCTACCCGACATCGCCCTCTGGAACCCGCCGGGCGGCGAGGACCTGCAACTGCAGACTGCCGTGCAGGCCCTGCTCGAGGATGTGAAGAAAGCCGCCGAAAGCCCGCAGCCGGAAATCGAGACCGCCCAGCAGAAACGCGAAGCGGCGATGCGTGGCAAGCGCTGAGCCTGGCCGGGGTGCTGCCAAGCGGCAGAGTCTTGGCCTGTGCCTTGCGTGGGGTATTTGCGCGGGGTAATATGCCGTGGTGCTCTGTCGTTGTGCCAGATACCGAGCAGGTTCATGTTGTCACGTTGCGCGAGCGCGAATAACGTGACAACATGAACCTGCTTCGGTATGTAACGTTATTCCAACGATTTCGGGGGCACCCACCAGTGAGTAGGTGCTGTTCACCATCTTCGCTGTGGTCCGGCTACTGGCCCCAGGATGCACGGAAGGGCAACCGCGTTCGAATCGCCGCACTTGCCGCGATTTGCACCGGGACAGCCTGCGGGAAACGCGAGCTTCGCGTACCCTGACGCCATGAGGATCGCAATGCATGGTGGAATGCGGGGGATGGCGATGGGACTCGTCTGTTTGCTCGGAGCCTGCCGATCCGTGGAACCGGGGGAGCAAGGCACGCAGGGCATGGAACACGGGGCCGCGGGTCAGGAGATCGTGATCTGTGGGCAACGCGTGCCGATCGGGGTACGGGTGGTGCTCTGGGACGAGCCAGAGGGCTTCAATGCCTATTCCACCGAACCCTCGCAGGCGGACCCGGAGAAGGCCCAGGTCACAGAGGCCGAGCGCAAGTTGCGGTATCAACCGGGGCGCGTGGAGCGCGGCGGCGGCAAGGTGCTCGTGCCACCGGATAGCACGGATATGCGCGACTTGTATGGGGTCGTGGACCAGTTCGTTTTGCACTACGACGTGGCCGGATCGAGTGAGCGTTGTTTCCGGATCCTGCACGATCGCCGCGGGCTTTCGGTGCACTTCCTGCTCGACGTCGATGGTACCCTGTACCAAACCCTCGATGTGCGCGACCAGGCCTGGCATGCGACCAAGGCGAATCCACGCTCGGTGGGCATCGAGATCGCGCAGATCGGCGCGCGTGGGGCGGGCAAGCAGAGTGAGCTGCAGCCCTGGTATGCGCGCGACGAAGTGGGGTTGTACCTGACCGCGCCGGCGTGGGCGCGCAGCGTCGGGCCGCTCGCGGGGGATACGCGGTATCGGCCGGCGCGGGATGACGTGATCGACGGGCACATCCATGGGCAACACCTGTGGCAGTACGACTTCACCCCCGAGCAGTACCGGAGCCTGGAGTGCCTGGCCGCCGGGTTGTGCCGCGCCCTGCCGGACATCGCGCCGGATGCGCCGCGGGATCCGGGTGGCGAAGTGGCGCTGCGCAAGCTCAGCGACCCGGAGTTCGCCGCCTTCCACGGCATCCTTGGGCACTTCCACGTGCAGGGCGAGAAGATCGATCCCGGGCCGGCGTTCCAGTGGCAGGCCTTCCTGGAGGGGGTGCAGGCGCGCCTAGCCCGGCCTTGACCGGGGCTGGGGGGCGGTTTGCATAGTATTCCGTAAATTGCATAAAAATCGAATATTGGCTTGCATGGATCGGCGGATGCTGCATAAATGCCCGCATGGACACCCAACGCCAAGCCCGCCTCGAAGCCCTGCGCCAAATCCTGGAGACCCAGGGTGCGGCGACCCAGGCGGCGTTGGTGCAGAGCCTGGCCGCCCTGGGCCACCGCGTGACCCAGAGCTCGGTTTCCCGTGACCTGCGCGAGCTCGGCGCCGTGCGTGGACCCGGCGGGTACGCCCTGCCCGGCGTCGCCGGCGACGGCCCCCGGCCCGCGGCGGACTTGGAGATCCTGCGCACCCTGGTGCTCGACGTGCAGCCCGCCGGCCCGAACATGCTGGTCGTGCGCACCGTCATCGGCGGCGCCTCGCGCGTGGGCCTCGTGGCCGACCGCGCCGGCTGGCCCGAACTCGTCGGCACCGTGGCCGGCGACGATACCCTCTTTCTGGCTACCCGCAGCCTTGCCGATCGGCGACGCCTGGAACAGGTCCTGGCGCAGCGCCTGTCGGCCTGACCCCGGTCCGTCCCGGACCCATTCCCCGAAGGGGTTTGCGCATGAAGTCCCGCGTCGTTCTCGCCTATTCCGGCGGCCTTGATACCAGCTGGTGCATCCCGCGCCTGATGGAGCTCGGCTATCCCGAGATCCTGACCGCCCACGTGGACGTAGGGGGGCTGGCCCCGGGTGAACATCAGGAACTCGAAGCAAAGAGCCGTGCCCTCGGTGCGGCCGGGCACATCCAGATCGATGCCCGCGCGCAGTTCTTCGACGAGATCGTGCGTTTCCTGATCTTCGGCAACGTGCTGCGCGGCGACGTGTACCCGCTGTCCGTGGGCGCCGAGCGCAGCCTGCAGGCCCGCGAAGTGGCCCGTCTGGCCCGCGAGCTCGGTGCCGGCGCGGTGGCCCACGGCTGCACCGCGGCGGGCAACGACCAGGTGCGGTTCGAGGTGGCCCTGCGCACCGTGGCGCCCGAGCTGCGCGTGCTTGCGCCCGTGCGCGACGAAGCGCCGACCCGCGAAGAAGAGACCGCCTACCTCGAGGCGCGCGGCTTCCCCGTGCCGCCGAAGAGCAGCGCGTATTCGATCAACTCCGGCCTGTGGGGCGTCACCATCGGCGGCCGCGAGACGCTGACCAGCCACCAGGGCCTGCCCGAAGAGGCCTGGCAGCGTACCCGCGGGGCCCTGACCGGTTGGCGCACCCCCGAAACCCACGTGCTGCGCTTCGAAGCGGGCGTGCCGGTGGCCTGGGACGGCGTGTCCCTGGACCCGGTGAGCCTGATCGAAACCGTCGACGCCGCCGCGAGCGTGTTCGGCATCGGCCGAGGCATGCACCTGGGCGAGACGATCCTGGGCGTGAAGGGCCGCGTGGCCTTCGAAGCCCCGGCCGCCGCCGTCATCCTGCTGGCGCACCGCGAGCTCGAGAAGCTGGTGTGCACCGGCCGTCAACTCGACGTCAAGGAGACCGTCAGCCGCACCTACGGCAACCTGGTGCACGAGGGCCAGTTCCTTGAGCCCGTCTGCCGGGACATCGAGGCCCTGCTCAAGAGCAGCCAGGCGCGCGTCTCCGGCGACGTCTTCCTCGAATTCCGTACCGGCTCCCCGTTTGTTCAGGGAGTTGAGTCGCCTTGGTCTCTGCGCAGCGCTTCGCGCGCCCTCTACGGGGAAGCGGCGGGGGAATGGACCCCCGAAGATGCCCGTGGTTATTCCCGTCTGCTTGCGACCCCCGGCATGCTGCATGCTCGGGCGGGGGAGGTGCAAAACTCGTGAAACGCGTTGTACTCGACAAAATCGCTTCGGCGACCATGAACTGCAAGCTGAACCGCGAAGTGCGGCTCGGCGAGGAATTCCCGTGCCAGGAAGGCGACGTGGTGGCGGTGCGCATTCTCACGGAGAAGTCCACCTACAACACCCTCGAGCTGTCCACGGGCCGCTTCTCGCTGCTCAAGCCGAACGACGTGGTGGCCGGCGTGCTCGGCCACCGGCGCGCGCTGGTGGGATATGCGGGTCACCTTCCGAAGTCGCTCAAGGTCGGCGACCGCATCCAGATGCTGAACCTGGGCGGCTGCCTGGGTATCTGCACCTCGGTCAACCCCGACCTCGGCAAACCGTTCGAGTGTGAAGTGCTCGGCCAGGTCCTGCACTTCCCGTACCTGGGCGAGCGCATCGGCGTGCCGGCCAACATCCGCCAGGGCGCCCTGCCTTGGAACGAGGACCTCGACCTCGCCGGAGTTCCGGTCGTCGCGGTGGTCGGTACCTGCATGAACGCGGGCAAAACCTTCGCGTGCATGAGTCTGATCCAGGAACTGACCCACCAAGGCCTGACCGTGCACGCGGCCAAAGCCACCGGCGTCAGCCTGCGCCGCGACCTCTTGTCCATGGAGGACGCGGGCGCGAGCAAAACCGTGATCTTCACCGACCTCGGCATCGTGACCACCCAGACCGCCAACGCGCCCGTGCTGGCGCGCACCATGCTCAGCCACCTGGCTGCCGATCGGCCCGATGTGATCGTGCTCGAGCTCGGGGACGGCCTGATGGGGACCTATGGCGTCGACGCGATCCTGCGCGACCGGGGCCTGGCGCAGTGCATGAGCGCCGTGGTGCTGGCCGCCAACGACCCCGTCGGGGCCTGGGGCGGCGTGCGTCAACTGCGCGAGGACTTCGGCATCGAAACGACCCTGGTCACCGGTCCCGCCACCGACAACGTGGCCGGTACCGAGCTGATCGAAGAGCGCATCGGCGTGGCCGCGCACAACGCGCGCACCGATGCGAAGGGACTGGCCGCCTGCGTCATGGACAAGCTGGGCCTGGCCCAGGGGGTGCGATGAGCACGCGGCAGCACGAGGCGGTGGTGCTCGGCGCCACCGGCTACGTGGGCGCCGAGGTGCTGCGGTTGATCGCCGGGCACCCGAACTTGAAGCTCGGCGCGGCCGTGGCGCGCAGCGCCGTGGGCAAGGCGATCGGCGACGACTGGCCGCACCTCCGGGGCGCGTATGCAGGCGTGCAGTACCAGGCCCTCGATGCGGTTCCGCTCGAAGGCGACGGTGTGCTCGCGGTCTTCTCGTGTCTGCCCCACGGGGCGGGGGCGACGCAGCTCGATGAGTGGCTCGGCGCGCTCGAAGGCGCGGGCCGCAGCTATCGCGTGGTCGATCTGGCGGCGGACTTCCGCCTGCCCGGCCCCGCCGATTGGCTGTCGGTTTACGGCGAACCCCACGGTGCGCCCGGCCGCTACCCGCAGTTCGCCTGCGCGCTGCCGGACCTGACCCCGGGCCAGCCGTCCGAGCTGATGGCGCACCCCGGTTGTTTCACCACCGCGACGACGCTCGGTGCCGCGCCCCTCTGCGAGGGCGGCCTGATCGAGCCGGGCCTGTTCGTGTCCGCGATCACGGGCAGCACCGGTTCGGGCCGCGAAGCCAAAGCCGGCACGCACCACCCCGATCGCCACGGCAACCTCTCCGCCTACAACCCCCTGCGTCACCGCCATGCGCCCGAGATGGAGATGCTGCTCGGGCGGCTGGGGGGCGTGCAGCCGGAGGTCTCGTTCGTGCCGCATTCGGGGCCGTTCGCCCGTGGCATCCACGCGACTCTGCACGCACGCTTGCGCGAACCGCTCGACGCCGCCGAGCTGCGCGCCATGTACCGCGAGTTCTACGGCGCGAGCCCCTTCGTCGCGATCTCGGAAGAGCCGCCGAAGCTGAAGGAAGTCGTCGGCAGCAACCGCTGCCACATCGGCATCGCGGCGCGCGGCCACGAGGTCGTGGTGTTCTCGGTGATCGACAATCTGATCAAGGGCGCCGCCGGTGGCGCCGTGCAATGGATGAACCGGCTGCTTGACTTGCCCGATACCGCCGGCCTCGAGGCGCCGGCCCTCGCCTGGTGATGCCCATGCAACAGACCCATCCTTCCGCCGAACTGCCCGTCTACGCCCGCATCGATGTGCCCATCGAGCGCGGTGAGGGGGTGCATGTGTACACCACGGATGGCCAGCGCCTGATCGACTTCTACGGCGGCCACGCCGTGGCGAGCCTGGGGTATGCCCATCCGCTCTTGACCGGCGCCTTGGCGTGCCAGGCGGGCGAGCTGTTCTTCCAGACCAACCTCGTCGACGTGCCGATCCGTCGGCGCGCGCACCAGGCTTTGGTGGAGTTCGCGCCGCCCGGGCTCGAACACGCCTTCCTGGTGAACAGCGGCGCCGAAGCCAACGAGAACGCCCTGCGGCTGGCTTTCGTGCAGCGACCGGGTCGTACCAAGGTCGTGTGCCTCGAAAGCGCTTTCCACGGTCGTACCGCGGCCGCGGGCGCGGTGACCGCTGGGGCCCTCGCGAAGTGGTACGGGTTCCCGCGCACCCCGTTCGACGTGGTGACGATTGCGCCGGAGGACTTTGCAGCCCTCGAGAACGCGGTGGACGGCGATACGGCGGCGATGATCCTCGAGCCGATCCAGGGCATCGCGGGTTGCCGCGACTTGAGCGATGCGTACCTGCGCGCCGTGCGCGAGGTGACGCAAGCCCATGGCGCGGTGATGATCGCCGACGAGGTGCAGTGCGGCATGGGCCGCAGCGGTTTGCCGTTTGCGTTCGAGTCGGCGGGCGTGCTGCCCGACCTCGTGACCACGGCCAAGGGCCTCGGCGGCGGTTTCCCCGTCGGCGCGCTCCTGTGCACCGAAGCGATGGCGGAGGGGCTCGCGATCGGCAGTCTGGGCACCACGTTTGGCGGCGGGCCCCTGGCCTGCGCCGCGATCCTGGCGGTCATCGAAACGATGTCGGCGCCCGGGTTCCTCGACAACGTGCGCGAGCGCAGCGAGCAGATCCAGGACACCTGCGTGGTGGGGCCGGTGGAATCGATCCAGGGCCAGGGCCTGTTGCTCGGCCTGCGGTGCGACCGTCCGGTGGCGGGGCTGCTGCCCGGCCTGCGCAAGCGCGGCATCCTCGCCGGCGGCGCGGCCGATCCGCACATCCTGCGTTTGACGCCGCCGTTGATCCTCGAGGCCCAGCACGTGGACGCGCTGGCCGCCGCCCTGGCGGACCTGGGGGAGAACTGACATGCAGCGTTTCCTCGATCTCGGCGACGTGCCCGCCGCCACCATCGAACGCCTGCTCGCGAGTGCCAAGGATCTGCAGTCCCGGCCCATTCGCCAGGATCTGGCGGGCAAGGTGCTCGGACTCGTGTTCATGAACCCGTCGGTGCGCACCATGGCCTCCATGCAGGCGGGCATGGCGCAGCTTGGGGGCCAGAGTTTCGTCATCAGCCCGGGGCAGGGCTCGTGGGGCTTCGAAAGCCGCATGGGCATCGCCATGGACGGAACGGCGGCCGAACACGTGCGCGAGGGCATCCCGGTGCTCGCCGGCTACAGCGACGCCTTGGGCGTGCGTTGTTTCGCCGGCGGTACGGACCTCGCCACGGACCTGGGGGAGAGCGTGCAGCAGTCGATGCTCGACGTGTGCGACAAGCCCTACATCAACCTGGAGTCGGCGGTGAGCCACCCGTGCCAGGCCCTGGCGGACTGGAAGACCCTGGACGATTGCGGCGTGCCGCGCGGCGGCAAGTTCGTGCTTTCCTGGGCCTACCACCCCAAAGCCCTGCCGCTCGCCGTGCCCGCTTCGACCGTCAAGATGGCGGCCCAGCGCGGCATGGACGTGACCGTCTTGCGTCCAGAGGGTTTCGGCCTGCCGGCGCAGGTCATGGACGAGGCGCGCCGCCTAGCTCAAGCCTCGGGCGGCCGCGTGCGAGAAAGTCACGACCGGGCTGAATCCCTCGAGGGCGCGCACGTACTCTACGCCAAGTCCTGGCAGTCGCCCCAATACTACGGGGATGCGACCGCCGAAGCTGCCCTGCGCGCGCCCCTGCGCGACTGGTGCGTCACCGAATCCTGGTTCGCCCCCGCCGAGCGCGAGGCGATCCTGATGCATTGTCTTCCCGTGCGCCGCAACGTCGTGGTGCACGAAGAGGTCCTGGATGGCCCGCGTTCGCGCGTGCTGCCCCAGGCCAACAACCGTCTGCACGCCCAAAAGGCCCTGCTCCTGGAGATGCTCACATGACCCATGCTTCCAGCCGTTCCGTGGTGATCTCCGCCATCCGCGGCGCGATTCCCTACCTGCGCCTGTTCCAGGGCCGCACCTTCGTCATCAAAGCCGGCGGCGAGGTCGTCACCGACCGCGCCAGCGCGCGCATCCTGATGGAGCAGGTCGGCATCCTGCACCGCCTCGGCATCCGCACGGTCGTGGTGCACGGGGGCGGCGGCCAAGCCACCGAACTCGCCGGGCGCCTGGGCCTCGAAACCCGCATGGTGAACGGCCGGCGGGTGACCGACGCCAAAACCCGCGAGGTGACGACCATGGTGCTCAACGGCAGCGTCAACACCGAGATCGTGGCCACCTGCCGCGAGCTGGGCCTGCCGGCCGTGGGCCTGTGCGGCGTCGACGCCGGGCTCGTGGTTGCGAAGAAGCGCGCGCCGAAGGAAGTGCCCGGCCACGGGGTGGTGGACTTCGGATACGTAGGGGACATCGAAACGGTGGACCCCACGGTGATCTCGAAGCTGCTCGACCAGGGGTTCGTGCCCGTGGTGTCGCCGCTGTCGGCGGATGCGGAGGGCCAGGTGCTCAACGTCAACGCCGACGTGGTGGCAGCGAGCCTCGGCAAGGCCCTGTCGGCCGAGAAGCTGATCCTGGTGACCGGCGTGGCCGGCATCCTGCGCAAGGTGAGCGACCCGTCGAGCCTCGTGTCCTACACCGACGTAGCGGGCCTCGCGGAACTCGAAGAGAGTGGCTGCATCTCCGGTGGCATGCTGCCCAAACTCGCCAGCATCAAGGACGCCCTCGCGGGCGGGGTGGCGCGCGTGCACGTGATCCACTCGAAGAACCCCGACAGTCTGCTGCTCGAGGTGTTCACCAACGAAGGCGCCGGCACCCTAGTGGTGCGCGATACCAAGGAGCTGCGGCCCGAAGAAGCCCAGGCCCCGCTGCTCGTCACTGCGGACTGAGCCATGGCCTTGCCCGATCTGTTCGAGTTGCACCGCGAATTGGTGCAATGCCGCTCCGAGTCCCACAGCGAAGGGGCCATCGCCGATTTGGTGGAAGGCTGGCTGCGCGGGCTCGGGGCGGTGGTCGAGCGTTTCGGCGACAACGTCATCGCCCGGGCTGGCCGCGGCCCGCACCTGCTGCTCAACTCGCACCTGGACACCGTGCCCGCGACCCCTTCGTGGACGCGGGATCCGTGGATGTGCGAGCGCGAGGGCGAGCGCATCTATGGCCTGGGATCCAACGACGCGAAGGCGTCGGTGGCGGCCATGATGAAGGTGTTCGAACAGGTCGTGCGCGACGGAGGCCCCGCCGAAGTGACCCTGCTACTGGTGCCCGAGGAGGAGACCGGCGGCAAGGGCATGGAAGTCGCGTGGCCGCACCTGGCGGCGGGCTCAAATGCACCGCTGGCGGCCGTGGTGGGGGAACCCACCGGGCTCGACATCGCGGTGGCGCAGAAGGGCCTTTTGATCCTCGAACTAATCGCCGAAGGCGACGCCTGCCACAGCGCCAACGCCGATGCCCTGGAAGCGCGCAACGCGATCCGTGGCATCGCCCGGGACATCGTGGCCCTCGACGGGGTGGATCTGGGGCCGGAGCATCCCGTGCTCGGGGCCGTGACCCTGCAGCCCACCGTGCTGCGTGCGGGCGAGCGCCGCAACCAGTTGCCCGCGGAGGCTTCGGTCTACCTCGACCTGCGCACGCACCCGGACGCGGATCCGGAAACCCTCGCCGCCGCCGTGCAAGCGCGGGTCGCCTCGCGTGTGCGCGTGCACTCCAGCCGCCTGCGTTCGCGCGCCACCGATCCCGGGGCCGCGATCGTGCTCGCCGCCCGCGACGCGGCCCCGGACGCGCGGGTCTACGGCTCGCGCACCCTTTCCGACTGGGCCTACCTGACCATTCCTGCGGTCAAGGTGGGGCCGGGCCGCACCGAACGCAGTCACACCGCCGATGAGTTCGTGCTTGCCAGCGAGCTCGAAGATGGGGTGGCTTTCTACTCCCGACTGATCCACGCTTTTGCCGCGCGCGGCTGACGCGCAGGAAGCAAACCATGCAACGACTCTGGGACAAGGGCGGCAACCTCGACGCCGCGATCCTGCGATTTACCGTTGGGCAGGACCACGTGCTCGACGAGCGCCTCGTGGCGTTCGATGCGCGGGCCTCCGCCGCCCACGCGAACATGCTGGCGCAGCAGGGGTACCTGAGCGCGGAGCAGGCGGCGCAACTCGGCGGTGCGCTCGAGGCGATTGCCGCGGAACACGCGCGCGGGGATTGGCACATCGCCCTCGAGGAGGAGGACTGCCATACGGCCATCGAGGCGCGCTTGACCCAGCGCCTCGGCGAACTCGGCGGGCGCATCCACCTGGGCCGTTCGCGCAACGATCAAGTGCTGGCGGCCCTGCGCCTGTACCTGCTGGCGGTGGTGGACGAGCTGCACGAGCAGGCGGGTGATGTGGTGGAGGCCCTCGACGGGTTGGTGCAACGCCAAGGCGACCTGGCGATGCCGGGGTACACGCACCTGCAGCGGGCCATGCCGAGCACGGTGGAGCTTTGGGCTGCGGCCTACGCTTCTGAGATCGAAGACGACCGGGCGGGGCTGCTCGCCACGCGCCGGCGCATCGCGAAGAACCCGCTGGGTTCCGCGGCAGGGTACGGTGTGCCCGTATTGAAGCTCGATCGCCACGCCACGGCGGAAGCCCTGGGATTCGCCGAAGTGCAGGATCCGGTCACCGCCGTGCAGCTCTCGCGCGGCAAGGCGGAAGCTCAACTCGTGTTTGAACTCGTGCTGCTCATGCAGGACATCGGCCGCTTGGCCGCCGATCTGTGCCTGTTCGCTTCGGCGGAGTTCGCCTTCGTGAAACTGCCCGCGGCCTTCACCACCGGCAGCTCGATCATGCCGCAGAAGCGCAATCCGGACGTATTCGAATTGCTGCGCGCCCGTTCGAGCCAATTCCCCGCGGACCTGGCGGCGATCCTCGCGCTCACCGCGAAGATGACTTCGGGGTACCACCGCGACATGCAGCTGCTCAAGGAGCCCCTCTTCCGCGCCATCGACCAAGCCCAGGCCGTGCTGGCGATCACCGCCCACGCCCTGCCCGGGCTCGAGTTCCAGGCGCAGGCGATGGTCGCGGCCATGGACCGCGGGTTGTTCGCCACCGAAGCGGCCTACCGCCTGGTGCAGGACGAAGGGGTGCC
Source organism: Planctomycetota bacterium (assembly GCA_041398705.1). Taxonomy (GTDB): domain Bacteria; phylum Planctomycetota; class UBA1135; order UBA1135; genus NORP259. Next base: position 277,812 of record JAWKUI010000005.1, on the reverse strand, counting down.
CTTCCGCGAAGCCTACCGCCGCGTCGGTGCGCAGTTCGCCGGACCCGGGAAACCCTGAGTCGACGCGGCGATCACTCCTGCGTCAGATCCCAAACGAGTGCCGCACCGGGCGCCAGCCCTGCTTCGGTGACCCGGAAATTCCAGCGCCGCGGTTCGCGGCCGCTGACCTCCACCTCCCAGACGTATTCCCCGGGCGGCATCAGCATGGACCACCGGAACGGTTCGTAGCGGTGTTTGTCGAGGTCGAAGTCGTGTTTGTGCAGTTCCTTGCCGCTACTTGCTTCCAAGGTGCGCATCACGATGCGGCTGGGCCGGCTCGCCCCATCCCAATGCATCGAATACGGCACGGGGAAGGCGGCGCGGCACTTCATGACGGCGGAAAGCGTTTCCCCGGAGCGCAAGGTGACTTCGACCGGATCGGCTTCGAAGTTCTCACCGAGCAGGGAGAACTTCACCGGGCCGGGCTCCAGATTCTCGAGGCGCATGGATGGGGCACCGGCGTAGGCGCCCTCTTCCATGCTGCGCGACTCATCGCTCGTGAGGTACCAGTGGGCGCCCTGGAGTTCGAGGCCTGCGGGCACGGCAAACGTCACGTCGAGGGTGCCCCCGGGGATGGAGCGCAGGATGCCGAGGTCGACTTCGGCTCCGGGTTCGACGTGCACGGCCGTTCCCACGGCGATCACGCGTTCCTGATAGAGGGCCACGGGGAGCCAATCGCCTTTGGTTTCGACCTCAAAGGTCGCGAGCCCCGCCTCCAGCGGAGCGTGCATGGTGATCCACTGCCCCATTTTTCGCAGGGTCATCGTCACCCGTTCCGGATCGGCGGCCCGCTGGCCCGTGTCCTCGAAGCGCACCCGCACGATGGCGGGGGCGGCGGCTTCGGGGTTGTCCATGGCGACTTCGATGCGCAGGGGCGGACCGCCCGGCAGGACGGAACGCACGACCGGAGGCGGCAGATCCTGCGGCGCATTCCAGATCTGCACGCGCACATCGTAGGGCTCTGCATTGAGGCCGATGAACTTGAAGTGGCCATCGGTGGTGTGCAGGGCGCGGTTGTCCTTCTCCGATCCTTCGCTCGGGGTAGCGTCGAGGAAGACGTTGGTGACGGCCGTGCCATCGCGGTAGACCACGAATCCGGAGATGCTCGGCCCGTCGTCGATGCGGGGGTTCCACTGCACTTCGCTGCCCGGCGTGAGGGTCAGGAAGTGACGGGCGAAGCGCACCGCGGCGGGTTCCGTGCGCGTGTCATAGGGCTCCTGCGCGTAGAGGAAGACCTCGCCCGCATGCACGCTGGTCAGCCGGTAGCGGCCTTCGGCGTCGCTCGTGGTGATTGGATGGGGCAGGGAGCCCGCATAGTCCACCTGCCCCGACTGCAGGAAGGTGAGGTCGAAGGGGATCTCGGTGGCGTGCAGGGTGGCGCCGGCCATCGGCTCGCCGCCGGGACCGGTGACGATTCCGGAAACCGTGCAGCCCGGTTGCAGCACCAATTCCACTTCGTTTGGTCCGGGGAGCTGGACGTCTACCTCGTGCAGGGTGATGCCGAACCCCGGCGCCCGGGCCCGCAGGGAATCGGGCCCTGGTTCCACGCCTTCGAATGCGAAGCGGCCCTGCGCATCGCAGATCTCGAGCCGTGGGCTCCAGATCTCCTCGATGCTGCCATCGCTGCGGAAGTTCGCGGAGCGGTCGTTGTTGCCCAGCACGACCTGGGCTCCGGGCACGGGTTTGCCCTCGTTGTCGATCACACGCCCAGTCAAATCGGCGCCGCCCGAGTTCAAAACGAACGTGACGTTCACAGGACTCTCGGCCAGGTCCAACGTATCCAGGTCGATCAACACACTCGGCAGATACCCCGACGCCAGCACGCCCAGCGACTGACCAGGGGGCAGGCTGCGCAGGCTGAATTGCCCCCCGCTGTCGCAACGCGTGAGGATTCGGCCGCCGGTCCAGCCCGACAGTCGTTGCGTGAGCCAGATGCCCGCGCCCGCGACGGGCACGCCCTTCGAGTTGCGCACGACGCCGAGCACGTCGACGCCTGGCTCCAAGGTGTACGTGAACTCGGTGGTCTGGCCCGCTTCGATGGGGACTGCGTGGTCCTTGTGCGCTTGGCTTCGATCGCAAGCGAGGTCCACGGTGCCGACGGGGAGATCATCGAACCGCAGGTGGCCGGCGGCGTCGCTGTGACCCAGGCGGCGGTTGTTGCGCATGTGCGCGTGGCCCGGCAAGGTGACCAGGACGCGCACATCCTGGGCCGGTTGGCCGTTGCTCCAAAGCACGGTGAGTGCCAACGAGCCGGTCAGGGGCTCCGGATCGGTCCTGTCGGCCCGCGGCGGTTCCCCGGTAGCCGAAGCGACTTGGCTGCGTGCTATGGCGCCTGCATCCGACGACTCCAGCCGAGTTTCGGATGGGTCCGCGGACTCTCGAGTCGCTTCCGTTGTTGCCCGCCCGGTCAATGCCGCGTGTTCGGTGGATTGGTTCTGAGTCCGGTAGACCAGCACCGCGATGAGCAGTGCAAGGGGCAGGAGCGCGAGTCCCTTCTTCATGGGCACGGGGGTGGGGGCGCCTGGCAGGGGGGCGGGGAATTCATCCTACAGGAGAAGGGGATTCCCGCCGCAGTACGGCGGGGAACGGGGATCCCTGGAAATCGGGTATCCAGCCTCGCCAGGGCTGTTACTGTGCAAGCAGAGGCCCGTTCCCTTTTATTCCCGAAATGCAGCCGCGATTCTGGATTCCTACCCTGCTCGTGCTCGTGAGTTTGGTTTTGTACTTCCGCGTGGGTTCCTCTGCGGCGGCGCCCGAGGGCCTTGCGGCCAGCTCTCGGTTGCAGCGGGAGGATGCGGCGGCGCCTCCAGCGGAACTGCTGGCTCCCAGCGGAGCGAACCCCGAGCGCGCGGGGGAGTCCCCGGATCCCGTCGTGTCGCAACCCACCCCCGAGCGACAAGCCATTGCCGCAAAGGCGGAGCCGGAACCCGTGGAGTCCCGGTTCCGTGGGCGCGTCATCCTGCCCGATGGAACCCCCGCATCGGCCGGCAGCGGACACATCGTGCTTGGGACTACGAAACAATCCCGGTACGTGACCGTACGCAAGGAATCCGTGATCGAAGCCGAGGTGCAGGATCTGCAGTTCGATTTCGAGGCCCCGCCCGGCGCTGGCCAGTTCCGCCTGATCTCGCTCGAACTCGACGGTCGGCGCTGGCGGCAAATGGCGCGGGGCATCGCGTTCTGCGAAAACGTGCTCGAAGTGCGCGTGCAGCCGTTTGCAGAGCTCCTGCTGGAAGTGCGGGATGCAGAAAGCCTGCAGCACATTTCCGGGGTGCGGCTTTGCGAAACCGGTCCGGCCGACCGCTTCCGACACCCGGACAGCCTGCCGGAGATCTATCACATCGAAGGCCGCTTCGTCAGCCCGATCCGCACCGCCAGCCAGGGCCCGACCTGGAGCGAGAACAACGGGCGCCTCTGGGTGGGGGCCGATGGGTACGGCTGGCAATTGGCGCGGGTCAACCTGGATCAGCCTACGGCGGTCGTGCTGCAGCCCGCGGGAACGCTGTGGGTGTCGTGGACTACTGAATGCCGGACCGCGACCCGCTTGGTGGTGCAGGGAGAAGGGGATTTGAGCGGCACCCGCATCGAATGGCCCCTGCGGCAGGGACAGCACGAACAAACCTTGGCCAACATCCCAGCAGGTGCGCTTCGCGTGCAGCTCGAGCCGGATCGGGGGACGGCCGCGGCTCCCCCGATCGCGTACGCGGTGGTGGATCTGTCGCCCGGGGCGAATCTTCGGGTGGATCTCGAAGATCTGCAGGGGGCTAGCGCGAAGTCGTGGATGGGGCGGTTGCGCCTGGACCCAACTTGGAAGGAAACACCGAGCGTGAAGCTCTATCCCCGCGACAAGGACGGCAGTCCGGCTCAGGACTTCGAAGTCACTCCCAGGGACGAGCCTGGAACGTTCGCCATCGCCGGTCGCCCGGTGGGGCCGGGAACGTATGGACTGGTCGTCGAGCCCATGGACTACACAGTGGTGCTTACGGTGGGAGAACTTCCCCCGCCTGCGCTGGATGTGTTCGTACCCGCTTTGGCCGAAGTGGTGGTCGTTCCTGATCCACCGTTTGAAGGGACGGGAATCGAACCCGGGCCGCTTTCGCTGAGTGTGGGTGAAGAGCGCTGGACGAGACGGGTGACCCGAACCGGGCGGTCCTTGTCGTACGACCCGGCCAGGGGACGTTGGACGGGGCGCCTACTGCCCGGCGAGTACATGGTTTTTGGCAGCGGTGGAGTCACCTGGAGCCCTGTCGACTCCATCCTCCGTGTTCCGGAGGAGATGCGCAGCCTGCACCTTCGGTGGAAACGCAACCAGGGCCTGGAATTGCGATTCCTGCGCAATGGGGAGCCCATTCGCGAACCCACCGGTCTGAAGGTCGAGTTCGTGGGGGGACCGCGTGTGCGTTCGGGCAGAACCTGGTTCCAAGGGGAAACCACCCTGCGGGGTGTGGAATCTCCTGGCCGCTACCGCGTGCGGATCGGGGAATGGGCGGGAATGGAGCCGATTCCTGAGTTTGAGGTCGAGATCCCCCAAGGAGAGTTCATCCAAAAGTGGGTCGAGGTTTTCGAGATCCCCTGAGCCCGGGTCCTTCGCGTTTCCTGATTGCCCCATTGTCCCATTGTCCCATTGCCACCTGAACTGATGACTCTTACCTCGCGGCGTCGCACTACGATCCTGTGGCTGGCCCTGCTGGTTGCGGGAGCAGGACTGTGGGCATGGCGAACGGAGCGGGGGCCGGTGGAAACGGGGCTTGCGCAAGCGAGTGGGCTCGCCCAAGGAACGACGCTCGAAAGGGCCGAAGCGGCCCCGCTGCAAGGTGCGGTTTCCCATGCGCCGTCCAGGGAACTTCAGCCGGAGCCCACTTCCGAAACAGAGCCCGCACCAGCGCAGCCCGTGATCGCCATTCAGCGGGGATTTGTGCAGGTTCCGGCGGATTCACCCGTGGCCGTGGGTGACGGAAAGATCGAATTGGACTTCTTCGATGAAAACCGCTCGCGCAGGAGCAAGCACCTTGAGCTCGATGTGTTTGGCGGAGGGTTCCTCTTGCCGGAAGAACAGGTTTCCACGGAGGTCCGGCTCTCGCGGCTCGAGATGAGGGGCCGCCTCTGGCGCGCCCGCGGTCCCTGTGTCGTGGAACGGGACGGGATTGTGCGTGTGCCGGTTGAATGCGTACCGGAGCTGGAATTGTCGGTACTGGATCGCAGCACACGGCAACATCTGCGCAACGTGCAGCTGGTCACTCCTTGGCGTTTTGTACTGGCACAGGAAACGCGCGACAGGATGCGCGCCCCGCCGGAGCCGGAATCCTGTGACAGTCCGATCCGCTGGGCCGAAGCGGCCTTTGCGTGGAAGAAGGATCGGGCGGAATTGTGGATCGGGGCCCCAGGGTATGCCTGGGAGAAATCCACGCTCATGCTGGGGCGCCCGGAAACGAGTTCCCTCGAGCCGGGGGGGACTTTGGAGGTGCACTGGGATGTGCCCCTTCGGGAAGAAGGTAGGCTGCTGATCGTGCAGCCCGACTCCCCTTCGGAGTACCGCTACGAACGTGTCTTGGCGGAAGGTTCGACCGAGACCATGGTCGAGGGGGTGCGCCCCGGAGCGTTGCGCATCTACATCTTGGGCGCCGTGGGAATCGGACAGGAAACCCAGATTCCGCCTCGCGATGTGGAGCTCGTGGCCGGAACGGTCCTGCGGGTCGACTTTGCCGCGCCCGAAGAGGCGCCGGACATTCCATGGCTGGGGCGATTGACGGTGCATCCTGAGTGGAAGGCGGTTCCAACCGTCCGGCTGACTCCTCTGGGGGATACGGGAAGCACCAGTCAGAACTTCCAGGTGCGAGCGCTCGGCGAGCCGGGCGTGTACGCGCTTGAAGGGAGGGCTGTGGTCCCCGGCCGCTACCGGCTCGCGGTGTTCCCGATGGAGTACGGGGAAGATGTTGAAGTGGGAGAGGCCCTGCCGGATTTGGACGTGCATGTACCGGCCGCGGTCCAGGTGGTCTTCCGCCCCGTGCCGGACTTGGAGGATCCCTCGAAGGTGAGCATGACCTTGCTTTCGAAGACCCCGGACGTGATTGTTCACGAGAAGGCATCCCGGACCTACAGCTCCCGGACGAACCACCCGCGGAGCCACTTCGACCCAGAACTCGGCGGTTTTGCTTTCGAGCTATTGCCCGGGCTTTACCGGGTCTACTTCTCGGAACCAGCGCTCGCCAGCGAAGAAGTCTGGATCTCCGTGCCCCCCGAAGGGGGAGTGGTTCTGGTGCCCACCCGCACGCAAGCCTCCCTGAACCTGACGTTCGAGTGTGCCGGCCAGCCGCTCACCATTCCCGACGGGGTGGAGCTGCGCCTATCCGCTCGGTTGCCGGAAGTGGAAGTCGATCTCTCGCGCTATGGAACCCAGGCCCTAGCTTTTTCGCTGAAACCCGGAGCCTATGTTCTGACCGTTGGGCACTGGCCCGGCTTTGCATCGGTCGATCCGGTGGAAATCGACCTGCCTGCTGGTACCACACGCCACGCGATCGAAATGCGTGCGGAGTAGGGAGCCTTGGAAATCCGCATGCGATCTCTCTTCATCGGCGCCGGGTTGGCGTTTGCTGGATGGCTCGTGTACCTCGCGGGCAACCGAGTGAGTCCGGCCCATGGGCAAGCGGTTGGCGCAAACGCCCTCGAGAGGAGCGCGCAGGCAGGGCAAACGGCACCCGCGGAGTTGAGCGGCCCGAGTGGAAGTGCCCCCGTGGCCAAGGGCAAGGGTGCGCAGGTCGAGCCCATTCGAAAGGCCATTCCGGGCGAGGGAGCGCGGCGCAGCGCCTCGATGCGGGCCCAGGCGGATTCCAAAGCCCCCCTGCTGTTTGGAGGTCGAATCGAAGGACCGGTTGGAGCCGACCTTTCTGCGGCGCATGGATCGATCGAGCTTGAAATCTTCCGGGGCCTGCGCGATCCCCACGGGGAGCGGGTTCAGGCGGAGGTATATGCAGGGCGTTTTCGCTTTCCCCAAGGGCAACCGGGTTTCCATGTGCGGCTCCGCTCCTTGCACATGCAAGGTGGAGCCTGGAAGGCGAGCAAGTCGCCCAAGGTTCTGGAAACCGGTGAAATCGTGATCTTCGCCCACGCCGAACCCGAGATATCCCTGCGGGTGATCGACGCGGCCAGGAGGCTGCCCCTCGCGGGCGTTCGCCTTGTGGCCACAAGCGAATTCGGGCCCGGGCCCTTTCCCTCTTCTGCTCCCCAGTCCGCCTGGATTGGCGACGTTTGGGCCAGTCCGATTGTTTTCCCCTGGCCCGATTCATTCATCCGATCGGAGGATCCCTTCCTCACCCATTTAGAGGATCTCGCCCTTTGGGTGGGAGTTCCTGGATACGCCTGGTGCAAGGTGGTGCCGGTGCCGCGGCGCACGGTCATCGTTGCGCTCGAACCCGGTGCTACGGCCGAAGTCCACTGGCCAGTTCCCGCACCAAATTATTCCCACGTGGCGGTCTGGCCTCCAAGATTGTCTTCCCTGGATGCGGAGCGATTCACGGTGCCCATGGGCGAGACTTCGGTGTTGCTGGACGGACTGCCGGCAGGCGAGTGGCACCTTGCTTTGCAGCAAGGGGATGCGCAAGGCGTACTTCGGCCTGTGCCCCTTGCCCAGGGCAAAGTCCTATTGCACGCGGGGGACGCGCAGCGGATTGTATTGGAGACCGTTTCGGCGGGGGATCCGGTTCGCTGGAGCGGAACGTTGAGCCTGCCGACTCCCCCGGCGCAGACACCGTCGGTTTTGCTCTACACCCTGGACAGCCCTCGCGTGCGCGTACAGGAGTTTGAAGTCTCCCCGTCCGAGCTGGGCACCGAATTCCTCCTGCGCGGACGGCAGGTGGAGCCGGGCACCTATTGGGTTGTGGTGCTTCCTTCTGGCTATTCTGATACCATCGAGGTGGGCGAGGAAGATCTCGTGGTGCGTGTCCCGATGCCTGTTGCCCTTCGTTTTGGAGCCAGTCTTCAGAACCGCTTGGACCTCAGTGAATGGATGGAGTGGACCCCGGAGTCGCGCGCCTTCCTCGGAGACGAGATCTGCGGCCCGAAGCGCGAGCAGATCCGCGTTCGCTTGTACCAAACTCCGGCGCCGATCCTGATGCCGGGGACCTACTTGGCGGTTCCGATCGAGGGCAATGGGGAGGGAAAGCGACGGAACGTTCCCTTCGTAGTGAAAGAGGATGGCACGGTGCTGGCCTTTTGACCTCGTAGTCCGGTTCCCCTTTCCCACCACGCCGAGCGGAACCAGAACCCGGCATCCTGTTCCGTTTCGCTGGGCGGATTCGTGCCACGGTTCCCGGCCGCTGGCCGATCCTTGCCCGAGATCGATCCGGGTAGGCTCCCGCGAAAGGGCCTCGCGGCAGGACACAGACATATTCCACAGCACCCGAAGGGCAAACCACCAGAAAGGGCGCTGGCGGGTGGTTCTGATCAGGGCAGTACCTCTCTGGCGTCTTCTTCCCCAGGACGCACCAAAGCGATGTCCGCCTTGGCCGCCCACGCAGCGAGACCCTGGCGCCGGAGCGCATGGCTCATCAGATCCGGAAACTGGTCTGGCGTGCAGGCAAACACCGGAATGTCCAGGGCGGCGATCGTGCCAGCCAAATGACTGTCGTACGCGGGTTTTCCGGTATCGGTGAGCGCCAGCAGAACAATGACGTGAACGCCCTTTTCTTTGAGGCGGCGCAGTCGCGCGACGAGGCCCAAGGCATTCCCGCCTTCAAAGAGATCGGTGATCAGGATCAGGTGCGATTGGCTAGGGGTCTGGATCTGGTTCTCGCAGTAGGCCACGGCTTGGTGGATGTCGGTGCCGCCGCCGAGTTGTACGCCGAACAGGACGTCGACCGGATCTGCGAGATCGGCGGTGAGATCCACAACCGCAGTGTCAAAGCAGATCAGTTTGGTGCTCACCACCGGCAAGGATGCCATGACCGCCGCAAAAATCGATGCATAGACCACCGAGGTCGCCATGGAACCGGATTGATCGACGCAGAGCACCACTTCATCGAGATCCACGCGGCGGCGAGCCTTGCGTAGGAAGCCGATCAGCCGTTCGGGCAGAACGGTTTTGTATTCCGCTTGGTAGTGTCGCAGATTGGCGTGAATGGTGCGGTGCCAATCGATATCGGTGTGCCGTGGGCGGGTGGTGCGTTTGCTTCGGTCGGTGGCACCCCGCAGGGCCTCGGAGGTCTTTTTCTCCAGTCGCTCGAGAAGTTGGGCTACCACCTTGGCCACCACCTGCCGGGCGAGGTCCTTGGTTTTTTCGGGGATGATGGAGCGCAGGGAGATCAGGTCTGCGACGAGGTGCACATCGGCTTCCATGGCGGCCAGGAGTTCGGGCTCCATGAGCATCTCATGCAATCCCAACCGTTCAAAGGCATCCTTCTGGATGATCTGCACCACCTGTTGGGGGAAGAACTCGCGAATGTCTCCCATCCAGCGCGCAACCCTGGGTGCAGAGCGGCCGAGACTCCCGCGGACCTTGCGGCTGGAACCATCGCCTTTCTCGGCCGGACCTCCGCCATAAAGTTGCCCCAAGGCCGCAGAAAGTCGCCGGTCGCGCGGGGACAGGGGGGATGCGTCTTCGTCGCCGCCCACGACGAGGCGCCAACGGCGTTCGTGTTCGGAGTCCTGGGTCATGGTGTTGGCTGGGACGTAAGAAGGGGGGTGACGCGGTCGAGCCAAGCCTTCCAAGAAGTTTCCGAGTCGGGGGCCAAACGCAGGCCGGGCAAGTTCGCGGCTGCTCCGCGTATCACCGCGTCGAGTAACCGCCGGCGCTCCATTGCGTCCAGATCCCCGAGTACACGGCGGAAGAGCGGCAGGCTGGCCATGAAGTCCGCGTCTTCCAGCCCTGACAGCCAGGCATCCACCGCCTCGCGTAGGGTTTCGTCGTAGAGGAGTTGGGTGGCATGCCCTTCGAAAAAGCCCTCGAAGAAACCCGAGGCGGCTGCGAGTTGGGTGCCGGGGGAAAGGTTGCGCTGCAGCCGGTGCACGGCCGCTTCGGCCTTCCATTGCCCCGCATCGTAGAGGATCCAGGCGCACGCACCGGCCACCAAAGGCGTCGCTTGCGGATCGCCGAGGAGATCCGCCAGCGCTTGTTTCCAGCTGGCCTGCGCCTCCTCCAGGGATTCGCTGAGCTCGATCGCACCATGGGCTACAGCGATGGCCTGGCGCAGGTCCTGGGCCGCTTCCGGATCCAAGTTGCGGGCAGCGTGCCCCAGGGTCAAGGAAACCTGCAGCACGATACGCTCCAAGAGATCTTGGAGCCGCGTGAGGTCGGTCGGACGCGCCACCCCGTACCGCAGAATCTGTGCGAGCGCAGGCAGGGTGCGCAGCAACTCCAGGCAATCGGAGGTGTGCGCGGCCAGGTGGTCCAAGCGTTCGATGCCGGCCCTGGCGGCGGGCTCCAGGTGGGCGGTCAGGGCGCTTAGGACCAATTCCGCGGCCCGGGAGAGCCCCAGCTCGCTAGCCATGGAGGCGAGCAACGCGTTGTTTGCTGCCTCCTGTATGGTCGCGCCGAACACGAGTTTTTCCACGAGGCGCACTGCAAACTCGGGTTCCCAGCAGAGCACCCAACGCTCGCGGAATGTTCCGCGGCTGCGCCCGGCATCGGCCAGCCGGCCCCAGGGCACATCCAGGATCAACAGGCGGTGCAACAGGGTCGAGCGATTCAAACCGCTTTCGCTGCGCAAGTCCAAAGCCAATTCGCGTTCCAAAGCCTCGGCTTTCAGGCGCAACCGCTTTTGCTGGCGCTGCAGGTCTTCGAGCAGGGGGGCCAAGAGGGTTTCGGCGGGGATCGAGCCCACTCTGCATCCCAGCAATAGCGGACCGGCGATCTCCGCCCAAACGATGCCCTCGCCGTGGCACAACACCCCGATGGCCGCGTCCCGGCATTCTTCGAACCCGGCACCCGGGCGATTTCGCAGGGCGGCCAAGCTGACCGCGAGGCGTTCTGCATCGATCAGTGAGGCCGTCGAGATCATGTGTCCGCGGCCGCGCAACGCGAGCGCGATGCGCGCGAGCCAGGTTAGGCTGCGCCGACTGACTTCGGGCTGCTGCCAGACGTGCTGGTACCAGCCGGGGGCGGTGATGCCGGCTCCATACCCGGATGCAAACGCTAGGCGCGGTTCGGTCCAAGGCGCCCAGGTGGCCTGGATGGAGCACTTCGCGAGTCCACGCAAAAGGGCGCGGTCGTCCTTCGACGTGTGCCGGGCGCGGAGGGCAGGCACGTGCCAAGCCCCGCAGACCACCGCGACGGGCCCACTGTATTCCTTTGCCGCCTTGGCGATAGCGAGTCGCATGTGTGCCTCCCGCTGGGCTTCCTGCGGGTCAGGCGGAGCGGAGACCCCTTCGCGCAGAGCGCTCATCGCTTCGTCGATCGCATCGAAAACCGCGCCGGACCCTACTTGCTCCTCGAACAAGTCCGTCCACCAGCTTTCGGGGTCCTCGTACCCGGCCACCTGGGCGAGGGCGGCAAAGGGGTCTTGGTGAAGCTCCGGCTGCGAGGGCGATGGGGTCACCACCCCAGGTCCTACATCCCCGTCCTCGAGGTGGTCGCCGTTTGTACCGCCGTGCTCGGCACTGGTTTCGTTTTCGGCTTGCGTGCCCGGGTCGGCATTCGGTTCTGGTGGGGGGGCAGCCAGGGTGATCGCGGCCGGCAGGTCGATGAACTGCACCACAACGCCTTGCTCTGCTGCCCAACAGATCGCCTGGTACTCCGGCGAGAACTCAGCAAACGGCCAGAAGGAGGCGCGCTGGGGTTGGCTTGCGTCGTAGCACAACAGCGCGACCGGAGGGCGCATCTGCCCGTGGCTCAACAGCGGGATCAAAGGACCCGCGTCCACAGGACCCTCGACCAACACGCATGCGGGTTGCAAAGCCTGCAAGGCGGCCAGCAACCTGCGTGCGGATCCGGGACCATGGTGCCGGATTCCGAAGTAGTGCACATCCGCGGCCATAGGGGATCAGACCAGGTCGCTCATGGACGCGTAGTAGTCGGCGAAGTCCTTGCGCTTCTTCAGAACCGTTTCCAGGTACTCCTCCAGCACTACTTTGTCTTGCACCGGGTCCTTGAGAATCGCCCCGAGCAGGTTGCTGGCAAGGTCCCCGGACGAAAGAGCTCCGGCGCCAAACCAGGCAGCCTGGCTCAGCCCGCCGATCATCACTGAAATAGCCTCCGCCGTCGACAGGGTGCCTGAAGGGGTCTTGAGGGTCATCTTTCCATCGCTCGTCTCACCAGCTCGCAATTCGCGGAAGATACGCACCACGCGCGAGATTTCGCTGGGTGCGTTCTTGGGGACGGGCAAGTCCAAAGTCTGCGCCATCTCTTGTACCCGCTTCGCTACGATCTCCACCTCCTGCTCTAGGTCTTCCGGCAGGGAAAGCACCACCACGTTGAAGCGCCGTTTGAGCGCCGAGGATAGTTCGTTGACCCCCTTGTCGCGGTTGTTTGCGGTGGCGATCACATTGAAGCCTCGCTGAGCGTAGACTTGGGTGTTCAGTTCGGGGATGGGCAGCATCTTCTCCGACAACACCGTGATCAGTGTGTCTTGCACATCGGATCCCATGCGCGTGAGTTCCTCCAGGCGGCAGAGGGAACCCTGTTCCATGGCGCGCAAGAGCGGCGTGTGCACAAGGGCTTCCCGGCTCGGTCCGTGCGCCAGGAGGTGGGCGTAGTTCCACCCGTACCGAATCTGGTTTTCGTCTGTGCCTGCGGTGCATTGGATGACGAGGGTGGAGTCCCCGGCGATCGCCGCCGCCAGGTGCTCGGAGACCCAGCTTTTTGCCGTGCCGGGCACCCCGAGCAAAAGGAGGGCGCGATCGGTAGCTAGGGTGGCCACCGCGGTTTCCACGAGGCGCCGATCGCCGATGTACTTGGCGGAGATCGCTGTGCCATCGGCGGCTTTGCCCCCGAGCAGATAGGTAACGACGCTTCGCGGCGTCATCGCCCAGCCTTTGGGCCGCGCACCGTCATCTCCGGCAATCAGGGCGTCGAGTTCGGCGCGGTACGTTTGTTCCGCAGGGAGTCGCAGGATTTCAGTCATGGGTCAGCCCGGAGGACCGGAGTTCGGGGTAGGGGGGAACGGCGCGGCTGGCAGGGCCGCGTTGAATTGCATCAGTGCGAGCAGCGGATCATGAGGGGAGAGACCCAGGCCACAAAGTTCATCGACGAGCAGCCGTGCGGCGTCTTGATCGGCGAGCAGGCCGCAGGCCCGCAACCAGGCACCCACAGCGCGGGATTCGACCGGTTCCAGCTGCACACGGTTTTCTGCCCCGGCGTGGCGTAGCCGCTTCGTGAACCAGGCGTACGTGGGCATCTTGCGCAGATCCGCAGAACCGAGGAAGCCGAGTTCTTCTCCCGCGACGCGCATGGCAAGCTCCACGTGGTGGACGTCCTGGGCCAATAGGTACCGCACCGCGTGCTGAATCGTTGCGGAATCCATGCGCGGGGCGATGTCCGCAAGCAACGCGGACCCAGGGGGATCGAGTTTCAGGATCCGTTGCGCCAGGGCCGTGATCGCCTCTGAGGTGCCCGTGCGGCCGACCACCCCGCAAAACAGTTCGTCGGCGGTGGGGTCGATGCCGAACGCCCAACCTTGCAGAACCTCCGTGGGCTGCAATTCGAGCACTGCTGCCAAACCGTTCAGGCTGGCGCTGGCGAGCAAGGCGTTGCGCTGGATGCGCCTGGCGTTCTTCTTCTCGAAGATCGGGCGCACCTGCATCCCCCCCGTGCGGCCATTGCGAAGGCGCCCAAGCAGCCCCACCCGCGTGATTTCGAAGAACGAGACGAGTTCCTTCGATTCGCTGCCTTCCGGTACCCGGCCGAGCTGGGCGAGCAATTGGCCTGCGAGTTCCGCGACCTTGCCCGAGCGATCTTTGCGGAGGGTTTCGAGGAGTTCCGCATCCTGCTCGCAGAGCCCCTGCTGAAGTACGCCGAGCAGTGCCAAGCGCTTTTCCGGGGGTACGGTGGTGGCCATCTGCGCGAACAACTCCCGGGCCGCATCGGGCTCGTTGGACCGCAGGATCTGGAAACGTTCGAGCCGCTCCGCCGGAGCGCATTGCTCCCAGGTTTCCGCGTTCAGAACGTGGGGCCTGGTTCCGGGTCCGCCTTGTCCCAGGGCCCAGGCCCGCAGGGGCGCATAGATCGCCGGGATCAACATGCGATCGTCGCCCGGGACCCAGTCCGCGGGGTGTGCTTGCCAACCCCGCTTCGCCATCAAGGTGAGAATTAGGCCGCGAACATCTATGCCCGGTTCCGAGGTCCATGCCTGACGAAACAGCCGACGCATGGGATCTGGCAGCAGGGGCAATTGTGCGGGGGGCAAGTCCGGACGGGTCAGGAGTCCTGGTGGAGGCGCGGGCCGGCAACGCACTTGCAGGACTGCGCCGACGAGGACGAGCAATCGCAGTTCAGACTCACCGGTATCGCCACTGCTGAGAAGCGCTTTCCATGTGGTCGGCGCGGCCCCGCACGCAGTGCGGCCCGTCATCCATTGGGCCTTCACCTGGGCCAAGCATGCGTATTCGGGATCGTGCACCTAAACCTCGAATGCAATCGGTCCGAGCGGGGTGTCTGCGAAAGAGAGATGCAAGCGGAACCCATCCCAGATACCTACGCTGCGCAACAGCTCGACCCCGGCGGCAACGCTCGGAAGCGAGTTCCCGATCGGCAGAGCGCAATCCGATGCGGCCGCGCGCCACCAGAGCTTCCCTTCACTGGTCCCGTGCAGTCGGCCCTCTGGCAGGAGCAGGGGGTGTTCGAGTAGCCAAGGGGTGGATGCGAGGGCCGAGGACCATGGGGCCAACACGTCCCCGTGCGAACTTCCGTCGGCCGCGGGAAAATCTCCGATTGATCCTTGTGCGGGTTGGCGGGTGGCAACCACGGCTCGCAGTGGCACCTGCGCGGGGTAGAAAACGAGTTCCCCCGCAAAGCGGCTGCCAACAAGGGCCGTGCTGGCGCGTTTACCCGCGGAGGCGGGGGTGTAGTCCAAGAGTTGTGCGAAGCGAGCCGGTCCAGGAGCGCACTCGAGCAGCCAGGTGGATTGACTCACTAGGCCGTCGCGACGCGTGCGTACGGATTCCCCAGCCACAAGCCAATGTCCCTCGTAGCGCCGGGCCTTGGGGTCGCTCAGGAGTTGTTCGCGGGTTTCGGAGTTTGCGACCAGCCGATGAACCTCGGGATCTTCCGGACGGAGGCGGTACTCTCGCGTGAGCAGCACGAGTTTCCCGAGTTCGGTGATCGCCGCATCGAGGCGTTCTTCGCCCTCCAGCTCGAGCAGGCGAGAGGGCATCTCGTCGATGCGGCTTGCGAGGGCGCTGGCTTTGGCATCCACCATCCGGGCCGCGATGCGGCGGCACCGATCCGCCGGATCCTTGAGAAAACCGGCAAGGCCCAAGCGCAGCTGATCGGAAATCCACTGTTCCAGGTCTTCAAGGCCTTCGAGAATGCCGTTGCGCCGTGCTTCCGCGCGTTTCTCCGCCTGGGCCGCGCGCCGAATGTCCTGCTCGGGCGATGCGTTCGTTTCCGGGTCCAAGTCCAGCGCTTTGCGCAGGCTTTTGCTCGGACTCGCCGCGGGGGAGTCGGCTTTTTGCTCCGTTTCCTCTCCGGTGGGTTTGCGTCGCCGGCCCACCCAGTCGGTCACCCAGTCGGGACTCGTACCGCTTGCAAAACCCCCTGGGGACTCCACGAACATCCACATCAACGCGAGCACGTGTTTGCACGGAAACTTGCGCGAGGGGCAGGTGCATTTGTACCCCTGATCGGCCCGGTCGAAAACGACGCGGTAGGGGTTCGCACCCGATCCTTGGCATTCGGCCCAGACCAGGCCGCTGGCTGCTTCTTCCAGCCGCAGGGGCCACTGGGATGGCTTCAGCAGTTTGGTCGCAGCCTTCAGGGAAGACTGGTCCGGCGCCAGGGCCTCGATGGCATTCAGATCCAGCAATGACATGGCAGCCTGCCCGAGCCGGAGGGCGATTGCTGGGACGCAAGCCGATCCGGTGCGGGGTTTGGGGGCCGGAGGAAGTCGGAGAAAAGCAGCCCGGTATGGAGTGGACCGCGAGCAAGCCTTGGGGAAGAGGAAGAGGGCGAGTGTCATGGTACCCGCTGGCGCCGGACAGGGGTGCCCTCCAGTTCGGAACCCTTGGTCAGGGCGGTATCTGAAGCCCAGGTGCGGAAACTAGATTGTCCGGGAAGGAGTGGCCTGGGCTCCTTGTAAGGGAGGCATGACTGCGAATCAGTATCAGGGAGAAGTCTGTGGGATTGCCGGGAACGCGGCGGCGCGCGCAGAGTAGGAGTATTGGGGGGGGCGGCTTCCCACGCCCCCTGGAATTCGGACCCATCGAAAAAGGAGCACTCATGCGTTTTTCCGACTGCCTCTCGAAACTGTGCCCCCTGGCCCCCTTCGCCTTGCTCGTAGCACCGGCCATGCCACAGGCGTCGTTCCAAGTTCTGCCTGCGCCGCCCGGGTACTACGGCGTCACGCCGATGGAACTGTCCGCGGACGGCAGCACCTTGGCCTTGAGCGGTGCGCTGACTGACTTAAGTCCTCCGCAGGACATCATGCGCCTGCACGATGGGGGGCCGCTGCGCACGATTCCGGTTCCGGCGGGGTACACCCAGGCCTCGGTGATCGGGATGAGCCCGGATGGGGCGACCTTGATGGGAGGGGCAAGCAACTTGAGCCTTGGGATCTATGACCTCTGGCTTTGGAATGAGGCTTCGGGATTCACGTTCTTGCCTCTGGATGACGTACAGGCCGTTACCAATGGCGGAGCTGTGGTGGCGGGAGCCGTGAACAACGGCAGCCTGCGCCAGGCGGCGCTCTGGACTCCGGGCGGCGGCGTGCAGTTGCTGGGCACCCTGCCCCAGCACAATCAGAGTTGGGCCTTCGGCGTCAGCGCGGACGGCAGCGCGGTGGCGGGGGCGTCGTACGCCAATGGTTCGGGGGTCGCGCCGGGTCGCGCGTTCTACTGGACGGCCTCCGGCGGCATGGTGGATCTGGGGGTGCTACCGGGCGCATACGCGAGCTGGGGCACGGACATCAGTGCCGACGGCACCACGGTCGTCGGGCACAGCGACCGGGTACCGTTCCGCTGGACGGCCGGCGGTGGCATGCAAGCGATCTGGCCCGCGTCCACCATCGGCCCGGAGATCTATCCTTCCTGGTGTTCGGTGAGCGGCGACGGCAACGCCGTCGTCGGATACCTGCCGAGCCGCCATGCCTTCTACTGGTCGCCCTCCACGGGGCCTGTGGGATTGGCGGCGTACTTGTCTGGATTGGGAGCGATCGGCGCAGCGCCGTATGCCAGTGCCTTGTGGAGCCAGGTCCGCATTTCCGATGATGGCCGCGCGGTCTCGGCCGTGGCCGGATTCCCCGGGGGAGGCGGTGGCGCAATCCATGCTCGCTTTGCCCCGCGCGAACCGGAGCGCTTCGGCACCGACTATTGCGGCCAGATTCTGACCAATAGCCTGGGACTCGTGGCCAGTCTCGACGCGTTCGGTTCGGTGGCGACCTTCGACAACGAAGTCACCCTCGCGGGCCGCGACCTGCCACCGAACCAGTTTGCCCTGCTTCTCTCGAGCGATGCGCCCGGCCTGATCGTCTCCCCCGGCCAAGGCGACCTGTGCCTCGGTGGACCGATTGGCCGTTACCACAGCTTGGTGCAAAACAGTGGTGCACTCGGAAGGACCATGATGACCCTGGATCTGCCGAACACGCCGACTCCAACCGTGCCGACGACGATCTTCGCGGGGGATACCTGGTACTTCCAACTCTGGCACCGGGATGTGGGCGCGACTTCGCGCTTCTCGAGCGCCTTGGAAATCGAGTTTCAGTGAGAGCGGAGTCGGCTCCGTTGAAGTAGCGCCGGAGTCCGATGGCGCGCTCGGCCGGCTTGGCTGGTCCGCGCGGGCATGGCACCCGGGGATCTCCTTCCGTCATCGACGAAGGAGATCCCCGGGTGCTCGCTTGTTGAGGTTCGACCTTCTCCGGAGGGCGGAGGATTCAGGCCTGGGTGGTTGCGGGAAAGGCCTTGAGTGCACGGCCGATGCTCGTTCCGCGGGGGTGTAGCCATCGGGCCAAACGGAGGGGACGGTTCTTGGCGTCGGGGGAATGGCCCGATCATGCCCAAAGACACAGATCGGGCGGGCTGCCCGACTTGCGCCCGGGCGGCGCCCGGCTACCATGGGCGCTCGGCGCGGGTCCCGCGCCCAACTCCTTTCGGCCCGCCGTCCCGGGTCGCTGCGGGGAGCAAAGGGGAACGTGTGTCCCCGGGGCCTTGGGAAAACGTGTGTCATGCATCCGCTTCGGGGTGGGGCACATGGGTGGACGGATCCGTGTGTGCTCGCCTCAGAGACGGAGACCAAACATGACCCGATCCAAACGTCTGAAGAACGACGTGCGCGCGCGCATGCAGAAGACGGGCGAGCGCTATACGACGGCGCGGGCCCACATCCTGGCGAAGCTGGGGCTCATTGAACCCTCCGCCGGTGGGTATGACTACCGGCCGGGGATTTGCCCGGATACCGGTGCGGTGCGCAACTTCGCCGAAGCCTGTGGGCTGCATTTGCCGAATGGCAAAGCCCCGAGCGAAGCCCTGATCACCGGTCTCGCCGGAGGCGTGGGATTCCTCTACATCGTGTTCGAGTACGGCGGCATGCCGCCGATGATCTCGGTGCTCACGCGGTTTGATACCGCCGCCGATCGTTTTGCGGTGGGTGCACTCGAGCGGCTGGGCCTCGGCTTGCAATCCAGCCAGACGGCGAGTGCGGCCAAAGCGCGCAAGGACCTCGACGCGGCGTTGGACCGTGGGCGGCCGGTGCTGTGCATCGTCGATGCGCCGACCTTGAAGTCGGGGCTTACGCCGAAGGAACTGCGCGGCATGGCGCCGACGCTCGTGACCGTGGTGTCGCGCGAAGGGGAGCGGTACCAGGTCGATACGGGGCGGGGGGCCGCGTTCGAGGTGGACGCGGCGCACCTCGCGGAGGCGCGGGCGGCGAACAAGAAGTGCAAACACGGCGCCTGGGTACCGGCGGGGACGGCCGATTCGCCCGATTGGAGCGCCGCCATTCAGGGCGCTGTGGCGGCTTGCGCAGGGCGCTATACCGAAGCCCCGTACAAGGGGTTCGCTTCGAACTTCGGCCTGGCGGGACTCGAGAAGTGGGCGCGACTGCTCGTGGACCGCAAGGACAAGAAGGGCTGGCCAACCTTGTTCCCCGAAGGCCGCCTCGCGAGCCTTGCGCTGCGGCGGACGTGGCAGGGACTCGAAGTCGAGATGACGCCCCCCGCAGCGGGACGCGGACTGTACGCGCAATTCCTGCGGGAGGCGGCGCACCTTACCCGAACGCCGGCTTACGAAACGGCTGCCCTGGCCTTTGATCGGTCCGCAAATGCTTGGAACGCCCTCTCGGAGTGCATCGCTTCGAGCGGCGTGCCCGCCGTCGCTTCGGGCTGCGAATTGTTGGATGCCTACGCCGAATCGCTCGATGAAGCGGCGTCAGGGACCCGCGATTGGCCCGCGGAGTTGTCGGGAGCCGCCGAGGGGCCGGGGCTCGATCGGGACGGGGCGCTCGCCCTGTACGCGAGCATGGCGGAGCACGTGGCGGTCGTCCTGGATACAGAGCGTACTGCTTTGGCGGCCCTCGAGTCCGCGTTGCCCGGCCGGGGTTGAGTTTTGCCTGTTGGGTAGGCTTCGGCCGCAGAGACGTGCCCGGTGTGCGCGGAAGCGTGCATGGAATGAGCGCTGCTTGGGACCTTTGGCACCGGCGTTGAAGTACGCCCAGACCGACGTGCGGCCGTAGGAAAGAGCGCGGGCACCACCAAGGTGCCCGCGCTCTTTGCAAACTTCTCCTGTGCGGCGATCAGTTGCGATGCGCGAGGCCCGCAATGGCCTTGCGCTCGGCGAAGAGCAGGAAGGCGGTCAAGGCGATCACGACCAGGAGGATCGGGTTCATGATGCCGTCTTGGCGGACGAGCATGTGGAACGCGACGATGTTGACCACGATCGGCACGAGGATCAGCAGCCCGTAGTTGCGCGTGCGCGGGATGGCCACGAGCAGGCCGCCGAGCAGTTCGAGGACTTTGACGAGTTTGAGATACCCGGTAGGGAACATCGCGCCCATGAACAGGGCGGCCGGGGAACCTTCGGCCGGCGGGTTGGGGTCTTCCGGCATGTTTCCAGTGAGGAACATGACGGCGAACGCGATGAACAGGAGTCCGTACAGGGCTCCGGCGATGTTGGGGATCAGGCGATTCATGGGGAGCGATGGAGCGGGGTTTGGGGACGAGCCGTGATTCGGACCGCCCTGGGAACCGTATTAGTCGGAAGATCGCCCGTGGACAATGCCTCGCAGTCAAAAGGTGGGCACCCGGGAAGCGGCGGCCCCAGGGTGGCAGGCCCGCCTCCGGTTTTCGGCTTGGACCCCGGAGCCCGGAAACGCTAGAACGGGTCGGTTCCCGCGCCTTTGCCCGATGATTTTCCGTCGCTTCCCCAAGATCTCCGCCTGGCTGGTCGGCGGAGTGGTCATCGCGCTGCTGTGGATCCTGGCCGTGCGGATCCTCGGGGTCGAACGGGTGCTCAAGGAGGGGTCGTTCGCGCCATCGAACCTGTTCGCCGGGGTCGAAGCCAGCATCTGCCTGGTCGGTGGCATTCTGGCAGGGAACATCTGCTACCGACTCACCCGTTCACAGAGCGATTGCAACCGGCTCGCCTTCGTCATGCTCTGGATCGCCACCTTCGCGTCCAACGGCAGGGGAATGCGGGGCCTCAGCGAGCCACCGCCGCGCCCCGAAGGCCTGACCGGCTCGGCTTTGGTGCGCCAGGTCGCGCACTACCGCTACCGGCCCTTCTGGCTCAAACTCGCCCAGGGTCTCGCGACTGGGGGCGGAGTCGTGCTGGGGGCCTGGCTCCTCGCGCCCCGGCGCCGACGCGAGCAAGACGACTGGGAAGACGTGGGAGGATCCACCCGCTCGAGCGACGAACCCGATGCCGAGCCCAACGCGGACCCCAACGTGCCGATCCCCATCGACTTCTACTTCCAGTTCCCTGGGGAAGAGGCCGCGCGTGCCTTCGCCGAGTCGCTCACAAAAGAAGGGTACGCCTGGAATGGGTCCTTCTACACTCACCCGGACGAAGGCAATGACGAAGGTGCAGCGGGCTGCTTCGTGCGTCTGCGGCGCACCGAACGACCCGATCCCGCCGCCCTCGACCGCCAATGCCGCGAACTACACGAACGGGCCAGCCGCACGGGCGGCCGCTTCGATGAGTGCGGACCCGCCCCCGAAGCGCCAGAGTGAAAGGGGCCGCCGTGCTCGGCCTCCACGGCTCGTGCTTGGCCACCCCGGCGGGGAGGGGGGATACCCGATCTGAGCTGGCGACGATGGAGACCAGCGGGGCGCTCGCCGTGCCAAGCGGGCGAATGGGATCCGAGCCGCCAAAGAATTGGGGCGCCCGCGGCTCGCGGGCGCCCCACTTGGTTTGCGAGAAGACCAACCGAGTTGGTTCCTCGGGCCGGAATCAGTCGCGCTTGAACTTGCGGTGCGGGCCCTTCTTGGCGTCGATGTCGACGCCTTCGTGGTTGAGTTTCCAGTCCTTGTAGGACTCGTAGTCGCCGTGGTGGAAGACGACTTTGCCGTCGCCTTCGAAGGCCAGGATGTGGGTGGCGACGCGGTTGAGGAAGTAGCGGTCGTGGGTAACGATGATCATCGAGCCCGGGTAGTGTTCGATGGCTTCTTCGAGCACGCGCAGGGTGTCCAGGTCGAGGTCGTTGGTCGGCTCGTCCATGATGATCAGGTTGGCGGGCTCGCGCAGCATCTTGGCGAGCAGGACGCGGTTGCGCATACCACCGGAGCATTCGCCGAGCTTGCGTTGCTGGTCTTCGCCCTTGAAGTTGAAGCGGGCCACGTAGGCGCGCGCGTCAATGGTCTTGGTGCCGAAGGGCAGCAGCTCGTTGCCGTCGGTGATGTTGAAGAAGACGGTCTTTTCGTCGTCGAGTTCGGTGCGCGACTGGTCGACCATCGAGATCTCGACGGTGGAACCGATGAAGACCGTGCCGGAGTCGGGTTCTTCTTTCTTGGTGATGAGGCGCAGCAGGGTGGTTTTGCCCATGCCGTTCGGACCGATGATGCCGAGTTTGGCCTGGGGCGGCACCTCGAAGGTCAGGTCATGGAATAGCGTGCGGCCGCCATAACCCTTGGTGAGGTCGCGCACCTCGAGCACGCGGTCGCCGAGGCGCGGCCCCGGCGGGATGCGCAGTTCGATCGATTCGAGCTGGTCTTCGGCCCTTTCGGCGGCCAGCTCTTGATACCGCTTGAGGCGCGCCTTGGATTGCGTGGTGCGGGCCGACGGGGTGCGGCGGAGCCACTCGAGTTCCTTGGCGAGCACCTTGTCGCGGGACTGGTCCTGCTTCTTTTTGACGTCGAGCTGCTTCTGCTTGGCTTCGAGGTAGGCGGTGTAGTTGCCTTCGTACGGCTTCGCCAGGCCGCGCTCAATCTCGAGCATCCAACCCACCACGTTGTCGAGGAAGTAACGGTCGTGGGTGATCAGGATCACGGTGCCGTCGTACTCCGCCAGGTGGTTTTCGAGCCAAGAGATCGACTCAGAGTCCAGGTGGTTGGTGGGTTCGTCGAGCAGCAGGATGTCGGGGTGGTCGAGCAGCAGCTTGCACAGGGCCACGCGGCGCGCCTCGCCCCCGGAGAGGGTTTTCACGTCGCGGTCGCCGGGCGGCACCTGCAGGGCGTGCATGGCCTGCTCGAGGCGCGAATCCAAGTCCCAGATGCCCTTGGCGTCCATGTCGTGCTGCAGCCGGTCGTACTCGGCGGCGAGTTTGTCCGCCTCGGCGCCGGTCGCGTCGCCCATCAGCGTCATGACCTCGTAGTAGCGCGCTTCGATGTCGCGCAGGTGCTGCACGGCCACGTCGATGTTCTGCGCCACGTTCTTCTTCGGGTCGAGTTTCGGCTCCTGGGACAGGTAGCCGATGGTGGCGTCGCCGATCGGCTTGGCCATGCCTTCGAAGTCTTTGTCCTCGCCCGCGATGATGCGCAGCAGCGTCGACTTGCCCGCGCCGTTGAGACCGATCAGGCCGATCTTGGCCCCCTCGAGGAAGGCCAAGGTGATGCCCTTCAGCACCTCGCGCTGGTCGTAGAACTTATGCAGGTCCTGGAGTTGATAGATGATGCGGTCGGCCATGGTCGGTACGCGCGGGGCCCAAAGGGGCCAGTGGGGCGTGCAGGGGTCCAAGGCCCCATCCGGGCCCTGAAACGGGCGAACAGGATAACCCAGGCGTGCGGATGTCAAAAGGGGACGGGCCGGCTGGGCCCCCGGCGGCCCAGGGGCTAGAATCTTCGGTCCCCCAGGGGCTGGAAAGGCCCCCGGACACCCCCGAGAACGAGACTTCCATGGCTATCCAAACCCAGTACGCGTGGCTCAAGGCCCTTGGCATCGACGGCGACCAACAGGGCGCCTATGACGGCACCTGGTTCCAATGCTCGGGCGAGTGGCTCGAAACCCGTTCGCCTGCCACCGGTGAGGTCATCGGCCGGGTCAAGATGGCCAGCAAGGCCGACTACGACCGGGTGGTCAAGGCCGCCCACGAGGCCTTCGGCCGCTGGCGCGCCATCCCCGGGCCCCGCCGCGGCGAGATCGTGCGCCAGATGGGCCACGCCATCCGCGAGAAGAAGACCGAACTCGGCAACCTGATCGCCCTAGAGATGGGCAAGATCGCCCAGGAGGGCTGGGGCGAGGTCCAGGAGTGCATCGACATCGCCGACTTCGCCGTGGGCCTGTCCCGCCAGATGTACGGCCTGACCATGCCGAGCGAACGCCCGGGCCACTCCATGAAGGAGCAATGGCACCCCCTCGGCGTCGTGGGCATCCTTTCCGCCTTCAACTTCCCGATGGCCGTCTGGGCCTGGAACTCGATGCTGGCCTGGACCTGCGGCGACGCCTGCGTCTGGAAACCCAGCCCCAAGACCCCGCTCTGCGCCATCGCCATCACCAACGTGATTCGCCCGGTGCTCGAGGCCGAGGGCTTCGGCGCGCTCGCTGGCCTCGTGATCGGCGGCAACGAAGACGTGGCCATCCCGATGGTGGAGGACAGCCGCCTGCCGCTGATCTCCTTCACCGGCTCCACCCGCGTCGGCAAGATCGTCGCCGGCAAGGTCGGTGCGCGATTCGGCAAGGGCATCTTCGAGTGCGGCGGCAACAACGGCCTGATCGTCATGGACGATGCGGACCTGGATATGGTGCTGCCGGCGACCTTGTTCGGCGCGGTGGGCACCGCGGGCCAGCGCTGCACGTCGACCCGGCGTCTCTTGGTGCACGAGTCGATCATCGATGAGGTGCAGAGCCGCTTGGTCAAAGCGTATGGCGGCATTCGCATCGGCGATCCGATGGACGCGAAGACCCTGTGCGGGCCGCTGATCGACGAGCACGCGGTCGAGACCATGGAGAAGTCCCTGGCGAGCGTGCAGAAGGAAGGCGGTAAGGTGCTTTGCGGCGGGGGCCGGGCGCAGATGTCCGGGGAACTCGCAGGCGGGCACTTCGTGGTGCCGGCGATCGTGCGCGCGGAGAACCACTACCAGACCGTGCAGGATGAGACGTTCGCGCCGATCCTGTACATCATTCCGATCCGGATCTGGAGCACGCCATCGAGTTGCACAATGGCGTGCCGCAGGGGCTTTCGTCGGCGATCTTCACCCGGGATGTGAAAAAGGCCGAGCGCTTCTTGTCGGCGACCGGGTCCGATTGCGGCATCGCCAATGTGAACATTGGGACTTCCGGTGCGGAGATTGGTGGGGCGTTTGGTGGTGAGAAGGATACCGGGGCGGGCGCGAGTCCGGTTCCGATGCCTGGAAGGCCTACATGCGCCGGCAGACCAACACTGTGAACTACTCCGACGAGCTCCCCTAGCCCAAGGCATCTCCTTCGGGTGAGCACGGGCGCACCAGGGCGCGCCCAGCGAACGCAAGAATCGGATTTGATGCTCGACGGGACTTACGCCCCGCCTGCGCTCTGAGGGGGCGGGTGCACCAGAAGCGCGCCCAGCGCAGCAAACGCCGGATTTGATGCTCGACGGGACTTACGCCCCGCCTGCGCTCAAATCCGGCGTTTCTGCGTGCACTGAGCACGCCCTGGAGCACCCTCACACGTCAGGAAATTGAGAAGGGTGAGCCTTTGCCCGTCAGGAGGTTGATGAGGGCTGAGTGTGCTTGGGGGGGTTATTGGGGGTGGTTTTTTGGGTTTGGGGTCGGACTTGGGTTTGGATTTGCTCTTGGGTTTCTTTTTGAGCAGGGGGTGGGAGGGGGACGTCGCGGAGGGTGGCGAGGCGTTTGTGGTGCAGGGCGAGGCGTTCGCGGGCGTATTTGGAGTGGCGCACGAGCCACTCGGCGTTGGCGAAGGCGTGGGGGGTGGTGGCGGTGCGGTAGGCTTCGAGGAAGGGTTCGATCTTGGCGTAGAGCACGAGGCCTTCACCGTTGTTCTCGGCGACGAAGTCCGGGGGCACGATGCCGTTTTTGGCGAGGCCGTAGGCCATCTCGAAGTAGGAGGCGACTTGGCGCCAGGCGGCGTTGTCGGGGTGGTCGAGTTTGGCGATTTGAAGCAGGTCGTCGACGGACTTCGGGATCCAGTGCAGCAGGGTCTTGCGCGATGCGCGCATGACGGATTCGCGGCGCAGGTCGTAGAGTTTGAGCATCAGCTCGGCGTCGGCGTGGTTCGGTTTGCGATGGGCCATGGGGTGGGGATTGGGGAGCGGCGGTGGAGCGGAGTTCGCAATGGGAATCCTGGTGGGGATTCCTTCATGGGAGTTCGGCTGTGAAGTCTTGCTGTGAAGTCCTGCTGGGAAGTCCTGATGTGAAATCAGGCTCGGGAGCGCCCGGGGGGCGTTGGAACACGATAGCAGGCGCCCTGGGAGGGACTCCACGGGGCGCCCGCTTTGGGCTTGTTTGGGACAGGCTTCCCGGCTTTGGAAGGTCGCCTGATTGTTAAGATCGGCGGGTCAGTGCAGGTCGAAGGGCAGGCGCACGAACCAGAGCAAGGGGCGGGGATCGGTGGTTTGGAAACCGTCGCCGGAGACGTCCAGGTCGAAGTCCACTTGTAGGCGCACGAAGTCCCATGCGGGGTCGGAGAGCACGTTTGGGTCGGCGGTCCAGCCGGTGGTGGCCGAGAGGGAGAGGGTTTCTTCCGGTTGGCCGAACGGGTTCGCGGGGGCCGCATCGAAGCGGATCGTGATTTGGCAATCGGCGGGTAGGGTGTCGTAGGTGGGGCCCGTACTGACTTCGAAGGACTGCGGGACCAGGGAGACGGTGAGGCCGGTCGGATCGGGGTATTGCAGGGTCAAATCCAAGGGGGCGCAGTCGCCCAAGTCCAGGCAGGCGGAGTCGAACTCCAGCCAGAGCAAAGACTGCGACATGCGGGCGCGCGCGATGGTGAGTCCTCGCGGGTTCGG
Organism: Planctomycetota bacterium; assembly: GCA_041398705.1. Taxonomy (GTDB): domain Bacteria; phylum Planctomycetota; class UBA1135; order UBA1135; genus NORP259. Next base: position 251,324 of record JAWKUI010000005.1, on the reverse strand, counting down.
AGTGCCTTGCGCGGGGTGATGGAAGATGGCTTTGTGGCCGCGCAAAAGTTCGGGGCGGGTCCGGTAGGGGGCGGGAAGGCTTTGCAGGTCTGAGGGATTCAAGGCGACTTGGGTCGGTTCGAGCTGCATCACGGGCACAGCGGTCGCGTCGGCGGGGGCGGTGGGGATCCAGCCGCCGGGGGCGATCACGTGGCCGTCGATGTCGGTGCCCGCGAAGAACCAGGCGGGGGTGAGGGGATTGCCCAATGCATCGAGACGCGCCTGGCCCAGGGACATCCAGCGGCTTCGGGCGGTCGACTTCCCGTCGCTGCCGAACACCGGCTGCAGGGCGCCGGTCCAGTTGGCGGCGGGGGTAGGGTGGTCGCTGGCGGGGGCTTGTTGGGCGAAGGGGTGCGGTAGTGCGAGGTCCCCATCCCAACGCAAGGCGTCGACGGGGGCCCCGATGCCTTGCTCGAGCCACGTGCAGTCCGCTTCGAGCAGGTCCGGTTGGTCCAAGGTGGAAGCGTGGCCCGCGATGTCCTGAAAGCCCGAACGCAGGGTGAAGCGCAGCGTGCCCCCGCGCGGGAACATGCCTTCCGTGCGCAGGCGCACCACCGTCTGGCCGTCCGGGCAATTCGATTCGAGCAGGGCGCGCGTGGGCAAGGGGATCCAGGCGCCGCTGAAGTGTTCGATGCGCAGCTTCGCCAGGTTTTCGGCGCTGGGCAGAATGGGCTGGTCGAAGTGCAATACGAAGTCGAAGCGTTCGGCGTCGACGCCGTAGGGGTTGAGGGGCAACCCGAAGGGGAACTGCGCTTGGGCGACGGCGTCGAGGCGCGCGGGCGGGCCGCTCGCCGGCACCTGGAACCACAGGGGTTGGCCCGGATTGTCCAGCGCCTCGAGGTGGCTTGCGGTGGGGCTGTTCGCGGGCAGCGATAGGTACCCGCGCACGAGCAGGTGCGGGCTGCCGAACACCGGGTCGTGGAACAGCTCGCTCGGCAAGGGCGAGATCGGGGTGAGGAAGGGCACCCAGGTGGTGGTTTCGAGGCTCCGTCCGTCGGCGGCCCGCAGGTGCAGTGGAGTGACGTCGCTGCCTGCGATGCGCAGGGTGTACGCCACCCCGCCCGGGGCCAGGCCCGCGTCGGATCCGTCGACCTGCATGGGGCAGGTGGGTTGGAATACCAGGATGTGATTCAGGAGCGTGCCATCGGACAACTGCCGGGCGCCCCAGGTTCCGGTGGCTTGCATGCCTTGCGTGTCGTAGACGGAAAGCGAGTCGTATCCGATGCTGGCGAAGTCCACGTCCGCGTTGAACGTGATCTCGATGGGCTGGTTGACCTTCCAGGTGTCACCGGGCTGCACGTTGATGAAGGTCACGGCGAAGGGGGTCGCGCCGGCGCCTGGAACGGAGCTGCTGGAGCTGGGGCCGCACGCCACCAGGGCGATCGAGGCAAGGGCGAGGAGGGGGCGCAGGGCAATCATCGAATGCGGAGGGGCGGGAGGCAGGGAGAGGACCGCCAACGCAGACGCAAGAAACGGGCCAATTCGGAGAGGAGCCCTCAGGCGGCCCTGGTGCCGCCGCCGGTTCCGTCCTAGGTTACGGATACTACCCGCTAGGTCCCCCTCTGGGTGGACCGCAGATCCCTGTGACCCCGGCCGACGGGGCTCTCATCCGCGACTCGATGGAAACCCTACAGCCCGTGATCTTCGCCGCCCATGGGGCGCCGATTCTGCTTGAGGATGCGCATTGGATGGGGGAGTTGGCGCAGTGGGCGCAGCGTTTGCCGCGGCCGCGGGCGATCTTGATGGTTTCGGCGCATTGGGTGCAGAAGCCGGCCACGCTGGGCGCCACGGAGCCGGTGCCCCTGGTCTATGACTTCTACGGGTTTCCGCAGCACTTCTACGAATTGCAGTATCGCTGCCCCGGCGCGCCCGAGTTGGCCCGCGAGGTGCGGGCGTTGCTCGAAGGGGCGGGTATCGCCGTGCGCGAGGAACCCCAGCGCGGATTGGATCACGGGGCGTTTGTGCCCTTGATGCCGATGTATCCCGCCGCCGATGTGCCGGTGCTGCAACTTTCGCTGCCGGTGCTCGATCCCGGTCGCTTGGTGGAACTCGGCCGGGCCCTGGCACCCCTGCGCGCGCGGGGCGTGCTCGTGTTCGGCAGCGGGTTCCTCACGCACAACATGGCCTACGCGTTCCGCCGCGGCATTCCGCAGTGGGCGCAGGAGTTCGACGATTGGGCGCGCGACGCGATCGCTTCCCGGGATCTCGATGCCCTGGCGGACTTCCAGAAGCGGGCTCCCGGTGCCCGCCAGGCCCTGCCCACCTGGGAACACTACGCGCCGTTGCTCGTGACCCTGGGCGCGGCGGAAGCCCACGGAGGCGAGGTGCAGTTCCCGATCGAAGGTTGGTGGATGGACAGCGCGTTCACCAAACGCAGCGTGCAGGTGGGATGAGCAGGGACTCGGCACACCGGCCGCGCTTGAGGCCATGAAAATGCGGCGCGGGCCCCGGGGAATGAACCCCGGGGCCCGCAACCATCAAGGATCCGACCAGGTCGGGACCCCGCTCCAGGCCGCTCAGGGCTGGGACGAAGCCATTTCTTGTACCAGGGCCACCAGGGCCGCGGTGTTGTGTAGGTTCTGGCCTTGGCCTTCCTGTAGACGTTGCCACACGTCGCCGCCGCCCAGGATCTGGGAGGCGCGGAACAGGAAGAACGAGTCGCCCGAGAGTTCGTAGGCGTACGCCAGGGAAGAGTAGCCCTCGGTGCGGTTCACGTAGGAGGACGCGGTGCCCGGGGGCGCCGAATCGCAGAAGTTGCCTTGGTTGATGTCCGCGGGGCCCGTGGCGTTGTTGAAGTAAGGCGCGCTTTCCGCTTCGTTGAAGAAGCGGCCGGTCAAGGTCGAGCGCACCGAAGCCACCAGCACCTGCTCCAGGGAATCCGCGCGGTCATCGTCCACCGAGCGATAGACGCTGGTGATCAGGCCCATGGCGGTGTTCTCCAGGAAGGCGTTCTCCATCGCCTGGCGCACCCGGTAGAGCCCGCCAAAGTGGTTGGAGATGTAGTACGACATCAGGTTGCCGGTGCAGGTCGATTGGCCCTGCTCGTAGACCGTGGCGATGTTGTCGAACCAGGGGCGGTAGCGCGCCCGCAGCTCGTCGTCTCCCATGGCGTACACCGCGATCGAGCAGTCGACGCCCCACGCCTCGGCGCGGCCGATCGGAGCCCCGAGACCCGGGTGCTGCTGCACGGTGCGCAGGGCGTTGAGCAGGCCCGTGGGCTGTACGTGGTCGTAGTTCGAGTTCGGATACTCGTGGAAGGACAGGCGGTGGTTCTCCGCCGCCGCCAGCAGCAGTTCCTTGGACAGCGCGTCGTTCGAGAGCCACGCGTTGGTCTTCAGGTCGTGCGTATACCGGATGAAGTGCTGGTAGTCACACGGCATGAACCCCTTCAAGTCTCCAGCGTAGGCCGGGATCATCGACTGGTTCGCCACGAACTCCTCCTGGAACGATGGAGCGCTCGCGAAGGGGAACACCTCGTCCCCCGGGCTCGGCACGTTGTAGAACCACAGGGGCACGTACGGAGGACGGCCTTCCGGATACTCCACCAGGCTCTGGTAAGTGGTATGGTTGCCGTTCTTGTCGAAGAGCACCTGGGGCTGACGGTCGACCATCGCGCCCATGCGCAGTTGCGACAGGCGCAGGCCGGCGCGCGACGCGGTCCAGGCGGTTTCGACACCCGAGAAGGTTTCGATTTCGTCGCCGCCGGTGGTGCCGCCGTACTGGGTGTTCCACGGATGGGCCCAACCCAGGCGCGGGAAGACCATCGGGTAGTTGCCCGAGCTGCCGCTGGCCAATTGGGTCTCGAAGCGTTCCAGATCGCCGCGCAGCCGTTCCTTGAGCGCCAATTCGTCGAGGTAGTCGAGTTTCGGCAGCACGTGGTTCTGCGGGTAGTAGCGGGCAGTCTCGGAGTTCCACCAGGACCACGCCTCGACGCCCACCGGCACGGTGGCCGGCTGGCAGAAGGCCTGGTACTTCATGCGGGCCTGCTCGCCGGCGCGGGCGAGCTGCGAGTCGCGGCAGATCACCAGGCGACGCACGAAGTGCGACATGGCGGGCATCAGGTGTGCCTTGCCGCCGGCCTGGGCGCTGACGAGGTCGATCTGCTCGTAACCGCCGGACTCGGCGCTGGAACCCTGGGCCGGGATATCGAAGGCAAACGCCACCGACCAGCCCTGGGGCAGACGCAACTTGAGGTCGCGGAAGTACAAGTCGTCGAGCAGGTCATCCTCGCTCGTAGTCCCATCGCGCCCGTCCATGCCGTTGTGCACGTGCAGGTCGAGGGACGCGAAGTCCATGCCGCGGTACACCGTCAGGAAGCTGTGCACGCCCATCAGGTGCGGCAGGGTACCCATGGCACCCTCCACAGGCTGCTGCGGCAACAGCACCTCGTGCGTGCGGATGCGACGCGCGCAGACGCCGTCCAGTTGCACTTGAGCCAGGCCATCCCCCGCGCGGTACTTGCTCAGCAGGTCCGCCTCATACGGGTGCCCGAGGGGATCGTTCGCCTCCAACACCAGCGCGCCCGGAGTCTCGAGCAGGCTGGTCATGGAATCGGTCACCTCGAGGTCGTAGCGCTGGTGGGGGTTGAGGCCCACCTTGAACTCGATCGGGTCCCCAGGTTCGCTCGGTTCGGGGCGACGCACGTGTGCCAGGATGTGGACCACGTCGGCGCCGTCGCTGGCGTCCGGATAGCGGCTCACGATCTCCACCTGGGTCGGCACCGCCACGCCGCCTTCACCGGCCACCGACAGGGGCACCGTCAAGGCACCCTCGGTCAGCGTGCCGGGGGGCACGGGCAAAGTGGCGCTTAGGATGAAGTCCCGGGCCTCAGGAGCCTCCATCGCAAGCACGGCCACGACTTCGCTGTCGCTGACCACGCCGTCGCTGACGGAGGTGAACGGATTGCCAGGACCCCCGAGGCCCTGGCTGCCGGAACCCGGGTCCGAGCAAGCGCTCAGGCCCCCCAGCAGCAGCGTAATTAGGGTAAGGTGACGCGTGGCCGGCTGCGAGTTGCCGGTGGTCACCCTGCGTTGACGGCCGCCGGAGGCGGAGTCAGACGCATCTTGAAACAGTCCCATGGATGCAGGTCTCCTCGGTGAATGAACCCAGACGCCGGGTCCCTTCCTTCTGAACGTGGACTGGTTTCGGAGTTAGGAGATTGCAAATTGAATTGGAAATTGCAATTCGGTCCGGCTGCCCCGGGCTGGGGCAGGGGACAAAACAAGGGCCCGGCGCAGCCCGCTTGTGAGGGAGTGCGCCGGGCCCGAAGGAACCCCGAAGGGATTTGGCTGCCTACTGGGGCAGGGCGCTCTCGAAGAGGGCGATGAGGCCCGCGCGGGCTTCGATCCGGAAGACCTCCTGGAGCTGGTCATGGCCCAGGATGCCCACGGCCGCGTCGAGCATCATCTCGATGCGAGACAGCAGGAAGGGGTCCTGCGTCGAGTTGTACGAGTAGGCCAGGGCGTTCCAGTAGTCGGTCACGTCGATGTGGCCCGAGTGCGCTTCGCGCGGCACGTCGAAGCAAAGGTCGGGGATCAGCGACAGGTCCGAGCTGCCCACGGCGCAGACGAACCAAGGCCCGCGTTGCACCGGATCCCAGAACGGCTCGGACATGGTGCTGTAGGTGGATTGCTCGCGCACCGAGTTCATGGCCTCGTAGCGCCCCATGTCGAGGTCCTTGTAGATCGTCTCGCACATGCCGCGGATGGCCTGCTCGACCATGGCCACTTCGAACGACTGACGCACTGCGTACCGGCCGTAGAAGTAGTTGTAGATCACGAAGGACATGATGTTGCCGGTGCAGTCCGACTGCCCCTCACGCATCACGTCGGCGAAGATGTCGAACCACGGCCGGAACCAGTTGCGGAACTGGTTGTCCGACAGGGCATAGGCCGCCAGGCTCGCGTCGAGGCCCCAGGCTTCGCCGCGGCCGACCGGTACACCCTGTCCGGGGAAGTTCGCCACGTGGATCTGCTTGGCGAGCAGACCGGTGCCCTGCACATATCCCTTGTAGGAGGAATACACCTCGGGGGTCGAGACGCGGTAGATCTCGGCGGTTAGGCGCAGTTCATCCTTGGCCAGCGGGTCGTTGCCGAGCCACGCCATGATCTTGTAGTTGCGCGTGTACCGCACCAAGTGCTGGATGTCGACGCAGCCCCACTGGCGCAGGTTGTTCTCATACGCCGGTTGCAGCGCGAAGTCGCGCACGAATTCCTTGTGACTCTTGTCGGCCAGGTCGAAGCGCGGGTATTCGTGCGAGCCGGAGGGGACCAGCTGGAAGTGGCACGAGGCGTAGAACTGGCCGCTCGGGTTGATCTGGATCAGATCGCGCAGCTGCAGCGGATCGCCGTCCACGCCGTAGAAGCCCATGGGCTGGCGGTCCATGTAACACTTGGCGGTGTACTCGGCGAGCCGGTAGCCGTTGACGTTCTGCGAAGCCAGGGTGCGGATGCCGTCGACGAAGAAGATCTCATCGCCCCCGGGTTGGCCGCCGTAGGGATCACCCCAAGGGTGGCACCAGCCCATCGGCTGGGCAGTGAACGGGTAGATGCCCGCAACGCCTTCGGTGATCTGGCCCGCCACGCGCGCCAGGCGTTCATCCAGGTCCGCCGCCATGGCCGTCATGTCGTAGTCGGTCAGCACGGGCAAAACGAACTTCTGCGGGAAGTAGAAGGCCGTGGCCGGGTTCCACCAGGACCAAAGGTTCGCCCGCTCGCTCTGGGTCGTCGGGCGCTTGGCGAACGCCAGGTGGCCGCGGTCGAGCTCTTCCTGGGCGGCTACGGAGGCGCCCAGGCCCGTTTTCACGAGGATGTAGCGCCGCGTGAAGCGTGCCTGGCGGGGCAGCAGGTGCATCGCCCCGAGCTCCAACTTCTCCACCAGGTCCAGGTTCAACGTACCTGTCGGGTTGCTCCCGGCCTCGCTCTCTAGCGGGTTCGAGAACATCGAAAGCACCTGCCAGCCCGCAGGGAATTCGAGGGTCAAGTCGCGGAAGTAGATGTCGTCGAGCAGGTCGTCAAGATCGCGCTCCTGGTCAAGACCGTTCATGCCGTTGTGCACGACCAGGTCGAGGGCCATATAAGGCTTGTCCGCCCAAGTGGTCACATACATGAGCGCGCCCATCATGTGCGGCAGGGCCGAGTTCAAGTTGGCGCTCTCCGCCGGCAGCAGAACCTCGTGCCCCGACCATTGCTGGATCAACGCCCCCGACTTCTGCACCCGTTGGTTGCCGATGTGCAGGTCGCGCAGCAGGTCCGCCTCGTAGCGGTTGCCGAACACGTCCACCGTGCGCAGCATCAGTTCGCCCGGCTCGTCCATCAGGGACGCCAGGGCGGGGTGACGCGAGAAGGCCGGAGCGGCTTTCGTGCGAAGGATGATCGGGTAATCGACGCGCTCCCCGGGCACGGAGTCGACGGGCCGGTGCACCCGGGCGATCACTTCGACCACCTCAGGCTGCTGGTTCGCGTTGCGCGTCACCACCTCGAGTTGGGTCGGAGCCAGGGTGCCATCGGGGTTGAGCACCGCGAGAGACGGCATGTTGCGGTTGCCGTCCCAGGTCCCCGGGGGCACCGGAATCGTGCCGCGCAGGATGTACTCGGTGCTGGTGGGGGCCAGGTGCGTCAGCACCGCAACCGGGTCCTCCGCTTGGACCAGGGGAGCGGAGACCACGAGGGCCACAAGGGCGGTCACAAGGGACTTGGCCCGGCGGAGCAGGGACGCGCCGCCGCGGACCGCCGAAAGAGAGAGGTTCTGCATCAGGGGACCCCGGAGGATTCGCGCGGTGGAGAGCCACCTTCCGGGCGGAAGGTTCCAGAGCTGGGAGCGCGGATACAGGGGTGGGAGGCAGGGCGCCGGAGGGTACCAGACCTCCCCTTTTGAAGCACGTTTGCCGATTCCTGGCGGTCCGTTGGTGTGTAAATCTGAGATCGGTCTGTCACACCCCAGGGGCGCGGAAGCGTCCAGGACCTGGAATCTGGGCCCAGGGAGGCCCCCTAGCGGCCACCCGGGGGCAGGAAATGGCCCGGAGGCCCGGATCCGCGGGGATCCGGACCTCCGGGAGAGGTTTGGGCCCAGCGGGCCTACATGCGCACGTACTCGAACTCGACCGGCTGGCCGTTGATGCCGCGCAGGGGCGGGGAGATCCAGCCCGCGAACTTGCCGGGCTCGCGCACGCCGACCATCAGGCTCTTCACGTGGGCCCGGTCCGCGTGGTTCGGCATGACGTCTTCCATCATGTCCATGTACGCGGTTTCGGTCATGTGCTCGCCCGACTTCACGTGGAAGCGGCCGCCCGCGAACTCGCCCACCTTGCGGTTGAAGCGGCTGGAGGGCATGTAGAACTCGAAGTCGATGCCGTGTTTGGCGACTTCCTTGTTCCACGCGTCGACGCCCTTCTGGTTGTCGGCGATGTAGGCCTCACGCAGCACTTCGTTCATCGCGTTGCGCATCGGGACCTCTTCGGTGAAGAGTTTGCCGTCGACGAAACGCTCGATGTTCTTGAACTGGGTGGAGGCGTCGTGGTCCTCGAACTTTTCTTCGTAGGCGCGACCCTTGAGGCCCGCCGCGAAGAAGTTGGCCGAGTTGCTCGACACTTCGGCGCCAAACAGGTCGTAGCAGTTCGAAGCCCAGAAGTTGATGTACTTCTGGATCATGGACAGCGGGATGCCGCCGTGCTCAGACGGGCAGGAATCCGGGTGCTGCTTCATCAGCTCGCAGGCCCGGCGCACGATGCGCTGGATACCGGTCTGGCCGACGAACATGTGGTGCGCCTCTTCGGTCAGCATGAAGCGCGTGGTGCGCGCCAGCGGATCGAAGCCGGACTCGGCCAGGGACAGCAGCTGGAACTTGCCGTCGCGGTCGGTGAACATGGTGAAGCAGAAGAAGCTCAGCCACTCGTCGATCGGCTCGTTGAACGTCGACAGGATGCGCGGATGGTCGGGGTTGCCCGAGCGGCGCTGCAGCATCTCGTCGGCTTCGTCGCGGCCGTCCGCGCCGAAGTGGCGGTGCAGCAGGTAGACCATGGCCCACAGGTGACGGCCCTCTTCCACGTTGACCTGGAACAGGTTGCGCATGTCGTACAGGGACGGCGCGGTGTGGCCGAGCAGGCGCTGCTGCTCGACGGACGCCGGCTCGGTGTCCCCTTGGGTCACGATCAGGCGACGCAGCCAGTTGCGGTATTCGCCCGGAACCTGTTCCCAAGCGGGGGCGCCGCGGTGGTCACCGAACTTGATCAGCGGATCGGTTTCGTTGGGGGTGAGGAAAATGCCCCAGCGGTACTCGGGCATCTTAACGTAGCCGAAGTTGGCCCAGCCGTCCTTCTCCACGCTCACGGCGGTACGCAGGTACACGTCGTTCTCGTTGAAGTCGGTGGGGCCCATTTCCTTCCACCATTCGATGTAGTCGGGCTGCCAGTGCTCGAGGGCACGCTGCAGGCGCTTGTCGCTCTTGAGATCCACGTTGTTCGGGATCTTCTGGGAGTAGTCAATTCCAGCCATGGGGTCTCCTATTTGAGGGGAAGGGGTGGGATCAGGTCCGTTCGATGTTGAATTCGGGGCGGTTCGGGGTGCCGTAACACTGCAGGGCACCGCGTTCACCGACCGCGTTCGGGCGTTGGAAGATCCAGTTCTGCCAGGCGGTCAAACGCCCGAAGATCTTGGTTTCCATGGTTTCCGGGCCGGCGAAGCGCAGGTTGGCTTCCATGCCGGTCAGGGCGTCGGGGGAGAAGCTCGCGCGTTCCTCGAGGGCCAAGCGCACTTCGTCTTCCCAGTCGATCTCGTCCGGCGCGTAGGTCGCCAGGCCCAGGCCGTCGGCGGTCTCCGCGTCGAAGTGTTCCTGGTCCGTGTGGGCCAGCACGTCGTCCACCATCTCGGGGGTGCCGAGGAAGCGGGTCTGCAGGCGCGTGATGCCGTTCGACATCGGCAGCGGTCCGCCGTTGAGGGCGGTGACGCCCATGTACACCGGCTTCTCCGGATCGTTCAGCAGGTAGGTGCGGTCGGCCGCCAGGGCGATCTCGAGGAAGGACCCCACGAACAGGGTGCCCTCGTCGGCGATGGCGAACAGGCTACGCGCGGTCATGTCGAGGCGCTTGAGCACGCGCTTGACCAGGTGGCGGACTTCGGTGGTGAACCAGTTGTCGCCGGCGGCGAGCAGCGCGTCGGTACGGCGCAGCACGGCTTCGTTGCCGGCGGCGCGCAGCAGGACCAGGGCGTTGTCGCGGTAGGTGAGGCGCAGGTTGAGCAGGGCGTCGTCGAATTCGCGCCAAGCCTGCACGACCCACCAGTCGCTGCCCTGGGCGAGGGCTTCGTCCGCGGTCTGGGCGCAGGTGTCCGGGGCGGTGATGGTGAGCTCGGCGGTGCGCTCGCTGCCCTGGAAGGTCAGGGTCACGTACTGGTATCGCAGCACGGGGTCGCCGTTTTCGGTTTCGCCGCGTTCGCAGGCGATGGGGGTGAGCTGCACGCCCTTCGCCGCGCGGGCGGGCTGGGCATCGGCCAGGGCGCGCGCTTCGCGGGCCACGGAGTCATCCCACTTGGACAGGGGCGCGACGGCGTCCACCAGGTTCCATTCCACCGCGCGTTTGCCCTTGATGCCTTCGGCCAGGGACGAGAACACATCGCAGCGGTCGCGGCGGATCTTGCGCTTGTCGGTGATGCGGGTCAGGCCGCCGGTGCCGGGCAGCACGCCGAGCAGGGGGACTTCGGGGAAGGACACCGCGCTGTTGCGGTCGTCGACGAGCAGGATGCGCTCGCAGGCCAGGGCCAACTCGTACCCACCGCCCGACGCGGTGCCGTTGAGCGCGGCCAGGGTGCGCAGGCCCGAGTTCTCCGTGGCGTCTTCGATGCCGACCCGGGTCTCGTTGGTGTACTTGCAGAAGTTGACCTTGAAGGCGTGGCTCGAGCTGCGCAGCATCACGATGTTGGCGCCGGCGCAGAACACGCGGTCGAGGGAGCCGGTCAGGACCAGGCAGCGCACTTCGGGGTGCTCGAAACGCAACCGGTTGATCGCATCGTTGAGTTCGATGTCGACGCCCAGGTCATAGGAGTTCAGCTTGAGCTCGTAGCCCTCGCGCATGCCTCCCATCGGATCCACGTTCATCGACAGGGTGGCGATGTCCCCGTTGAAGGAGAGCTTCCAGTGGCGGTACTGGTCGGGGTGGGTCTGGAAGCAGATCGGCTCGGTCAAGGTAGTGGTGGAGCTCACGGCGGATTCTCAGGCTGAGGGTCAGGGGACTGGGCCCGTCGGTGGGTAGGAGTGCGATTTGGGAAATATAATTCCCATTTGATCGTCGAGTGGGTATCATACTGCCTACATGGACGCTGATCAAGCCCTCCTGACCGCCTTGGGCAACCGCCTGCGCGAGGCCCGCCACGCCACAGGGCTGTCCGTGTCGGAATTGGCCCACCAGGCCGGGGTCTCCCGCCGCTACGTGACCGAAGCCGAGGCGGGCCGCGCCAACCTCAGCCTGCTCAAGCTCGCCTCCCTCGCCCGCAGCCTGGGCCTGCCCTTGGGCGAGCTCTGCGACCTGCCCTTGGCCGCCGGGCGCTGGGAACGGGTGGCCCTGGTCGGCCTGCGCGGGGCAGGCAAGAGCAGCGTGGGCCGCGAACTGGCGCGCCTCCTGGAGTGCCCCTTCGTGGAACTCGACCGGCGCATCGAAGAGCGCTCGGGCCTCTCGATCGCCGAGATCTTCGACCTCTCGGGGGTCGAGACCTGGCGGCGGCTCGAACGGGAGGAGCTCGAGCGGGTGCTGGCAGGCGGCCAACGCCAAGTGCTCGCCACCGGCGGCTCGATCGTCACCGCGCCCGCCACGTTTGCGCGTCTGCGCGATGCGTGCCGTACCGTGTGGCTCAAGGCCTCCCCCGAAGCCCACCTGGCCCGCGTGCTCGACCAGGGCGACAAACGCCCGATGGAGGGCCGCCCGCGCGCCCTGGAGGAACTGCGCAGCCTGCTCTCCCAACGCGAGCGCCTCTACGCGCGCTGCGAGTTCCAGGTCGACACCGACGGCCGCAGCGTGCGTCAAGTGGCGCGCTGGATCGCGGAGAACGCGGTCGGACAACGCACTTCCTAGGGCGCCCAAGCAGCCGGTTTCTACCGCGCCTCGAACCCGGTGGGGCGCAGGGCGATGCGTAGCCCAGGCGCGATCGGGTTTCGCCCGGAACCGCGCGTCGGGCGCCCGTAGGCTCGACACCCTTGGAGGGCTGTGAGGCGTGCTGTGGAAACACGCCGCCGCGGGCCCGCGGCGAAGCAACGGACCCGCGGCGGGAGTGTTGGACCCATGGGCCAGCGCCTATTGCGCTTCGGGGAAGATCCAGAGCCAATCGGCCAGTTCGGCGGGGTTCTCCGGCATTTCCTCGGGGCTCGCCACGATCGAGACGACGGCGATCTTCAGATCGGGCCGGCGGCGCGCCAGGCGTTCGACCGTGCCGAGGCGCTTGTCCGAGTGGGCGCGGCCGCACCAGTGCACCACCAGCGGGCGCCGCCCATCGGTGTCGAACTGCCGCGCGATCGACTCCGCCATCGTGTCGTCCTTAAGGCATTGCGCGGTGTACATGCGGCGCAGGGCCCCCGAGTCGTCGCCGCCGTGGGTGGCATCGCCGCCCAGCATGCGCACGAACTCCGCGTAGTACGCCCCTTCGGTCTGGTCGACCTCGGCCGCCACGTCTGGGTTGCCTTGCAGACCGTCGAGTCCCTCCTGGTAGGCCTGCTTGGCCAGGGCGCGCGGACAGTTGGCGGCGACCACCGCGAGGCCGTTCTGACGGGCGAACTCCACGGCGGGCGCGTAGTCCTCTTTGTAGTTCGGCCATTCGCGCACCGCTTCGAGGAAGGTCGCTTCATCGGTGCGTCCCGCCAGGTATTCGTTGAGCGCCGCCTGGTCGTCCCGCTCGAACATCTCCATCGAGATCACGAGGTCCGGGCGCAGGGCGTGCAGGGCCTGCGTGGTGCGGATCTGCAGGTCGTGGGCGCCGCGGTGGTCGTGGTTCTCGCCGAGGAAAACCACATCGGCGGTGGCCAGCGACGCGACGAACGCTTCGAAAGCCACATCCACCTGGGCGTGGGCGTCCTGGATGCGGGTGGGGCGGGAGCCAAACAGGCTTTGGCACGAGGAGAACAGACCGAGCGCGATGCAAGCGGTCCAGAAGAGGGGCAATCGCATAGCCGCATTATCCGCCCGCGCGGGGCGGGTTCAACCGCGGCGCGGGGATCAGGGGCGCCGGGCCCTTCGGATCGAGGCCAACAGGGCGCGTACCGGGGTGGGGGCGTGGCCCCGGCGGCGGTTGGCGGCCCCGAACTCGAACGCCAGGCGCCACTGGCTGGCCAGGGCCCGCCAGGCGGCGCGCAGCGGGGTCTTCGGGTCGTAGATGTGCGTCGGTTCGGCGGTGATGCCGTTGAGCTCGATCACCCGCAGCCCCGCGCCGCGCGCGAGGTGCGCTGCGTCCGGGGCCTTGAGGTCGTAGCGGCCCAAGCAGAAACCCGGCAGGCCTTCGGCGGCGCCGGCCGGAGGGGCGAAGCGGCGGCTCAGGTCGTGGATCTCCGCGAGCAGTTCGGGCGTGTTGCACGCGGCCCCGTCGAGGAAGATCGAACCGCGCGCGTGCGTGCCGACCTCCACGAGTCGCACGACTTCGCCCGCCGCCGGCACCTCGTTCCAACGCGCCCCCAGGCCCGTGCGGTACGCGCGCCACATGGCCACCGCACGCGCATCATCGAGCACCAGTCGTTCGAGGGTGCGTTCGCCGTCCCCGGTGAGCGTCGGCAGGTGTTTGCTCGTGATCGACAGAATGCGCGGCGCGCCGCAGTCGGGGTGCCAGGCGTAGAACACGCCGAACTCCTGGCCCTCCAGGTATTCCTGGAGCAACGCCTTGCCGTGCGGCGCGGCCAGGTGCCGGACCAGGTCCCCGCGCGATCGCACGATGCGCACGTCCTTGCCGCGTTCCCCCGCATCGGGCTTGAAGACAATGGGGAAGTCGAGACCCTCGCGCGCCATCCAGGCTTCGATCTCCGGCAATTCGGCTTCGCCATCTTCCGCCCGCACCCGCCGGAAGCGACCCACGCGCGCATCCCCGCCAAACGCCGCGAGGATGTCGCCCTTCGACTCCCCGACGAACCCTCCATCGGGCATACCGGGATTCGCGGCGGTGTACAAGGTCGCGCTGCGATGGCGCCAGGCCTGCCAAAGGAGCCCGGGCACGATCGGGCCGTAGAGGGCCCAAGACGGCCAGAATTCGAAGTGCATCAGACGCATCCAGCGCGCGCGCAACTTGCGTCGACCGGCGTGGGTCAGGCCGGGGATCGCCACGTAGTGCACGAGCAGGAACAGGAGCAGCAGCCACGGCAGGGCGCGCAGGAGTGCGGTCGAGAGATCCCCGCCGCGCGGGAAAAGGGACTCGCCGAGCCAGGCGGACAAGGCGACGAGCAGCGGCGTCCAGACCGCGGCGGCCACGGCGAACAGCCCGGCGAAGGCGAAGAACCGCGTGCGCAAGGCGCCGGCGAGCAGGTACGTGGGCAGGCGCAGCCCCGGCGTGAAGCGCGAGAGGAAGATCACCGCCAAGCCGCGCCGCTCGAACCACGCGGTGGCCTGGTCCAGGGCTTCGGGGGAAACCCAGCGGGACAGGGGCCGGCGCGCGAGGGCGGGGCGCCCGGCCAGGCGACCGATGGCATAGAGCAGGAGATCGCCCAGGAAGATGCCGGCGAAACAGCCGGTGGCGGCGGCCAAGAAGGGGACCCGGCCTTGGGACACCAACCAACCCGCCGCGATGCACGTGAGGTCTTCCGAGACGAGGGTGGCGGCCGCGAGCAGCACGAGCACGATCACCAGGGCGAAGCCGGAGGCGGGGGGCACCGAGGCGGGATCGAAAGGCAATGCGGCGGCGGCGCGGCGCGCCTCGGTGGCGTCTTCGCGGCGCGGGGCGCGGCTGGCTTCGACCGCGCGCACGAAACCTCCGATCGCGCGGGAGACTTCGGCGGGGTGCGTCCACGGCAGGAAGTGATTCGCGCCTTCGAACCAGACGAGTTCCGCCTGGGGCACGATGCGCGCGTGCTCGCGGGCGGCGAACGGAGAGACCAGGACATCGCGATCCCCGTGCAGGATCAGCACCGGCACGCGCAGCTGTTCGAGCAGGGGCCGCAGTCGCGCTTGCTTGGAATCGTAGAAGTTGCGCGCGTGCGCGACGTTGATAGGAAAGCGGTCGAAGGCCCCGAAATGCGGTACCAATAGGTCCACCGCGCGGGTCAGGCCCAGCAGCAGCGCATGCAACGAGTGGTTGAGCTGGCTGTCGCCGAGCAACTCGAGTTCCTCCACGCCGAGGCCGGCGAGCATCGTCACCGACGCCACGCGTTCCGGGGCCAGGGCCGAAAGTTCGAGCGCTACCGCCGAGCCCATGGAGAACCCCACGACGTGCCATGGCGCGCCGCCTTCCCGTTCCAGCACTTCGGCCAGCACGCGCGCATCGGCGAGGAAGCCGTAGTCGGCGGCCTTTTGCGCCCCCTCGCCGAAACCGGGCAGGTCCGGGGCGAGCACGTGGAATGCGCTAGCGAGTTCGGGCAGCATTTCGCGGAAGTCGGCGTGGCTGCCCGGGCTGCCGTGCAGCAAAAGCAACCGCGGCGCATCGGCGGGGCCCGCTTCGAACAGGTCCACGCGCAAGGTGCCGGGCAGGGCGCCGCCGGGGCCCTGGGCGGTTACGGTCACCGGACGCGCTCCCGCGGGCGCCGCTGGCGCCGGAAGCGTCGCGCGCCACAGGTACGAGGCGAGCAGCAGCGCTAGCCAGACGAGGGCCAGGCCCTTCCAACCGAAACGGCGCAGCACGGGTGGGGGGCGCTCAGGGGCGCTTCTTCGCGCGCGGCAGGACGCGCGGGGCGCCGAGGGGAGTGCGCACGGGCGGTCCGGGTGCGTAGAACAGCCGTACCTCGGTGTTGTCCACCTGGGCGCGGCACAGGCTGCGCGTGGCGGCGTCCTCGCGGTACATGCAGGGGCTAAACGCATCCCCGCCGCGGGGGGCGAAGCGGTGGTACTCGAGGGCCTGCATGGGGTCGGTGATCGGCCGTCCTTCGCAGAAGCTGCGCCACAGTTCCTTGCGGTAATCCGTGACCCCCTCGGGATCGAAACCCGATGAGATGATCGGCGGTTCGGGCTGGGCTTCGGGCCGGATCTCGCGGCCGTCCCAGTAGAGTCCGGACTGGCCGCGTGTGTCCAGCGCGATCAATCGCAGGGGCTGGTACGGTTCCAGGTCCACCGGGGTGAGTTCGAACCTCGCCGACTGCATCTGGCGCGCGAGCTCGCGAACCAAGTGCCCCCGTGACATCGGGGTCTCGGGCGGCGGGCCGGCGCTCTCCTGATACCCGTTGAGCAACGCCAGCACGACACCGGCTTCATTGACGGCGAACCAAGTGCCCCCGGCTTCTCCATCCGTGGGGGCGATGTAGGCCAGCGGACCTTCCCGGTCGATCTCCGGAGGCAGTTCCGGGCCGCGACTGTGTTTTTCGTCGCGGTTGAAAAAGACCTCCAGGCCTTCCGAGGTGCGGATCCAACTCAGGGTGCACACGTGCCGACCTGCTCCCAATAACGCAGGGTCGAAGGGGCCACGCCGAATTCGCGTCCGGGGTCGATGCCCACGCGGCCGGCGGCGATTTTGATCAATGCGTAATGGTGCACCGTGTGGCTGAGCATCGCCTGCAGTTCGCGTTCGACGCTCGAATCCGATTGCGGCGCGTGTTTGCAGCCGAGGCTGTCGGTCTGCACGCGCAGGGCGGCGGGCCAGGGGCCACCCAAACGCTGCTCCAGCGCCGCGCGGATGTCCCGCAGGGCCAATGCGCCTTGCTCCGCATCGGTTTCGATCGCGGGCCGACGCTCGCGCCGGTCGTAGTCGAGTACCGGCACGGCTTCGCCGCCGTCGAAACGCTGCATGGCGCCGAGGAACAGCGAGTAGAAGTCGAGGATATGGCGCAGGTGGCTGCCGATGCTCGACAGGCCGAGATCGGGATGGGGCTGCGCGTACCTGGCGTTGTCCACCCGAGCGACGAGGTCGCAGGCCTGGCCGAGGATCACGAGGTTGTCCTCGATCAGCGCGGCGGTGGTGCCCTGGGTGCTTTGGCTTTGCGGACTCACTGCGGGTTCGGTTCGGTGAGGGAAGCGGGGTCGAAGGCGGCGGGCGCCGTCGCCCGGAATCCGGTTTGGATGGCGCTGCGCAGCTCCTGGGCCAGGGCTTTGCGGTCGGGTGCGGTGATGGGTTCGGGGCCGAAATGCAATTCGGCCTCGATCGAGGGCAGGGTCAGCAGCTTAAGGAAATGGGATCCAAAAGGCATGTCACCCCACCAACATACGCTCCACCAAGCGGGTTGTGACCCATCTGGGGTACGGTAGGCCAGGCGCGCCCAGTGGCTGGAAAGCCCCAATTGCAGGGGGGCCTGCAGTAGGGAGGCGTGGAAGGGCAGAACGTCCTTGCCCGCGCTGGAAGTGCCCTCGGGGAACACGATCACCCCGTCCCCGGCAGAGATCGCGGCTTGGAGCTCGGGAATGGCGCGGGACACGTCCCGGCGCCGCTCCCGGTCGATGAACAGGGTTCCGGCCAGGCGCGCCAAGAACCCGGCGACCGGCCAGGAGGCGATTTCGGCTTTCGACAGGAACCGGGCGCGGCAGGCGGCGTGCAACACGACGATGTCGAGGTACGAGAGGTGGTTGGCGACCAGGAAGAAGGGAGGCGCGGGGGCGGCACCGGAGCGCGACACGCGAACCCCCATTACGGCGAGGCTGCCGCGCGCCCAGGCGCCGATGGCGGCATGGCTCGCGGCGGCGCCCAAGCGACGGGCCCCCAGGCCGCCGAGCAAGCGGCCGGTGACGAGCAACGGCAGGGGCAGCGTGGTCGTCAAGCCGAGCAGGGGCAGACGCAGGCTGAGGCGCAGGACTTCGGTCGGGGTCATCTACCAGGCAGGGCGTAACGGCGCGCGACCGCATCGGTGACCAGCATGTACGTCAGGTAGTCGATGGTGCCGAAGCCGCGGTCGATGGCCGGGGGCGCGAGCACGCGCGCGCCCTGGCGCAGATAGGAACCGAACAGCTTCGGGACCTTGACGGGCGGACCGTCGAGGGTTTCCGCTTCGCAGACCCAGCCGGGTTGCGCCACGGTGCGCAGGGTGGGATGCACGTGGCCGTCTTCTTCCAGGGCCCGGTACAGCCGCAGGCCTTCGGCCATGTCCTGGCTGGTAAGCGACGAGCAGCCGAAGAAGCTGCGTTTGCCGTGGAATCCGAGGTAACCCACCAGGCCCTGCCACAACAGGTAGAGCACTACTTTGTTGCGGTGTTGCGCGGCCACGCACGCACGCCCCAGCTCCACCGCATCCTCCAGGAATGCTTCGCCCAGACGTTCGAGGTCGAACTCCTGTTGCGTGTAGTACCCGATGCCGTCGCGCGCGCTGGCCGCGGTCTGCATGCGATAGGTGCCCACCGCATCGCCGGTGGTGGTGTCCATCACGAGCAGGTGCTGGAATTGCTCGTCGAATTCGTCGCGGTCGAGCCCGGTCAGGTGCGCGCTCGGATCGCCTTCGCCGAGTTCCAGGTGGAACACCTCGTAGCGCAGGCGTAGGGCCTGCTCGCGCTGCTCCACCGTGCGGGCGAAGTACATGCTGTACCGGCCGCGCTGCACCTGCCAGGTGGGGATGCGCTCTTGGTGGGCGAGGGGCGTCTGGTTGCCCGGATTGCCGGGGAGGGTCTGCACGGAGGGGGAGCGGTCGGAGGTCATGGGCCTGGTTCGGGCAGGGGGTGCCGGAGGGTCAGGCCTATGCACGGCATTAAGGATCAAGCCCGCATGAATGACGGGGTAATCGGGGGAAAATGCGTACCAGCTTGCAATTTGGGGAGGGGCGGCGGCCCGGAAATGGACCCGGCGGGCACCGGACCCAGGCTCACCAGTCGATGCCGTGCCCCAGGTCGCCGGCCAGGGCGACAAACTGGATCAGCAGGGCCTGGCTGGGCTCCTCCCCGGGCAGGTCCCGGTGCCGCAGCACGAAGCGCATCATCGAGTTCTCGATGAGGGGGCGGCGGAAGTAGAGGCTGGCCTCGAGGGCTTCGCGCCCGTCCTGCTCGGGCAGTTCGACCTCCGAGTAGAGCGCGCCCAGGGCCCGCCCGGAGCGGGTCTGGCGCTCGGCCCACAGGTAGTAGCCGAAGAAGTCCCCTTCGGCGAGGCCCAGGGTCGTGCCGCCGGTCACCGGACCCGCGAAATCGCCGCGGCCCAGCACGCATTCGCCGCCGAAGGCCCAGGCCGGACCCACGCGTTCGTCGGCGTGGCCGAAGTGCACGTCGAGCCCGTAGAGCCACTGGTCCGCGCCCGAGAGGCGCAGTTCGCTGCTGCCGTCCTGGGCGACAACGTCGGCATCGCGGAACCGTTGGGCGGACAGGCCCCATTGCAAGAGCCCCTCCGCGCCCACGTCGTACACGCCGGTCACGCGCGCACCGATCGCGAGCTCGTCGAGTCGCGGCTGATCGCGCACCTCGCGCGACCGCTTCCAGCCGTCGGCCGAGTCGCCGTCCAGATCGCTCTGCACCCAATCCGAGTACAGGCCGATCGACGCGCGCACGGTCGAATGGGTGCCGGGGGCAAACACGTCGCCATACCGCAGGCCGCTGGCGCGCACCTGGTCGCCAAGCAGGGTGCGCAGTACGAGCGGCCGGTCGGGATAGAGCAGCTCGTAGGGCCGCGCTTGCATCTGCTTGCCGAAATCCACCGGCAGCAGGCCGAGTTGCAGCTTGGACGTGCCGCCCAGGCCCGAGTAGTCGAGCACGGCGCGTTCGAGTTCCAGGCCGTCTTCGCCCGCCGCCAGCAACGCGTGGCCCCACAGCTCGCGGTGGAACTGCGAGCGCAGCGACAGATCGACGGTGCGCACCTCCGCATCCACGCTGCCGTCGCGGCCGGGGCCCGACAGGGAGATCGGCGCGCGCAGGTCGAAGCCCAGACCCCAGTCGAGTTGCAGATCGGGCCAATCCAGGTGGTGGTCTTCGCTGCCCGGCATGCCGGGGGTGACCAGGTGATCCTGGGCCAGGGCGCAGGGCACGGCGAGCGCGGCAAGCAGCGCAGAGGGGACGAGCGATCGCAGCATGGAGGGATGGGCGCCGGCGCTCAGCGGTTGCTTTCGAAGTCGCGGCCGAACTTGCTCGCGAAGAAGGCGCGGAAGTAAGGATCCCGGCGCACGAGCTCGAAGTCCGAGTTCAGGAGGCGCGCGGATTCGAGTTCCTGCTGGGCTTCGCGCAACTTGCCTTTGCCCGCCTGGGCGCGCGCGGCGAGGATCGCCAGGGCCTTGGCCTGCCCCTGGCCGAGGATGGTCTTTTCGCCGAGTTTGCGCGCCTTCTCCACGTCGCGCAGGGCGGGGCCGAAGTCGCTGACGGTCAGGAAGCGGCGCGCGCGGCGGCTGAGGGCCTGGATCTGCACCAAGTCGTCTTCGCGGCGCGACTCGGAGACCTCGCGGTTGGCGGGTTCGATGTACTCGCGTTTCGATTTGCCGTCGCCCATCTTCGCGAGCAACGCGCGCACGTCCTCTTCGAGGATCGGTTGGCGTTTCTCGAGGCCCGCGAGCCATTCGCGCAGGGGGCTCGACGAGGGCACTTCGGGTTCGGCGAGCAGGGCGGCCACGGCCTGGCCGATCGGCAGGCGCGAGACGTCCTTGGGCAGGGCGGCCTTCTGCAGCGCGCTCAGTTCATCGAGGCGCGGCGGGGGCAGGGCTTCGGCTAGGCGCAACCAGCGCTCCATCGCCGCGGGATCGGAAACGAGCGCATTCGGCACCGCGTGGAAGTACTCGCCGGCCAGCAGGAACAGGCTGTAGTTGTGCGAGGTCTCCAGCAGTTCCAGGAGCCGCGGCCCCGCGAACTCGTTGCCGATCTCGGTGACCGCCGACATCGCTTGCCACAAGCGGCTTTCCTGCTCGCTCTGCAGCGCGTCCTCGACGGCCTTCAGGCACGCGGGCCCGCGCAGCGAGCTGATGCAGGCGAGCACCGGACCGGCGGGACCGGCCTCGCGGCTCCAAGCCACCCGCGGCAGCAGGCGCGCCGCGATCCATTCGCGGTGCTGGCTCTGCGCGAGCACCGGCAGGGCCAGGCGCATGGGGGTGGGCTGGTTGTCTTCGACGATCGCGATCAGGCCGAGCACGGTGCCCAGGTCGTCGAAGCCGGGCAGCACTTCCTGCAATCGGCCGGCGAGCATCGGGTTGCCCTCGGCGGCGCCGGCCATCGCGGCGACCAGTAGGGGACCGGCGGGCGCGCCCATGTCCTCGAGCTGCGAGCGTAGGGAGCGCCGTTCGATGTCCTTCAGATCGGGGTCCGCCAGGCGGCCGAGGATCTCCTCCAGGCGCGGCTGGATGCTGCCCTGGGCGGCGGCCTGGGCGGCCCTGGCGCGTTCGATGAGTTGCTCGAGGGAGAGGGTCTCCGCGGGCAGACACGCAAGCAGGGTCAGGGCCAGGCTCCACATACCCTTGAGGCTATACGCAAAGTCCTGGCAATGCGAGTCCCCCGGCACGGGGGCGGCCGGCAGGGCCCATGGGGCGGACGCGGCGGGCCCTCAGGCGCGGCGCGGGCTCGGAATCATCCACACGCCCTCTTCGTCGCGCAGGACCTGTCCGGGGGCCTGCATGGGGCGCAGGGGGCAGCGCTCGAGCGGCGCGGCGCCCGCGGCCACGGCGTAGACCGCGCGCAGGTGCTCCCGATTGCGAAAGACCCAGGAGTGCATGATCTTCCAGTATCGACCGACCAGGCCGATCGCCTGGAATCGGGCGGCGAGCCCCCGTCCCGCCCGCGTGCCCCGCCTCGCCGCCAGCAAAATCCGCGCCTGTGGATTTCCGGCCCCTGCGATCCGGTCTAAAGTCTTCCGCCCATGTCGATCCAGGAGCAGGAACATCCTTTTGCGAGCCCCCGTCCGCGCCCCGAGCGGGCTTGGGACGTGGTGGTCGTCGGCGCCGGCCACGCGGGCATCGAAGCGGCCCTGGCGGCGTCGCGGCTCGGCGCGCGGGTGGCCCTCGTGACCCTGCGTGCGGACCGCATCGGCGAGATGAGCTGCAACCCCGCCATCGGCGGGCTCGGCAAGGGGCAGATCGTGCGCGAGGTGGATGCGCTCGGCGGCGCGATGGGGCGTTTGGCCGACCAGACGGGCATCCAGTTCCGCATGCTCAACACGCGCAAGGGCGCGGCCGTGCAGGCCCTGCGCTGCCAGTCGGATCGACACCGCTATCGCGAAGCCGCGACCGCGCTGGTGCACGGCGCGCCGGGCCTCGAAGTGATCGAAGGCGTGGCCAGCGGCCTGGTGACCGCGCCGGCGGAACGCGAACCGTTGGCGGGGGAATGGACCGTCACCGGCGTCGTGCTCGGGGATGGCCGCGTGCTGCACGCGGGGGCCGTGGTGCTTACCGCGGGCACCTTCTTGCGCGCGGTGATGTTCACCGGCGAATCCCGCTCGACCGGCGGGCGCGTGGGAGAGTCGAGCGCCGACGAACTCTCCGGCCACATCGAGAAGCTTGGGCTGCGGCTGGGGCGCCTCAAAACCGGCACGCCGCCGCGCCTGCACCGGGACTCGGTCGACTTCGCCGGCATGGAGGCCCAGGCGGGCGACGCCGATCCCCAGCGCTTCTCCGTCTTCGGCGGCCCCGCGCCCTTCCCGGCCCTGCCGCAGATCGAGTGCCACATCACCTACACGAGCGAATCTACCCACGCGCTGATCCGCGACAACATCCACCGCTCGCCGATGTACATGGGCGCGATCCAGGGCGTCGGGCCGCGTTACTGCCCGTCGGTCGAGGACAAGGTGATGCGCTTTGCGGACCGCGACCGGCACCAGGTGTTCGTGGAACCCGAAGGGCTCGACAGCGAGTCCTTGTACATCAACGGCGTGTCGACGAGTCTGCCCGCCGAGGTGCAGGAGACCTTCCTGCGCACGATCCCGGGTCTGGAGAAGGCGCGTTTCCTGCGCCACGGGTACGCGGTCGAGTACGACTTCATCCAGCCGAGCCAGCTCAATCACACCCTCGGGGTGCGGCACGTGCCCGGGTTGTATCTGGCGGGCCAGGTGAACGGCACGTCGGGGTACGAGGAGGCGGCGGCGCAGGGGCTCGTCGCGGGTGCCAACGCGGCCCTGTGGGTGCTCGGCCGCCCGGCGCTGACCCTCGGCCGGCATGAGGCGTACATCGGTGTGCTCGTCGATGATCTGATCGTCACCGATCCGCGCGAACCGTATCGCATGTTCACGAGCCGCGCGGAGCACCGCTTGCTGCTGCGCCACGACAATGCGGACCGGCGGTTGGGGCCCAAGGCGCGCGACCTCGGGCTGCTTTCAGAAGTGGACAGCGCGCGGCTCGCGGAGCGCGAAGGGCGGCTGCGGGCCGCGCAGGCGGCGCTCGAGTCCGTGCGCGGGCCGGGGGGCAAAACCGCCCTCGAGCGGCTGCGACGGCCCGATGAAAGCCTCGAGGCACTGGCCGCCGAAATCCCCGCACTGGCGTTGCTAGGGCTCGACGCCGAAGAACGCGCCGCCCTCGAGATCGAAGCGCGCTACGCCGGCTACATCGCCCGCCAGGAGCTCACCGTGGCACGCCTCGCCGAGCAGGAGAACACCAGCCTGCCGGCCGACCTCGACTACCTCGCGATGAAGGGCCTCACGGGCGAAGCGCGGGAGAAACTCGCCCGCCTGCGCCCGCATACCCTCGGTGCCGCTTCGCGCATCGCGGGGGTGCGGCCCCCGGATGTGGCGTTGCTCGCGGTCTACGCGAAACGCCACCGCGGCGGCGAATGAGCGGCCCGGGCCGGCCTCAGAAGGTCAGGCTCACCCCGTTCGAGAGGTTCGAGGTGGCGCCCACGTCCCGGTGCCAGAGTTGGAAGTGCCACGTCTGGCCGGCGGTGATCAGTGGACTGCCAGGCAGGGGGAGGCTGGCGGGGAGGTCGAACCCCGTGCCCGTAGCCGAGGTGCCCACGAGGTTCGCGAGCCGGCCTTCCGCATCGAACTGCCCGGTGGAATCCAATCCGGTGCCCGCTAGGTTGAAGCGACCGATCGTGCCGAGCGGATCGAGACACAGGGCGCCTTGGCCGAGCGGAACGCCGGGGGTCAGCGGTGCGGTGCCGACGAGCAGGTAGCCGAATTGCCCGGGAGGTCCGTTCCACGCCTCCACGTGCACGCCCGCGGGCAGCGCGGGATCCGCGTAGGCTTCGAGCACCGTGCTTTGCCCCGTGGAATTGGGGGCCATCGGCGCGCAGAAGCGGGTCTCCTCTAGCGGCGCATCGATGGTGAGCACCAGCGGGCTCAGGATCAGGCCTTGGTAGGACATGAGGCCGGGGAAGGCGCCTAGCGGCTGGCTGTAGGTGCCGGCCAATTGGCCGAGATCGATGCCATTGAACGCCGTGATCGGCAAGTCCATGGGGCCGCTGAGCGAGTAGCCGCTGGCGAAGAGCAGGGGCCCGGAAAAGCGCACGCGGTCGCTGCTCGTCACATCGTTCATCACCTCGAACTCACCGGGCTGCACCAGCGAACCCGCGTCGTGGCCGACGAATCGCAAGGATGCGTAGGGGGCGAGCACCGGATACCGCGCCCGCTGACCGGGCACCATCACGTTGCCGGGCAACAGCACGCGCATCTCCAGATCGAAGTGGCTGCCCACCGGGATGTTGGCGAAGTTGTTGAGGTTGTCGTCCACCTCGCCGCCGATCCGCACGCGAACCTCTTGGGCATTCGCGAGTGCGCACAGTAGGGCGGCCAAAAGCAATTGGATTCCCATGCGGTGCAAAGTCATCGGAGGGTTCCTGGGGGATGCGGGGACAAAACGGACCCGGGGAAGGCCGGCCCCTCGGGGGAGCCGGCCCAAGCAGGCGGGCCGGGATCCGAACCTAACCGCAGATCGCCGATCCGGATACCCGCAGGCCCAATCGGGTGCCCTAGAACGTGAGACTCACGCCGCTCGAGAAGTTGGACGTATTGCCCACGTCCCGGTGCCAGAGCTGGAAGTGCCAGGTCTGCCCCGCGCTGAGCACGGGGTTGCCGGGCAGGGGCAGATTGGCGGGCAGATCGAAGCCCGAACCGGTGGTGGAGTTCCCGGCGAGGTTGATGAACCGGCCCTCCGCATCGAATTGTCCGGTGGAATCGAGCGCGGTGCCGCTGAAGTTGTAGCGGCCGATCAAGCTCGATGGGGCGAGGCACAGGGCACCCTGGCCGAGCGGCATGCCCGGATCGAGAGGAGCCGAGCCGAGCAGCAGATACGCGAACTGACCTGCGGGACCGTTCCACGCCTCCAAGTGCACTCCTGAGGGCAACGCCGGCCGGGCGTACGCTTCGAGCACCGTGCCTTGTCCGGTGGAGTTGGGGGACATCGGCGCACAGAAGCGGGTCTCCAGGAGCGGCGCGTCGATGGTCGTGACGAGGGGCCGCAGAATCAGGCTTTCATACGTCATGAAGCCCGTCGAGCCGTTGGCGGTGGGTTGCGAGTACGTGCCCGCCAGTTGGGCGAGATCCACCCCTGAGAACGATGCGGTGGACAAGTGCACGGAACCCCAGAGTGACTGCCCATCGGCAAAGGCCAGGGGCGTGGGGAAACTGATGTTGTCCAAGCCCGGAGAAAGGTTGTTTCCGACTTGCAACTCTGCGGGCACGATCAGCGGTCCCGGGTCGTAGTTCACGAACTTCAGGGAGACGGTCGGGCTGAGGATCGTATAGCGCGCCGCGACTCCCGGCTGAATCGCAACCGGCGGCAACACGACACGTACGTCCAAATCGAAGTGGCTGCCAATGGGAATGTTGTGGTATCCGTTCAGGTTGTCGTCCACTTCACCGGCGATCCGGATGTGGACTTCCTGGGCGGCTGCGGCCGCGCTGAGAGCGATGGACAGCAGCAAGACGGACGCCCGGGCGAATACGCGCATGGGATACTCCTCGAGGGATGATGGAATCGCGAATGGGAGATTCCTCAACCCTAACCGGAATGGTGGATCGTGCACACCCCTCCAGGATGTCTAGGGGCCAGCCGTATCGGGGTCGCCTTGAAACGGGACCCCTTGGGGATCGCGGCCGGGATTGAGTCCCCGCCGGATTGGGGCGAATCGGGGGCCGGTGCTCAGCCACGGGCTCGCCACAATGTCCAGAAAGGGGAGGAAGCCCAAACTCAGTCGGCTTCGGATGCACCGCTCTCGCCTTCGAGGTCGTGCGCTGATTGCGGGTCGCGGGGGCTTCAGACAGTGCGGTTCACGGGAGTTCAGCGAACTCCCTGTACCTCCGCCGTTGCCCTGACCCTGACCTGCGCCGATCTCGCGCCCTAACCTTCTAGGGCCGCCCGCAGCACGGGGATCGGGTCGCCCTGGTGCCCGGGAACGCGCTCGAAGCTGGTGCCCGCGGCGCCGTCGAGCACCGCGATGCCGGCGGCGGTGAGCGCATCGCGCAGCTTATCCGCGCGGCCCCAGTCCTTCTGCGCACGGGCCTCCCCGCGCGCGGCGAGCACCTGGCCCACCAGTTCGGCCAACTCGCCCTGGCTGTCGAGGCCGGCGTGTTCGACGGCCTGCAGGTCGCCCGGCTGGAACAGCCCGAGCACCCGACCCAGGTCGCGCATCAGCAGCAGGGTCTGGTCCTGCTCGCCACCCTCCTGGCCGTTCGCGAGGGCCGCCAGGCGGAACAACGCCGCAATCGCTTCGCCGGTGTTGAAGTCCTCGTCCATCGCCTCCGCGAACTCGCGGCGCAGTTGCGATGCCGCTTCGCCCACCGGACGCGCAAGCACTTCAGCGGCGTCGACCGGGCCGGGCGCGTCCATGCGTTCGCCGAGTTGGCGGTACAGGCGCACGAGCCCGGTGCGTGCCGAATCGAGCGCGCTGGGTTCGAAATCCACCGGCCGGCGGTAGGGGGAACGCACCAGGAAGAAGCGCACCGCCGGCGCGCCATAGGTGTCGAGCAGGTAGCGCGCGTTGAACTGCCGCGCGAACTCGGCGTCCTGCATGCGCGTGTCGCTCTTGCCGATCTTGCGGCCGCCGTACTGCACAAGCCCGTGGTGCATCCACAGGCGCGCAAAGCGGTCGCCGTGGGCTTCGCTCTGGGCGATCTCGTTTTCGTGGTGGGGGAACTTGAGGTCGTCGCCGCCGCCGTGGATATCGAAAACCGGGCCCATGATCGCGCTCGACATCACCGAGCACTCGATGTGCCAACCGGGGCGGCCGTCGCCCCAGGGGCTCGGCCAGGAAGGTTCGCCGGGTTTGGCGTTTTTCCAGAGCACGAAGTCCGCGGGGTGTTCGAGCCCGGCTTGAGTCTCCACGCGCGCGCCGGCTTGCATGTCCTCGAGGCGCCGGCCGGAGAGCTTGCCGTAACCCGGTTGCTGCAGAACGCGGAAATAGACCCCGTCCGCGGCCGGATACGCGCGACCCTTTTCGATCAGCTCGCCGATGAAGCGCACCATCGCGTCGACGTAGTGCGTGCAGTGCGGGCTGTCGGTGATCGATTGGACCCCGAGCTCGCGCAGGAAGTTCCAGTACTGCTCCGTGTAGTGTTCGCTGACCTGGTTCCACGCCTGGCCGGTGGCCTGGGCCTTGTGGATGATCTTGTCGTCGATGTCGGTGATGTTCACCACGAGCTGCACGCGGAAGCCGCGCGCCTCGAACCAACGCGCGATCGTGTCGAACACCACGGGCCCCATCAGGTGGCCGATGTGGCAGTCGCTGTAGACCGTCGGGCCGCACAGGTACATCGAGACCTTGCCGGGTTCGAGGGGCTCGAAGGGGTGGGTCTCGCGGGAAAGGGTGTCGTGGATGCGGATCGACATAAGCGGCGGCGAGGGCGGCGGCAGCGGGTGGGGATCAATGGCAGATCCCCCGGGGGCCGGCCTGTAGTCCCCACGGAAGGGGAAAAACAGTCTGGGGCCACACCGGGGGATCCGGGGCGTTTCCACCGAACGCGGTCGGTGGCCCGTGGGTACGGGACGCGGCGCGGATCAGTCCGCGCGCTTGCCTTCGCGGATGCGGGCGGCGCTGAGCAGGCCCGCGTCGAGCAGCACCTTGTAGGCGCCCTTGCGGTCCATGTCCTTGAGAGCCTTGGTCGACAGGCGCACGCGCACGAACTCGCCGAGCTCGGGCACCCAAACGCGCTTGGGCTGCACGTTGACCTTGAATTTGCGCTTGCTGCGGCCGGTGATGTTCAGACCGATACCCCCGGACTTCTTCGGGAGACCGCGGCGGACGATGGAACCGCCGGACTGGGTACCGCGGCCGGTGATCGAACAGACTCGAGACATGACGGATTCGCCTTGGGATGTTTTGCTAGGGCCCGGGCGCCTTTGGGGCCCAAGAAGCGGAGCATTCTGGACACCGGGGCCGATTCTGTCTAGCCCACGCGCCGTTTTTCGAGGCTGCGCCAGCCCCGGGAGGCCCAGAATACCGCAAACAGGACGAGCAACAGGCCGCCCGAAGCCCATTCCCAGGGGGCCTGGTGGCTGTGTTCGGCGAGCTCCAGCCCCCCGCGCAGCACCCCGTCCCGGCCCCGGTACCACCCATCCACGAGCAGGCCTCCGGCCAGGGCGGTGCCGAAGATGCCCGCCAGGTACGCCGCCAGGCCCCGGCCGCCGAGCATTTGGCGCACCAGGGCCAGGGTGGCGAGGTTGGTCGCCGGGCCGGTGAGCAGCAGCACCAGGGCGGCCCCCGGGGACAGGCCCCGGTCCACCAGGGCGGCGGCGAGGGGGGTGGAGGCGGTCGCGCAGATCGACAGGGGGATGCCGAACAGGCCCACGACGATGAGGCCCAAGAGCCCCGCCGGC
Source organism: Planctomycetota bacterium (assembly GCA_041398705.1). Taxonomy (GTDB): domain Bacteria; phylum Planctomycetota; class UBA1135; order UBA1135; genus NORP259. The sequence goes on along the minus strand of JAWKUI010000005.1, from coordinate 222,566 downwards.
ACCCATTTCTCGAGCACGTCCGCGGGCAGGGCCGCGGCGAACAGTCCCCCGGCCACGAACCCCAGGGTCAGCGCCGGGGCCAGGTCCTGCCAGAGATCGACGAAGGCATACCGCAGGGTGGCGGCCCAGCCGCCGCGGGTCGTTTCCGCATGGCCGTGTTCTTGTTCCCCGCCGTGGTCGTGGCAATGGTCCCCGTCGCAAGCGGCTGCCGGCGCCTCTGCGCCGCCGCCTCGGGTGCGATCCACGAGGAAGCCGGTGACCAGGGCGCTGACCCATGCGGCGAGCGGCCGGAAGAGCGCGAAGAGCGGGTCGAATAGGCCGAAGGTGACCCCGACCGAATCCGGGCCGGTTTCGGGGGTCGCCACCAGGAAGGCGGCGGTCGCGCCGCGGGTGGCCCCACCCTGACGCAGGGCCTGGGCGGTGGGCAGCACCGAGCAGGAGCACAGGGGCAGGGGGGCGCCGAGCAGCGACGCGAGCAACACCGGATGGCGTGCGTCGGGGCCGAGGCGCGCCGCGATCCAGCGGGTGTTCAGGTAGCGCTGCACGAGACCCGCGATCACCAACCCGATGAGCAGCCAGGGGGCTGTCTCGACGATCAGCTCCCAAGTGGCGGCGGTCCAGCGGGTCAGGAAGGACATGGGGGATAGCAGGGGCCGGTCAGAGGCCCAGGTCGTGCACGAACCACATCAGCGCGATGCCGATGCCGAGCAGGCCCAATTTGCTGAGCGAGTCTTCGCGGTGGTGGAACACCTCGGGCAGCAGTTCGCCCATGCACACGAAGAGGAAGGTGCCGGCCGCGATCGCCTGCAGCACGGTGAAGGTGCTGTGGCCCGCGCCGGTGGCGAGGAATTGGCCGAGACCCACGCCGAGCGGGGTCACGCAGGCGAACAGCAATACCCACAATAGCACCTGCCGACGGGCGAGACTCGCCAATTGGAAGACGCTGGTGAGGGAGAAGGCTTCGAATCCCTTGTGGGCGAGCATGGCCACGAGCAGGGTCTTGCCCGCGCCGGGAACATCGCGCGCCATGCCGTAGCTGACCCCCGCCGTCAACGCGTGCACGGAAAGGCCGGCGAGGGCCGCCATGCTGACCGCCCGATGCCGGTGCAGGTCGTCGTGGTCGTGGGTGCGCAACACGAGCGCTTCGAACAGGTAGACCGAAAGCGCGCCGAGCAGCACGAACAGCCAGGGCAGCATCTGGCCTTGGTGCGCGTCGTGGTCGTGGCCGGTGAGGGCGGCGTGGCTGTCCGCTCCGGCGGCTGACTCGAGCGGCACTGCGATCTCGGGCAGCAGGTGCAGGAACACCGCGCCGAGGAAGAGCCCGGTCGACAGGGCCAGGGCCACGTGCAGGCTGCGATCGCTCCAGCGGGCGAGCAGGGGGGCGGCGCCGCCGAGCACGGCGATGCCGAAGATGGCGACGAGGTCCCACATGGGGGGCAGTGTAGCCGCCGCCGGGGCGGCTTTCACGGGGGCGCCGGGGCCCGAAGGTTTGGCGACGGGTTTCCGGTGGCGGGGCACCGGAGGCTGGGGACCCGGACCAGCCCGGCTCAGGTGCCCTTGCGCAGGATGACGGTCTTGATCGTGCTGAAGAGGATCGAGACGTCGAACAGCACCGAGTGGTTCTTGATGTAGAACAGGTCGTACTGCAGCTTGTGCAGGGCGTCCTCTTCGGTGTTGCCGTAGGGGTAGTTGATCTGGGCCCAGCCGGTCAGGCCGGGTTTCACGATGTGCCGCTGCTGGTAGTAGGGGATGCGCTGGGCGAGCTGGTCGACGAAGACCTGGCGTTCGGGGCGCGGACCCACCAGGGACATCGAACCGCCAAGCACGTTGAAGAGCTGGGGCAGCTCGTCGAGGCGCGTCTTGCGGATGAACTTGCCGACCTTCGTGATGCGCGGGTCGTCCTCGGACGACCAGACCGGGCCGGTTTTGGCCTCGGCGTCGATCCGCATCGAGCGGAACTTCATCAGGGTGAAGAGCTTGCCATTCAGGCCCACCCGCTCCTGCTTGAACAGCGCCGGACCCGGCGAGCCGAGGCGCACGGCGGCCCAGGTGACCAGCATCGCCGGCCAGAAAAGCAGCAGGATGACCAGGGCCAGCAGAATGTCCGTGGCGCGTTTGGCGAGGTCGGCCCAGGGGTGGCGGCGGAAGCCCTCGCCGAAGATCAGGTACGAGGGGCGCATGGCCGAGATGGCGATGCGGCCGGTGATCTCTTCGTAGATCTCTTCGCGCTCGCGCACGTCGATGCCGGCCAGGCGGCAGCGCAGCAGCGCGGGGGTCGGCAGGGTGTTGCGGCGGTCCTCGAGGGCCACCACCAACTGGTCGACCTTGTGGGTCTTGACCAGTTCCTGCAGCCGCCGGGCGCGGTTCTCCGACAGGTCGTTCATGGCGACCCCGGTGTTGTGCACCCCGCCGAAGAGCAATTGTTCGTCGCGCATCACCAGGCGCTCGGTGGCGGCGGTGGAGCGGTGGTCGAGGGTCGTGACGATCAGGTCCGAGCTGCGCCGTTCGGTGGCGCGGTCCGACGGGGGATCGGGCAGCAGTCCGACCACCTCGAAACCGGCTTCGGGGTGCTCGAGCACCTGGCGCGCCAGGCTGTGGGCGGGACCGCCGGAGCCGAGGATCAGGATGCGCTGGTTGAGGTTCACCCGGTGCAGGAAGCCGTGGTACAGGTACCGGAACAGGTACAAGGCCGCGAAGGCGGTGACCAGGCTCAGGATCAGGCTCTGCAGCTTCTGCGAGAACTCGAGGCCGGGGAAGTCGAGGATGCCGCCGAAGCCCCACAGGTGGGCTAGGCCCATGACCGCGACGTTGATCGCGAGCGCGATGCCGGCGGACTCCACGAATCGCGCGGCGCGGCGGTACCGCGAGCTCGAAACGGCGAACTCGTAGAGCTGATTGAAGCCCAGGGCGGCCTGGGCGAGGAACGCGGCGAGCCCCGCCGAAACCAGGCAGCGCACGAACGCGCCTTGCACGGTCCAGTGGGCGCTGATCTTGGCCAGCATCGCCGGGTTGTTCTTGCGCTGCTCCCCGAACAGATCCCACAGGTGCTCGCTCATCCCCATGGACAGGATCGTCCAAAGAATGAGCAGCTCACCCACCACGAGGAGGGCGATGCGCAGGGGAAGGTAATGCTGGAGGACTCTCAGCATGGGGCAGGGGGGGAAACCCGAGAACCGCGGGTCGTGCCTGGCAAGTGCGGACCGGGCCCATCGGCGCACCGGGAACGGCGCGGCGGAGGGGCGGGCAGGTCAGTGCACGGGGCAGACATGGGAGGCGTTCGGATCCGTTTCTTTCGGCGGCCAGGGGGCCCCAAGTAGAACGGGAATGCGGTGCGGTGTCGGAATCTCCCGGATTGGCAGGTCGGGTTGGGTGTCGGGGGCGGGAAAACGCGGCAATTGCGGTTTCCTGCTGCGAGCCGTTCGGCAGCCGGGCGCACTGGGCGCCAAGCAGCCGCGAAAGTCTACCCGCGCCGGGGCCCTGAGTCCTGCTTCGCCCGGCGGCAAGACGTGGGCCTTGTATCGAATGGGAACAAGCGTCACCCGTGGCATCCTGGGCCGTGCAGATCCCGGTGGTGCAGCACCACCGGCCGCCGCCAGCGCGGGTGCCACAGGACCTCCACCAGATCGATGCGCACAGGTCCCTGCGATTCGGTTTCCAGTCGCCGGCGCACCTGCCGAGCCGCGCGCTCGTAGGCGCGCCACTGGCGGGCATCGAAGTGCCGGCCGGGGCGGATCTCCTCGGACCAGGGGGCACCCCCGGGCAGGGTCCAACCGTCGGGAACCAGGGCGGATTTGACCTCGACCAGCACGGGCACCTGTTGCCAGCGCAGGAGCAGGTCCACTTCGCCGGCGGGCAGGACCAGACGCCGGCCGAGCACCCGCCAACCCCGCTTCCGCGCCAAGCGGGCGACATGGCATTCGCCCAGCCACCCGAGCCGCTCGCGATCGAGGCGCCCCCGGCGTACCGCCCAATGGAACGCCACCAGCGGAAACCGGTGGGCGAGGTCGAAGCTCATGCCCCGTCCTCCCCGCTCCACTCCCGAAAACCGGCATCCGGCCGGCGAGAGTCGCCGGCGACTACTCGGCCGCGGTCGCGAGCAGCGATACGTGGCTGCGCAGGCAGGTCACGTGCACGCCATCGTCGATGCGCAACACGACTTCGTTGTCGTCGATGCGCGAGATCACACCGACCATGCCCCCGGCGGTCACGACCTTGTCGTTCTTCTTGAGGGCGGCCAGCATCGCCTGCCGTTCCTTCTGCCGTTTGCGTTCCGGTGCGATCAGCAGGAACCAGGCGAGTACACCCACGAGGATAAGCGGCATGAGATTCAACACCCCCAGTCCCTGGGGCGGCGGAGTCCCGCCCTCGCCCGGTGCGCCACCGCCTCCCGCCGGGGCGGTTTCCTGCCAAAGGAGAGCCAGGTTCGTGAGCGCGTGCATCAGCATCGGTAGGGGAGCGAAGGAAGGAGGTCGGTTGCGGGCGGTCCGCGCCCGGGCGGCCAAGGGAGCTGGGCTCGGCCGGCGCACCGGTTCCCCCGCGCGGATGTCCAGGCGGGGAAAAAGGCCGGCCGGGGGCACGCAGGCCCCTCTTGGGCGTCCTAGAATGGCCCCTCGAACGCGCCGGCACAAACCTTCCGATGAGCTTTTCCGCCCCGAGCCCCGACGATCTCCTGGTAGTCGCCATGTCCGGCGGGGTGGACTCGTCGGCGGTGGCCTGGATGCTGCGGGAGCAGGGGCACGATTTGATCGGGCTCTTCATGCGCAATGGGGTGCACCTGGACCCGGCCGAAGTGGTCAAGAAGTCCTGCTGCAGCTTGGGAGACGCCCGCGACGCCCGCATGGTTGCAGCTGGTCTGGGAATTCCCTTCCAAGCGGTGGACCTGTCCGACGAGTTCGGCGGCCTGATCGACTTCTTCGTATCGGAGTACGGCCGCGGCCGCACGCCCAACCCCTGCGCCGTGTGCAACCGGGACCTGAAGATGGGCCGTTTGCTCGACTTCGCCGACGAATTCGGCGCCGCAGGCGTGGCCACCGGGCACTACGCGCGCATCGAAGTGCGCGACGGGCGGGTGCACCTGCTGCGCGGCGTGGACGAAACCAAGGATCAGTCCTATCAGCTTTTCTCGGTGCGCGAAGCCAATCTCGCGCGCACCGTGCTGCCCCTCGGCGCCCTGCGCAAGAGCGAAGTCCGCGACCTGGCCAGGCAGGCGGGGCTGCGCACGAGCGCCAAGAAAGACAGCCAGGAGGTGTGTTTCATCCCCTCCAACAACTATCGCCAACTGCTCGCGGAGCGCGGCGCGGTGTTGCATCCCGGCCAGGTGGTCGATGTCTACGGCAAGGTGCTCGGCCATCACGAAGGCACCGAGCACTACACGATCGGCCAACGCCGCGGGCTTGGGGTGACCACCGGTCGGCCGCTGTTCGTGGTCGACCTGTTGCCGGAAGAGGGGCTCGTCGTCGTGGGCGACCGCGAGCACGGCCTGGCGCGTAGCATGGAGGTCGACGACCTCAATTGGATCGGCTTCGATCCGGGCCGCGGGTTCGATTGCCACGTGCAGCACCGCTACCACTGCGAACCCGAACCGTGTCGCGTCGAGATCGACGGGGCGCGTGCCGTGGTGCACTTTAAGGGGGATGTGCTGGCGGTCACGCCGGGCCAGGGCGCCGCCTTCTATCAAGGCGAACGCCTCGTGGGCGGCGGTTGGATCGCCCAGGTGACACGACGCATCGAAGAATCGGCTGCGCCCCCCGCGCGCCACGGCGAATGAACGGGGCGGCGTCGCGCCGTCCGGCGGTGGTGCTGGCGCTCATCGCTGCCGCCGCGCTGCTGGTTGCCGCGTGGGGTTTGGGCGCGCGCGGCGAGGGCGCGGCTGGCCCGGGCCTGCGCGTGGTGGTGATCGACCGTTCGGCTTCGGCGACGCGCCTGCAGCGCGGCGCGTTGGCTCAGATGCAAACCCTGCTCGCCGCGCACCGCGCGCAAGCTGCGGCGGCGGGCCAGGACCTGGCCGTGGTCTCCCTGGGCGCGCAGGTGCACCTGGTGCTTGCGCCTGGAGCGGATGCAAGCGAGGCGGCGCAGGGCCTGGCCAAAGAATGGCTGCTGCCCGACCTGGACCACGCGACCGATTGGCAAGCGTTGTGGCGCATGTTGATCGACCTGCGTCCCGACGATGGACCATTGTCGGTGGTGCTCGCGAGCGATGGTCTGGCGGCGGATGCCGTGGCGTGGGGGGGCTTGCGCCAATTGGCGTCGGCGGGCGTGCGAATCTCGTACGCGTCGCTGCCGCCAGCGGAGACCTTTGACTTCGCGCTGACGGGCATCGACACCCCGCGGCCCGTGCCCCCGGCCGCGCCGTTTGCGGTTCAGGTGTCCTACGCCACCCGCGGCGCCAATCCCCCGCAAAGCGGCCGGTTGCGCCTCGAAGTCGAAGGGGAAGACGGCTTACCCCTCACCATCGAACGGGATCTGACGGACCTTTTTGCCCAAGCGGACTGGCGCGCGGGGCGCAGCGAATTGCCGGTTCCTCCCTTGGCGCCCGGTCGATACCGCGTGCGGGCGCAATGGATCGCGGCGGGCGATCCCGTGCCGGAGAACGACACGTTCCAGACCGAGTGGGTGGTGGGCAGCCGCGCCCAGGCCCTGCTGGTGGGCTCGGGCCCGCGCACCGAGTCGTGGTTGGCGGCGGTGCGGCGGGCCAGCGGCGATGCCGTGCAATGGCGCCTCGTCGCACCGGAGGGGCTCGCGGAAGAGATGCACGGGGCCGATCTCGTGTGGACCGTGGAAGTGCCACTCACGAAACTGCCGCAGGAGAAGCTGCGCGCCTTCGTCGCAGGCGGCGGCAGCCTGTTGTTCCAAGGCCAGTCGCAGGTCTTGCCCGGTTGGGCGGGAATGGATCTCGACGCGGAGGTTCCGTTCGGCGAATCGCTGCCGCTCGAGGTGGCGGGCGGGAAAGAGGATCCGTCCGAGGTGATCCTGCTGATCGACGGCTCGGGCAGCATGGAAGGGGTGGCGTGGGAGCAGGTCTGCGGCGCCACCTTGGATATGCTCGAGATCCTGCCGCCGCACGTGGGACTGCGCCTGCACTTGTTCACCCTCGACTTGCTCGCGGGAACGCTGCATGTCGAAGGCGGGCTCGATCCGGTTCCCGTGCGCGAGCAGCGCATCGCCGCCCGGCGCCAGATGCTGCGCGCCGGGGTGCCCGGGGGCTCGACCGACATCCTGCGTAGCTTGCGCACTCTGGCGGAAAAGCGGCAGGGGACCGAACGCGCGCGCATCGTGCTCGTGACCGATGGTTGGCAATCGGGAGCCCTGTTGCTCGACGCCAAATCCGTGCGCGCGCAGTTGGAACAGGCGGGGCTCGATCTTTCGATCGTCGCCACCGGCGAACGGCCCGATTGGGTCTCCCTCAAGGCGCTGCTGCTGCCCGATGAGAAGATCGTGCATGCCGAACAAGCCAGCGACTTGGGCCAATGCCTGCTCGATGCGGGCAGCGGCGATTCGATCGAAAAGGGTCCGGGGCTCATGGTCGCGGCGGACGGTGGCGCACCGGATTGGGTGCGCGCGCAGTTGCCGGGGGACCTTGAGGTCAGCTCCTATCTACGCACGCGGGCCCGCCCCGGCGCCCAGGTCTGGTGGCGCAGCAACCGCGGGGATCCGTTGCTGGCCGTGTCCGCACTCGGGTCCGGGCGCGTCGCGTGCCTGCCGAGTGCGCGGGGTCTCGACTTCCTGAGTTCTTCGCCCGGTCCGCTGTTCGGATTGATCACGAAGCTGGTGCAAGACGGCGCGGCGGGCCGGCGACCCTCTCCGGCCACTTGGCTCGTGGGGGGCGACCTGGTGGTGGAGGTGCCCGCCGAGGTGGATCTGACCCGGGCGGTGTTGCGCTGGAGCGGCGACGGCGGCACCGGCGGGGAGCTGGAACGGCGCGGCTCCACCGATCCGCGCTGGGATGCCCGGCGGGTGGCGCGCTGGGGGGCGGCGCGGCTGCGCGATGTGGCGGGCCTGCGGCTGTGGCTGGCATGGCCGGGCGGCGAAGCCCCCGACCTGGAGGTGCCCTGGAGCGGCGCGGTGCCCGCGGAGTTCCTGCCCGGTCTCGTGCCTTGGCCAACTACCCCGCCGACCCCCGCCGCCGCCGAGCCCGTTGCGGCAACCGCGCCGCCGGATTGGGCCGTGGGCGCCCTGGTCGCGGGCCTCGCCTTCCTGCTCGCCTGCATCGGGTGGTTGGGCCTGTCCCGCGCCTGAGCCCGCCCAAGTCCCTGGCCCGCGCCGGGTTCCGACGGACCCGGGCAGCGAGCCCCAGCGGCCGCCGGGATCGCCCATTTGCCGGGCAAGGATCCGCGGGATCCGGCCGATGGTCGCAGGGCGGGGGCGCTCCGGAAGTCCCCTGCCCGACACCGCGGCCCGCCGCCCTACGACATCACGCCATGTGGAAACCCCTCTTGCTCAGCGCTTCGCTGCTCATCGCCGCCTGTTCCGGGACCAAGGGGTCCCAGTCGACCAAGCCCGATACGGAGGGCGCGTTCCCACTGGCTGCTGCCGAGTCCGCAGCTGGTAACAGAGATGGACATGCAGGCCGAACGCATGCCCTACCTCGATTCCGTGGAGGACCGTCAGGACATGATCACCTGGTGGGCTGGAGTGGGGGAAGCCGGCTTCGACCGGTTGCTGGAATTGGCCCAGGATCCGCGGGAGAAGGTCGCTGACCAGGCCTACGCCGCCCTCGCCGCCAGCCGCGACCAACGCCTCGTGCCGTTCCTGCGCGCCATCCCGTGGGATGCCGATGCGCCGGCGCCCCTGCAGTATTCCCGCGCCCGCACGCACCTGCGCCTGGGCGACTGGTCGCACGTCGATGTGCTGATCGATGGCCTGCGCGATGACAACGTCTTCGTACGGGGCAACTGCCTGCGCACGCTCAAGTCCGCGACCAACTACGACTTCGGCTATCACCCGAATAGCCCGGAAGAAGAGCGCGAAGCCGCCGTGCAGCGCTGGGAGCAGTGGTACCGCGAATCGGCCCCCGAGGCCGCGCAGAAGTAGCCGGGCGGATCAGGTGCCGGAGGGCCGGGAGGCCCCCGCGCGCAGGGTCTGCACCAACGACTGGAAGCGCGGGAACCCGTGCAGGCTGACCAGATCCGGGTCGGCGAGCACGTAGTCCGCATCATGGAATCCAAGGCGCACGGCGCGCTCGAGCGAATCGAGGGCGCCGGGTGCGTCTTCCGTCAGCGCCCGGGAGCAAGCCAGGTTGTAGTGGGCCACCGGGTGCTTGGGGCTCAGGGCCACCAACCGCTCGTCCACATCGCGCCCCTCCGCGTGGCGCCCCAGGCGCGACAGGCTCTGGGAGAGCACCGTCAGTGCCCCGTGGTTGCGCTTCCGGCGGGCCACCTCGCTGCGCATCATCGACACCAGGAAGCCGTTGCCCGCCCGGTCCAGGCGCAGGCTCAAGGCCTCCGGTAGGTCCAGGCCGGGATGCACGCCGGCGGGCGGCAGACTGCGGGCTTCGAAGCGCGACATGATGTCCTAATGTAGTGCCGGGCCCCTGCCGCGTCACGGATGGTTCGCCCCGCCGGGCGCAAGGCCCTGGGGGGGAGTGCCTTGCGATCGCGGGTTCCCTGGGGGCCCAGGCCCGGCGGCCTTGCGCCCCCTCCCGGCTCTGCTAGGTTGGAACTGGGGTGGCCAGGCCCCGAACACCCATCGGAGAAGTCCATGCGCCCCGAACTGTGTAGCCTTTGCAACGAACCCGTGCCTGCCCAGGACCTGAAGCTGGGACGTGCGTACCATCGCGGCCCCCGCCTGATCTGCGCGACCTGCGACCGCGCGATGGGGGGCGGTGGATCCGCGCCCTTGGGCAACGCCGAGGAGGAACCCCGGTCCGGACCCGGCATCCTCTGGCCTTTGGTGGCCCTGACCGGCCTCGGCATCGGAGCCTGGGGGCTGTGGCAAGCGCGTGAAGCGGGCGAGCAGGTGCAGCGCATGCGCGCCACCCTGGCCGGCTTTGAGGTGCGGCTCGACGATCGCATGAAGGGGGAGGCGCGCGAACGGTTGGCGCTGGCCGAATCCCTGCAGCTCGACCTGCGCGGGCAATTGCAAAAGGACCAGGGCAGTTTGCGTGCGGACTGGCAGGGCGCGGAGCAGGAGCTGCGCATCGCCCTGCAGAACGAATCCGCGGCGAGCCGCGAGCGCGCTGCGGCCGCGGAACAACGTCAAACGGAATTGCAGACCGCGTTCGGGGAACTGCAGAAGGACTACACCGGCTTATTGGCGGGCGTGCAGGCCTTCGAAGAGGAGACGCGCAAGGAGTTCGAGACCTGGCGATCGGGCATGGAGGGCATGGGCCAGGCCGTGCAGCAGATCGAAGACACCCTGCGCGAGCCCGCGTTCGGCTTGCCGGGAGATGAAGGGGCCCCGTGGTATCCGATCACGGCGGACCTGCTGCACAACCAGGCCAGCGTGCGGCTGGAGGCGATCTACAGCCTCGAGCAGAGCCACGATGCGCGCATCTGCAACTACCTGTTGCCGCTCCTGTCCGATCCCGACTCCCTCGTGCGCGTGGCCACCGCGCGCATCCTGGCCGAACACAACTTCCGCCTGGCGGTGCCGGGACTGATCGATTGCCTCGAACACGCGGACCTGGCGGTGCGCGATGGGGCGTTGACCGCGCTGCGGTCGATCACGGGGCGGCAATTCGGATTCCGCGCCGAAGGGCGTGAGACCGAACGGCGCCGGCCCCTGCAGGCCTGGCGGGATTGGTGGGCGGAGAACGGTCAGGACTTCCTGCTCGGCCAGACGAGCTGAACCCGATCCCCGCCCGGCGGCGGGCGGGGGACCCGCGCCACGCGGTGGGGCAACCGCATGCCTTGGGGTATGCTGGAGCCCTCGCGTTTTCCTCCGCACGCTCCCGTTTCCCATGATCGCCATTCGCTCCTGCGCCGCCCTGCTGTTTTCCCTTCTGTGCACGGCGGCCCCGCAGCCTTCGCTTCAGGACGCGGCACGGGTCGATCGGGCCCTCGACCGCGCGCGCATCGAACTCGAGCGGGGCCGGCACGAAGCGGCGCGGGAGTCGCTCATGGCGGCGCTCGAGCGCGACCCGAACCGGCGTGCAGGTTGGCAGCTGCTCGCGCGGTATGCGACCGCGCTCGACGACAAGGACCTGCTGCTGTGGGCCCTGTACCGCGACTACGGGCTGGGGGATGCGCAGGGGTGGAAGGCGGCCGAACGCGAGGCGGCGCTCGAAGCCATCCGGGCGGTGGAACCCTCGGCAGCGGCGTTGATCGAGCGCACGCGCGCGTTTGTCGCTGGGCTGGCGAAACTCGGCGCCCGTTACGAAAAGGAACTGCGGCCCCACGGCGCGATCCGCGTCTATCAGCGGCTCTTGGCGCTCGATCCCGAAAACGCCGAAGCCCAGGCCGCCATCGAACGCCTCGCTTCCGCGCCCGATCCGAGCCTCGCGCCCTATGCCACCGCGCGCGATCCCTTCGAGGGCATCGACCAAGCGTGGATCGACGCCTTCGACGAGCAGCACAACACGTGGGAGGAAGCCGCGCGCGAGGAACGGGACAACTACATCACGATCACCGACACGGGCTACAAGAACCTGATCCGCACCGCCGATGCGATGGAGCAGGTGAACGCCTTCTACCGCGAGTTCTTCCGGTACGGGGGGCCCGACGATGGGCGCAACGTCTCGCGCATCACGGTGCACCTGTTCAAGGACAAGGACGAGTACCTGAAGAAGGGCTTTTCCCCGGTGGAGTGGTCCGCGGGGCACTTCACCGGCAGCCACGTGGAGACCTACTTGCCGGAGAACGGCTTCGAAGGGGTGGTGGGCACCCTGTTCCACGAAGCCGCGCACCAATTCGTGAGCCTGGCGACCTCTGCATCGGGGTGGCTGAACGAAGGCCTCGCGTCGTTCTTCGAAGGCACGCGCATCTTGGCGAACGGCACCGTGGTCATGAACCTGCCGGCGCACCATCGCCTGTTCCCGCTGGCGAAGCGCATGGAAGCGGGTTGGATGACGAACCCCACCGATGGGCTGCCGAAGGATGGCAAGGGCGAACCGACGAAGGCGCCGACCTTCCGCATCCTGGTCGAGAACGACTACGCCTGGGGCCCGCCGTGGTACGCGCCGACTTGGGGCCTCGTGTACTTCCTGTACAACTATCAGGATCCGTGGGATGGTCGCTACCTGTACCGCGCGGCCTTCGGGGAGTTCATCAACTCGTCGGGCGGGCGCGTGGGCAAGGGCGCGGCGGAAAACTTCGAGGAGGTGGTGCTGAAGAACCCCGCGAAGCCGCTGACGAAGGAGCGGCCGAAAGATCAACCCGAGCCGCGTCTGGCGAAGTCGATCGACGAACTCGACCAACTCTGGAAGGCGTGGATGCTCGAGTTGCGCGACCGGGCCACCGGGGCGCGCGAAACGCCGCAGCCGTACTTGCGTTGGGCGCGGCTGGCGGCGGAGGCGGGCCTCAAGTCCGAAGCGAAGGAGCACTACGAGCGCGCGCTGCTCGAGGATCCCCTTGATGGAGAGGCCCTGTCGGGGCTTGCGGACCTCCTGATCGAGCAGTTCCAACGGGAAGACCGGGCGGTGGTGCTGCTCGAGCAGTATCTGCGTGTGCTTGAGGCGGACCCGGAGTGCGATCCCCTCGAATTGGCGCGCTTGGAGCGGCGCCTCAAGAAACTCGATCCCGATCGGCGTCGTCTGACCGAGATCGAAGAGGACTTGCTCAAGGAAGCCGAAGGCCTGCTGATCGCGTGCCGCGACCAGGGGTATCCGCGCCTGGTGATGGAATGGGCGCGGCGCCTGGGGCGGGACTTCGGGGAAGCGCGGTTCTACGACCTGTACGGCGACATGGTGCAGCGCGTGGGGGGCAGCATCGACCTGTGGCGCCACGCCTACAACGAGGAAAACCTGGATGGTTGGGTCTACGGCGAAGCGACCTTCCAACCCGCCGGTCCGGTGATCGAGGCGCACTTCGGCGAGTTCCGCACCGAACCGCTCGAGTACCGCTTCCTCGTGCTCGATTCGCTCACGAACGGCGACTACTCGATGGAGTGCGAGGTCGAGGTGCGCCGGGGCAAGGGCGCCTTCGCGGGCATTGTGTTCGGTCAGAAGCAGGTCACCGACTTCCACGGCGCCACGCTGTTCCCGCCGCAGGGGCGCGCGGGGGCGGTGGACACCGGGTACGCCGACCTGTTCAGCTCGATCGGCGGCCAGATCCAGACCTGGCGGCACGCGCCGGTGGACCTGGAGCCGAAGGGTGAAGGTTCGGTGGCCGATGTCTGGCACCGGCTGCGGGTGGACGTGATCGGTGCCGAAGTGGACGTTTGGCTCGATGGGCAGCGGCTGTACACGCACCGGTTTGCGGGCCGCGAAGTGTTGCTCGGCAACCTGGGGCTCGTGACCGGGCCGGGGCGGGCGCGCTTCCGCAACGTGCGTTACCTCGCGCGCGATCCCCAGGATCCGGCGGGTCGCGTCGAACGGCGCGTGCGGCTGGAGGCGAGCGGCTTCGGCAGCGGCGAACCCGTGGGGGGCAGCTACCAGGACTTGGCCGCGCCTTTCCCTGAGGTGCAACGTTGGGTGCAAGGCTCGCGCAGCTCGTGGGCGGAGGCGGGACCGGTGCCGCAGTTGCTCGTGATGTGGAGCAAACAGCAGAACGAGTTGATTCCGCTGCACGGGTGGCTGAATCACCTCGCGGTGAAACACGCTGCCCAGGGGCTGCGTATCGTGAGCGTCGTGCAGAGTTTCGATGGCAGCGACCTCGAGGGATACCTCGCGACGCATCCCTTCCCCGGCGATGTGGCCCTCGACGGCAAACCGGCGGAGAAGGACGGCCTGGGCCTGACCTTCGATCGGTATTCGATCCGCCGCTTCAACCTGCCGCGCCTGATCCTGATCGATCCGCAGGGGCGCGTGGCGTGGGAGGGGGACCCGGGATTCAAGGCGGGACAGAAGGTCGAAGAGCCGTACGCGAGTTACCTCGACGATCCGCTGGCGGCGATGGCGGGGCAGTACCACCTGGAGTCCCGGGCGGCTTGGCGCGAAGAGTGGCGCTCGCAGGGGCGGGCGGCGCTCGAACGCGGGGATCTCGCGGCGGCTTGGCCGTTGCTCTCCGCCAGCAAGGACTTCGAACCGGTGCTGTTCGCCGAAGAGCGCGACGCGCGCATCGTGCGTACGCGCCTCGAAGCGATCGCGGCCGATCCCATGGCCACGCTCGAATGGTTGACGAGCGAGGAGGCCAACCTGGCGGCGCCGGTGGTGCAAGCCTGGTTGGAGGTCATGAACGCCGGGGGCGACAAGGCCGCGCAGAAAGCGCTGGCGAAAGCCGCCGGGCATCGCAGCGTGGGCAAGTTCGCGGCCCTGGCCAAACAGGCCACGGCCCTCAGCACGGATCCCGCGCGATTGCCGAAACAATGGGCCCCGTTTGCCACCAAGGTCGGCGAACTCAAGGTGCCGCTGGTTTCCGCGCAACTGGTGCCCCTGGAAGCCCTCGCCGCGGCGGAGGATTGGGACGCGTTGGCGGCGGGCCTGGCGGACTTCGCCGGGTGGCCGGCCCGCTGGGCCGCCGCGCGCCTACTGCTTCCCTGAGCCGCTACCGGGCGGCTGCACGCCGCGTCCCACCAGGCGGTTCTCGCAATCGAGGGCCTCGGGGTGGCGCGGGTCGATGGCGAGCGCGCTGCGATAGGCGAGCAGCGCCTCCGGCTTGCGGTCCATGTGTTCGTACAACTTGCCGCGCGCGCAATGCGTATCCGCTGCCAACGCCTGCCATTGGGTTTCCCCGGCGGGCATCGACTTCAATGCCTCGTTCATCGCTTGCAGGCCGTCCGCGTAGCGGCCCGCATCCATGGCGGTCTCCCCGTAGGCAAACCAGACCCAAGGGGAAGGGCCTTCGAGGTCGATCACGCGGCGGTACGACGCCATCGCTTGTTCGCCGCGGCCTTGGCTGCGCTGCAGATCGCCGAGCAGGCGCCAAGGCAGGGCAAACTGGGGATCGGAGCGGGTGGCGTTGGTGAACGCCACCCGCGCCCCGTCGAGGTTGCCCAGGTAGCGCAGGGTGTGCCCCAGACCGATGTAGGCGTCCACGCGCCCCGCGTCCTGGGAGATCGCGAGCGAAAAGGCCTCGCGCGCCCCGGCATAGTCCCGGTCGGCGAGCGCGCGGTATCCGCGGCGGACGGCCAGGTAGGGGTAGAGCGGACCGCCTGCCGCCCGCCGCAGGACCGCATCGAGCGTGCTTTCGTCGACCGGGCCCTGGAACGTGCGCAGCAGTTCACCACCGGGGCCGAAGACGAACGTCGCCGGCAAAGCGAGTCCTTCGTCGCCGCCGAGGAAATCCTCCCGCATGGCCCGGTCCAGGGTGTGCACGCGCACTGGTAGGTCGTCGGGGGGCACCCAGCCGTCCAGGTCTGCCACGCCCAGCGTCAAGTCGAGGTGCTCTCCCGCCCGCTCCAGTTGCCGCGGCCAGGGCCACGGCGCGGCCGCATCGACCGATTGGGTGAGGTGCACCACGTTCACCAATCCGGGGGTGCCGAGCGGGTGGATGCTGCCGTTGTAGAGGCGCGCGAATCCGCCGATGGCGGGATGGCCTTGCGGCGCGCCCACCGGCTCTGGCCAACGGGCGAGGTCCAAGGCCACGGGTTCGGCGCGCTGCTGTTCGAGCTCCCAGACGCGGCCCGTTTCCAAGTCGCGGAAGCGCTGGCGCGTGCCATCGGGCCAGCGGATTTCGACCGCTTCGAGCCGCGGGCTGGTACCGAGGCCCACGTGCATATCGCCGCCGGCCTGGCTGCTGGCGCCCCGTTGCCGATCGGGGCAGCGCGCCTGGAGCTGGGTGGCCCCGGTGATCTCGAGCAGCGCTTGCGGTGCGGGCTGGCCATGCGAACGCAGCCGCAAGCGCAAGAACGAACCGCTCGTGCCGGTATCTGCAAACAGGTGGTACTGGCCCGTCTCCTCCACGAGGAACAGATCCAGGTCGCCGTCGCCGTCCAGGTCGCACGTGGTGCCCGCCGCCATCGGAGGCAAGCCAGCGAGACCCAACAGGTCAGAGACGGCTTCGTATCCGCCGCTCTTGCGACCGGCTTCGATGAACAGTTCGACGTTGCCGTACTCCCCGCGTTCGCCGGCCACCAGGAAGTCCATGGCGCCGCGGTTGCCCAGGTCGAGCGGCAACACGCAACGCGCGCTGCCGCGGGCATACAAACCGAGCGCGGTCGACATGTCGTAGGCGCGATGGGCTTCGTCTTGTTGCCACCAGATGTGGCCCGTGGCGGTTTCCCCGGGCACGAGCAGCGACTGCGGGTGGCCGCCCGGAAGGGGCAGGGGCATGGCGAAGGTGTGCTCGCCCAAGAGGCGCGCCGGTTGCGCGCACCAGTCGCCCGCGAGGCGGAACACGCTACCGGGTCCACCCAGCCAGAGGCGATCGGCTTGCCCTGCGGCATTCGCTTCGTACAGGTCCGGCCGCCCATCGCCGTCGTAGTCGCAGGCGGCGAGGAAGTGCGTCGTGGTGGCCTGATTCCAGTCCCCCTGGGCCGCAATGGGTTCGAAGTGCAAGTCCCCGGTGTTGCGCATGACGACGTTCACGGCGGGGGCGGGGGGGCGATCGTAGTCGGGGCGTTGGCTGCGCTCGTCCCAGGTGGGGCCGGTTTCGGCCATGGCGAGCACCAGGTCGAGCCGCCCGTCGCCATCCACATCGACGGGGGTGATCGATTGCACGCTGCGGCCGCGCCATTCGGGCGGCTGCACCAGGGCGCCGGGTTCGAGCGACCAGAACCCGCTGCGGCTGCGCGTGTACAAACCGAGTCCCGTCGGCCGTTCGTTGGAGGCGAGCAGGCGGCTACCGACCAATTCCTCAAGACCATCCCCATCGAGGTCCACGGCCAGCAGTTGACGCGCACTCTCCTCGGGCAGGTCGAGGGGCAAAAGCCCCGGCACGAAACCCGATTGCCCGTCGTTGAGCAGCAGTTCGCTGTAGGCTCCTTCGCGCGTGACGAGCATGTCTTCAAAGCCGTCCCCGTCCCAGTCGAGTGCGGTGATGCCCAGGGTTGGCGCCGTTCCCCGCGCGCCCTCCGACGCCATCGCCTGGCGGTTGCTCTCTGAGATCGCAGCCGCGAAGCCCACGCCGGCGCCCACGCGCACGAACCGCGGGTGATCGGCGGTGCCCGCCAGACCGCGGTCCACGGTCAGCTTGCGGATCCGCACCGGGCCTTTCTCCGGCACCTCGAGCTCCCACGTCATCTGCAGTTCGAGCAGCACCGGCCGGCCGGATTCGTGGGAGGCAGAGGCGTGCAGGCGATAGCGCAGCACCTCAGCCGGCGCGTCGGGCGGCGCAGGCAACTGCTGCCACGTGAGCGCGGGCGGGGTGCTCCAGCCGGCCATGTGCGCGAGCCACTGGCGCACGAGGTTCTGCGTGTTCAGTTCCGAGTTGTCGCTGGCTTCGATCAGGAACAGCGACAGGCCGGCGGGTTGGCTGCGGGCGCCGGCTCCGGGCATCGGAAAACCGTGGCGCGAGTCGGGCACAAACAGTTCCTCGAGGGAGCCCGCGCGTTTGAAGGACAGGGCGGTGGTCAGGGGCTCGATCAGCTCGGTCCGGATGCGGGCGCGCAGGTCGCCGGGCATGGTCTCGGCGCGGCCGGGCTCCTTGGGGCCCTGGGGGGCCTCGGGTTTGTCCCCACAGGCGGCGAACAAAAGCAGGGCCAGGGCCGGGGGGAACAGGAAACGCCAGGAAGCGGACATGCGAATTCACAGGGTAACGGGCGAAGGGGGAGCGGGAGGCCCGGCCGGTGCGATTCCCTATCGGAGTCGGTTCGATTGCGGGAGGGCGCACACGGCGGGCCTTGGCGGAACCCGGCCGGCGCGCTACGGTCCAGTGGTGAGGATTCCGATACTGGCCAGCCTGTTTCTTGTCGGTTGCCGTTCCACCCCGGCGCCGGCACCCGTTGAAACCCCGTCCACAGCTCCCGCCAGCCAGGCAGCGCCGGTCCAGGCGCCCACGGTCCAGGCGCCAACCGCTGTGGCCCCCGTGCCGGGCATCGCGCCCGCCGAACCCGATCCTTCGGACCCGGCCTACATTCCGCCGACCGAAGCCCTCGGCCAGGTCCTCGACGATTGGCACCGGGCTGCGTCCGAGGCGGACATGCCCGAGTACATGCGACTGCTCGCTTCGGATGCCGTGTTCCTCGGCACCGATCCCGACGAACGCTGGACGCGCAGCGAGTTCCAGGAGTACGTGCGCCACTACTTCGTCGAGCAGGCGCGCGGTTGGACCTATCTGCCGAGCCAACGGCACATCCAGTCCTCGGCCGACGGCCGCACGGCTTGGTTCGACGAGCGGCTCGAGAACCAGGGCTATGGCGTCCTGCGCGGCACCGGGGTGGCGATCTGGACCGCCGAGGGGTGGCGCATCACCCAGTACAGCATGACCTTCGCGGTGCCCAACCGCGATGCGGCTGCGGTGGTGCAGTTGCTGCGCGAGGCAGCGGCGCGGGCGGGCGATAATTGAGGCGCGCGGCGCGCGGCGCGCTGCGGGCGAACTAGTGCCCCGGCGTCGCGGGCTCTCCGGCGAGGATCTCGCGGCGCAGGCCCAAGCTGCGCCAGGCGAGGAACAGCACCTGCACATACCCCGCGAGGGTGAACGCACCGGCCACGTACAAGAGCCCCGGCTGGTGGGCGATGCGGGTCGCGATGGCGAGCAACACGCTCGCGGCGACGAGGAAAACCAGCATGCTCTGGGTGACTGCGGTGGTGCGGCGGTGGCTGACGAGCAGGCCCAGGTGCAGACTCTGACCCGCCATCCAGCCGGGCTGGGGGATGCTGAGCATCAGGGCCAAGAGGCCCAGGTCCGCCATGCGCGGGGTGAGATCGAAAACCCGCTGCAGCAGGTGTGCGCCGAGCGGGGTCAAGGCCAACACGGCGAGCGCCGCGGTCACGCAGGTTCCCAGGATGCGGGTGAAGCGCATCAGGATCGGCAGGGCACGGGGATCTTCGCTGACGCGGATCACCACTTCGTTGTACGCCAGGGCGAGGCTGCGGGGCAGGAATACCACGCCGTGCAACACCTGCCAGATCGCCATCGACTCGAGCGAAAACGGCATGCGCGCCATCGCCGCGGCGCCGATCGGCATCACCAGGAAACCGAGAATCGGGCTGAGGGCGAGGGGGATGTAGAACCCGAGGAATGAGCGCAGGTCGAGCGGCGCGTGGCGGCCGGGGTCGCGTTCGGGAAGCAACCGCAGGACGGGTCGCACGAGCACACCCACGTACAGCGCCTCCGCGATGACTCCACCCGAAAGGGCCAGGCCCGCGGTCAAAGCGCCGGGCACCTGGAAGTGCGAACAGAGCCCGAGCGTGGCGCAATCGGTGAGCAGCCGCAGCAGGGTGCCCTGGGTCACGTGTTGTCCGCGCCCGGTGCGGATCAGGATGCCCTGGTGGAAGCGCCGGTAGGCGATCGCCAGGGTCCAGGGGATCAAAGCCCAGAGGGCCGGGTGCGCGGCGCGCGCCACCGCGGGCGGGGCGTCGATCAGCCGGTGCACGATCGGGTCGTACAGCGCGGGCAGGCAGACCAGCGCGTGCACGGCGCTGAGCACCATGCCCATCACCAACGCGTAGCGCCGCACCCGCAGGTAGCTCACGCGATCCCGGCAGAGGGCGGTCGACGCGGAGAGCAGCATCACCACCGGGCCTTCGATCAACAGGGCGATCGGGAAGGCGATCGAACCCACCGCCGCCATCTGCACGTCGGGGGAGGGCAGGCGCGAGATGACCGCGGAAACCAGCGGCAGCTCGAGCGCCATGCAGAGCCAGGACAGGGCCAGCGGGAACCACTGGCGGGTGACCGAACCCAGGGTCGGCGGGGGATCGGTGGGGCCTGCGTGCACGGCGCGCCAGCATCGGCCGCGCGGCGCCCGGGTGGAAGGGGCGGGCGGAGAAAACCTGCGCGCCTTAAACGATGCGGACCGTCCCCCCCGTTCGATTTCTTAGGGAGAGTCGGCCGCCATCCCGGCGTTTCCGGGATCGTCGGGTCGCCTTTGGGCGGTCCCGCCAGGACTCGTTTTTCGCCCTGGTCTGTGTATTTCGTACCGGATCCGCCGCGGCTCCCGCACAAAAGCGCGAAAACCCGCTTTGGAACACGGCCGAGTGTCTCAGCCCTGCGTGCCGTCCGCCGGTTTGGGCGCGGGTTTCGCCGGGGGCACTTCCGCGGGCTTCTCCTTGTTCACCGCATCGCTCGCCTTCTTGCCGGCATCCTTCACGGCGTCGGGATCGATCTCGAAGACGGGCGCGGGAGCGGGTTTTTCGGTTTCGGCGGGTTGGCTGCCGGTCGTCGCCGGCGCGGGTTCCACCACGATCGGCGGCACCTGCGACTCGGTCTGGGGTGAGCCGGTCGGGGAGACCGGTTCCGTGGTTCCGGGGCTTTGACCCGGAGCAAGTTGGCCTTCGGGCGTCGGTGGCGCCACCGGCATAGCGGTGTCGCCTTCTCCGGGCAGCGGCGCGAACGCGCTTTCATCCAGCGGGGAGGTTTCGGCCGGCAGTACGGCCGCGGCCGGGCCGGAGTCCGGTGCGCCGAAGACGTCCATCGACTCGTCGGCGGGCGCGAGCAGTTCCGCGAGGCGGCCGCGAAGCCCGGCGCTCTTCCAGTTGGGCAACACGTAGACCCAACCCTGCAAACGCGCGTTGGCGTCCTTGGCCTGGGCTTGCAAGGCCGGCAGATCGACCGTCGCCGGGTCCGCTTCGGTCGCGCCGTCCAGCACGTTGGGCAGGTCGCCGTTGGCCACGGGGCCGTCGAACGCCTTGGGCTTGCCTTCGGGATCCGCGGTGACGCTGATGGAGGCCAGCAGGGTCTCGCCATCGGGCTGGGTTTTCACGTCGTAGCGCAGTCCCGCCTGGGCCCAGAAGCTCGCTTCGCAGGTCTCGGCGGCTTTCCACTCGACCTTCGCCGCGGGCTTCACGTCGTCCATGCGCAGGTTCTGCAGGGCGGAGGCGAAGCGCGAGGTGACCCATTCGCTCGAGAGTTTCGCGTCGGCGGGCAGGCCGAGCACCGTCAGCGGCGCGCCGGGGTTGTCGCCGGCGGGGCGCGCGAGCTGCAGTTCTTCGCCGTCCCCGTGGCGGAAGCGCGCGGCGACGACCTCGTTCTGCGGTACGTTCGCCAGGTTGCCGTCGGTCCAGTCGGACAGGCGCATCGGGGTCATCAAAGCACCCGACGCGAGTTGGCATTGCGGTTGGCCCTCACGGCGCACGAAGTACGACTCGTCCGAGTACCCGGGGCGGCGTTTGCCGACCCACAGGTCCACCAAAGCGGCGCCTTTGCTGCCGTGCACCTGGATGCGCGTGGGCAGCGGTTCGCCTTCGGCCACACCTTCAGTAGCCAAGCCCAGGCTGGCGTACCGATCCGCCATCGAGGTTTTCGGTTCGAGCACTTCCGAGCGGGTCAAGGCGAGCACGAGCCCATCGAGCTTCTTGTGATCGGCGGGGTAGCCGCTGCGGTCGGGCAGGGTCCAGGCGCCTTCGGAATTGCGCTCGAAGTGCAGCACCTCGTCCCCGCGGCTCAAGGTCAGTCCGCGCACCTCGGAGACCCGGCGCTTCAGCCCGGGGACCAGGTTGCTGCCGTCGCCGAGGAATGCGTCCGAGCGGGAGGTCTTGAGCAACAGGGTGCCGCCCCACAGGGCGAGCACACCGATCACCATCCAGACGAGATTGCTTGCTTTCATTCCTGCTCCTTGTGGCTGCGGCGGCGGGCCAGGGAGGTGCCCAGGGCGAGCAGCAGCAACACCAGCGGCACAGCGGCGGTGTTGAAGAACTTGAGGCGGGTGCCGAGGGCTTTGATGTCGCGGTTGAGCTGGCTGCGCACCTCGCGCAGTTCGCGGCGCTTGTCCATGTAGGTGCGCTGCGCCTTCTCGAGTTCCGCTTCCTGATCGGGGTTGAGCAGGGCGCCGCTTTGGCTCTCGCTCGGACCCTGCAGGCGTTGGATGTTCGCCTCGGCTTCCTTCAGCGACGCTTCGAGCTCTTCTTGTTTGGCCACCAGGGCTTCCCCTGCGGCCTTTTCCAGTTCGATCTTCTTGGTGAACGGCCGCTGGAATCCCTCGCGGCTGCGCAAGCTGATGAGGTCGCTCGAACCGGCCAGGTTCTCGATCACGTTGGCGAGGAACGAACCGTTGCCCATCTGCGGCAGCAGGTACGGGCCCATGCGCTGCACCCAGAGGGGATCGAACAGCATGTCGACGTCCGCCACGAGGACGCCGTGGAACGGGGCTTTGGACTCGCGCAGTTGCTGGGCGGGATCGGGGCCGAGCTGCGCGGATTCTTCGCCTTCGATCTTCGGCGGACCCTCCGGGAACGCGGTGGTGATCGTGCCGGTCACCCGCGCGGCCAAGGTGCGTTGCACCTGGTCGGGGGCGAACGTCTTGCTCATGCTCTCGAAGTCCACCATGCCGAACTGCAGGGCCATCGAATCCATGCGACCCGAACCCGCTTCGGTGGTCGTCAGGATCGGTTCGAAGGTGGTGGCGGACACGTCGCGTTGGCGCAGTTCGCCCGGCAGCAGCATCGAGATGCCCGAGAGCTCGCGCGTGGTGATCTCCTTCGGGTTGAAGCAGCGATCGTCCAGGCCCACGAACAGCGGGCAGTAGATCTGTCCGGTCTGGGTGGGCAGGGCCATCGCGAGTTCCTTGTCCCCGGCGATGGTGTCGGGCACGAGCTCGACGCCCCAGGCCTGGAACAGCGCGGGCAGGTTCGAACCCTTGTCCGCGGCCATGCCCGAACGCGGATCGCCTTGGGCTGGATCGAAGTAGGAGTAGGGGTCGACGAACGCCACCACGCTGCCGCCGCGCAGGGCGAACTGGTCGATGGCGTACAAGAGGCCCTCACTCAGCTCCTTGGGGTGCACGATCAGGAGCACGTCCACATCCGCATCGATCTCCGTCGCGGTCGCTTCCACGGAGCGCACGTCGAGGGTCTGCTTGAGGAAGTCGTAGATCGCCGCACCTTGCTGGGCGCGCCCGGTGCGCGGATCCATGCCGCCGCCGGCCAGGGGCAGGCTCGAGAGCAACGCGACCACGGGGCGGTCGGGGTGGCTCAGGCGGTAGATCGCGGAGGTGATGTCGTACTCGAGCGCCTCTTCCCGGGTAGGGTTGAAGAACGGAATGACCTCGTGGTCGTCGACGCTGTTGGTGGCCACCAAACCGAAGAACAGGAGGTCCCCGGCGCGGTTCACCGGCTGGCCCTGCACCCCAGCCTGGGAGGCTTCGTCCTCGGCTTCGGTGTAGGGGGCGGGTTCGATCCACTCGAACTTCACCATGCCATCGGCGGCGGAGGTGTATTCCTCGAGCAGTTCCTGCACGCGCTGGGCGTAGGCCGGGATGGGGGATTCTTCCGGGGCCTGCTCGGCGTTGTAGTAGAACTTGACCGTGATCGGCTCGCGGATCGCATCGAGGATGTTGCGCGTGCCCTGCGACAGGCTGTAGAGCTTGCGCTCGGTTAGGTCGATGCGGGAACCCTTGAGGGCCTGCCCGCTGAAGGCGTTGAGGGCCAGGAAGAGGGCGACGGCCACCACCAGGCTCGTGATCGAAAGCAGTTTGGAGCTCATGACAGGGTGGGGTCAGCGGGCTTTGGTCGCGTCGATCGCCACGGCGTTGGCGTACAGCAGGAGACCGATCAGGGACAGGAAGAACACGGCATCGCGCATGTCGAGCACGCCGCGGGCGATCGCCTGGAAGTGGGTCATCAGGCTGAACTGACGCACTTGGTCGACGACGGGGGTGGGCAAGTAGCCGCGCATCCAATCGATCACCCCGGTCAAGCCCAGGATGTAGAGCAGCAGGCAGACCACCATCGTGATCACGAAAGCGATTACCTGGTTCTTGGTCAGGGCGGAGATCAGCGAACCGATGGCCAGGTAAGCGCCGGCCATCAGGAAGGTGCCGACGTACCCGGCGAGGATGACGCCGTTGTCGGGGTCGCCGAGGTAGGAAACGCTGATCCAGTTGGTCATCGTCAGCAGCAGCGCCACGCCGATGAACAGCCAGGCCGCCAGGAACTTGCCCAGCACCGCACCGCCCATGGTGATTGGTAGGGTGAACAGCGACTCGATCGTGCCCGAGCGGCGTTCTTCCGCCCACAGCCGCATCGACAGGGCCGGGATCAGCGCCAGGTACACCAGGGGCTGGGAGAAGAAGAAGGGGCGCAGGTCGGCCTGGCCCTGTTCATAGAAGTTCCCCAGCCACCACAGCAGCACGCCGTTGAGCACCAGGAACATGATGAGGAACACGTAGGCGAGCGGCGTACCGAAGTAGCCCGCGAGCTCGCGTTTCAGGACAACGAGGGTTCCGCGCATGGTTCAGGCCTCCTGGTACTCCGTGCGGGTGATGTCGCGGAAGACGTCGTCGAGACGTCCGCGGTCCACGTGCAGGTCGCGCACCTTCCATCCGTGTTTGCGCACGTGGTCGGACACCCCGTGCAGGATCGGCGTATGGTCTTCGGGGAACAGGCGCCAGCCCTGGCCCTGTTCGGCGCCGTCGAGGGCTTCCACCAGGCCCACGTGGGGCAGGTTGGAAAGGGTCAGGAACGCGTCGGCGGGCGGTTCGCCTTCGAAGCGGATCTCGACCGCGCCCGCGAAGCGCGACGTGGCGCGCAGGTCCGAGGGCAGTCCGTTGAAGCGCAGGCGCCCCTCCGCGAGGATCGCCGCGCGGCTGCAGACCGCTTCGACCTCTTCGAGGATGTGCGTGGACAACACGATCACCTTGCCCGGGGCCATCGAACGGATCAGGTCGCGCACCTGCTCCTTCTGGTTCGGGTCGAGGCCGTCGGTCGGTTCGTCCAGGATCAACACGTCGGGATCGTGCAGGATCGCCTGCGCGAGGCCCACGCGGCGCTTGAAACCCTTGGAGAGCGTATCGATGCGCTGGTGGCGCACCTTGCCCAGTTCGAGCAGCCCCAGGGCCCGTTCGATCGCCGCGCCGCGTTTGTCCCGCGGGATGCGCCGCGCGCCGGCAACGTACTCGAGCAGGGTGGTGGGCGTCATGTCGGGGTACAGCGGGGCACCCTCGGGCAGGTATCCCAGGCAAGCTTTGGCCGCCAGGGGATCCTTCGCCATGTCGTGGCCCATGATGCGGATCGAGCCGCCGTCGGGGCGCAGGAAGCCCGTGACCATCTTCATGGTGGTGGACTTGCCGGCGCCGTTCGGGCCGAGGAAACCCAGGACTTCGCCGGGTAGCACGGTCAGACTGAGGTCATCAACCGCCAGCAAGGGGCCGAAGCGCTTGCTGAGATGTTGGATTTCGATCATGGCAGATAGGGGACCGGAGCCGGGCCGCAGGGGGGTCTGCGGGGCTCTGGGCGGGCGAGCGGAACCGGGTTTGATACAGGGGCGGGCCCCCAATCGCAAGGGGGGGCCCCTGGGGGGCTACGCCCCGGCGCGGGGGGTGTTGGAGGCGGGACGGTTTTTCCGCCAATCGGGGGCCCAGGCCCAAGTCCGCGGGTCGATGGACCGAAGGGGGGCAGGGCCCCCCTGTACCCATGAAACACCACCTCCTGCTCGCCCTCTCCATTTCGCTCGTTTCTCCCGTACTCGCCCAAGGCGTCTGGATCGGCTACGACACCGGCCCCCAGGACCGCTTCGGATCGGCGGTGGCAGCCCAGGGGCCCTGGACCGTGGCCGGCGCCCCGCGTGAAGGCGCCGGCGCCCCCGAGGCGGGCGCGGTCTACCTGCGCCACGCCAGCACCGGCAGCCAGTTCAAGCTCCGCAGCCTGACCCCGCTCGCCGGGGCCTGTTTCGGCAGCGCGGTGGCCCTCGATGGCGACCTTCTGCTCGTCGGCGCTCCCGGCTCCGGTGGTGCGCTCGTGGGGGAGGTGTTCCTGTTCGAATGGGACGGCAGCACCTGGACCCAACGGAGCAAGTGGTCCGCCGTGGGCAGCAGCCCGGGCGACGGATTCGGGAGCGCGGTGGCGATCAAAGGGGACCGCCTTTTGGTCGGAGCTCCGGGCGCCGGCGGCACGGGCCAAGCGCAGGTGTTCCAGTGGCGCGGTGGGCGCCTCGGCTTCGAAGCCCTGCTCGTTTCGCCCCAGGCTTTGCCCGGGGACCAGTTCGGCGGCGCGGTCGATCTTGGCGCACGTTGGGCCGTAGTCGGCGCGCAAGGCGCGAATTCGGTGGTCTACAACGAAGGGGCGGCCTACGTCTACGATGGCGCGAACCAGTACGCGCTCGACGCCATCCTGATCGAGCCGGGTTTCCAGCCGAACGCCTTCTTCGGCCGCAGCGTCGCGGTGGATGGCGATCGCATCGCGGTGGGGGCGACCCACGACCACAACACGCTGAACGCCCCAGGCCAAGTGCACGTGTTCGAGCGCAGCGCCGCGTGGCAAGTGCGAGCGAGCGTGACCGCACCGGGTGCTTCCGGCGTGGACGCCTTCGGGTACGCGGTGGATCTGCAAGACGGCCGGTTGCTCGTGGGCGCGCCCCTGGCGGCGGGCAGCGGCGGCGCATGGGCCTTCGAACCGTTCGATGGCGCTTGGTGGGCGAGCTTGGTCCTGGATCTGAGTCCCACCACCAACGGCGACTTCGTCGGCGGCTCGCTCGCCTGGGGTAGCGACGGCGCCGTGGTCGGGGCGATGCTCGATTCGACCGTCGGATTCGCCGGCGGCGCCGTGCATCGGCTGGACAGTGCGGCGGTGCAGGCGCCCCTCGGCGTGGCCTTCTGCGGCTGCGAGCAAGGCCCGCCCTGCGGCGGGACGGGCAGCGCGCACGGTTGCCCCAACTCCACGGGGGTCGGGGCCCGACTGACGGCGGGCGGCAGCTCGTCGATGGCGGCGGACGACTTGACCCTGGAGCTGGCGGACGCGCCTCCTGGGTCCATGGCGGTGCTCTGGATGTCCGGAGCCCACCAGCACACCCCCTTCCTGGATGGTTACCTCTGCATCGATTCCGGGCCCAACGGGCACCTGCGGGCCGGTTTGGGGCAGGTCGGCGCCCAGGGCAGCCTGACCCTGGGGCCGGGGCTTTGGGCTCCACTGGGCGGCGCGGTGACCCTGCGGGCGGGCCAGGGACAGGCCTTCCAGGCGATCTACCGGGATCCCGGCACGCCTTGCGGCACGGGGAACGGCCTGAGCGAGGCCCTCTGGGTGCGGCTCGAGCCCTGAGCCAGATTTGCCAAGGCTCTGGGCTGGCTTTCTGTAATTGCCTGCGGCGTATAGAGTTATGGCGGTGCGGTGGGGTGCGGGGCTGGCCCCGCAGCCCCGTGGGGCCGGTGGGGGTGGTTGACTCGCCCCCCCGGGCGGCGCGTAGAGTCGCGTCGCCTTCTCCCCCTGCGCCATGGCCAAGACCCTCGTCATCGTCGAATCGCCCACCAAGGCCCGTACCCTCAAGAAGTACCTGGGCAAGGACTACATCGTCGAGTCCTCCGTCGGGCACATCCGGGACCTGCCGGCCAATGCCGCCGAGGTGCCTCCGAAGCTCAAGGGGGAGGCCTGGGCGCGCCTTGGAGTCAACGTGGAGGAGGACTTCGAACCCCTCTACATCGTGCGGCCTGAGAAGAAGGCCAAGATCAAGGAGCTCAAGGAGCATCTGAAGGAGGTGGACCGGCTGCTGCTGGCCACCGATGAGGACCGCGAAGGGGAAGCGATCAGCTGGCACCTGCTCGAGGTGCTGCAGCCCAAGGTCCCGGTCGAACGGATGGTGTTCCACGAGATCACCAAAACCGCGATCCTCGAAGCCACGGAAAACACGCGCCAGGTCGACATGCACCTGGTGCAGGCCCAGGAAAGCCGGCGGGTGATCGACCGGTTGTTCGGCTACGAGATCTCGCCGACCCTGTGGCGCAAGATCCGCCCGCGGCTCTCCGCGGGCCGCGTGCA
The DNA here is from genome assembly GCA_041398705.1 of Planctomycetota bacterium. Taxonomy (GTDB): domain Bacteria; phylum Planctomycetota; class UBA1135; order UBA1135; genus NORP259. The sequence goes on along the minus strand of JAWKUI010000005.1, from coordinate 194,749 downwards.
AAGCGTGGCGGTGCGCATGCTCGTCGAACGCGAGCGGGCGCGCATGCGCTTCCGCGAGGCGGAGTATTGGGACCTGGCCGCGACCTTCGAGGCGAAAGACGGCAAGTGTTTCGAAGCGCGCCTGACCACGATCGACGGGGTGCGCGTGGCCCTCGGCCGCGACTTCGATCCCGACAAGGGCACGCTCATCGCGGGCCGCGAGGTGGTGCACCTCGACGAGGCGACCTCCGGCCGCCTGCGCGCCGCGATCGAAGCGGGTGACTTCAAGGTCATCAGCGCTGAGGAGAAACCTTTCACCAAACGCCCCGCGCCGCCGTTCACCACCTCCACCCTACAGCAGGAAGGGGGCCGGAAACTGCGTTTCGAGGCCAAACGCACCATGCGCGCGGCCCAACGCCTGTACGAGAACGGTTTCATCACGTACATGCGTACCGACTCGGTGGTGCTGTCGCAGAACGCCATCGATCTGGCGCGCACGGCGGTCACCGATCTGTACGGCGCGGAGTTCCTGCCGGACAAGCCGCGCACCTATGCCTCCAAGGTCAAGAACGCCCAAGAGGCCCACGAGGCGATCCGCCCCGCCGGCGACGAAGTGGTCAGCGTGGACGAAGTGCGCCAGCGCCTCGGCGTGGACGAAGCGCGCCTTTACGAGCTGATCCGCATGCGCACGCTCGCGTCGCAGATGAAGGACGCGCAGGGCCGCCGCATGGTGCTGCGCGTGGCGACGAAAGACGGTGCCAAGGAGATCGTGTTCCAGGCCAGCGGCTCGGTCATCGACTTCCCGGGTTTCCTCAAGGCCTACGAAGAGGGCAACGACGGCTCCGACGACGGCATGGACGGCGAAGACGCCATGCTGCCGCCCCTGCGCGAGGGCGATGCCGTGCGCGCCAAGGAACTGCGCAGCGAACAGCACAAGACCACGCCGCCCGCGCGTTTGACCGAAGCGTCGCTGGTCAAGGCCCTCGAAGAATCCGGCATCGGCCGGCCCTCGACCTACGCCTCGATCATCGACACGATCCAGAACCGCAACTACTCGTTCAAGAAGGGCACGGCGTTGGTGCCGACCTTCACGGCGTTTGCGGTCACGGCGCTCATGGAGCAACACTTCCCGAGCCTGGTGGACGAACGCTTCACCGCGCGCATGGAAGAGGAGCTCGACGCCATCGCCCGGGGCGACGGCAAGCGCAGCCAGTACCTGCAGGAGTTCTACGAAGGCAACGGCGTGCCCGGCCTGCGGCCGCTGGTGGCGAACTCGATCGAAACGGTCGATCCGCGCACGATCTGCACGATCCCGCTCGGCAAGGACGACGGCGGCACCGATGTGGAGGTGCGCGTGGGGCGTTACGGGCCCTTCTTGTCGTGTGGCGAGGACTCTGCGCCGCTCGCCGACGACGTGTGCCCCGACGAAGTCACCCTGCCGTTTGCCCTCGCGCAGCTCGAAGCCAAAAAGCGCGGCGCCGACCCGATCGGCACCGACCCCGAAACCGAACAGCCGGTCTACGTGAAGAACGGCCGTTTCGGCCCCTATGTTCAGCTCGGTGATGGCGAAGGCAAGGAGAAGCCGAAGATGGTGTCGCTGCTCAAGGGCATGACGCCGGAGTCGGTGGACCTGGCGGTGGCCCTCGAGTTGCTGTCGCTACCGCGCACAGTGGGCCAGGACGACAACGGTGAGGACATCGTCGCGTACAACGGCCGGTACGGGCCGTACATCAAACGCGGCGCGGATACGCGCAGCCTCGGGCCCGACGACAACTTGCTGACCATGGACCTAGCGCGGGCGCTGGAATTGCTCGCCGAGGAGAAACGCGGACGCGGGGCCCGGCAACCGGCCGCACCGCTCAAGGTCTTCGAAAACGTGGCGGAGATCGATGGCGGCACGATTCGCCTGATGGAGGGTCGTTACGGGCCCTACGTGAGCGATGGCGATGTGAACGCGTCGCTGCCCAAAGGCGCCAAAGTCGAGGAACTGACGGTCACCCAGGCGATCGAACTGCTCGATGCGCGCCGGGCGGCCGGCGGCGGCAAGAAGCGCAAGAAAGCGGCGAAAAAGGCCACTGCCAAGAAGGAGACCAAAAAGGCCAGCACCAAGAAGGCCGCCAAGAAGGCCGCCAAGAAGGCTCCGGCGAAAAAAGCCGCCTCCAAGAAGGCCGCGAGCAAGAAGGCCACCAAGAAGGCGAGCTCGAAGAAAGCGGCCTCCAAGAAGGGGTCCTCCGAAGCGAACGACGGGGACGCGGACGAGTGATCCCCGGGCGGCCGCAAGGCCGCCCGGGAGGTGCGCTCAATCGTGGTGGTCTTCGAGGTGCTTCAGGTCCTCGGCGCTGAAGTACGTCGCGTTGAACGCGTCCAAGGCTGCCAGCAGCGCCTTCACGTGGCCCGCGTCGAGGGTCTGCTTGCACTTCATCGCTTCGACGGTGATGCGGTGCAGCAGGGAGAGCTGCTGGTGGTACTTCGCGAGGGCCGCGGCGTCCGCGTCCTCGGCGGGCAGTTTGATGCGCTGCGCGAGCCAGTAGTCCGCGACGAGGGCCTGGATCTTGCTCGCGTGGTCGTCCTTGGTGGTCACCCAGCGCACCATCTGCTGGCGGTCGAGCGCCGCTTCGGGCGTGGTGGCGAGCTGGGTCATGGCCTTCTCGATGGTGGCGCAATCCTCGCGCATCATCGCCACGCGCAGCTTGTCGGAGTAGATGCCGCAGGGCACCTGGCAGTGCACGGGCGCGATGGCCGGCACCGGAGCGGGCGCCGCTGCGGGGGTGGAGGACAACCAGGGCAGGGGAGCGCTCAGGGCGCACAGGGAAAGCAGTAGGATTTTCATGGCGGTTGGGCCCGAAGGCCGGGTTCGGCATCCCTTCTAACTCGCGAGGCGTTGGCGCGAAACCCATCGGGCGCGACAAAGCGTAGGACGCGCCGCGGCTTCGGTCGTCCGCGTACCGATTCCCACCCCGCCGCTGCGCTTTCCCCTGGGCCGCGGGCCAGGCAGCCCGTATAACGCACCCGTGCCGCTGCCGTATTGCATCGTGCAGGCCGAGAATCTGAGCCTGCTGGAGGCCATGCCCGATGGGGCCGTGGACTTCATCTACATCGATCCGCCGTTCAATACGGGCTACGATCAGGTGCGGCGCACCTTTCGTATGGTGGCGGATCCTGCGGGCAATCGGCAGGGGTTTGGTGGGCGGCGGTATCGCAGCGAGGAATTGGGGCGCCTGGCCTACGGCGATCGGTTCGCGGATTTCCTCGGGTACCTGGAGCTACGGCTCGAACAGGCCCACCGCATCCTGGCCGCCGACGGCAGCCTGATGCTGCACCTCGACTACCGCGAGGTTCACTACGCCAAGGTGCTGCTCGACATGATCTTCGGTCGGGCCAGCTTCCAGAACGAGATCATCTGGGCCTACGACTTCGGCGGGCGCACGCGCCGGCGGTGGAGCCCGAAACACGATTCGATCCTCTGGTACACCAAACACCCGCGGCGTTTCACCTTCGACTACGAAGCCATGGACCGCATTCCGTACATGGCGCCGGGGTTGGTGGGGCCGGAAAAAGCCGCGCGCGGCAAGACGCCGACCGACGTGTGGTGGCACACGATCGTCAGCCCGACGGGCAAGGAGAAGACGGGGTATCCCACGCAGAAGCCCCTCGGCATCCTCGAACGCATCCTGCGCGTGCACACCCGCCCCGACGACCTGGTGCTCGACTTCTTCGCGGGTTCGGGCACCACGGGCGAGGCGGCCCTGCGGCTCGGGCGCCGCGTCCTCTTGATCGATCAAAGCCCCGACGCGGTGGCGATCATGCGTCGGCGCCTCGCACCTTTCGGCGCGGCCGTGCCTAGCCTCGACGGGGATTCTCGAGGGTGATCACCGAGGTCCAGCACAGGTAGCGCAGGGGCGGGATCACCGCGAGCAGGCCGCGGTCGAGCCACTCGAGCGCGGTGCAGACCGGGCGGCGCAGGCCGGACAGGCCGGGGATGTACGAGAAGGTCGCCGCGGCGAGGGAGGTCAGCACGTATCCGCGCACCGAAACCTTGCCGAAGTGGCGTTTCATGGTGGCGATGTCCTTCGGCACCAGCGGGTGTTCGTCGTCGGTGCGCATCGACGGCGTCATGGCCCGGTACACCGCGATCAGCGGGTTGTAGGCCATCGGCTCCATCATGATGACTTGTCCGTCGGGGGTCAGCGAGCGGGACCAGCTCTGCATCGACTTCTCGACGTCCAGGTGGTGCAGCACCCCGGTGCAGCAGATGAGGTCGAAGGAGCCCGGTTCCACGTCGAGGGCTTCGGCGTTGCCGACGACGGCGTGGGCGATGTGGTCGAGGCCCTCTTCGGCGATGGCCTGGTTGAGCTTGGCGATGGCGGCGTCGGCGATGTCGATGCCGAGCACTTTGGTGGCCCCCTTGCGGGCCGGGGGGGTCACTCCGCCCTCGGCGCAGCCCACGACGATGACCTTGCGGCCGGGCACGAGCTCGTCGATGGCCGCTTGGTACTCGTGGCGGGCGGAATCGGCCAGGAAGTAGAACTTGTCGCGCCGCTCGGTGAACTCGTCGAGTTGGCCAGTGCTGCGCTTGTTCTGGTATTCGGCTTCCGCTGCGAGGCGGGCTTCGAGGTCTTGGCTGGCCATAGGGTGCGGTTGGGGCAGGCTCCGGATGGAGTATAGCCGGGTGGCAGGGACGGGGTCGGGGCGCCTCGATTTGAGCGGCTACGGGCACCAGGTGGCAGGGAAACGGCTACCAGCGGGTCCTGGAGGGGCCCGCCCGGGGACGATATCCTCTTGGGCTGGAGGCGCCCGTAGCTCAGTTGGATAGAGCATCGGATTTCTAATCCGACGGTCCCAGGTTCGAATCCTGGCGGGCGTGCCATTTCCCGGCTTCGGGGAGCGGGATCAGTTCATGCCGTGGTGCATGACCCTCAGCAGCCAGACCCCCATGGCGAAGCCCAGGCCGATGGCCGGGGTCCACTTGAGGTGGGAGATGAAGGTGTACTTGCCGTGCGCCACGCCCATCAGCGCCACGCCGGCGGCCGAACCCACCGAGAGCAGCGAGCCGCCGATGCCGGCGGTCAGGGTCACCAGCAGCCATTCACTCGAGTTCATGTCCGGGTCCATGCCCAGCACGGCGAACATCACGGGCACGTTGTCGACCACGGCGGACAGGCCGCCCACGCTGACGTTGGCCCAGAAGGCCCCGAGCTTGTCATAGAACAGGTGCGAGGCGGAGTTCAGGAACCCCAGCTCCGCCAGGCCGCCGACGCACATGATGACGCCGAAGAAGAACAGCAGGGTGTCCCATTCGACGTGGGCTACGGAGCGCAGGGCGTCTACGGGCTGGGCGATCTCGAACTTCTCGCTGCGGAAGCGGCACCAGTAGCCGTAGAGCATGTAGTAACCCAGGCCCATCATCATGCCCATGAAGGGGGGCAGGTGCAGGTAGATGTGGAACAGGGTGGCGGTGAGGATGGTGGCGAGGAAAAGCAGGATCACCATCAGCCAGCCTTCGCCGAGCTTCACTTCCTCTTCCACCGGATCCGGCTTGGTTTTCGGCAGCGAGAAGTGCATGGCGATGGCGGGCACGAGCCAGCTCAGCAGCGAGGGCAGGAAGATCTCGAGGAACCGCAGGGTTTCGACCTTGCCCGCCTGCCAGACCATCAGGGTCGTGATGTCACCGAAGGGGGAGAAGGCCCCGCCGGCGTTGGCCGCCACGACCACGTTGGCGCAGCCGGTGGCGATGAACTTCGGGTTGCCGTGTCCCACGGCGACCACCACGGCGCCGAGCACGAGGGCGGTGGTCATGTTGTCGGCCACAGGCGAAAGGCAGAACGCCAGGGCGCCCGTCGCCCAGAACAAGGTGCGCAATCCCGCGCCAGAACCCACGAGCACCGCATTCAGGCGCATGAAGATGCGCCGTTCCGTCATGGCGTGCACGTAGGCCATTGCCACCATCAGGAACAGGAACAACTCCGCGAAGTCCGCCACGTGGTGCATGACGCGTTCGTTGACTTCGGCGTCTTCGCCGTGCGCCAGCGCAACGATCACCCAGAGGATGCCGCTGGCGATGATCATCGGCTTGGACTTGCGCAGCTTGATGACGTCTTCGAGGATCACAAAGACGTAGGCGAGCGCGAAGGTGATCAGCGCGGCGGTGCCGAGGCCTGAACTCGTCAGGTTCTCGGTGATCTTGGACTCGAAGAAAGCGAGGACGGGAGACATGGAGCGGGGCTCGGAGAGCAGGTTTCCGGGGCGTTTCGGTGCCTTTCGAACCCCGGATTCTGACGCGCCAGCGCGGGGAATGCCAAGGCCCCGGCGGCCTTTTCGGACCCCGCCCCAGGACGGGGCTTTGCGCCGTCAAATCCCGCGCAGGCGGTACACCAGGCGCCCGACCCACTCGTGCGAAGCCCAGAAGGTCTCGCGCAGGGCCCGGGCCGAGGGCAGGAAGGACTCGAAGCGCACCTTCGGCGGCGGTCGCCAGGCGGTGGGGGCCGGGTGCACCAGGAGCCCCTGGCGCTGGAACGATTCGAGGGCCCGCGGCATGTGCCAGGCGTGGGTGACGAGAACGATCTCGTCGATGCCCTCCTCGCGCAGCATTTCTGCCGAGTAGCGGGCATTCTCGGCCGTCGTGCCCGAGCGCCCCTCGATCCAGCGGGTCTTCAGCCCGTAGTCCTGCTGCAGGCACTCCGCCATCGCCTGGGCGCCCGTCAGGTTGTCGTAGCGGATGTTGCCGCAGCTCACGAGCAGGGGCAGCCCGCTGCGCCGCGCCCACCAGGCCCCGTGCCGCAGGCGTTCGAGCGACAGGGGGCCCACCCGGCCGGTCGGGTACTCGGGGGTGTAGGGCAGGAAGTCCCCGCCCAGCACGACGATCGCTTCCGCGCCTTCCGGCACCGCGGTCATCGGAGGGATGTGCTGCAGGGTGCCGATCGCCCACGAGGACACGAAGGGCAGGCTGGCCAGGGCCAAAAGCAAGCCGCCCGCCCAGCGCAGGCCGCGCGCGAGCCGCGGCCACGGCCGGCGCAGGGCGAACCCGAGCAGCAGCAAGCTCAGGAAACCACCGGGCGGCAGGACGAAGGCGAGCAGCAGGGCTTTGATCATCGGCAACGGGGACTATACACCCCTCGTCCCCAGCCCAATGCCCTGACCATGCCCCGATTGCTCGCCTTTTCCGGCAGTTCCCGCTCCGGTTCCTTCAATCAGCGCCTCGTGCGCATCGCCGCCGACCTCGCCCGCGCCCAGGGCGCCGAGGTGAACGAGATCGACCTTCGCGCCCTCGAGCTGCCTCTGTTCGACCAGGACCTGGAAGCCGACCCCGGCCCGCCCGCCGCCGCCGCCCGCCTACGCCACGCGATGATGGAGCACGACGGCTTCCTGATCGCCTGCCCCGAGTACAACGGCTCGATCACCCCCCTGCTCAAGAACGCCATCGACTGGGCCAGCCGCCCCGAAGCCGGCGTCGCGCCCCTGGCCGCTTTCGCCGGCAAAACCGCCACCCTGCTCGCCACCTCCCCCGGCGCCCTCGGCGGCATCCGCGGCCTCGCCCACGTGCGCGACATCTTTTCGGGCCTCGGCACCCACGTTTTGCCGATCCAGGTCGCCGTACCTTTCGCCGCCGAAGCGTTCGCGCCCGATGGCAAAGCGTTGGCCCAGGAACGGACCCAAGGCCTGCTCAGCAAAGCAATCGAGCAGGCCGTGCATGCCGCCCACGCGCTGAAGCGCTGAGCGAACACTCCCGGGCCTGCGGCGGCCGCAAACCGGTGCCCGGATTCGGCGGCCGCCTGAGGAGGTCCTCCTAGCCCCTACTCGAAGACCACCGAAACCGCGTCGGTGAAGTTCGAAGTTGAGCCGGTACCAATGACGAAGTCCCGGTGCCAACACTGGAAGTTCCAGGTCTCGCCCGCGAGGATCGGCACGCCCCAGACCGGAGGCTCGGGTAGGTCGTTCATGTCGACTTCGATGCGAATCTGGCCGCCTAGAGCCTGGAACACCTCGCCCGGGCGGTTGAAGCGCGCAATTGCACCGGAGAGGCACAGATTGCCCTGGCTACCTCCAGGATTGGCAACTAGGCCAGCTTCGCGACTAGCGAGGAAAAACCCGAACGCCCCGGGGGGAAGTCGCATGGCGTGCAAGTCCAGTTGTCCAACGGCTAGGTAGCGCGAACCTTCGACGCGCATGTGTCCTGACTGGCCGGAGGAATTGGGCACACCAGGGGAACAGTACCGGGTGCCGACGGTGGCGGCGGGGAAGACGTATGCGGTGCCGCCGGGAGAATGGAGTGGTGCCCCTATCACTAGATTCGAGCCTGCTGCTACCATCGAATCCGCGAAACGCTCATTGGATGCGGTTTCGCTTGCAAACCGGGAGATAAATGAACCCGAATCGCAATCGAATGAGTATGCAAACCCGCCATCCGCGAATCCTTCTCGGTCAGCACTTCTTGCGCCAATGAATGCGATTGCCTCTACAAGTGCCACAGAACTGCCAAACCAAAGTCCAGAATCCCAGGTGGGTTGCGGCTGTAGAATTGCAGCTAAGGAGTAGGTAGTTCGGTCATAAAGTTTGGCGTTTCCAGGCCCAGATGAATCAGGGCAACCGATCAGTATCCTAGCTGGAGATAGTGCCACGGATTGCCCACCGCGTGTGCCGAGTCCCACGAACTGATGAGTCTCGGCAAAGGTTGCAAGGTCGAATAAGTATGCCTTTTGGGCACTAGTCCCTGGTGCTCCAACAAGCAGTTCTTGGCCGTCGGTTGCAAGCGCAGTCCCGAAGTATGAGGAATTGCCAAGGGATGGTTGAATCTTTTGAATCTGAACTCCAGAGACAAGATCAAACACATAAACGGCACCTTTGCCTCCATATTCGTATGGTGCGCCAATTGTTGCAAGCGAATCCGTCAATGCCACGGAGGCGCCAAACCAATCATACTGTTCGCCGTCGTTAGGGATGAGCTTGGCGAGCAGGGCACCTGTAGACATCTGGTAAACATATGCTGCCCCCATGGGTACGGCTTGAACATCCGCAGCTGGCGCCCCTGCCAGAAGGAGGTCACCCCTGATGCATACTGAGTACCCAAAATAATCACCAGCACTGCCGTCCGTAGGGGCGATAGTCCTCACATGCGACATGTCACTTAGGTCGAAGATCTGGATCAGCCCTGATTCGGCTCCACTTGGGTCTGCGTAGGGGGAGCCGACTGCCACTAGATCGCCAGATACGGCAACGCTTGCACCCATGGAATCAGAGGGAAGGGCGTTGGAGTTATCCAGTTGTGCGATTTGCCGCGGCGCAGCGGCAATGCCCGTGGAAAGGAAAGTGGAGAGTATGTACGGAACGATGTGCAACCGCATGGCTACCTGCAACCTATTGGGGGAGTTTGAAAAGAGGACTTCTGCCCAAGAAAACTGGACAGCGGGCGATTCGTCGCCCTATAGCACTCTGCGCAGAGGATGCCTCGCGCAGTTGGAGATGTCCGCGATCCGAATCCATCAGCGACGCGCCCAGGTCGCCGGACGAGAAGGCCTGCGGGTAGCTGTAGCGGGTGATGTCCGGTTGGAAGTCGAGGCCTTCGACTTCGAGCAGGATCTTCTCCCAGTGGGCGTCGGGTTTCTGGGTGATCGTGCGGCCGGGGAATTGGTGCTGCACGCCGGCGACGTAGGAGTCGATTTCGTCTTGCAGGGCGGCGCGGGCGGCGGGCTTCGCGCGTAGGCTGCGGATCGCGTCGCGGCCGGCGTATGCCTCAGGGTAGCGGTCGCGGGGGATGTGCAGCACACCCATGCGCACGTGGCCTGCTTCGTCGGTGCGGCCGCGCATGACGAAGATGTCGTCGGAGGCTTCGAGCTCGCTGCCTTCGAATTGCGCGTAGGGGATCCAACATTCGTCGCAGCCCCCTTGTTCGATCAACTCGTTCCAGATGCGGCCGTTGAGGTCGGCGAGTTCGAGCATCTTGGCTTCGATCTGGCGCTGCAGATCGGCGAGTTCGCTGTGTGCGGAATCGCTGGGAAGCTGTGCGCCCGGGTCGGGGGACTCGGGACCCGTCGCTTGGGGGGCTACGCCTCCGCCTTCCTGTTCGGCGGTGGGTTGCCCCGCCGCCGGGGCGGCGGAGGAGGCCTTGTTTCCGCAGCTCACCGATCCCAGGGCAGCGGCGGACAGGAGGGCGGACAGCAGAAGGCGGGAGGGTGCCATGGCAGTCAGGTGGGCTAGGGGCCAGGGATGGTCGGGGAGATGGGACTCGAACCCACGACTCGTAGCACCCAAAGCGCGGGCCCAGATACGGATACCGTGTCCACGGTGCCAGGAAGGGAGGGGTTTGGGGCGATCCTACTTCAACGGACCCCACCGGAACTAGGCAAAAGGGTCAACGAGGGGGTCAATGGCGGCAGGTATCTACCCCTCGCCATTGTTGGACCAATGCATGGTTTGCCCATGCAGGTAACTAGGAGCGTTACCCGGGAAGCCGCAGGCCTGGTATTCAGGCACTGCTGGTGGATCCTCGGGGGGGCGATCGGCCTACTTCTGGCTGCGCAAAGCCTGGCCGGCCGTCCCCCCACTTTTCCTTGGCTCGAGCCGGTCACCTTCGCCGTTGTCGGCTGGGTGCTGCTCTGGGCCGCGGTGACTGGTGGCTGGACCGGGGCTGCTTTCTCGGCGCTGGCAGTGACCACCCTGGTGACGGCGTACCGGTCGGATCGGGGGGTGCGCCAGTGGTAGCCCTGAAGGTGATGCGCTTCATGGCCGGCCTGTCTGGCCTGGCCATGACGGGATTGTTCCTTCTGCTCGCGATTCAGGGCATTGCTCTGGTGCAACCGGGGGCGGACCTCGGATTGCTGGCAGCCTTTGGTGTGGCAGCCCTGTCCTGCCTGGTTCTCGCCTCTGGCCTGTTCGCGCTTGCCGCGGGGGGGAGGAACCGATGATCGGCACCATCCTGCAGCTGCTGCCGCTGGCGCTTGCCGCCTGGGTTCTTGGCCGCGCATCCGGTGAGCGCCACCAACGGCGGTCCCGCCACCTGCTCGACGCCCTGACCAAGGCCGGGATCGGCTGCGACAAAGGGGGTCAGTCATGCTGAGGAACGCACTCTGCTGGCTGGGCATTCACGACTGGCGGATGTTCTTCCACCCGTGCCCGGACACCTACGGGTACAGGCGTGCGACCCGCATGTGCACCAACTGCTCTCGGATCGACGCAGGCTGGGCGGCGGGGGCGAAGAATGCCGGGTGGCCGGAGGGCGACTGGCGGACGTTCGGCTGGACCCAGGACGACAGCGCCTGGCAGGCGACACCGGAGGCCTTGGATCCTGACTTCCCGGAGCCGAGCGCTCTTGCACGCCTCAGGGCGCGCCTGCGTCGGAAGGGGGTGCAGGCTTGAACCCGGCTCCCAAGAGCATCCAGGGGGCCCGCCAGGCGCGCCGAGGTGGCGTGCAGCGGCTGTTCGTGTCCGAAGCCTACTACCAGGCCATCGGGAAGAACCTCGCACTGCTGGGCTTCCTGTCCCGCCTTCTGACCCACTCCGAGGTGGGTGAGGCCCCGGACGGCCGTGAGCTCGTGACAGTTGAAGTGGCACGGTCGGTCCTGGCGGAGGACTGCGGCATCTCACTGGCTGGCGTCAGGCGCTTCGAATCGGCCCTCGCCAAGGCCGGTGTGGTCCGAAAGCTGAGGGGGTCTGCGATCTCCCGTGTGCTCGAAATCCTGCCACCGCCTGCCTCACCGATCCGGTCCGCAACCAGTTCTGAGGGGGGCATGGGTGCACACCTCAAAGTGGCAAGCGGCGCTGAGAAGGTGGTCACCGGTGACCACCTTCCAGCCACCACTTCGACCACTTTGGACTGTGGAAAACCTGTGGAAAGTCCGGGGAAAACGAAAGTGGTAGGTGGTCACCCACGAGCACCTAAGGTGGTCACTGGTGACCACCTTGCCACTTTCCGTCCTTATTTAAGAACCTTCGGTTCTACTGAAAGTAGGAAAGTCAGACGCGCGTGCGCGCGTGACCACTTTGCTCCGGAGGGGGGAGACCCAGCCAAGGAGGCTGCGGCCAAACTGGTCAAAGTAGCAACCGACCGGCTCGACCAGGCGCGAGCCGAGGGCCGGGGAGGCAGGGCGCTCGGGCGGCGAGTCCAGGCCGAGCTCGAGGAGCTCCTGGCAGCCCGGTGGCGCGCGTACGGCGAGGGTCCGGAGACGAGCACCCAGCGGCTGGGCCAGGACCTCGAGCGCCTGCTCGGCTGGGCCCTGGGGCCCAAGGTGGCCAGCCCCGCGGCGTACCTGCTCAAGGCCGTGAGGGGCGGCGACTGGCGGAGCGATGCGGCACCGGAGAGCCAGGCTGCGGCGGTCATGCGTGGGGGCCCCGATGCGGAGCGCCCGGTGGCCGAGCTCGAGCAGCGTGGATCCGCTGCGGCGATCGACCTGACCGGGGGGCTGGCGCGCCTCGAGCGCGTGCTAGCGCGCATCGCCTCCGACCCGAACGTGCCCGGCTCCGTGAAGGCCCGGGCAGCGACCATCCGCGAAACCGATCCGGCTCGGGCGAACCGCCTGGCCGTGGACCTTGAGTGCGCCCTGCTGGCGCTGGAGGACTGACATGCAGGCATCCCCGCACACCATGACGCTCCTGCCTCCGGCCGCGGGCTGCTGCAAGATCTGCGCGCGCAAGCACGAGCCGAACGAGGCGCACGATGCGCTGTCGTTTTACTACCTCGTGCGCTTTGACATGGTGCACGGCCGGCAAGGCACCTGGGCGGACGCGATCGCACATTGCCCGCCGGAGGACCGCGCTCTCTGGGCTGCTTCCATTCGCAAGCACAGAGCATGGTCTCAGCCGCCCGATGGAGTCGAGCCCATTGCTGAGCCCTTTGAGATCCAGGAGGGAGCCGCTTGAGTTCCTCAACCGCTCGCCGTGGAAAGGCGCTCGGCTGGACCGGGGGCTGCCCTTGGTGCTATGGCCCTGAGGTTGCCGGCCGCTGCGTGGGCAAGTGTGCACACGATGGCGGACCCGGCGCCCGGGGGCCTGTGCGCTCGCGCCAAGCCGACACCGCAGTCCAGGTGCCCGAGGGGTGGCTGCGGGTTTCGACCACGGCCCAGGTGCTGGCCTGCCGATCTTGCGGCGCGCGCATCGGGTACGCGGGGCGGGTACCCCTGGACCTCGGCAAGGCCGTGCGTGTGGGTGGCGTGAACTACGCGCCGAGCCACTTCGCGACGTGCCCGCAAGCCGAGCAATGGCGGAGGGGGATCGCATGACCGTGAGCGTTGAGTGGGACCGTCACTGGCAGAGGTACACCACGGGGGCCCTGGGCCTGCATGGGGTGCTGGTGATCCGCGGTTGGCTGGCCTGGCCGATCTGCGTGCCGGTGTACCGGCATACGGGAGCCGGTGGGCGGTGGGCATGCGAAGGGATTCCGGGCATGCGGCCGTTCGAGTTCGAGATCGCCACCGCCGAGGCCGTGGTCGTTGCCCGCTTGGCGGAGCGCCTGGCTCGCTACATCGGCGGCCAGTACGTGCTGGATCTCCGATCGAATCCGACAGGGGTTCTGCACTCGTTTGCTCGAGCAGCGCGCCAGGGCGGGTGAGAAGGGACGTCCCTGTCCCCACCGGCCGGCATACAGGCGGGCGCCAGGAGGTGGAGGCGGCGGGTCCCTGTCTCACGAGCAAGTAGCGAACCCTGGTTCTGGGCCCTGCCCAAAATGTGGGGCTTCCGTGACGATCGAGGCTGATGGCCCCATGGTCGAGGTGTGGCAGCAGCGTACGCGCAGCGGGTACATGGTAATGGGGCAGCGGCTTCACGCTTGCCCGGGAGCCAAGGAACCGAAGCTGGAGCCTTCACTCCGATAACGCCTGGAGGGAGCAGCTGTGAAGCGATCGGCACTCAGAGGCGCGCGCCGCTCAGGGCGCTGCGGCCAGGTCCAAAGCCGCCGGCAAAGCGGAGCGTCGCGATGCAAGGGCCACCGCCCGTGAGGGAGGGAGCTCGAGGCGGAGCACGCCTTCCGCGAATCCGTGCTCGAGCGTGCGGCCCTGGCGAATGGGAGGTGTGAGCGGTGCCACCGGGTCGCCCCCTGCAGGCCCATCACAAGGTTCCCGGAGCCGGTGCAATGGGTGGAAGTACAAGCACGACCACCGGGTCAACGGCGCGGCGCTTTGCGCGCACGCTGCCACGCGGGGGTGCATGCCCACCTAGTCCCTGACTGGGCGGATTGGCTGCTCACCTTGGACCAAGGCGAGGAGGTCGTCGAGATCCTGACCAGCTACTTCGGCCGAGGTGGTGAGTGTTGAGCCTACGTGAGGACAGAAACTTCGCTCCGGATCCTCCGAAGCAATGCCGACCGGCTGCCTCCGCCGGGGTGTCGTCACCGCGCGCTTTGGAAGGCTGGCGATCGATACTGCCAGGCCGCAGCGTCATCGACCGCCTGTGCGACCAGGTCGAGGTCGGCCGTTGCGGCCGGCACGGCGAATCACGCGGCGATGTAGGCCGGAGGAGGCAGCCGCCTTGGTCCCCGGTTGGATTCACCGAACGAAGGAATGGGCTCCAGGCAACGTCGCTTGGGTCGGCCAGGACGGTTTGTCAGTAGCGAGCAATGCAGGCGGCAAGATGACCGTGTCGGTGACCAGACTCACGCGCGATCAGGCCCAGGGCTGGCAGCAGGTCTGATGCGATTTGCCGCGGGGCACCCACTGCCCAAGAAATTGGAGGAACTCAATGACTGAAATGACGAATGACATCACCCGCATCACGATTGATGGTATCAAGTAGTCCTCACCGACGCCCAGGTCGCGGTATCAACATTGCGACCCTAGTGATCGCTGATTTGGGTCGCCATCGATACAGCCTCGACCACGTACGCATCCGGCACGACTCCGGGGGTATCTGGATCGAGGCCACAAACGGACATATTGCCATTCGGAAAAGAGTTGCAGAATCTAAGCCAGGATGGGGAACGGGGTCTGGCACATCCGGGATCTCTGGCGGTTCTTCTTTGAGCAGCCGGCTTCGAGGTTCCTCCGGCGATGGACGTATTCATTGATGCCCTGGAGGAGGATCCCTGCCAGCGCGAGGCTTGCTCTCTGACTCTACCGAGATGGTACGGCTCGATTGCTTCAGGGGCGGAGGACCTGCGTTGTCGAGCCCATCCCAAAGGACAAGTGGCCATCGCCTGAGTCCTTTGATGCTCCATTCACTGTTGATGCTGGCGACCCCCATGGGGCGGGCGCACGTGAAGGATCCTATCGTCCGCGGTCGCTCGCCGCTCATCTCAGCCATGGCCGGCTGCCGGAGCAGAACAGATCTCGCTGGACGATCATAGCTCGACGGGAAATTGGCTCCGAATACACTGCGCCGCCAGCTCGACTCAAGGTGTCGTCTGCGGGTTTGGCCCTACTACCTTCAAAAGGAACTGACCGGCCACCAACAAGCAGAGCCCGTTCTGGATTCCGGTGATGCCGCAGTTTGACGGCTCTAGGGGACCCTATTTGCTGGGGCGAGCAGCGTTGTCGACTCCGTGACTCGGAGAATGGGTGCGAGTTCGACAGGCTCGCCGAGGATGAAAACGGGGACTGTGAGGCCATCCCCGGCCCCGGGTGCCCGATCCACAACCCCGAAGCCCGGAAGGCCATGGAGCCGCTGTGAGTCATCCTGCCGAGGATGAGCGCCAAGGACTTCAGGAGGCCACCGGCAGGCTGCACCAAAGCGGGGCTCGAAGTACGGGGCCCGTGGAGCCAGTCGTGGACGGGCACCGGTTCGACTCAAGGCGTGAGGCGACCTTCTACCCGCAATCTGGTGCTCGAGCAGAAGTCCGGGGAGGTCTCTCACTTCCTCCGTCGGAACCCTTCCATCTCCCTGGACAGACCCGAAGGTACGTCCTGGACTTCCTGGTGCCTACCGGGATGGCAGGACTCGCTACGTGGACGTGAAGGGCCCGAGACCGAGGTGTTCAAGCTCAAGCGCCGCCAAGTGGGCGCTCTTCCCGATCCAAATCGAGGTGGTCCGGGCTGATCGAGACCCCCGAGAACCAAGAGCGCTCCCCGCGTGGACAGCGTGCTGATGGGGCCCAGGCAGGGAGCAGCAGCAGATGTCCACACCCCCCTGGGGGGCGCCACTTCCACCCCCGGGTTTCCTGATCGGAGCTCGAGGGACTGTCCCCAGTGCGGCGCTAAGAGCGCTGTGGTCTGGGGGAAGGCCTGCGGCGCGGTGCGCACGCGGGCAAACCGGGCTGCCTACATGCGGCGCCGGGAGTGCAGTGCGTGCGGGGCGCGCTGGACCACCGCCGAAAACACCGTCTTGGAGGGCGGCCGTCATGCAGGCTGAGATTCAACGGGGGACCGCGATGGACGCGGCCGTGGCCCAACGGGCCGACTCGTTCATGGAAATGGTCACGGCGCGGTCGACGTGGAGCGCAAGAGGAGCTTCGAGGGATCGACGACTCGAGCCTACGGGCGGTGTTCCAGTGCCTGCGCCAGCATGTGCACGCCGAGCAGGTCCTCGAGGCCGAGGTGAAAGAGCATGAAGGGCCCTCTGGCGCGGCTCCTCAAGCTTTGCGAAGCTGCCCGGGATCAGCTGAAGCCGGTGAATGGTACGGCGGCCACGCGTCTGGAGGGGCGCTGGCGAGCATTCGTGAGGAACTGGAGAAGCGGGGGATCATCGCTTGAGCATCATCGTTCTGAACCCGGGCACGGGCACGGTCGACTACGGGGTCAGTACGGCCCGGGTCGAGGTCATTGAGGGGGCGACCAAGTCCCCGTTCTTCGCCATCGTGGGCATCGAGCCCACCCGGATCACCAAGCTGCCGCAGTTCGACATCCGGCTGCCGGGCGGCGCGCGGCAGAACCTGGACGTGTACCCCCACAAGTGGTACCGGGATCGGGTGGTCGCCCTGCTCCTGCGGGGGACCATTGACCATCCCGCCACCACCGGGGTGGCCTCGAGGGAGGTGGAGGTCGAGATCGTCCAGCGGAACCCTGGGGACCCGATCGGGACAAGCCTGGAGCAGTGGATCGAGCCGGCCGGCCTCGGAGATCTGACCCTTGAGACTTTCCTGCCGCGGGGGATTGGGGCCGTCAGTACCCAGCTCTTCGCGCAGGAGAAGAAGGCCATCAACGGCATCTGGCGGAAGGAGACCCGCCACTATGCCCGGATGGAGTACCAGGACCCTGGGAACGGCGAAACCCGGCCGGTCTTCGGGGTGCAGACTTTCGTGCACCGCCACTCGGCGGCGGACTGCCTGGTGTTCACGGTCTACGTCCACAACGACCTGTTCAACATCGACTACCCGGGCGGGGTGTTCGAGGTCAACGACAAGACCGGTGGGCACTGCTACTTCAAGTGGCTCAAGATCGGCAACATCCCCGCGGGCTGGACCATCGAGCAGTACGACTGCAATTCCACCACACAGGGCGGAGAATTCCTCGTGAAGGAGGAGGGAGCCGCCGTGTCCTATTCGGGTGGCGAGTACTCCCCGTCTCCCGAGAAGCACCCTGTGGAGGACTCTTGGCACGTCCTTGCTTCGCGCGCGTGCATTCGTCGTCGGTTCGTGCTTCGGAAGACCGCAACTTGCACGCAGGGTGTCGCGCAGCAGATCTACCGGGGAGCAGGGCTGTCCCGTGTCGAAAGTGGGGAACTTGCGGACTGGCGCCGCGGAAGGAACTTCGGGCCCGGCTGGCGGCGGATGGATATCCCGGATAGCTACGTCTATCAGACCGTAAGCGGGCGCGAAGGAATGCGACTCCAGATCGCGCAAGAGTGGCAGCATACGCTCAATGCGATCGCGTCCGGGTCCGGATACAGCTGCGGCGAGATGGCCAGAATGGGCTATCTCTACTACCCGGGGAAGGCTCAAGGTCGAACTGGTGGTGGGTATGAACTGCACCCTTTCACCGGATGCTACCGCTTCCGTGAAGAGTACCAGGCTATGCAGTTCGAGTTGGATGGAAAGATCCCTCGCCACGCGGTAGGGACAACGCAATGGGATACAGGCGACATCCTCACCGCTGATCAATGGGCAGATGCCAACAACGGGAGGTTGCCATTCCTATGTCAGATCAACTTCCACTCCTACGGGCGGTGGAACTACCACTATCGGCCGGATGAGGTACCGGACCCATCCACGTTGCCCGAGGGCAATACGGATCCTGGAATTCAGTTCCGTTCGGACGACGACGAGAGCGACAGGCACAAGTCACTGATGCCTCAGGGGTACCTGCACAATGCACCAGGCGCAGGCAAACACACGATCGAGTACTTCATCGTGTTCCCTTTCCATACCAATGAAGGGTACTTCACCCCGTACGAAGGCTCCCACCACCTCCGTTGGACGCGCGTTTACGAGGGTTTGGCTGATCTGACCGGAGATGAGGAATTCCGTTACCTGGCTTTCCGTGAGGCCGAACACGTTCGCCAGTGCCTCTCGGAGCATGTGCCCGATTCGGGGCTGATTCCCTACCCCGCGCCTCCGCTCGCGAATCCGGGCGGAAGGGGAGAGTTCATGGGCTTCTTCTACCGCTATGAGGTGAACATTCCCGTCTGCATTGACTCATTCGAGAACCACCCGTTCGCTCGGAAGCACCACGGTTCTCACGGTGAGCGGCGACCCAACTGGCCACCCATGGTGAACGGGCAGCCGAACTTCAATGAACTGGAAAACCTCGGCCCGCGGTGGTTCCACCGACTCTGGAGTGAAGCTGGCATTGCAGTTCCGATTGCTGGCGGACTTCACGGCCCATGCGAACAGTGGGACAACTGGAAGCGGTGGCAGGACAGTGCCACCTACCTCATGCATTTGCGTGCATCCAAGGATGGATTTGGATACAGGTCGTACTATGACGACGACGACCAGACTGTCCCCCTACGGCCGTACAACCTGGGGATCTCGATCCCGTCAACATCGATGGAGCGTACCGGAGCACGTGAGCGGCGCCCAATCGTTCTACGGTATGTACAACGCGTGAGTGGTTCTCTGCTGCCGCCAAGATCTTTGGGATGGGCGATCTGCCCGGTGAAGACCCCAAAGGCTGGAAGCGAATCATTACCGGAGCGCTTGCGCAGCTTCAGCGGATCGCAACCATCAGAAATCGCAAGCTGCCGAGCGCATACACGGTGGTCTCCAGTCATGCTGAGGCTGGTGTGCACCCTCTTGATCAACAACCGGATGGGTCGTACCAAGGGGTTGGCAATGGATTGGAAGTGGTGCCTTGGTACGCTAGACGCTCCAAGGCGAGCGAGCGCGCTCAGCTTCCGGAACCTACCGTCTTTCTGCAACAGTGGCAACCCACCCTTGAAGCAACCCTTGGGAGCAAGGCTCCGCTGTGGTGGGCTGCTGTAATCGAGTACCTGCTCGAATTCCCAGAGGATGCTGCACTCCTCAGTGCCTATGAGGAAACACCCGGAGACCTCGCTCCTCTTGATGTCCTGAGGCGCTGCATCGAGGGGTATGTTGAGCAAGCCACGACGGCCAGAGTGTTCTACACCTGGGACGAGGCTGCGCAGGCAGCCTGGAACCCCGACTTCTGGGAGATTTCAGACCAGAGGGACTACTACTACTGGGATTGGCCGCGTCACCGATGGGGGCCTTGCCAAAGTATCATCCAGCGTGCGCAGTGGATTCTTGCGAAGCATCCCTCTTGGAGCTCGCTTGGCGATGACCAAGGGCACCTGCCCGCGCCGGCTACGCTCACGATCACTGATACGAGTGCCGGATTGGAGTGCGCCTGGCCCGCGGTAGCGGGAGCGGAGCAGTACCAACTCGAGTACGGGGAGCTCACTCCATTCGAAGGGGCGCCGGACGGCGAGATCTTTGTGGACGGAAGCGAGACCACCGGACTCATCCCTGTATCGCTCTTGCAGGTGGGTTTCCCCTGTCGCGTCCGGGTTTCCGCCGTCGTGAGTGGGAAGCCTGGAAACTCAACCCAGCAAGCGGTGGTGACCGTTGGGAGTGGGCAAACAGCCCAAGCCGGAGGAGCCCCGGGAAGTGGGGGCGGTGGGGGCGGCGGTGGGGGCAATACCCCCGTGGCCCCAGTCCTGAACAGCCTGGCTCCCCTCACGGGCGGGCTTCGGGTCAACCTCGACATCACGGTGGGGGCTGTCCAACCGATCGTCTTGACCGTGTCAGTTCACGAGCCCGGCCAGGCTTATGTGCAGAAGCTCTACCGCAACATCGCGGATCTCGACGGCTCCAACGCGCCAAACTACACGGTGGACATCACCGGGCTTCCGGCGACACCGCACACGGTGATGGCGCAGGTGATCTCGGGCCAGAACGTGTCTTCTCCCCCTTCCAACGAGCTCGTGGAGACTCCTGGAGCGGGGGGTGGTGGCCCTGGTGGCCTCACTCCGCCGCAGGACTTCACGGTGGAGGTTTTCTCCGACCACATCTTGCTCGATTTCGCGACCGTGCCTGGAGCAGCGGTCTACTACGCCCTGATTGGGTACACCGAGACCCCGGACAACTCCTGGGTGTCGCACTACCTGAACACCACGGGCGGGCCTGTGCCCTTGTGGCAGCACGTGCCGGCGGCGGGTGTCATGGCCTACTTGGCCATCGTTGCAGGCGATGGGCACGGCGGATACAGCGATCCGTCCGACGTGATCTGGGTGATCCTGCCCGACCAATGGGGCTACGTGGGGGATACCCCGAACCCTCCGGCACCGCCCAATCTGAGCGGCGCGACCCCGGGGAATGGCGAGATGTGGCTGGAGGTGCAATAGCATGGGATTGATCTACCGACCGTTTCACGGCCCCAGCAGTTCGGGCCCTTGGGCTCAGGGTGCGGACCAATCGGGCCCGTCCCTGCACATCTCCGGCCTGACCAATGGTGTGCAGCGCTACGGCTATGCCGTGGCTGTCGACCAGGCCACTGGGCTGGTCTCTGCGCCGTCAAACATCGTTTCCTGCGTTCCCAACAGCGTAGGCGGGGGCGGAAACCCTTCCCCGGACGTCACCTGGGCCGAGCCGACGGCGTTCAACACCGGCCCGCGCGTGGCGCTCACGGACTCCACCCAGTACTACTTCGACACCGAGACCCTGATCGAGGGCAAGAACCACATCGGCGGGATCAAGATCCGGGGCGTGCCACGGACAGTGACCATCCGAGACTGCGCCATCTCGCCCATGCCCGGGGAGGGCGGCGACACGCTGAACTCGATGATCTACGGCCTGGATGTGGACGCCTCTTTCGAGGGCGGGACCATCGTCGTGGAGTACAACAGCTTCTATGGGGCTTCGTCGACTTCGATCTACGCGCGTCGCGCCACCTGGGTGATCCGGAACAACCACTTCCAGGACGTTGGGGGCGATCACATCAAGATCGACCACTCCACCAAGGTTGGCACGAGCATCACCGCGAACTTCTTCGAGCGCATGGCCAACAGCTACTGGTTCCGGGACTACAACGACCCGACCAAGCCGGCCGCCTACCACGTGATTGGGTACATCCATGGGGATGCAATCACCGCCGAGGACATGGACGATACGCTTGGAGTTTCGATCCTCATCCGCGGGAACGCGTTCCCGTTGACCGGTACGTACTCTGCGACCAATCCGCCTCAGCCGACCCACCCCGGGTGGCCAATTGCGGCCTACTCGTCGTGCATCTTCGCGCTGTCGCGAAACTACACCGTCACGGGAACCCCGCAGAACCCGCCGATCATTGTGGACGGCAACTGGATCTCTGGATCGACAATCCCCGTGCGGATCGATGAGCACTCCGGTACGCCAATCGGGAACTGGAGGGTCACCAACAACGTCTTCCGCCCTGAGATCCAGTACAACCTACTGGACTACGCGGGCGGAAACGGGGTGGTATCGGGGAACGTTTGGGAGCCGACCGGCCAGAACTGCGACCAGTGGATGCTCGATGGAAGCGGCCCGAACCCGGGCAACCCGTAGAAATGGACATCGCAATCGCTTCGAACGCGCCGCAGGCCCAGGCTTGGCTTTCGGACCTGCAGCGCAATCAGATCCCCTTCGCCACTTCGCGGGCGATGAACGCCGCTGCCTACGCCTGCTCGAGTGCAGCCCAGGACTCTCTGCGGAGCCAGTTTGAGCTGCGCAACAAGTACTCGGAGCGGGGGATCAAGGTCGCCAAGAAGACCCACAAGCGTGATTTCCCGGAGTTCAAGGGCTTCGGCCTTGGCGTGTTGGATAGCCGTGGCTATCTGGTCGACCACGAGCAGGGGAGTACGCGCAAGAGCGAGTCCGGGCACAGGAAGACTGTGCCGCTGGACGAGGTCCGTGGTCGAAGAACGAGCAGTGGCAAGATCCCGAAGGCTCTCAAGCCTCGAGCCGTGCGTGACCCCAAGGGATCTCGGGCCAAGCGCTTTGGCACGGCTTTCGATCCTGCCGGGCACCAAGCTCCTTGTGAGGTCCGTGACCATCCGAAAGCAGAAGTCCCTGCAGCCCCTCTACGTCCTGCCCCAGGGAAGTGCGCATCAAACGCAAACCGTGGTTTGTGGATGCTGTGCGTGGGGAGTTCGAGAGGGCGTTCCCAAGGCCTTCGACAAGGAGTTCAAGATCGCGGTCAAGTCTGCCGGGGCGCAACCTGGCAAGTTCACGACGGATCAGGGGCGCTTCTTCTGGCTGAAGGCCGCGAGGTCGCTGGGTAAGGGGCACTTTCAGGCGATGGCATCCCTCGCGGCTCGGAGTCCCAGGGCTCAGCGCCGCGGGTGACGGCGACTGCCCAGAAACTGTCCAAACTGCCCAAAATTTTAGGTGCACTTTGGGCAGTTTGGGCGGTTGGTGAGTGGGCAGTTCGCCTGGGGAGCGCGGCTAAGTGCCGAAGGCGGGCGGGTTAGAGCCCGCAAGCCGGTAGGCTTGGCGCGCGGGTAGTTCGGTGCAGAAAGTGCTCACGCCTGCTGCTTATGCGAAACACGCGGGCATCAGCCGGCAGACGCTCATGCGGCAGATCAGCGGCAGAACTGCCGCGACCCAGGTAGGGAAGCGGTGGCAGATCGATCGGGACGCGGCCGATCGGGCGCGCGCCGCGAACCTCGAGCTGCGCCGCGATGTCCCTACCGACCGGCCAGGTGCACAGGGCAAGGGCACGGAGGGCTGCCAAGCTTGGCCCGGCAACAGCGGGCCAGTCAGGGTGCCGACTCTGACCCTCACCGATGCCAAGACCCTGACCGAGGAGAGCAAGGCCGAGATCGAATACCTTCGCCTGCTCGAGCTCAGGGCAAGATGCTGCCGGCCCGACCAGGTCCGCCGCGACCGGTTCCAGCTGGGCCGCGCATGGTCCGGGACGCCGTCTTGGCCATCCGCGCGGATCCGGCTCGGAGCTCATGTCCATCAAGGACGAGAACGAGTTCCAGATCTACCTCAAGGCGTGCCTGGTCGAGGCGCTCGAGTCCTGGTCGAAGAGCAAATCGGAGGGGCGGCATGACCAGTCGACACCGGTGTCCGTGCATTCTGGGAGGGCCTGCGCCCGGATCCGCTCCTAACCGTAGCGGAGCGGGCGGAGAAGTACCGGTTCCTGCCGTCGGAAGGGGCTTCCGAGCACGGCCGGTGGCGCAACTCCCGAACCCCCTACTTGGTCGAGATCATGGAGTGCCTGAGCGTCACGAGCCCAGTGGAGGAAGTGGTGTTCATGAAGGGGGCGCAGCTCGGGGGCACGGAGATCGGGAACAACTTCCTGGCCTACGTCATGGACCTGGGGCTCGGGCCCACGCTGGCCGTCTCCAAGACCGAAAGCTTAGCCGAGCGCTTTTCGAAGCAGCGCCTGCGCCCGATGATCCGCGACACGCCGCGGCTGCGAGAGAAGGTGAGCCACCCCAGCAAGCGGGACGGCTCGAACACCCTGCTGCACCTGTCATTCGCTGGCGGAGCAGCTCATGCTGGCCAACGCGGAGGCCGCCGGCGGTCTACGCTCCATGCCCATCCGTAACCTCTTCGGCGACGAGGTGGATAGTTACCCGCTCGACGTGGAAGGCGAGGAGACCCATGCGACTAGCCGAAGCCCGGACCAGAGACCTTCTCCCTGCGCAAGATCCTCTGGGTGTCGACCCCGACCGACGAGGCGACCAGCCGGATCGCGCGCAAGTTCAAGGAAGGGGACCAACGCTACTACCAGGTGCCCTGCCCGCATTGCGGCCACTTCCAGAAGCTGACCTGGCAGGGGATTCAGTTTGACCGATCCGACGATGGCGAACTCATCCCTGAATCCATCGGGTACGCCTGCGCCGAGTGCGGCACCCTGATCGAGGAGCGCCACAAGCGCACGATGTTGCGGGACGGCAAGTGGGTACCCGAGCGGCCCCGGCTTTCGCGCAAGGTCCGCTCGTACCACCTGTCGAGTCTCTACAGCCCGCTCGGCTGGCTGAAGTGGGAGGACATCATCCGAGCGAACCTCAAGGCCGGCAAGGACCCGTACAGCCGAAAGGTGTGGGTGAACACCATGCTCGGCGAGACCTGGAAGGAGCGCGGCGAGGTGCCAGACTGGGAAGCGCTGTACAACCGCCGCGAGCTGTATGGGCGCGGGACCGTGCCAAAGCGGGGTGGTGTTCCTGACCATGGGGGTGGACGTACAGGCCAACCGCATGGAGTACGAGATCGTGGGGTGGGGGCCGCGGCGGGAGTCCTGGTCTGTCGACTACGGCGTGATCCCCTGCGACCCTGCCCAAGACGATTGGCACGACCCCGCTCGACGAGCTGCGCATGCGCAGTGGCCCGAAGGACGGCACCCACGTGCGCATCCGGATGGTTGGTGTGGACTCCGGCTACATGGCTCCACACATCTACACGTACTGCCGGACCCGGCCGGACACGATCTCGCTGAAGGGTGATCAGCGCCTCGAGCAGGCGGCGGGGCCTCTGCGCCTGGTCGACATCAACCTGGGGCAGGCGTGTACGCCGCGGCGCGAAGCTGCGCGCGGTGGGTACCGACTTCTGCAAAGGCCGAGCTCTATTCCTTCCTACGGCAGAACCAACCCGCGAAGGGAGAGATGCCTGCCGGATGGTGCCACTTCCGCAGTACGACGAGGAATACTTCAAGATGCTCACGGGTGAGCAACTCGTGGTAGAAGAAGGACACGAGAGGGTATTCCAAGCGCGTGTGGGAAAAGACGCGCGAGCGCAACGAGGGCCTTGGACTGCCGGGTTTGCGTGCCTGCGCGGCTATAGTCGGCATGGACAGGTGGACGGAAGAACGTTGGAAGCAAGAGGCCGAACAGGTCAGCCTCGGTGCGATTGCCCGCAAGCAGCCCGCAGACCAGCGGGGCAGCGGAGGACGCTTCATGGAGGTAACTCATGGCTTGGGTAGCAGATGACCTGGCACGGCTGGAGAGGGCGATCACTTATGGGCGCTGACGGGTGAAGTACAGGGACAAGGAGGTGCAGTACCGCTCGCGAGCGGATGCTGAAGCTCCGTGCCTCGATGAAGGCTGAGTTCGACGCGGCCGCCGGTGGGTCCGGCAGCCGGGCCAATTCCACAATCCGGTGGTGAGGAAGGGGCTGTAATGGAAACGCAGGAAATGGTACGGGAGCAGCGCGGCTGCTCGGGGCCAGAGGCAGCGGACGCGGCGCGCAGGAGGCGGTGTGCAGGGCAGCGGCATCCTGGGGGTGATGGCTAAGGGAGCCTACGAGGCCGCGAGCAGGGCGCAGCGTCTGTCCCAGTGGAACCCAACCTCCGGTTCCGCAAACGAGGTCACCAGGGCTTGGGAGCGGCATCGTCCGCACTGACCGAGCGCGCGACCTGGTCCGGAACAACACCTGGGCTAAGCGCGCGGTCGACGTGATCGTATCGAACACAGTGGGCGCAGGGATCGCCGCCCAGGTGTCCTCGAGAGACGAGAACAAGAAGGACGGGGAGGAGTTCAAGAAGCTCTGGGAGGAGTGGGCTGGCGACGGCCTGCGACGCCGACAGTCAGCACGACTTCGCCGGCCTGCAGCAGCTCTTCCTGCGCACGATCGCGCAATCGGGTGACTGCCTGGTTCGAGGGCGCATTCCGCCGGCCCGAGGATGGTCTGCCGATCCCGCTGCAGCTGCAGGTCCTCGAGGGCGATCACCTCGACGATGCCACGAGCCTGATCTCGGGCAAGGACAGGAATGGCAACCGGGAGGTCAGGGGCGTGCTCTTCGATGCAGTGGGCCGGCGGACCGGGTACCGTTCTTTTCTCGAGCACCCAGGCAGGCCCGCTCACCACGAGCATTGAGTCCCGCGTGGTGCCGGCGGAATTCGTGGCGCACAGGTACCTGCGGGACCGCCCGGGCCAGGTCCGGGGCGCGAGCTGGCTGGCGGCGGCGCTGCTACGCCTGCGCAGCCTCGATCAATACGAGGATGCCGAACTGCTCCGCCAGAAAATCGCGGCTTGTTTCGCGGCGTTCTGGAAACGCCCGGGGACGATGCCAGGCCGGGAACCCAGAGCGAGATCGAAGAACGGCCCTACGTGGACATGCTCGACCGGGCACGACCACGGAGCTGCCGCCGGGTTACCAGATCAAGTTCGCCGAACCGCCCAAAGTCGAGGGTATGCCGACTTTGTGCGTGCCCAATTGCGCCGTGGCGGCCTCGCTGGGCCTCACCTACGAGATGCTGGCGGCCGACTACAGCCAGACCAATAACTTCTCGTCGAGCCGCATGGGGCACCTGGAAAGCGGCCGGGCGATCTCCGTCTGGCAGCGCGACATCGTCATCAACCAACTCTGCCGGCCCGTCATGGGCTGGAGTGATGCAAGCGGCGCAGCTGTCTGGGCGCCTGCGCACGCGCGTGCCTGTCCAGTGGGTGCCGCCGCGGCGCAAATGGTGGACCCGGCCAAGAGATCCGATGATCATCCAAGCGATCCGCGCGCGGGTCTGGTGACCTTCCCGAGCGCGATTCAGAGCATGGGCGGTGATCCGGATGAGCATTTGCTGACGCTCAAGGAGACGATGGATCAGCTGAAAGCGTTGGGGTTGACCTTGACTATCGATCCTTCTCGACACGGCGACAAGGCCGGCGCCTGACAGGACCTTCTGATTGGTCTCGTTTTGAGGCATTCTTCTGAAGCCGCGTGGATTTCGGCCGCAAATCGACAGACGCAGGAAATTGGCAGAGCTTGCAAAGGTCTGCAACGTCTGCTACGTTTGCGCCATGACTGCGACATCTGCAGCCTTCCAGAGCATGAGTAATCACAGTACTTTATCCTTCCGGATGGGACTATCCGGACGAACGATCTGGAGACGGCCATCATGCTGTCGAAACGCCTGCACCAAATGGGTATCGACCGGATCTATGCGGGCGACTTCCCCGGTTTGCGCGTCCTCTGCCAAGAAGAGGGACTTTACCCACCGCCGGGGAGGGGATTCCGACACCAACTGCTCCAGCTGCTTCTCTTCGTTCGAGATAGCGACCGTGCCTACTCCACAGAGTTGGCTGACCATATCGGACTGCGGTCATTCCATGCCCTAAGTTCGTTTGGCAAACAGGCGCCGAGCTTTTGTTCGCGAAGAGCCGACCGCCGATTGATTGGGCCGACGTGATCGAAGTGAAACGAGACCAAAACGGGTCACTTTGGTGTCAAGGCCCTGACTTTTCCCGCGCCGTGGCTTGGTTGATGGAGGAAGGAGGGCAGCAATGAGAAGGGCATAGGGGCTGGCTGGCGCGGCCGACTACAGCCAGACCAACTACTCGTCAGGCCGCATGGGGCACCTGGAGAGCGGCCGGGCGATCTCCGTCTGGCAGCGTGACATCGTCATCAATCAGCTCTGCCGGCCCGTCCTGGGGTGGGTGATGCAGGCGGCGCAGCTGTCTGGGCGCCTCCGCACGCGCGTGCCGGTCCAGTGGGTGCCGCCGCGGCGCGAGATGGTGGACCCGACCAAAGAGATCCCGATGCTTATTCAGGCGATCCGCGCGGGCCTAGTGACGTTCCCGAGCGCGATTCAGAGCATGGGCGGCGATCCGGATGAGCACTTGCTCACGCTCAAGGAGACGATGGATCAGCTGAAGACGCTGGGCCTCACGTTGACGATCGATCCGAACGTTGGAGCCAAGATCGGCGCAAAATAGGGAACGCGGTTCGATATGTATAACCGGCCCAGAATCGGGACACGATTTTTCCCCGATCCTGGGCTGGTCTCTTGATCTCGCGTCGCACTTTGCCCTTGACCGCGCGCCGGTCCAGAGCAAATGCCGCCCGAAACAATCGAAGTCGATCGCGTGCGCCCCGAAACTCGTGGGCTCATGCTGGTGCCTTCCTCGATCAACGAGGAGCAGCGCACCGTCGAGTACGTGCTCGCTACCGAAGAACCCGCGCCCCGGTATTCCTGGAGGCACGGCGAGTTCGATGAGGTGCTGCTTTGCGGGCCCGAGAATATCGACACCACCCGTATCGAGCGGGGCGTGTGCCCGTGGCTGCTCGAGCACAACAGGTGGGACCCGAAAGCCAAGGTGGGGACCATCACCGGGCACCGGATCGAAAACCGGCAGCTGATCGTCACGGTCCGGTACGACCAGACTGACGAGGCCGAAGAGACCTTCCAGCGGGTGCGCCGGGGCGAATTGCCCGCGGCGTCGGCCGGCTACGTGGTCGAGGCCTACGACGTGGAAGAGCGCGATGGCCGGCGGGATCTCCGCAAGGCCACCCGCTGGTCCGTCTACGAGGGTTCGATCGTGACGGTGCCCGCAGATCACAACGCTTCTCAGCGAAGCGGAAACCAGGGAAACCAACAGGAAGTGGAAGTGCGGCTTCGCCGCCGAGGAGCGCAAATGCCCCCCGAAGATAACGACGGCCCGCAGCAGGGCACCCGATCCAGCCAATCCCCGCCTTCCCAGCCGCAGGGCCAGGGGGGCACCGCGCAGGCACCGGCTACCGGCAGCGAGGGGAACCGCTCGAGCTCCGCCGGCGAAACGGCTCAGCCGCCCGTCCAGCAGCGCCAGGCGCAAGCCCCGCCGCAGAACACCCAGCCCGCTCCCGCCCAGGCTCCCCAGCCGCAGGACGGTGCCCGCACAGCCAGCCTGGAGTTCATCCTGGGCCGCGGCGCGTCCGCCGGTCTGACCGCTCAAGAAGCCCAGGAGATGGCCACGCGCGGCCTGACCGAAGCCCAGGTCGTGGACGACCTGTTCGCCCGCCTGCGGCAGCGCAGCGGCCCGGACGGTTCGAACACCCACCGCGTCGAGGTCACCACCGAGGAGCACGTGAAGCTCCGCCAGGTGGCCGAGGGGGTGATCCTCAACCGCATCGACAACGCGGCCTATCCGCTCGAAGGCGACGCGGTCGGCTCCGACCTGCGCGGCCGCAGCCTGCTGGACATCGGTGAGCGCATCCAGGCCCGCATGGGCCGCGCCCTGGCTGGTTCCACCCAGGCGGAACGCGCCGCGGAACTCCTGGGCCGCAGCCTCGGCGGCGCCCTGACCCCGAGCGACTTCCCGCTCCTGCTGGGCAACGTGACGAACCGCACCCTGCAGCGCGCCTACGAGGAGACGCCGGGCACCTTCGGCGAACTCGTGCGCGAGGTCCCGGTGAACGACTTCCGCGAGGTTACTCGCGTGCGCATGGGGGATGCCCCCGAGCTCGAGACCGTGTCCGACACCGGCGAGTACACCAACGGCGCCTTCGCGGAAGCCGGCGAGAAGTTCCGCATCTACAAGATGGGCAAGATCGTCACGGTGTCCCGCGAGGCCATCATGAACGATGACATTGGCATCATCGCCCGCATTCCCTCGGCCCTGGGTGCCCGCGCGCGCAACGCCGAGAACGTGCTGGTGTACGGGATCCTGCTGTCGAACCCGAACATGGCGGACGGCCAGCCGCTGTTCTCGGTGGCCCACGGCAACGTGGTGGCCGGCCAGGACCTGGACGAGGACGGCCTGGAGCAAGTGTTCCTCAACTTCGCCGGCCGCACGGGTCTCGGCGGTCACCGCATCCGCGTCATGCCGAAGAACCTGGTCTGCGCCCCGACGATGGAGCGCAAGGCGCGCAAGCAACTCGTGCTGCCGATCGTCCCGGGCACCACGGCCGAAACCAACCCGTACCTCGGGAAGCTCGGCGTGGTCGTGGAAAACGAGCTGATGGGGCTCTCGAACACGAGCACCTTCTTCGTGTTCGCCGACCCGCGCATGGTCGACACCATCGAGTTCGCCTACCTGAACGGTCACCGCAAGCCGTATGTGGAGTCCCAGTACGGATTCCGCAGCGACGGCTTGGAGATCAAGATCCGCCACGAGATCGGTGCCAAGGCCATCGACCACGTCGGCATGGTGATGGTCACCCCGTAAGCGGGAGAGCCAGTTTCTGGAGAGAGATGATTCCGCCCCGGGGGATAGCCCCCGGGGCACCTACCGCGCCAAGGAAAGCAGATGAAGAACTACGTACAGCCGGGCCAGAAGGTGCCCGTCGTGGCCACCGGAAACGTGGCGTCGGGCCAGGGAGTCCTGGTCGAGAAGATGTTCGGCGTGGCCGAGCAATCCGCCGCCGCGGGCGAGACCTACGAGCTGATGGTGCAGGGCGTGTTCGACCTGCCGGCGGCCGGCGCCCTCGTGGCGAACCAGGGCGTGGTCGTGTACTGGGACGGCTCGGCCGTGACCACCTCCACCAGCGGCACCACCAAGATCGGCTTCCTGGTGAAGCAGAAGCTGAACGGCGAGACCACGGCCCGCGTGCGCCTGCACGGCGTCTGATCGATCATCGTCATGGGGTTCAGCGAAGCTTTCGACGTCGCGCACCAGGCTCTCGTGAGCTCTGGGGCATTCGGTGAGACGGTGATCATCCGTCGCGCCGATGCCAGCGCGGAGTTCGAGATCTCCGCTGTACCCATCGACGAGCCGGTCTACCCGGACGAGGCGGGCATGGACCTCTCCACCTCGATGCACGGGGTGGGGGTGCGCAAGGCCGACCTGGTCTTCGAGCCCGACCAGGGCGATCTGGTCATGATCGGATCCAACGCCTGGGTGGTCGCCGACTACCAGGATGAGGGCCAAGGGGTCGTCAACCTGTGGCTGCACAAGGGGGTCTGAATGGGGGTCTTCCTGAAGCAGCTGCGGCACGCCCTGGCGTTGGGCCTGCGCGGGCCCGTGGGGGCTCCACTCATCCCCGAGGTCGATGATCGCGTGTATGGCAACCGGGTCACCCGGACCCTAGGCGCGAAGACGCCGGCCATCCGGATCTACACCAACCGGGAAGCGTCCACGGTGCACTGCCGGGTTCCGCGCGAGTACAAGCGCGCAGCTGAGATCGCCATCGAAGTGGTGATCGAGGAAGGCGGCCGGGTCCCCGGGATCGAGGGGGACCTGCTCGACGAGATCGGCCAGGCGGTCGAGGACTTCGTCGCCACCTTCCCCAAAGGAGACGAGCTGGAGGACATCGAGCTCATCGACTTCGACGCGGGCAAAGACCCCGACACCGCCGGCCCGACGGTCATCGGCCGTTGGACCTACCGATTCACGTACGTCGAGCCTTCGCCTCGGATCCCCGAGGTGCACGGCGTGCCCTTCGAGCGACTCTTCGCAACCTACGACTTGGCCGGTTCCACCGAGGAAATCGAGGCCGAGGACCACATCGAACTACCCCAAGCCTAGCCATGGAAATGCAAGCCTTCGAAATCGCTCCCGGAATGAAGCCGCGGGACTCCAAGGGGAATCCGATCGAGCCCGGCCAGCTGATCGAGGTGACGCCGTTCATCGACGACCTGGTCAAGGCGGGGGTGTTGATTCCGACAATGCTGGTCTCCGACGAGGATCCCGGACCCGAAGAAGAACAGGGCCCCGAGACCTTCGATGAGTGGAAAGCCTACATCGAAGGCCTGACCAAGCCTCACCTGGTCGAGTACCTCAAGGCCGGCGGCATCGAGTTCCCCCAAAACGCGAGCAAGGCCGATCTCGTGGCTCTGGCCCTGGCTGAGTTCGAGCAGGGCTTCGGCGATGAAGGAGATCCCGAGGACGGTGAGCAGTGAGCGCCGGTTCCACGCCCAAGACCATCCGGGTCACGCCGGCCGCCGGCCGCAAGGTCCGAAACCCTGACGACCAGTACCGCGTGGTCGACGGCGAGATCGACGTGCCCCGGACCCCTTACTGGATCCGGCGTATCACCGCCGGTGACGTGACCGAGGTGTCCACCCCCGAGTCCAAGAGCAAGCCCCAGAGAACCAAATGACGATCGCCTACAAGTCCATGCCGGCGAACCTCCGGACCCCGGGGTTCTACGTCGAGATCGATCCCACGGGTGCGGCCCAGTCCTTCGGCGGCCAGCCATACAAGGTCCTGGTGATCGGGCAAAAGCTGAGCTCGGGCTCTGCCGCCGTGAACACGCCGATGCGCCTCACAACCGCCGAGCAGGCCAGCCTGTTCTTCGGTAAGGGGTCGATGCTGCACGCAATGGCCCTGGCCCTGTTCCAGAACAGCCAGACGGTGGACGCCACCTTCATGGCCATGCTGGACCCGGCCGCCGGCGTTGCCGCCGTGGGTAGCATCAAGGTGGCATCGAGCCCCGAGGTGGCGGGCACGATCTACCTGTACGTCGCCGGCAAGCGCGTGCAGGTGGGGGTGACGGCCGCCCAGGCGCCGGCCGCCATCGCGTCGGCGATCATCACGGCGGTCAATGCCCAGGTGGGCGGCCAGATGTCGGCGGTGATCGACGGCACGGACGCCACGAAGGTCAACCTGACCTCGATGCACAAGGGCACGATCGGGAACAGCCTGTTCCTCGGGCACTCGCACCTGGACGGTGAGTTCCTGCCCAAGGGCATGGCCCTGACGATCGTGCAACCTACCGGAGGCAGCGGTACCCCGGACCTGGCGGCCGCCCTGGCGAACACCGGCGGGGACCACTTCAACCTCATGGTGGCGCCCTACACGGACGCGGCGCTTCTGGCGGATCTCGAGACCGACCTGGCCGAACGGGCGGGCCCGACCCTCATGGTCGGCTCGATCGCCTTCACGGCGACGGCTGAGGCGCACGGCGCGGCCCTGGCCTTCGGGGACAGCCGGAACACCCAGTACGTGTCCTGCATGGCCACGTACGGCAGCCCGACCCCGACCTGGGAGTGGGCGGCCGCGGTGGCGGCCCAGGTGTCCGAGTCGGCCTCGAACGACCCCGCGCGGCCGTTCCAGACGCTGCCCCTGCTCGGGGTGATGGCTCCGTCCGCCGGTGCCCGCTTCACCCTGGCCGAGCAGAACGCGCTGCTCTACGACGGCATCGCCACCCACTCGGTGACGAGCGGGGGCCAGGTGCAGATCCAGCGGCTGATCACGATGTACCAGGAGGACGCCACCGGTAGCCCGGACATCGCCCTGCTGGACGTGAACTCGCCGCTGTGCGTCGAGAGGATCCGCTACGACCTGCGCACGACGATCGCCCGCAAGTACCCGCGGGCCAAGCTGGGCGACGACGGCGCGCCGGCGGCCGGCCAGATCCTGGTCACGCCCAAGGTGATCCGGGCCGAGATCCTCGCCCTGTTCGAGGTCTGGCGCCGCGCCGGCCTGGTGGAGGCCCCGGAGCAGTTCGAGCGCGACCTGATCGTGGAACGCAACGAGTCCGACCCGAACCGAATCGACATCCGCCTCCGTCCGAACCTGGTCAACCAGCTGCGGGTGTTCGGCGCGCAGCTGGCCTTCACCCTGTAGGAGTCCTGAACCATGAGCAATGCAGTAGCCGGTGACGTCATCGTCCGTGTGAACGGGGAGGTGATGCGAATCTCCGGGGACGTCACCTACAACACGGGGACCGTGAAACGCGAGGCCATCGTCGGGGGCACGGGCGTCCTTGGGTTCAAGGAGATGAACCAGGTTCCCTTCGTGGAGTTCAAGGTCATCGACGGCCGGGACTTTGACCTCACCAAGCTGGTCGAGGTCACCGACGCCACGGTGATCGTCGAACTCAAGTCGGGCAAGACGATCATCCTCACCAATGCCTGGTTCGCTGGTGAAGCCCAGGGGAGCAGCGAGAGCGGCGAGATCTCCGGGCGCTTCGAGGCCCTGAAAGCGAAGGTGGACTGATGGGTGAGCAGCAAGACAAGTCTACCGAGGACGTGACCAAGAAGCCGGAGAAGGTGAGCTACCCGCTCCGGAACCCGGTGACCTTCGGTTCGGGAGCGGATGCCATGCTCATCGACGTGCTGGAGTTCAGCGAGCTCAAGGCCGTCGACATCGAGGACCTGAAACCGCCCTTCTCCATCGGGGACTACCTGACGATGGCTGCCCGGAGCTCCGGACAGCCTCGCGTGGCCCTGCGCAAAATGTCCGCATTCGATGCCAACCAGGTGGGAGGCATCATGCTGGGTTTTCTCGTCGGTGGCCAAGAGACTGGTTCCTAGCAGCCAGTGCCTTGGTCAAGCTCGGCGGCGTTTCGCCGGATGAGGTTCTCTCCATGACGTGGCCGCAGATCCGCCGGTGGTACACCGGCGTAGTCGAGGTCCATAACCGCTTGAAACGAGAATGAAGGGCTACTCGCTATTCGTGCAACTGCAAGGGCGTGATGAACTCACGCCCAAGCTGCAGCATGCCGGAGTGGCCATGGCGGACTTTGGTTCCAGGACTTCGGCGCTCGGCCGAAAGTTGTCCTTGGGGCTGACGGCTCCTGTTGTGGCCGCAGGGGCAGCCGTCTTCAACTTCGGTGCGAAGTTTGGGGAAGCCCGGAATCGCACCCAGGACTGGGGCAAGTACTCGGGCGAGGAGATGACGGCACTCGCCGAACAGGCGTTCGATGTCGCCAAGAGGTCGAAGGCCAGTGCCCAGGAGATCGCGGAGTCCCAGAAGAACCTCGCGGGGTGGAGCGTTGCGGCAAAGGACAGCCTGAAGGCGATCCCCAACATCGCGGCCCTGGCGACGGCGGCGGAGATGGAGATGGCCGACTCCACCGAGCGGGTCTGGAACTCCCTGAAGGCGTACAGTCTCGGAGCGGACCAGGCCGGGCGCCTGACCGGCATGCTGGCCATGGCCCAGCTGCAGGGCAAGGCAAGCGTCCAGAACCTCACCGACGCCATTCGGGAGTTCGGCCCGACCGCGACCAAAGCCAACATCCCGCTCGAGGACACGGTCGGCCTGCTGACCCTGCTGGAGAACCGCCAACTCAAAGGCCGCAAGGCGGGTATCGCCCTGTCGACGATGTACAGCGTCCTGGCGGCGCGCACGACCCAGACCAAGCAGGTCCTGTCGGAGCTCGGCTTCACGATGGCCGAGGTGTACGACGAGGCCGGGGACCCGAAGTTTGGCCTGCAGTTCCTGCAGAACTTGGAGAAGGCCAAGCCGACGGCGAATCAGTTGGTTCGGCTCTTTGGAACCGAGCAGGCGAAGCGTGTGCAGGCTCTCCTGGACGGGGGCCTCGAGCACGCGAAGCAGAACTCGGCCGAGCTCGCAAAATCGCTTGGCGAGGATACCCGCCAGGCAGGCGTGGTCATGCAGGGGGCGGTGGAGGCGAAGGCCAAGCTCGACGCGGCCTGGAGTCAGCTGCTCTTCAAGCTTGGGGAGACCGGCGCCCTGGACAAGATGGCAGCCGGGCTCATGGTCGTTGGGGACCTGATGGGCAAGCTCGCGGATACCAGCCCCTGGGTTCTTCAAACCGGGGTGGCGGTTGCCGCGCTGGGGGCGGCGTTTGGTCCGGCGCTCATCGGTATTGGATCCACGATCTCGGGCCTCGTCGCGCTGACCGGTGGGGCGTCGAAGGTGTGGAGCGTAATCAAGATGGGGTGGCCCATCATTGGCAAGACCACCGGCCTCATCAAACTCCTGTTTGGGGTGGTTCGGGCCCACCCGTTGCTGCTGCTTGCGGGAGCAATCGCTTGGGTGGTGTCCAAGTGGGACTCCAGCCTAAGCATCTGGGAAAACGTCAAGGCGATCTTTGGTGACATCTGGGGCTTCGTCAAGAAGATCGGATTGGGGCTCGTCGGATTCCTCGGGTTCGGTGGTGGAGACAACAGCCCCGAGACTTCGGTCCTCGATAAGCAACCACCGTCCGGATCCGGTGGCCGCGGCGCGCCATCGATCCTCGACGGCGCCAGCCCCTTCGGCGCGCCGGGTGGCTTCGAAGACCCGGGCCTCAAGGACTCC
This sequence comes from Planctomycetota bacterium, assembly GCA_041398705.1. Lineage (GTDB taxonomy): Bacteria > Planctomycetota > UBA1135 > UBA1135 > NORP259. The sequence continues at coordinate 158,868 of JAWKUI010000005.1, read as the reverse complement.
TTTGCCGGCAGCAACAGCCTGCCGTCCGGACTGCCTGGCCAGAGCGGTGAGGTGGCGGTGCGCATCGATGTCAACGGCGACCGCGACACGATCAAGGTGGCAGATGTGCGGTCCCGCGGTGTCGATGGTGAGTGTGAACCGCATCGACCGGGGTCTGGCTCTTGGGGGTGGGTTCTAGTGGGCTGGCGCGAGCGATACCTGCCGGCCAGCTTCATGGGCGTGGCATTCCACGTGGACAACCACAGCCGGTCGGGAAGCCGGCGCCTGGCGGTCTCACACGCCCCGTTTCGCGATGAGCCGGTGATCCAGGACCTGGGCCAGGGAACTCGGCAGATCCGCGTAGAGGCCTTCCTGCTGGGCGAGGACTACGACCTGGATCGTAAGGCCCTGATGGCCAAGCTCGAGGACGGCATGGAGGGACTCTTGGTGCACCCATGGCTCGGCAGCCTGCGGGTCAAGGTCGCCTCGTGGGAGTTGCGCGAGGGCAACCTCGAGGGCGGGAGCTGCAAGTTCACCATCCAGTTCATCGTCGCCGGGGCGCTGCACGCAAGCTCGCGCCGGTCGCCCGGTCGCACCGAGCGGACTGCCGCGGTCAGTTCAGCTGTGGTCGAGTTGCAAGAGGCCGCGGTGAGTGAGTACTCGAGCAACCTGGTGGTGCGCGGCGTGGCCGGCTTTGTCACTGAATCGGCCGCGAAGGACATCCAGGAGTTTGCCCAGATCGCGGAAGAAGCCTCGTCGAGCATGGTGGGGGATCTGGCCAAGTTCCTGCGCAGGGTCCGGCAGCTGGCGGACAATGCCGCGACGCGGCTGATGGACCCGGAGAGCCTGGCGGGGGACATCTCGGGCATCATCAAGGAGATCGCCCAGGCAATCACCTCGAGGGAGATCGCCCTGCGAGTCCTGCTCGGCCTCGCCACTCAGAGGGCCCGGGCGAGATTTGGGCAGAGCCACCAAGCGGGGATCGCCGAGGAGAACGGCCGCTCGACCACGGGCCTGCTCGCGGGGATCGCGCTTGGAGAGGCTGCGAACCGTGCGGTGAACGGCGACTGGGGCAGTTGGGACGAGGCGGCCCGCGCCAAGGACCGCATCGCCGATGTGATCCGCGACCACGGGGACAGGGTCACTCACGGGGTCTGGCAGCGCCTGCACGCTCTTGGAGCGGCGTTGGCGAACGCCATCCCGGGCCCGGCCGGTGAGCTTCCGAGGCTCAAGGCGGTCGTGTTGGATGCACGGGAGCCCGCGCTCGTGGTGGCGTACCGGTTGCATGGAAGTGCAGACCAGGCCGGGGACATCGTCGGGCGCAACCAGATTGCCCACCCGCTGTTCGTGCCGGCTGGTGTGCCGCTGGAGGTGCTGGCCCATGCCTAGTATCGAGCTCTACGCCAACGGGCGGCTGATCGACGGCTGGTCCACCCTCGAGTACTCGTCGAGCATCGATGCGCTCGCGGATGAGGTCTCAGTGAACGGTCCGGCTTCGGTGTTTGCGGGCCTACACGGGGGCGAGCAGATCATCTGCAGGTACGAGAAGGAGCTCTTCTTCACCGGCTGGGCCGACGAGGTCGAGATCGAGCTCACCGATACCGACGCCAAGGCCTCGATCCGCGCGCGCTCTCGCACGTGCGACCTGGTCGATTCCTCGATCGGGCGGATGTCGCAGCTTTCGGGCGGTAACCTGAGCTCGATCGCGTACTTCCTGACCCAGTTCGAGGGGCTGCGCATCGGGGTGCGGAACAACGTGCCGTCCCTGCCGATCATCCCGCGGGCCACGTTCCAGGTCGGGGAGACGATCCACGACGCGATCGAGCGCTACGCGCGGCCCGAGGGGGTCCTGTTGCGCAGCGACCCGGACGGGCAGCTGGTGCTCGAAAAGGTCGGTCAGCGCCGGAGCGGCCAGGCTCTGCAGCTGGGCCGCAACCTCAAGGGCCTCACCCTGCGCACCAACCTCACCGGGCGGTTCCGGAACTTGCAGGTGGTAGGCCAGTCCACGGACACGGACGACTTTGCCCTTGATACGGCGGTGTCGGCCGAGGGCAATGCTGAAGACCGTGGGATTCGCGGCTCCCGCCAGATCGTGATCCAGGCGCCTGGCAACGTCACGCCCTACGACTGCCAACGCATCGCCGAGTGGCACGCGGCGGTGAACGCGGCACGCTCCACTTCGGCGACCTGTCTGGTCGAGGGGTGGACCTCGTCGGGGCTCCTGTGGGCTTCCAACGCCTTGGTGTCGGTGGATGCCCAGGATGTGGGGGTGGAAGGGGAGTTCCTCGTGGCCGGCCTGAGCCTGAAGGTGGACGGCGACTCGGGAGAATCCGGGCGCCTCGAGCTCGTGGACCCAAAGGCCTACGTGCCCGAGCCCGTGCGCGGGGAAGTGGACGATTCGATTCGTGAGCAGATGAAGGAGGGCGGCTGGCTATGAACGGCGCTATCTCCAGACTGCTGCGGCCGCTGCGGGACCGGATCACCGCTCTCGTGTGCACGTGCCGGGTGGAAGATCTCGACCAATCGTCGCCCGTGGGCCGCGCGGCTTTGCAGGGGATCTACCAGGAGAGGCTCTCCAGGGTGCCGGTGTGGTGGCCGTTTGGCTTCCGTGCGCAGCCGCCGGCGGGGGAAGCGGCGCTCGTGGTCAGCCTCGGGGGTGCACGGTCCGGGGCCCAGGTGATCTGCATCTCCGATGGATCGGGTGGCGCATCCGACCTTGGGGATGGGGACGTGGAGCTCTACGCGCCCGGGAGCGGCGCTCGTGTACGCGTGCACGCCGATGGCTCCGTGTCGATCAAAGCGCCAGCCGGAGTGTCGATCGATGGTGACCTGGCGGTTTCTGGCCAGGTCGAGGACGGCACCGGCTCCATGGCGGAGATGCGCCAGACCTACAACGCACACGTGCACCCCGATCCGGATGGCCCGACCGGGCCGCCCCAACCCCTGATGGGAGGTCTCTAGGCATGGACGCAATCCTGCTGACGTCCGATACGGGGGGGGATTTGGCCCTGGAACCCGGGGATCTCGTGCAAGATCGGGGCCTGCAAAGTGCGGTACTGCTCTCGCTCTTCACGAATGCGCGCGACGACCAGGCGGACCCGGGCACGGATCCGCAGGGATGGTGGGGAGACACCGATGGGGACGAGTGGGGGAGCCTGCTGTGGCAGTTGCAGCGGGCCAAGCTGACCGAAGAGCTGATCGAGCGCGCGCGGCAATCGGCCGAGGCGTCGCTGCAGTGGCTGCTCGAGGATGGCATCGCGAGCCAGATTGACGTGGCGGCCGAGCGCTATGAGTTGAACGGCCTGGCGCTCAGCGTGCGCATCCATCGTGGGAACGCGCCCGAGTGGGCGCACCTGTGGGACGAATTGGAAGGGACATTCTCGTGGGAGGGAGGTACGCTGCGCCTTAGCGCGGCCTGATGGATCATGCCGCCCTTTGAAGTCCCCAGAATTCCCACCATCCGGGAGCGCGTTCTTGCGGATGTGCAGACCGAGCTCGGTGTGGGACCGACGCCGCGCCGCTCGATGGTGCAGGCGCTCGCGGCTGCAATGGCCGGGGCGGTGGCTGGCGCGCACGGGCACGTCGGGTGGGCGATCCGCCAGATCTTCCCGGATACCGCCGAGGGCGAGAACCTCGAGCGCTGGGCCAGCATCTGGGGCATGACCCGCAAGCCTGCCACCTTTGCGGCCGGCTTAGGCATCGCAAAAGGGACTGCCGGCAAGGTGCTGGACGAGGGCACGCTGCTTCAGATTGGCGGGCAGACTTACGTGGTCACCGCAACCTCGGTGGTGCAGCCGGCATCACCGGGTGTTCCCGCCGCTGTTACGTTCCCGATCGAAGCTCTGGAGCCTGGGGAAGCAGGGAACCAGGCGGCGGAGACCATCCTGACGTTCAACACCCCGGTGCAGGGGATTGTGGCGCATGGTTTCGTGAAGCCCGGCACCGATGGGGTGATCGGCGGCAACGACCCCGAGAGCGACGAGAGCCTGCGGGGGCGTCTGCTCGAGCGCCTGAAGTCCCCGCCTCGAGGCGGGGCGGTAGCGGACTATGAAGCCTGGGCCCGCGAGGTGCCCGGCGTCACCCGCGCCTGGGCGTTTGCGAATCACCTGGGTATCGGCACGGTGGGGCTCACCTTCCTGCGCGAGGACGATTCGGACAGTTCCATCCCGAGCCAGGGGGAGCTGGACGAAGTCGAGCAGTACATCGCGCGGCGCGCGCCGATCGGCGCGGAGCTCGTGGTGTTCGCCCCGGCCATTCTGCAGGTGGACTTCAGCCTATCAGTGCAGCCCAACACGGCCGCAGTGAAGGCCGCGGTGGAGGCGAGCCTGGCCGACCTGTTCACCCTGCGCGCGGAGCCCGGGGTCGACATCCCGATCAGCCACCTGCACGAGGCGATCAGCACGACGCCGGGTGAGAAGGATCACGTCCTGGTGGCGCCGGCCGCGAACATCGAGGTGCCTGCCGGCACGATCGCACGCCTGGGGGTGGTGACGTGGTTGTAGCGACCCGGCCCGAGCACGCGCGCGCCATGCGCCAGCTGCTGCCCCCTGGTTGGATCCTGCCCCAGGGGCTCGACTCCAACCTAGGAAAGCTGCTCCTGGGCGTGTCGGGCGAACTGGAGCGCCTCACGGGGCGCACCTGCGACCTGATTGAGGAAGCGGACCCGCGCACTGCCGCGGAGACCCTGAGCGATTGGGAGCGCATCTGGGGCCTGCCCAGCGGCTGCGGCACGCCGCCCGACACGGTCGAGGGGCGGCGCGCGGCGCTGCTTGCGCGCGTCCTGGCAAGCAATGGGTCCAGCCCACTCGTGCTCGAGCAGATCGCCCGCGCCTTTGGGGGCACGGTGACGGTGCACCGACACCGGCCGACCCAGTTCGGCACCTGGGAGCTCGGGCCCTGTGAGTTTGGCCCGGCGGAGACCCGGTTCCTGGTCACGATCGACTTTGGCCTGCGCCCTGTGCGGCGCTTTGAGTTCGGCCTTTCCCAGTTCGGCTGGGACCCCTTCAGCTGGGTGGACGGGAACTCGGGGGCCGAGTGCGCGCTGACCGAGGCGGCGCCGGCGCACGTGCGCCTGCTGTTCACCTACCAGGGCCAAGACGCCGCGGTGGTGCTGTGGCTGCCCATCGAGCGGACCCCTGGGGTCTTCTGGTGGATTCCCCGGGAAGCGGCGGGCATTGCTGTCCGCGTCGGGGGCGGCGATGGCCTCCGGATCCCCGTTGTGGATGGGACCATCCCGGTGGGATCAGCAGGCGGTGGGGACATCCAAATCCCGTTGCAGCCACATGGCTCTAACTGGCTCCTGGCCATCGGAATGGCGAATGGCGAGCAAATCCAGGTCCATGTGGAGCACGACCACCTGGACTTCGAGGGAGGGAGCGAAACCACGCTCTACCTCGACGACTCCGGCGACCAGATCAGTGTCGGCATGGCTGACGGATCCATCATGAAAGTGAACCTGAGAGGAAGAAGCGATGGTTGAACGAAGGGCGGTATACGCACTGCCGAGTGCGACCAATCCAGGGCAGGGAGAGCTCAAAGAGATCCCGGACACCGACACGATCCGCGGGGCATACCCCACGGGGGTGCTCTCCGCCCACTCGGCGGCCGCGACGGACGCTGCGGGAAATCCGATCGCTGCGCCGGCCGGGCCGAACACGCTCATGGGGCGACTCAGCGGCACGCTGCGGGGGCTTTCGTACTCCGAGGTCATGACGCTGCTGCAGGCCATCGTGTCGAGCGTGGGTGCATCGAGCGCTGGGCGCCTGGTCAAGACGGACGCCACGGGCAAGCTGGACGAGAGCCTGATCCCGCCCACGGCCCTGGGCGGCACGGACTCGGTCAGCGTGTCGGTGGCGGAGGGCCAGACCGATCCGCCGGGCGGCGCGGGTAGCATCTTCCGCGGCACCAACGGGGACACCGATGAGTTCCGAGGGATCGTCACGGAGACCCCCGAGACGGTCGAAATCAAGGAGCTCAACAACGACGTCGCGGTCAACGTCAAGCCGAACGACAACGGCACAGGCCCCAAGGACCTTTGGAGCGCCCAGGAGATCATCGCCCGCTTCCAGAACCTCGTGAACTGGGTCCAGAGCCTGAACTTCGGGCATCTGATCGACGATCCGAACCCCGGCCTCGGCGGCGACCTAGACCTCAACGGCTTCGCCCTGGTTCAGAACGGCCAGGACATCCTGAGCGTCGAGGACGCAAAGCTCTTCCTGATGGGCCTGGAGGCCATTCGCGGGGTCATCACGAACGTCCAAGAGGGTGACACCATCCGCTGGCGTGGCGCGGAGGGCGGCTTCGTCAATGAGCCACTCCCGGGCACGAGCGGTGGGTCTGCTCCGCCGACGCAGGACATCGTGGGAGTGGTGGCGACCAGCGACAAGCCGATCGTCCAGAACACGGCGGGCCGGATGAAGCTGCAGAGCGACCTGCACATTTCGCCCAACTGGGTGCACGATGGCATCTCCGGCTCGAGCTTCGATCTGCTCAAGTACGTGGGCACGGGTCCCATGATGGTGCGCGTGCGCGCCACCTGGAGCGGGCAGAACTCAGTCGAGAACGAGTCCGCCGCGGTGCGCATCCGCATGGTGCACCTGGACTCGATCGGCGCCATTGCCTACCGGGCCGGCACCAGTCACACAGCTGAGTTCGGCTACAAGGCAACGCTCACGGCCGAGGCGATCTTCGAGATCGACACCGACGAATCGATCGGCCTCGAGGTGCTGCATGAGAATGGGGGAGCGGCATCGGTGGTGTCCAAGGCGGACGGCTGCTCCATCCAGGTCATCGAGATCCTGCGAGGTGTTGCGTAATGGACCGCCAAACTGGAGGTGGGGTAGACCCCAACACCGGGCTCTTCGTTCAAGGGGACCCGCAGAACGGCCAGCCGGGCAGCTACCCGAGCGCCGCCTGGGCAAACGGGCTCACCGAAGAGGTGCGCAACGCCATCGTGGACGCTGGCCTGGCGCCGGCCGAGGGCGACTGGACCCAATTGCGCCAGGCCATCGCGATCATCGCGGCACGCAATGGGGGCACGCCCAACCTGGCCATCAACGGCTCCTTCGCCGTCTGGCAGCGGGGCACGACCATCGGCCTGGCTGCGGGCCAGGGGGAGCGGTACACCGCCGACCGCTGGGCAACCCGGTCCGACAGCAGCCTCGGGGCTGGGTTCCTGCAGGTGGCGCACCAGGCGCCCGGAACCGCGGGCAACCCGCCGCCTGGGATGCGCCACGAGCTCCGGTTGACCCAGCAGACGGCCGCCACGGCCGCCCAGCCGTACCTGGCCCACCGGATCGAGGACGTGGGCCTGACGGCCAGTCGCACGATCACGGTGAGCTGGTGGATGCGCCAAGAAACTGCCGGCTGGCCGGTCGATGTGCAGGTGCGCCAGAACTTCGGTGCCGGCGGATCCGCGAGCGTGTCCCTGCCCCTGCAGAGCACGGTCGCTGTGCCCGGTACTACGGATTGGAAGCGCCACAGCCTGACCTTCGAGGTGCCGGCCGTGGGCTCTGCTTCGGTGGGGGCGGGCGATCACCTCGAGATTGCTCTGCTCTTCCCCCAGGGCGCCCTGTTCACCGTGCACCTGGCGCAGTTCCGAGTGGAGTTCGGGGACACGGCGACCCCGTTCGAGTACCTGCCGATCGAGCTCGAGACCCTTGCCTGCCGCCGGTACTTCCAGTGCAGCTACGAGCCAGGCGTCGCGCCGGGCTCCGTGGCGAGTCGAGGGGCCCAGCAGGCCTTCGAGTCGTACTTCCGGGGCAACTCGCTCCAGACGCGCTTTCCGATCCCCATGCGGGGGACTCCGACGGTGGTGTGGTACTCGCCGGTCACGGGGGCGGGGAACCGAGTCTATTCGAACGAGAGCAACACGAACGAGGTGGTGACCGCCACCGAGGAAGCCAGCAGCGTCGCCACCGGCTTCCCCGTGTTCGCCACTGCCCTGCCCTTCACCAACCTCGAGGCCCACTGGACGGCCGACGCGGAGCTCTGATCCATGGCTGAGTACAAGCTGACCCAAAGTGGCGGCGTCCTGCGCACGGCGGACGGCGTCTTCGTGCCCGACTCCGCGGGGAACCGCGACTGGCAGGCCTACCAGGCTTGGCTCGGTGGCGGGGGAGTGCCCGATGCGGCCGACAAGACGGCTCTGCAGGACGCCAAGGACCGGGCGACCGAGCGGGTGCACCGCAAGGCGGACGTGGGGTACCGCGCCGCGCGCGACCTGCAGCCCGACTGGGAGTACTTCGACGGCCTGGTGCGGGAGATCATGATGCTGAACTTCGGGCTGCCGAAGGTCAACTCGAACTTCCCGCTGATGGCTGCGCTGCTCGACGGCACCAATACCAGCATCACGGCTGTCGCCACCAACGTCGTAGCCCCGATGGTGGTCGCCTACAACACGGCGATTGAGGCCGTGCGCGCCACCAAGGAGACCGAGATCGCCCAGGTAGCGGCTGCGGCCAGCGCGGCCGAGGCCAACCTGATCGGCCTGCAACCCGCCCCGCAGTAAGCGATGGAAACACTGCCCGACAACATCTTCACCGCAGCCGGCGCCCTGGGCGTCTTGGCCATACTCGTTTGGCGCTTCCTCGAGCACCTCAAGGTGGTCGAGGAGCGGCACACCACTCACCTCAAGGCCGTCGAGGACCGTCACGCCGAGCACATGGTGGACGTGGAAGCGCGCCATGAGAAGCGGGTGGAGGCCATGCAAGCCCGCCACCTCGAGGAGATCCGCACCATGTGGAAGGTCCACAAGGAAGAGCGGCAGGCGGCAAAGGAGCAGTACCTGGCTGCGCTGAATGGCGTGGTCGAGAAGTTCGACGGCCACCTGAACCGGCTGTTCGCTGGCCAGGATGCGGTCAAAACACAAGTCGCCACCATCGACAAGAAGGTCGAGGACATCGGCGGCTGGATCTACGAAATGCAGAAGCAAGGAAGGCTCGCCCAATGAGTGAAGAAATCGACCCCGAAGTGGCCCGGGCACAGGCCGCAGAAGAGGCTCTGGAGATCCTCGACGATCAGCTCTGGGACCAGGCCGAGCAGGCCCTGGTCGACGAGTTCAAGAAGCAGGTGGGGCTGCTCCTCGAGGGAGCCCAGGAGGACCTGCAGCTGCTCGCCAACGACTTGGCCCAGCGTGCGATCACGGCCGTCCGAGACGACGACCAGATCAGCCTCGAGGCCTTGGCCAACATCGCCCGCATGAAGGCGGAGAAGTACGCCCTGCGCGCCAAGGAGGGTGCGTGGGACCTGTTCGAACGCATCGTGATGGTGGTCGTTGAATCCGCGGCCGCCGTCCTCACCACGACCCTTGCCAAGAAGATCTGACCATGAAAACCACACTACACACCATCCTGGGGGTCGCTCTGGTGCCCCTGCTCCTGATCGTCGCCATGAGCGGCCTGATGACCGCCTGCAAGGTGTCGGAGGGCACGGTGCACGTCGATGCCGTCGGCCCTGCCGTGCGCCACCTGGCCCCGTGGACCCAGAAGGGGATCGAGGGGGACGCCGCGCTCACGTCGGCCCAGAAGGCGAACCTGGTTGATGAACTTGAAGTCCTACTTGAACTTCTTGGTCTCCCCAAGGATCGGGGTAAATCAGAGCAGTAGTTCCAGTTCCTGTACCCTCTACATTGGCTTGCCCGGATGTGCGTTCAGTACTCTGAGGGGCGAATGTAGGGGGCCGGAACTCCATGTACGAGTGCATTAGTTCACCATAGCCCTTGGATCGCTGGCCTACGGAACAAGTAGTTCAATTCGAGTGATCCTCCCAGGGATCACGTTGACAAGGTTATTGCGGGGGCTCCCAAGCCCTTTAGGAAAAACCAAACGGACTTGATATTCCCCCGCATGCAGGGGGTACAGCAGGCGCGATTCCTGGCTGGTGCCGATGATTGCCTCACCCCCCAAAAAGTATGGACTTCTTAGTGCGGCGGACATCCCACCCTGGAAGCGGGTACCGTTTGGAAGGATGCCAACCAACTCAACTGCACCAAATTCACTTAGATCTAGTTCCAACCTACATGTCCCATCTGCACTAGCCTCTACAGGCATCGAACTTCCAATCATCTGTTGGGTCCTTAAGCACATTGCGCTGGCAGAGATCTGTACGGCTGAAGTCCCTAGCGGAAAGTCATCGAAAACGACACCTCCGCTTGCAAGCATTTCGTTGGAAATCGCTAGCGGAAGTGGTCCCCCGGGTAATCCATCGCTCGATATCTTCAAACCAATTGCGCTGTTGGTCCCGGTGGCGGCGCTTTGGGGCATGGCTCCGACAATTGAAACTTCTAACCTTCCCCAGTCGTTAGCTTCTCTTCGAAGTGCAATCTTCTGAATGTCCACGCCGGCCCCAACGCGGTTCCAAACAATGGGTTCCGAGAGGCGTTGGTAGCCAGGGAGGTCTATGACGAGTGGACCTCCTTCGAAGCCGCCCATTGGGGTACTGCCGGAAAATCCAGCAATGACAAGATGGTGGGGTTCCTCGGTTTCAAGGAGCGTGAACTCGCCCCCTGCGAGAATGTAGGACGGTTCATGTGGTGCAAGGGCTCTACCCTCGTTCTCTCCCATAGAGAACGTTATCATTGCCCTCTGAAGTAAGCCCCGACCAGTTCGGAGGCGAGTACCGTCTTCATCCACCACTTGCCACGCCTGCTGGTAGATTGGAACGACAAACAGCTCGAGCGTTCCGCCGTTCCATTCTGGGGTAAGCAGGCCGGATGGCGCAAGTTGAGATGAGTGGCCAAGGGTTGCGAATCCATCAATGCCTGAGGAGATGTGATAGGTAAATCCGTACGGAACATCGGTGAAGTGAAACTCGCCGTCAGTATCGGTGCTCGTCAGCCACCAACCAGCGGACTCATCGTGCAGCTGACCTAATTGGTGCTCCGAGTGAATCAAATCCCATAGCTTTCCAGCAGTGGGGCCGCCGCCTCGATACAGTAGGACCCATGCGTTCTTCGCTGGTGCTGTACCCAGGTTGTTTTGAGTGTGCCTGTGTTCTAGTGCTGCTTCATTGGAAGGTTCGGCGAGCGCACCCGATACTGGACCCGGTTCCCGGTAGTAGACATGCCCCGAGATTGACCGGGGATGCTTCATACGGACCTCGAGTTCGGGGACTTTTTTCTCTATCCAAATGGAGCTGGAGGCGTAGCCGCTAGCCGTTACCAATAGTTCCTGCGGCCAATCAGCATCTCCTACTTGCCAGGAGAGCTGTAGCTCTCCATTGCTGCTGGTCGTTCCAGAGTAGACGGCATCGGCGTTTTCCGTATCCACATGTGCAAGTTCTGCACTTGCTCCTGGGACGGGTAGACCGCTTACATCATCCACGACGTGGAGGTTCAAAATGTGGGGGATGGCCTCTGCGCCCGCAGGTTGGATACCTCGCCCACTATCCTGATCCCGGCCCTGGAGTTTGGCCGTTTCTGGCGCTGACTCAGAGGGCTCACTTCTCTTCGTTGACTGGTTCGGTGAGGGGGTCTGAGCTCCATCCCACCTGAGAGCAAAGAAACCAGCAGCGGTAACACTGAGAAGTAGAACTATGGATACGAATGTCTTCCTGGACATGGCGGTCAACGAGAGTGAAAGTCTGTACTCAGTAAAGAGTGGTGCCCCCATCGGGGGCACCACAGAACGGTCTTGCCCTTGGCTCAGGGAGCGCACTCCCCAGTGTACCAGATGCCACTGGAGCGCTCAAAGGCGTGGACCTCGCAGATGATGCCTGGGTCGCAGAAGCTGTCACCACAGGCTCCCCAGGGCAAGATCGAGTCCGTACCGTTTCCGTCAACATCAGGGTTCAGGAGGGCCGTGCAGCAGTACGGCCAAGCAACAGTACTGCCGGCGGGGGCGCAAGCGCAGTACTCCACCAGTGTGGCGGGTTCCCAAGGGTGATTCGTGTAGACCTGATTGCACCCTGGAGTACAGGACCCGAAGCAAAAGACCACCCCATCAGTCGGCGAAGTTTGAATGACATACGTCCGACATTGAGGGGGCATTGAGGTGGTAGGTGCAGCCGCCACTGTGGGGGCTGCGAAACACAGCAGCCCAGAGAGGGCTGCAGCTGCGAGTTGGAATACTTTCATGGACCGACTGTAGCGCCGACCCCCCTGATCGTCCAGTTGGGAATCGATGCTTGCTTAGTTGGCAATTCGAAGTTCGTTGCAACGGCTGTCCAGTTGGCGTCCCAGCTGCCCTTGGAGAAGGGCGACGTACCAGTGCACTTCGCACCAAAGCTAGTATCAAGATGGCTCAAAGGGTTTTGGGGCAAAGGTTGCCCCGGGCGAAGGGCCGAGGGCGGATAGCTTCCCTTTGCTCTACCCTTGCTGTCCGGTACCAAGAAGCCGCATAGCAGGCATGTCCGGCTCCAGTGAAAAGCTACTTTGCCAGCCCTCCCGCAAACTGTGGCGGGTTAGATGGGCAATGGTTGGGTGCCGGGCGGAGAATCCCGGATGGTAAACTCGCTGTATAGGACTCACGCTGGTCCGCAGTATCACCTAGGGGAGACGCCGCCAAATCGGGAGCACCACCACTCTAGCTTCGTTGGGCGCCTTGGTGCCCCACCACGTTCCCATCGCCTTCCTCCTCGGCCATCTCCCGACCAGTTGCCCGCTTCCAACCTAGGTGGTGAGGCAGAGGTTGCGTTGGTATCCCTGTTGACCCAGAACCCGACCCACCAGGTTGTCCGCTCATCGGAGTTACCCCACCCGGCCTTCTTGCTCTTGGGCTGCGGCATCACGTACTCCCATCCGGCGGCCACCAGCACTTGGGCGTGAATCTGCTCGGAAAGCTGCTGCTTGGTTGTTGGTTCTGGCAGGCCGGATCGGATCAGGTTCTTGGTGGACCTTTGCAGCTCCTCAAGCTCCGCAGGATCAATCCCAGTGTCCAGAGCAAGTTGCTGGAGCAAGGAAGTGGGACGGAGTTCGCCCTGGTGGTCTTGCCGCAATGCCGAGGCGTCTGGCACAGTTGCTACCGAGGGCACCGCTTCTTCAATAGTGCCTTTGGAGTCCAATTTCTCTTGCTCTCGGATGCCGTCAGGGGCCGGAGTTTCAGGAGAATGTGACGTGGAATCGTTCTGGAGTCCGGGAGCTGGCAATACCTCCTTTTGGACACCGCGTGTTTGGAGCTCAACTGTTTGCGCAGCGTACGACCGGGGGAGTGTTTGTGTCTCTTGTCCTGGATCAACGAAATCAATTGAGCCACACCCCGAAACTACCAGTGCGATGGGAAGAAAGTAGAATTGCATGTCGCCTATCGTATCCATCCATCGACATGCCGCAAACCAACCTCGATCAACGCCAACTGGGTGGCTCCCCAGGCAGGGGGGGCGGGGTGGCCAGCTCCTCTTCGCCTAACCCCAATGTCCGGAGCTGGGAGCCAGATGGCAGGCGCGAGCCTGGCTCCGGGGAAGGGTACCCTGCACAGCCTGCCGCGGTCGGGGAGAGGCTTGTCCCACGGGAAGCTAGGTGGCCCCGGACAGAGAGGTGAGGGTGAACAGCCTCTCATCGCTCCACACCTACTGCCCGGGGCCAAGGAGCCGCCTAGCAGGCATATCCGGCTCCGTTGGAAGGCTACTGGGCTGGCTCCGGGGTCTTCTGTGACAGTCCCGATAGGGTGGGTGGTGGAGGTGGCCCCGAGCAGGGGGTCCAGGGTGGAGTCAACCTGTCGAAGCGCTCCACCCAACTGCTCGGGGCCTGGATCCGCCTAGTGTGCATATTCGGCTCCCGCGAAGGCGTACGCGGTATTGGCAGCTGCTCTCAGTGACTGGCCAGTCCGTATCCCGGCGTAGGCGGGACCTGGTTAGCTTCAGATTCCGTGTGACGAGGCCAATCTACCATCTTATTGATCCGGAGTCTTGGAACTTTGGCAACGCCATCCACTTTGGCGAAATCAGCACTTCTTTTCCTTGGCGGCGATTGTTGGCGACGTACCTGAGCCCGAATGGACGGATTGTAGCCCACCCGCGATAGAGCCTTCGAATCTCGGGGCAGTCGTCGTACGTGAGGGTCCAAGGACGATCCTGGTACGCCCCTAGCACTTCTGCTAAGTTGGCGTGGTAGTCTCTTGAAGAGTCGCTGAAGTACAGCGTTGATCCTTTTTCGAAGTAGGGCGGGTCAATGAATAGGTGCGTTTCTGATTGGACCTTTTGCTCAACGAACGTAATCCCGTCAATGCCGGATACATGGATCCTACCCTTGTAGCAACCGACCTTTTCGCACCTGGCGATTAGGGACTCTCTGTTGAATCGCGCGCCGATTTTCCATTGCCCCTCTTGTTTCTGTCCGCCTATAGGTCCTCCATTGCGAATAATGCCGGAGTTGTTACAGCGGTTCAGGTAGAATGCCGCAAACCCCCTCCGCAGCATTGAAACTCCACTACTTGAAAGGTAAACCGTGCGCTGCCGATGCCATTCGGGCAGGCTGATCGGGATTGCTTCAAGCATGGAAATGAACGGGCGTGATCTGTTCACTAGCGTCCACCAAAAGGCGTGAATGGCAGGGTCCACATCGTTGATGTAGACCTCCGGTGTGGCTTCAGTGTACAGCAAAGTCAGTGCTGCACCCGCGCCCCCCGCGAAGGGTTCAGCTATTGGTAGGGCCCCCAGGGAGTTAATCCACCTCAAACGCTCGAGCAAGCTCGCGAGGGAGGCCTTCCCTCCTGGGTACCGCAACGGCGATGCAAGTCTCATTCAGTGTCCACCTCCGGAAGTTCCCCAACCATAACCTCAAGGAACCTGCGAATGCGAAGAAAGAACTGTTGGGAGTCCCTGTGTTTGGGAAGGTCGTCGGGGGAGTGAATCCACTTGTTGATCTCGTCAATGTTCAGCGATCTCTTGTCGTCCCACCGCATTGCCTTCTGGAAGGCAGAAAATTCGCCCCAGGTCAGCTTTTCTTCCGCTTCTTTGAGCAGTGGCTGCACTAACTGCTTCAGAGTAGGGGCACCATAGCGGAGTTCCTTTTTCTTCTTGAGCCTTTCCACTAGCGGCTTGTACCTGCCCGTTCGCTTCAAATGTTCAACCGCGGCAATCTCGAAGAAGACACGCAGCATGATTGAGCCTGCATTTGGGAACTTCTCCCCGTTTAGCCTCTTGAGCTCGGTAGCGAGGTCGATCACCCTCGGTGATTCTATGCCAATCCGGAGATACTTCGGAAGTGTCGTCTTAAAGTCTGGTTCCGGTTGCTTCTGGGTTGGCTTCTTAGAGGGGGGCTCAGCGGGCGACACGCTCGACTTTCCACCAGGTAGCAGCTCATGGGGAAAGAAACTATCCCTTTTGTTCTTTGGCGAACTATCAGGAGGTATAGACCGGAGGTAGCCTTCGATGTCCTTTACCGTATTGAGCGACCTTGAGTTTACTTTGCCTAGTGCCACGTCCTGGACAATCTGCATGAATCCCTTCAAGAATTCGTTCTTGCTTGTCTTGCCAACAAATCCGTGGTCGTCGCTTGGTGCAATCTTTAAGAAACTTCGCCCAGCTGCCGAGTCAAGAATTCGTTCAATTGTGGAAAACAGATTAGCCTTGGGTCTGTCGAGCTTTGCTTTGACTTTCGTGTCAACATCCAGACTTCTCGCTATCTCAACGATAAGCCTGGTTTGTCTCGCTTTCTGAATGTCGGATCGAGTGAAGCCTAGGTCTCGCTTGATCGTTTCTGTTGTGTAGCCTTCCTCGAGTTTCTCTACGATGAATGCAGCGCGCTGAGCCGGCTCCCACGCTTGTACGGGGTTTGGCTTTGCATGGCGAGCTACGAGTTGGCCGTCAGTTGATTTCCTTGATGGGGCAATCGTCACCCGGACTTTATCTATGCGCCCTGCGCTAGGGGTGAGCTTTACAAGTCGCTCAACCTTTCCCCGCATGGTTCCGTCAAGCAGGCTGGGGTCTGCCAACGCCTTGAGCGAGGCTAGTCTCCTGTTTCCCTCAACAACCACATATCCCTTTCCCCGCTTAAATGCCAAAAGGCTTTCATTCGGAAAGAATCCATGTGTCGCAATGCTCTGCGCTACGTCAAATGCGCCGCAATGGTCAAACAGGTATTGAACAATATCCTTTGGAGCAGACTCCTTACCGGCCCTCCCAAGCCTTGGATTTAGGTTGTCCAGTACGAGCGACTTGATGGATACTACGCGATGGTGCCATGTGGCTGGTTTTCTGGTCATGGTTGAGTGGGGATTGAGACCGTTTTGATGGGGAGGATCGAGGTACCAGGACGACCTGCTTTCTTCAGCCGATGGGCCTAGCCGCGAGTGTTTGCCAGCTTCTGGAGCAGGCCCGAGAGCGCTTCTTCTGCAGAGCGGGCGCTGGCCAATTCCCCTTGTACATCAGTCGTTGCTTTGAATGTCATCTGGAGATCGTTTGGGGCGAACTCTTGGCAAATACTGATAGTGATTGTGGTGGGCTTTTCACGATTGATAGTCCTTCTCATCAATTCTAGGTGGTCTGATGTATGGGGAACTAGTTTCTCCCATACAACATGGATCTTGCCATCGCGAACGGTGACTTTTCTGACTTGCTCGGGGAAATCGACGTTCTGGAAATCAAGCACAATAGACTCCTATGTAAGCGACTAAGGTGCTCCAATGCTGACAGCATTGGAGAATGCGATTGCGCCTCCTGAAATGCGGTGCACAGCCTGCAGGCAGATCGTCTCCCCCGGCATCACAGTTGCCGGATCTAGGTAGTACTGAATCCCGCCCAGTGCCGCACTGTACGGCAGCCTCTGTGCCCCCGGTCCTCCGATGCAGAGAGGTGAGCCAGGTACCGGCTGATAGGCGGAGCCCCGGAACACGATGGCGAACTGATCAGGGGGGAAGCCTTCCTGGCCGTGCACGATGATGCCGGTCTCTTCGCTCCAGGCGGCGGCGATGTGAGCGCCTTCGCCGGGGCAGAGCTCCGTGGCCGGCATGTCCATGACCAGGTCGATGGAGACCGTGCCGGTCAACTCGATGTTAACGGACAGGTTTGGAAGGACGGTGGCTGCAATTGCCAGAGTACTCCCGCCAATCCCCACCATTTCCACGTGGAAGCCGTTACTGTCCGATTCGATCTCCGTAAGGCCAATGTTCGGCAGGAATCCGGGCCAGCCAAGATGGGGCGTATAGCTTCCTTCGAAGTGGCTTTGATAGCTGGTGGAAAATGGAACGGTCTGCCCCGGGGACACAACCGTAGTACTCCAGCCAAGTCCGCCACTCTGGATCGTGCTGATGTTGGAGTCGTAAGGAATGCTCCACCCAACGACTTCTGCACTGAGGGAGTAGATGTACCTCACGTCGTACCAGTTGGCCGGCGGATTGTAGGCTGATCCAGAAGCAGTGATCTCCCGATCAAGATCCCAGCTGATCTGGGTGATACACCCAACGGATTGAAACCAAAGAGCCAGGTCCTCGTCGTAGTGGGGCACCTGGGGCAAGACGACAGGCCCGTAGCCGGTGCTGGCGGAGCCATCGAAAGGGAACTGGACCGTTACGGTCTGCGAATAGCAGGGAGTGGCCGCGACCAGGATGGCCGCAGCGAATTGGCTGCGCATGGGTTGTTGAATCGATGGGGCGGCCGAGCCGCCTGGCCTAGGAGTTGATTTGGCAGGACGCTCGCGCCGCTTTCAGCTCGTCAAGGAACTGGTCAATCGCTTGTTCGACGGTCTGGGTCGGTGACTGGGTCACGGCGACCTCGACGTAGTCACTCTGCGCGGGGCACCAGATTTCTTTCGTGAGCTTGAGGGGCTTGTCCTGGGGCATGTCTATTCCTGTGAGGATGAGGCAAGTTTCTCGCTCACTTTGTTCACGATCCCGAGGTGCCTGTCAAGGGCAGCGGGCAGATCTTCGCCTTCTTGGACAGGGGTCTCCACGCGGACTCCATCGATCCAAGTGACGTGGGCGCGTCCGCCGTCTGGGGTATCGATCAACCCAACTTCCTGTTGATTCAGGTTCTGGGGCGGCTCGCGCCGTGAGATTGGCCAAGGCGCCAGCCTCGAGGCAGCGGCTCCGAGGACAAATGCGATCGCAACCGCTCCAGCGGCGATGCCCCATGAAATAGGCTGCCTTTCGCTGGGGGGAACTCGATGCGAAGCCCTCTCAAGCGAGTCAGAGCGCTTGGTTTCGGCCAGCGGCTCTGGCATCCCTTGGGCGGGCGGGATGGGATCAAGGGGCCCTGGAGGCCCCGCTACATTGAGTCGCTCAAGGATGGACTTGGCAGTGGTGCGCTTGATGCCAGCAACCGCTGTCAGACGCCGCAAGTAGTCGTTGTCCCGAAGACCCGCTTGGTAGATGGCAACCGCGACTGCCCACACCTGAAGGTTTGACTTTGACCCATCCAGGCACGTGCCTTGACGGATGGTCCAGTGCCTGTCGCATAGGCTGCACTTGTAAAGTCCGCGCCCGATTCCGCGATTCAGGACCTTTTCAGTCCCGCAATCGGGGCAAAACAGACCTTTTGGCCAACGTGCTCCCTCAAGAAATGCTTGAGCCTCTCCTTTATCCGCGAAAAGGCGCTCGTATTGGTTTCTGCGCGTGTTCATGAGGTAACCGCAGGTGGATAATTATCGAACTAGTGGCAGGCGTTTTCCGGATATTGTATGTCGAGGCGTTTCGCTACCGGGAATTTTCTCGAACTTTGTGAGTCTATCGACCGGATTTCGTTGGCTACACTCTGGCCCGCAGCCGCCCCCCGGCGACTGCGATCGTTCTCTTTCAAGTACGACGGTGGAGGTGGGACCGGCGCGGTTGGATCGCGCCGGCCCCTGCCACCGACCTGCAGGAGCGTTTCCTGCGGGCCCACAATCTGAGTCAGCACCTCGGATTGGGTGGCGGTGAGAGTCTACTCGGCGCCCCCAGACCGAGGGAAGGAATCCCTTCCCGATGAGTGGACAATCCATTTCCGCCGATAGGCCCTCGCTCCTGATCGGCACTACCGAAGCCGCCGCGATCTGCGGTTGCTCATCCAAGTCCTGGCGTGACCTGGTCAAGGAGGGGCTTGCCCCCGCGCCAGTCCAGCTGCCCGGATACCCCCGCTGGTCCCGCGTAGAGTTGGAGCGCTGGATTCTGGCGGGGTGCCCCGCGCGCCAGATCTGGGAGCGCAGAAAGGCCCTTGGGGGTGCCGCATGAGCGAGACCCGCATCGATCCCCACGCGATCCTTGGGGTGCCAGGACCGGCGGCCCCGAGGCTGATCTCGGAGCTTCCCCCGGATTTGGTCGATCTGTCCCTGGCCTGCTTCTACACGGGCCACAAGCAGAAGACACTCATCACCATGGCCCGGAGGGGGGAGTTCCCGACCATCTACGCGGTGGGGCGGGGCAGCCACCGCGTCAGCGCTGCGGAGTTCTCCGAGTGGTTCGAGGATTCCAAAATCGTCGCCGGCGACGGATTGAAGGGGGAAATCTCCCGCTTCCGGCAGCCTACCGGGTTTAGGAAGGAGGGTCGAAATGCTCTCTGAGATGCTGAATTGGCTCGGGGCGGGGGCGTGTGCGCTGGTTCACGTACTCGGCGGTGGTGGTGATGCTCGTATGGCCGAGTTGGTCTCGCACCTTGTCGAGGGACAGTCCGGCCTCGATCATCCCGATGGCGATGGTGTGGCGAAGGGCCCGGGCGTTGACCTGGGTGTCCAGGCGGTCGCTCCATCTGCGGAACAGCAGTCCGATGAACGCCATTCCGCCAGGGACAAGCAGTTCGTCGCCACGTGCCTTAGCTTCGGCGGACAGGCGCGCCGCGACTGCAGCGAGGGGGGCATCCATGGGGACGTAGCGGGTCCCGACCTTGCCTTCGAGTTTGATGATTCCCCTTCGGCGGTCGATCGATGCGCGCCGCAGCCGCGCGACTTCGCCGGCCCTTGCGCCCGTCCAGAGGATGAGCTCTGCGATGTCGGCGTGCCACTGCCTGGCGGGCAGGTCGAGGTCCTTCCCCTGGGCCTCGATTGGCTTCGTCCGCATGTCGTGGATCAGTTGGAGCGCGTCCCCAAACTCCAGGCCATGCTTCACCCGGGGGATCTTGGTGATGCTTGCGAGCTTCTTTGCCTCGCGCACTGGGCTCGGTCTGCCAGCTGCCTGGAAGGCCAGGTTCAGGACGTGCAAGTCCTTCTCGATGATCGTGTTGGGGTTCCGCCCGGTCTTCAGTGCCTCTCGGGCGAACCATGCGACCTCGCGCGCGGTGAGCAAGCGCAAGGGGGTCTCCGGTTTCCAGAACTTGAGCAGGTACCTGCCGTGCCCGCCGAAGTGGGACTTGAGCGTCTCTGCGGAAACGTTCCTGGCCATAGCCTCAGCTGTCGCGGCCGCCAGGGCCTCGCCAAGGGTCTTGGCGCCGCTCTTGGGGGAGCCTGGGTACTCCAGAGCCATCCGGCGGTAGTCGTCGCTGGCCTCTTCCTGGGTGCTCCTCAGGGGGCCGTAGCGGTCGATCCCGCGAACCCGGGATCTGGCGCGGAACTTCCATTCGCCCCCGGACAGTACGGGGCGGACGCCCTTGTACCGGACCTTGGGGGCGCTCCGTTTCTTGCTGCTCATGCCTCGGTGGTGGCGGATGCGGGGGTCAATCCGGGGGTCAATCTCCCCACCCCTGATCCAGACCAGGCGGCAAAAAGTGTCAAGATTCGGCGCTATTTGCCAAACCGAGTGGTCGGGGAGATGGGACTCGAACCCACGACTCGTAGCACCCAAAGCTACGCCTCTACCAACTGAGGTACTCCCCGGCCTGGGGCCGCAGAATAGCGCAAAATGGGGGGCCAAGGGAGGGAGGGGCTTGGGTTTCGGAAGGGCTCCGGGTAGGGTCTCCGGGCGCTGAGCCGGGCCCCGTGTGGGCGGTGGGCGCGAATGAGATCCATGAAAGTCCTGGTGGTGGGGTCGGGCGGCCGCGAGCACGCCCTGTGTTGGAAAATCGCCCAGTCGAAGAAGGTCGATGAGGTCCTGTGCGCCCCGGGCAACGCGGGCACCGCACTGGTGGCCCGCAACCTGGACATCCCTGCCACGAACGTCGAAGCCCTGGTTTCGGTCGCCAAACGCGAGAAGGTGGGCCTGGTCGTGATCGGACCGGAAGACCCGCTGGTGGCGGGGCTTGCCGATCGCCTGCGCGCGCTGCACATCCCGGTTTTCGGCCCGGGGGCCGATGGGGCGCGGCTCGAAGCGAGCAAGGTCTTCAGCAAGGAGCTGATGGAGCGCCACCGCATCCCGACCGCCGCGTCGCGCACCTTCGACCGCTCCGGCGCGGCCAAGGGGTACCTCGAGGCGTGCACCGTTTGGCCCCAGGTGATCAAGGCCGAGGGCTTGGCCGCCGGCAAGGGCGTCGTCGTGGCCAAGAACCTCGAAGAAGCGCGCCAGGCGGTGGACGCGATCATGGAGGAGAAGCGCTTCGGCGAGAGCGGCACGCGCATCCTGGTGGAGGAATTCCTCGCCGGCGAGGAGGTCAGCATCTTCGCCCTCGTGGACGGCGAGACGATCCTGATCCTCGAAACCGTGCAGGACCACAAGCAGCTCGGCGATGGCGACACCGGCCCGAACACCGGCGGCATGGGCATCGTGTCGCCCTTGCGCAGCATCTCGCAGCGCCTGCATCGCCAGATCGAACAACGCGTGCTGATCCCGACCGTGCACGCCCTGCGCAAGGAAGGCATCGACTACCGCGGCGTGCTCTTCGTCGGCCTGATGATGACCGACGGCGGCCCGCGCGTGATCGAGTACAACGTGCGCTTCGGCGATCCCGAGTGCCAGGCGCTGATGCGCCGCCTCAAGTCCGATCTCGTGCCGGTGCTGCTCGCCTGTGCGAACGGCACCTTGACCGACGTGGAGTTGCCCCAATGGGATCCGCGGCCCTGCGTGGGCGTGGTGGGGGCCGCGGGCGGTTATCCAAATGACTACCGCAAGGGCGATCCGATCACCGGATTGAAGTCCGCTGACGATGTCGAAGACGTGGTGGTCTTCCACGCCGGCACGCGCCAGGTCGGGGACCACGTGGTCACCGCGGGCGGCCGGGTGCTGTGTGTGACCGCGATGGGGCAGGATCTGACCCAGGCCCGCGAAAAGGCGTACGAAGCCCTGGACCGGATCCGCTGGGAAGACAAATATTGCCGGCGGGACATCGGCCTGCGCAGCCCGGGAGGGCGCCCTGCCGCGATCTGAATCGTCCCACCTGCCCACTCCCCCCGAATACAGAACCCGTGAAACACTCCGAAGTCGTTGCGCGCTTTGAGGCCTTCCTGAAGGAAGAGAACCTCAAGCTGACGCCCCAACGCCGCCGCATCCTCGACCGCGTCTTCGCCACCCACGAGCACTTCACCGCCGACACCCTGTACGGTTGGTTGCTCGAAGAAGCCGGTCCGCGCGTCAGCCGCGCCACGGTCTACCGCACCCTCGACGTGCTCAACCGCGGCGGCTTTGTCGAAGGCCTGGAGACGGGCAACGGGGGCATCGTCTACGAGCACGTGCTCGGCCAGAAGCACCACGATCACCTGATCTGCCTCGGCTGCGGCCGCATCGAGGAGTTCCGCAACGACGCCATCGAGGAACTGCAGCACAAGGTGGCGGAGAGCAAGGGGTATAGCTTGCACCGGCACTTGCTGCGGCTTTCGGGGTATTGCCCGGAGTGCAGGGAGAAGCAGTCGGCGGCTCCTGCGTCAGCGCCTGCGTAGCTGGAATAACGTTACATCCGAGCCAGATCAGTCCCACACCCGCGACGTGCTTCGCACGCCGCGAATTGTGGGACTGATCGAACCTGGTTCGGTATGTAACGTTATTCCAGCTACGCAGGGCCAGACGACGATGGAAAGAACGGCCGGGGCAACGCCCTACTGCACCGTACCCCGGACCGTCGTCGACGCCGCCATGCCAAACGCCGCCGTCGGATCCGGCCACCAGGCTTGCACATACCACGTGGTACCGGGAATCACCCCGGCCGACAACGCCGGCGAGCTCCAGCTCAGCGACCCATTCGCATCGGTGACAAACGGAATCCAGCGATCCCGATTCGGCACCACCAGGCCTGGGGTCATGGGCACCGAGTGCGGCGTTTCGCCGACAACCAACCAGCCAGAGACGTTCGGCAGGGCACCGTCGAGTTGCAGCTCCAAGGGGCTGCCCGCCTGCACTTGTCCGATGCCGCGTAGGGTCGCGGCTCCCATCAGCCCCGGCTTGGCGGGCCCGACCCACTGCCACGGGCGCACGATCGCCGATGTGAACCGCAGGGCCAAGGGGGCCAGCAGCGGATCGACCTGGGCCATCACCACTTCGGCGCCATCGCACGGCAGGGGATCGGCGAATCCAAGGCCGCCCGTGATGGCCACGCCCTCCTGCAGCAGGGGGCCGGTGATCGGACTCAGGCGCAGCATGTCCACGTGCGCGAGGGCCCGGATCACCCGGCCCGGGGGCACCACGACGTTGACGGGATAGGCGTTGCGCACGTTGCGATCGCGCGGCGGCGCGTCCACGATGCCGCCGGGCAGGATCTCGGGGTTTGCGGGATCGGTCACGTCCCAGAACACGAGGTTCGCGGCGGTGCCGTTGCATAGGGTCGTGCCGCTGTGCAACACGCCATCCAGCAGCACTTCCTTCACCCGCACGGGCGCCGTGGCCGCCAGGGTGTTGAACTCGAGCCCCACGGCCCAATCGGCGACCGGGGCCGGGGAGGGGAGTGGCAGCCCGGCGGCGGAATTCAGCTTAAGCAGCCCATCCCCCGTGGTGGTCATCACCGGATCCGCGAGGTCGTAGGGGGGCAGCAGGCATCCGTTGATGCGCACCTTGCCGCTGCGGTAGATCACGATCTCGCGGTCTTCGATGTCCGCGAAGTCGAAACGCGCCAGCGCCGGATTCACGAAGCCGTCGATGCGCCGGATGCCTTCGGCGGGGTCCGAGTTCAGGTCCACCTGGATCGACATGCGCAGATCGCGGCCGGGATCCCCGGGGAAGGGATCGGGCGGCAGGGCGAAGTGCAGGGTGTATTCGTCCTGGGTCAGGTAACCTCCGCTGGCACTGACGGTGTTCACCCGCCGCAGCTCCAGGGACTCCCCTTCGATGAAGAGTTCCACCGTGGCGCCGAATTCCGCTTCGAGTCCGCGCTCCACCGTGTCGTGATCGCGCACCACCCGCACGCGCAGGTTGCGGCGCTGTTCGTCGGGGGTGCTGGGAAGGTAGGTCGTGTTCACCGCAAAGTGCGCGGTCGAAAGCCAGTTGCCGAGGATGCAATCCAAAGCCCCGTCCCGATCGAAATCGAACCAGCTGGGGGTCAGCGACTCCAGCATGGCCGGCGGCAACGTGGTGTTGATCGCCTGGAATTGCCGTTGGCCGGTCTCCACGAATTGGTTGCGCAGGAACTTGCGGTTGAGCGTGACGTCCATGTCCCCGTCGTTGTCCCAATCGGCCGCGCTCGCGCCGATGCAGGAATTGGGCACCGTACCGGGGAACATGCCAAGGACCTGGAAGAACGTGCCATCCCCGCGGTTCTCGTGCAGATACCCACCGCCGCCGCAGTTCAGCGTGACCAGGTCCGGATCCCCGTCCATGTCGTAGTCCAGGAACACGGCGCCCTCTTCGAGCGAAGTGATGGTGTACCCGGAATGGTTGCCGAGTACCGCATCAAACGACGGAACGCCCGGCGTCGAGCGGTTCAGATAAACCGTCGAATTCAGGAATAGATCGGTGGCCCCATCCCGGTCCAGGTCCCAGCAGTCCGCTCCCTCGGGGCGCGCCACTCCCGGAGGCACCGTCAAACCGGCGGAGGCCGCATGTTCTTCGAGCCGGTACTGACCCGCAGGACCGACGGGCCCCATGTTCTGCAGGAACCAATTCCCGTGGGGACCCCCGAGGGTCGGTGGGTATCCGGGCACGAGCAGATCCAGATCCTCGTCGAAGTCCGCATCCAACCAGAGGATCGTCTCGCCGGGACCACTGGGGACCGTCGGCATCAGCGCCGAGTTGAGGGAGATGTCCGTGAAGCCTCCACCCGCTTTGCCGCGCAGCACATGGGTGAGCTGTTGGGTCGTATAGCCGTAGGGCGCGGTGGCGATGTCCAGGCGTCCATCGAGGTTGTAATCGGCAAACGCGCTGCCGTACCGGTAGCTGCCCGGGGTCAGAATCACGCCCATGGACTGCCAGGATTGCCCGCCCAGGTTGCGCCAGAGTTTGCCGCTGTAGTTGACGTACAGATCCACCCAGCCATCGGAGTCGTAGTCACCGACGGAGACCCCGAGGCAGTTGCCGAAGTTGATGCCGGCCGGGAAGGACGGGTGGCTCCAGAGGGTCAGCGGCACGTCTTGGGCGGAGGCCAAGGAGCGAGCAGGGCGGGGAAAAGGAAGCGCAGGGATTTCATCGGGCGAGGGGATTGCGGGAATGGGAGTGTTCGGGAGTATCTCCCAAGGTGCGGCAGGTACCCGATTTTGTCGAGGGGGCGGGGCTGGGGGGGGGGCAAATGGCCGTGGCCGGGGAATAAGTACATGCCGAACCAGGTTCACACCAGCGAGCGTGCTGATTCAGCACGCTCGCGAATTGTGGGACTGATCGAACCTGGTTCGGTATGTAACGTTATTCCCGCGGGAGCCTACATGCGGTCGCGCACGCGGAAGAGGATCTCCTCCGCCAGCGAGTTCTCGTAGCGACCGACGCGCTTGGCGGTCACGCTGATCACCGACTCGGTGGCGTTGTGCGCGCGCACGCGGGCGGTCACTTGGGCGCCGCGCACCACGGCTTGGACCGCGTGGGTGGATTCGTCGGTTTCGAGGGGGTCGAGCGAAAGGCTGTCCAGGGTGGCGAGGGTCGCGTGCCAGACCTGGTCGACGTTGCCCACCAGGCGCAGCGAATGGGCGTTGTCGGAGAACTCTTGGCTGACCGCGAAGCCGAGGCCCGCGGCGGCGACGACTTGGCAGCCGGGGGCGGCCAGGGCGCCGAGCAAGAGGGCGGCGAGCAGGGGGCTATTCTTCATCACGCTGCACCTCCCGGCTGCCCACGAAAGGCTTGGATTCTTCGGTGGTCTGCTCGCCGGGTACGGCGAGTTGGATGCCACCGGTGCCCACGTACATGCCGGCGGGCACGGTGTCCTGCCAGTCCTGGCTGTTGGACCAGGAGGAGCCGTTCATCGCGGCCCGTTCGCGCAGGGAGTCGAAGTCGGCGATGATGCGCTCGAGCGCGATGTTCGACAGCTCGGGGCTGTAGACCATCGCCTTGCGCGCCAGCACTTGGATCTGGGTTTGGCCGACGGCCACCTCGCGCACGGCCACCTGCAGTTGACCGTAGTCGACGCTGGTGCGGGCGTGCATCAGGTCGTCGTCGCGGTGCACCATGGCGTGCGTCATGCCCGACAGGCTGCTCAGGGTGCTGTGCCACACGAAGTTGGGCGTGGACGGCACGATGGCGGAGACGGACTTGTCCTGGAAGTCGTCGCTCAGGATCACGGCGCTTCCGGTGAGCGCAACGGCCGCGCAGCTACCGAACAGCGGGCAGACGAGCAGGGCGGCGAGGGTGAGGGTTCGCATGGCAAAGCCTAGGGTGGGGGGCGCGCCCCGTCCGACCCTCCCCCCTCGGGAGGGTGCTCGGCAGTGGCGCTTCGATGGGTCCGCCGGTGGAGAGCCCGCGGTACCGTTCCCGCAAGATACGGGGCCCGCGGGCGGCCGTTCCAGGGCGCCCCGGTGGGCCTCGCCGGGATTGCCGCAGATGGGAATCGCGGCGCAAGGTCCCGCAACAAACAACCGCGCCCGCCCAGCTCGGGAGCTAGGCGGGCGCCGGTGTGGCTCCGGGGGGAAGGGATGGCAGGGGCTCAGGCCTCGGCCAGGGCCACTTCGACCATGCGCGCGTAGAACGCCGCGCCTTCGCCTTCGGTGCGCCGCCCCAGGCGGTGGGCCTGCGGATGGTTCCACGGGTCCAGGTTGCGCTCGGGGTGCGGCATGAGGCCCAAGGCGCGCCCGGTGGGGTCGGTCACGCCGGCGATGTGCGCGGTGCTGCCGTTCGGGTTCTCCGGGTATTCGACGTCGCCCGCGCCCGACGCGGTGGTGTAGGCCAGGGCCAATTGCCGCGAGGCGCGCAGGGACGCCAGGGCCGCGTCATCGCGCACGACGAAACGGCCTTCGCCGTGGGCCACGGGCACCGGGAAGCGCTCGCCGGGCACCAGCCACGGGCAGGGCGTGTTGAGGGTCTCGAGGTGCACCCAGCGGCACTCGTAGTGGCCCGAGGCGTTGGCGTACAGGCCCATCTTGCGGGTCGATGCGCTTTCGTCCGGCTCGAACACGCCGGTTTCCATGAGCACCTGGAACCCGTTGCAGACCCCGAGGATCAAGCCCCCGCGCTCCAGGTGGCGCTGCAGGTGATCGCCGAGGTGGTGGCGCAACTCGGCGCCCCAGACGCGGCCCGCGCCGAGGTCGTCGCCGTACGAGAAACCGCCGGCGAACACGAGGATCGAGTAGGGGTCGAGTTTCTTCGGATCGGCGAGCACCCGGTCGGTGTGGCCGATCGACGCATCCGCGCCGCCGCGCGACAGGGCGAGGCGGGTCTCCTCCTGGCAGTTGGTGCCGGTGGTCCGCAGAACGAGGGCTTTGGGGCGCGACATGTCAGGCGTGGGGGTGGTGAAGGCGGTGGTCAGTTCGTCCAGGGAGACCTGGCAGTAGGGGCGGCCCAGGTGGTCTTTGATCGAAAGCCCCTTGGCGCGCGGCAGGAAACGTCCGATCGGCGTGGCGGCGATGCCCGAGAGTTTGCTCTGCAGGTGGAACTTCTTACCCACCTCGACTTCGATCAGGAAGCGCGAGGGGCTTTCCGAGTAGAGCAGCGTGGTGGTGGGATCGTAGCCGGCGGGGAACTCGTCGTGGTCGATCACGGAAAGATCGATCTCGCAGCCCAAATCGCCCGCCATGCACATCTCCGCGAGCGCCACCGCCAGTCCGCCTTCCGACAGATCGTGGCAGGCGGTGACCTGCTTGAGTTTCATCGCTCCGTGCAGGCGTTCAAAGGTCGCTTTGGCGTAGCGCAAGTCCGGGCGCGGCACCTTGCCGCCCCACAGGCCGAGCCACTCGTGCAGCTCGCTGCCGCCCAGTTCCGGGCGCGTGAGGCCCACCAGCAGGATCAGGTTGCCCTCCTTCTGGCCGTCCATGCGCACCACGCCGCTGACCGACGGCACCACCGAGAGCGACGTCACGTAGAGGGTGGGCGGGATCGAAAGGGTCTGGTCGCCGACGCGGTACTCGTTGTTGAGCGAGTCCTTGCCCGAAACGAAGGGCGTGCCGAAGGCCTTGGCCGCGCGATAACAGCCGCGCGAGGCTTTGACCAGGGCGCCGAGGTTCTCGGGTTTGTCGCAGTTGCCCCACGAGAAGTTGTCGAGCAGGGCCGTGCGCGCCGGATCGCCGTAGGTGGCGACCACGTTGCGGATGGCCTCGTCGATTACCGTTTCGGCCATCGCCTCGGGGTCGAGCAGGCCGTAGCGCGGGTTCGCGGCGCAGCCCAGGGCCAATGCCCGCTTGGACTCGGGCAGCGGATGCAGCACCGTGCCGTCGGACGGGGCGTTCTGGCGCACTCCGCTCATCGGCCCGATCACCGCGCCGCCTTGCACGTTGTGGTCGTACTGGCGCACGATCCACTCCTTGCTCGCGATGCCGGGGCGGGCAAGCACGCCGAGCAGGGCGGCTTTGGGGTCCTCGAGCACCGGCGCGCCGGGATCGGGCAGGTTCGGCCGGGTCCAGGTGGCTTTGCGCAGGGGTTTGGGCGTACCGCCGTGCAGGAATGCCA
Organism: Planctomycetota bacterium; assembly: GCA_041398705.1. Lineage (GTDB taxonomy): Bacteria > Planctomycetota > UBA1135 > UBA1135 > NORP259. The sequence goes on along the minus strand of JAWKUI010000005.1, from coordinate 130,237 downwards.
GGTCCAGGTCGCCGACGACTTCGCCTTCGTACTGCAGCACGAGGCGGCCCGTGCCGTTGAACTCGCCGAGCACCGTGGCTTCCACGTCTTCGGCGGCAAACACCGCGATGCACGCGTCGAGTTGCGCGGGCGGCACCGCCAGCACCATGCGCTCTTGGGCTTCGCTGATCCAGATCTCGTCCGGGGTCAGGCCGGGGTACTTGAGCGGCACGCGCTCGAGGTGCACCACGGCGCCGGTGTGTTCGCTCATCTCGCCGATCGCCGAGGACAAACCGCCCGCGCCGCAGTCGGTGACCGCGCGGAACAGCTCCTGGTCGCGGGCCTGGATCAGCGCTTCGGCGACCTTCTTCTCGGTGATCGGATCGCCGATCTGCACGGCGGCGGCGCTGACCATCTCGCTCTCCTCGTCGAGTTCGACCGAAGAGAAGGTCGCGCCGTGGATGCCGTCGCGACCGGTGCGGCCGCCGACCACGAGGATCGCATCGCCCGGCTGCACTTCCTTCGTGGCGAACTTTCGCGGGATCAGGCCGATGGTGCCCGCGTACACCAGCGGGTTCGCGGTGTAGCGCTTGTCGAACCACACGCCGCCCGACACGGTCGGGATGCCCATGCGGTTGCCGTAGTCGCGCACGCCCGCCACTACGCCGTGCAGGATGCGCGCGGGGTGCAGGCTGCCTTTCGGCACCTCTTCCGCCGGCAGGTCCTGGGGCCCGACGAAAAACGCGTCCATGTTGGCGATCGGGTGCGCGCCGCGCCCCACACCGAGGATGTCGCGGATCACGCCGCCGATGCCGGTGCCCGCGCCGCCGTAGGGATCGATGGCGCTGGGGTGGTTGTGGGTTTCGACTTTGATCGCCACGTCCATGCCGCCCGCCACATCGGGGTCAAACTCGATGATGCCGGCGTTGTCGTGGAAGACGCTGACGCACATCGGGTGGTCGATTTCGTGCGTGGCGGCCGCAATCGTGGTCTTGAGCAGGTTTTCGATGTGCTCACCCTCGAAGTCGATGTTGCCGCGGAAGGTCTTGTGCTGGCAGTGTTCGGACCAAGTCTGCGCGATGGTCTCGAGTTCGCAGGCGCTGGGTTCGCGGCCGGCGGCGCGGTAGTGGTCGCGCACGCAGTGCATTTCGGCCAGGTTCAGGTAGAGCTGGCCGGAGGTGGATAGTTCGAGCAACTGGCCATCATCGAGCCCGGTCACGTGCACCTCGACCCGACCCGTGCGCGGCCGCGCCGGCGGCACGCCGTAGGGCAGGGTTTCGTCGCCCACGCGCAGCTCTTCGATGACCTCGTTGGCCCACAGGCGCCGGCCCAGCTCGAGCAGGTCGGCGGCGGCGACCGTGCCGCGCACCTGCCACACGAGGAAGGACTGCACCCAAGGTTCGCCGGCTTCTTTCCAGATCCCGATGCGCTGCAGCGAGCGGCCCAGGGTCTGGGCGACCGGATCCATCACGCCGGGTTTGCGCGCCACGAGCACGCGCTGGAGGCCGCGGGCTGCGGGCACTTGGCCGGGTTCATAGGTCGTGGCGTCGTCGACGACCGGATCGGCCAGCAGCTCGGTAACGATGGCTGCGACCTGGTCGGCGTCGAGGCTGGGGGGCAGCAGGAAGCCGCGCCCCATACGCACCTCTTCGATGCCCGCGAGCCCCGGCCGGCCCTGGGCCAGGCTCTGGATGGCGCGTTTGGCATGCGTGCCTTCGGGGTCGTCGACGTGGGGCTTGCGGAAGACTTCGATGCGCCAGGGTGCCTGGACGCGCGTTTGGCTGGCCATGGGCTTTGGTGGGGCGCGGGGAGCGCCCGGTCCGGGTTCGGAGCGCGCCAGTCTAGGAATTGGGCAGGCCCGAACCCACCCTGGGCACCGCTTTTGGGCCTGGCGGGCGGCGGGGGGCTGGAGACTTGCAGCCCGGGGGCCCAGGGAGGACCATGGGGGACCGCGCCCGGCGCGGACCCGACCCCCGAGGAGGTCCCTTGAGCAACCAATCCAAAGACAAGGGCCGCAAGGCCGATTCCCTGTCCGCCATGGCCTTCGAGCGCCCGATCCTGGAGCTCGAGCAGCGCCTGGCCGAGCTGGAGCAGCTTTCCGGCAGCACCCAGCTCGACATCAGCGAGGAGATGGAGGCCGTGCGGGCCAAGCTCAAGAAGGCCATCGAGGAGGCCTATGGCGACCTGTCCCCCTGGGACCAGGTGCGCGTCGCCCGCCACCCCGACCGCCCCGTGGTCACCGACATCGTCGAATACCTCTTCGACGAGTTCATGGAGCTGCACGGCGATAAGGTCTTCGGCGACGACCCCGCCATCCTGACCGGCTTCGGCACCCTGCAGGGCCGCCGCGTGCTTGTCGTCGGCCACCGCAAGGGCAAAACCACCAAGGAACGCGTCGAGTGCAACTTCGGCTGCGCCCACCCCGAGGGCTACCGCAAGGCCCTGCGCAAGATGAAGCTCGCCGAGAAACTCGGCCTGCCGATCATCACCCTGATCAACACCCCCGGCGCCTACCCCGGCATCGGCGCCGAAGAACGCGGCCAAGCGGCGGCCATCGCCGAGAACATCCTCGCCATGTTCGACATCAAAGTCCCCATCGTCACCTGCGTCATCGGCGAAGGCGGCTCGGGCGGGGCTCTTGGCATCGGCATCGCGGACCGCGTCTACATGATGCAGTACAGCTACTACTCGGTGATCTCGCCCGAAGGCTGCGCGGCCATTCTCTGGAAAGACGCCGAACGCACCCCGGACGCCGCGGAAGCCCTGGGCCTGACCGCGAGCACCCTGACCGAACTCAAGATCGTCGACGGCGTGGTGGAAGAGCCCCCGGGCGGCGGCCACCGCAACCCGGTCCAGGCCATGGACAACCTGGGCCGCGTGTTGATCGATGCCTTGGACGATCTGGCCAAGGTGCCGGTCGACAAACTCATCGCGGATCGGCGGGAGAAGTTCCGGCGGATTGCGGCGATTGAGGGGCGGTTCCCGGTGTTGGCGTAAGGGCGGGGTCCGCGGACCGGTCTTCGGGACCAGGGAGAGGCATTCCATTGGGTGCTTGCCTACTGGGCCTCATTACTTGGGGAGTACGTTGCGCGGTAGTGCCGGGTGAGCCATTGGGAGAAGGTCCAACTCCAGACGACTTCTCGATGGCATAGGGCTGCCAAGATTCGAGACAGTCGTAGCGTTATTGCATAAGTTTGATTTTCTTGGATTTTGCCTAGCGGGATCCCATGACCAGGGTACGGTCAAGGGATCGGGCGGATGTTGCTCGATCCGGGGCGCATTGCTCCGTCTTCAACCATTCCGGTGCTATCGCAGGGCGGCTCGGTTTCGCTTTGGTCAGCACCCACCAAGCGAGATAACCACCATGAAGAAAATGACTGCTGCTCTCTCTCTCTCTCTCTCTCCTAGCTCTTAGTGGGGTGGCAGAGGCCCAGATCTTCGTAGATGCTTCTGCCCCTGCGGGCGGAAATGGGGCCACCTGGTCGACGGCCTATAACGACCTTTCATACGCTCTCAGTCAGACTGCGACCTACGTTGGTCCCAAGGAGTTTTGGGTTCGGGAGGGGATCTACAAGCCAGGTCCGCTCTTGAGTGATTCATTCATCCTGGTACATGAATTCTCCCTCTATGGGGGATTCAATGGCACAGAAAGCAGCTTGGGAGCTCGCCAAGGATCAGCCGCCAACACCATCCTTTCAGGAGTGATTGATTCGAATCCATCCCCTCCTGGAAACTCCCTCCATATCTTGTTAGTGCCTAGTGGCGTGACTGTACCTAGGCTGGATGGATTCACAATTGAGCGTGCCAATGCCGATAGCAGTGTTGTTTCCGGGCAGGGAAATGGGGGCGGATTGCTGCTTGATGGCGGACGGGTTGGAGTACTCAGCAATTGCCATTTTCGGGACAACTTGGCGGATCGGGGTGGGGCGATTGGTGCGTTTGCAGCAGTGCTTTCTATTAAGAATTGCACGTTTCATCGTAATGCTGCCAGAGAACTGGGTGGGGCAATCTGGGTTGAGCGCTTGCTAGCGGATGCGACGGTTACCCCGGCCGTTCCATCCTCTATCTTTAGCTCACAGTTTGATTATAATTACGCTGGAGTAGGGGGCATCGGAGGTGGTGGCGCCATCTTCTTTGGAGGAGGCTCAAATGGGCCTAACGATCCAAGCGATGGGCCTGGATTGATCTACAACTGTCTTTTCCACGACAATGTGGCGATCAACGTTGAAGGCGGGGGGGCGGCAATTTTCCTGGCGCCCAGGGATGATAGCTTTGTACTCGTTGGGAATTGCACGATTGCCAACAATACAGTCTACCATTCGGGTAGCCCTGTTTACGCCGCGGCTGGAGTGTTCCTTGCGCACCCAAGTGCTACTTGCGAAATCAGCAACTCCGTTTTGTGGGACAATGTCGCGTACACTAGCGGGGCGACGAACCTGCAAGCCAACTTCGACAGCTTTGGAGTCGGGGTGGCGGGATTCACTCTGAATTACTCGAACATTGGGGGAGGAACGATATGGCCAGGGAGTGGTAACATATCTGCCGTACCAAACTTCGTGGACTCGGTGCACCGAGACTACAAGCTACTTTCCACTTCGCCCTGTATTGACGCCGGGAACGATACCTATATCGCCCCTGACTACCTGGATTTGGATACCGATGGGGACAAGGTAGAGCCGACTCCGTTTGAGTTGCGGCTCGGGATTCCCCGTACCTGGGGGCTTGCCTTGCCGCCTGCACCGTTGATCCCGGATATGGGCTGCTATGAGTATCGGGAAACGGCCGGGCCCTGATTGGGGTGGGTGATATGGCGAAAGATACAGGATGCAATGCAGTCTCTGTGGAGCAACGGCATCGTTGGTGTGGTGAGTTCATGACCAAACTCGTGACGTTCGCCTTTGTGAGAGTCTCACTCGTGAGTGCCAAGAAACGCCTGGCAAATGCCTTCCGGACCGCAATGCAAATCCACCCTTGGTGGAGTTCTAAGCTGGGCCGTCCCACGTCGGCTATGGTCCTCGGGAGCTGGGTATGCCTTGGGGGACAAGCCCTTGGCCAAGTTTACCTGGGGACAGAAGTGACGGAAGACCTGCGACTGGAATTGGTCAATGGTGAGTTTCAGAACTTCTTTGGAACTGCCGTTGCAGTCAGCGGTGATTGGATGGTCGTAAGCGCACGGGCGGTGAACGCCCAGGGGCTTGTCAATTCAGGGGAGATCTACTTCTACCACCGCGGCCCAAGTGGATGGACCTGGACACAAGCATTCAGCCCGGCGGATGCTGTGCCTTCGATGACTTTGGGTTGGGGTGTTGTGATCGACGGCGATCGGGTTGCTGTAAACGCGACCAACAACCCCAATGGCGTGGTCTACATCCTTGAGAACCACTCGGGCATATGGGAGCAAGTGGCTCGCTTGGAGGATAGGCCGGACTACGCGTACGCATTTGGGGGGCGCCTAGCGCTGAGTGGCAATACCCTCTTTGCAGGTGCTTTCTATGCGGACTACGCAGGACCCCATTGGGGAGCCGTATACGTCTACGACCGGCAGCCGAATGGTGACTGGGACCTATCTCAGTTGATCCTCCCACCGCCGAATCCTCCTGGGGTAACCAGCAGCCCTCACTTCGGTGAGGCGGTGGCGATCTCGGGGGATTGGGCTGCGGTAGGAATGGCCGGGCACCAGCAGATCGTTCTGCCAGGGGGAGGAATCGGTTATCTGGAAGACCGCGTGTTTGTCTACCAGAGGGTAGGGGGGCAATGGCAGCTGGCCCAGACGATTGAGAATCCAGACCCGATCAATCCGGGTGACACCAATGCGGATTTCGGCTTTGCGCTGGCCATGCACGGTGGGACCCTTGCTGTGGGGGCTCCTCGATTCGAAGATCCCTATGGGCTTCCCCGGGGTGAAGTGATGCTATTTGATTTGCAAGGCAGTCAATGGGCTTATTCCCAAACGATCGCCGCAAGTCAGGCATTTACGGATCTCAGTTCCCCTGTCCTAACGGACGGCTTTGGTGGCGCCATTGCCTTTGACGGGAGCTCCATCTTGGTTGGCGCGCGATATGCCAAGCGCAGGCCCGCCTCGATGGCCTCCGGTCAGGCGTATCTGTTCCAGCGCAACTGGTTGGGTACCTGGGAAGAGACGCGTGTCTTCCAGGAAGTCGGTGCTGCCCAGATCGGAGGTTGGTTCGGATTCAGCGTATCCATAGAGCGCGGCTTCGCTGTTGTGGGGGACTTCACTGGGATGGACACCAGCGGAGTACTCTCAGGAACCGCCCTCATCTACGAACTCGACCACGGTCTCCAGATCTGCGACGGCGTTGTGAACTCCACCGGTGAGGCCGCGCACCTGCGGGTGAACGGCAGCACGACGGCCGGGGATGGCCTGGTGACCTGCCGGATCGAAGACGCGGTGCCGGGGCAGGCGGGTTTGCTGGTGGCCTCGCAGGCACCGGGATTCGTGGCCCATCCGGGGGGCAGCATGGGCAACCTGTGCCTGTCCGGAGCCCTGGCCCGGGTCGGGGTGGCGCTGGCGGATGGGGAGGGGCGCATGCTCTTCAACCTCGACACGAGCGCCATGCCCTTGAATCCCGCCGTGGCGATCGGGGCGGGGGATACGTGGTGCTTCCAGCTCTACTACCGGGATCACCTGGCGGGAACGACCTCGAACTTCAGCAACGCGGTGGAGGTGTTGTTCGATTGATCGGGATGGACCGGTCAAGTGGCATTTGGTGAGGATTGCAACGGGTCCAAAACGCTGCGTTGCGGCTATTCCTGCGTTGGCCACGGGGCTTGCGCGGGCCGTTGAGCCTCAAGGTCGATGTGTTCGGTAGTAAGGCGCATTGGCGGGACGGAGCGCGGGGCAAGGTCGGTGCCGTTCGGCTTATCCCAGGGGGCCTGCCCGCGCGATTGCGTAACCCGGCCCGGGACCGGAGCTAGGGATCGTGTATTGGATCCCAAATCCCTCACCGGAGGATGACAGCATGAGCAGCGGCAGGCATTGGCGTTGGACGAATCGGCTTGGTTCCGTGATTCTGGCCGTGGGAGGGGTAGGGGCCGAACAGGCCCTTGCCTGGCAGGGGGCGGATTGTGGCAGCGCGGTGCCGATTGCGGGGTATGGCACCTTTGTTTTCGACAACAGTATCGGGCCGGCGGGGTCGGGGGCGGCGCCGCAGTGTTCGGGCAGTTGGCAAGCGGCGGGGTTCTTCCAATGGACGGCGACCTCGGCGGGGGATGTGCGTTTGTTGGCGACCGTGCCCGGCCCGATGTCTTCGTTTTCGGTGGCTGCTGGCAATGGATGCGCCGCGACTTGTCTTGGCAATGCGTTGCCGCTTGGTGGGCCAGGGGCGTATTTCCGCGAATGGAATCAAGCCGGCGTGCAGGCGGGTGATACGTTCCTACTGCGGATCGCGGATTTGAACGGCCTGGGTGGCAGCGGGGAACTGACGATCATGGAGGCGCCGTGCACGGCGGCGGGCAATCCCGACGATGGCTTCGAGCCCAACGATTCGTGCGCTGCGCCGCACGTGTTGAGCATTGGGAATTACCGCAACTTGGTGGTGCGGACCAGCGATCCGGATCATTACGCGGTCTGGTTGCCGCCCATGGAAGCGGTCACGGTGACGGTGAGCACGGGCGGTCCGTTCGTTCTGCTCTGGGATTGGGATGGGAACTGCCAGGTCGGATCGAGCGGCATATCGCGATCTTTGGTCAACTTGACCAGGGACCCGGTACTGAAGCACTTCGAGGCGCGGCCGGGATTTGGCAGCACCTGTGCAACGTATGCGTTGACCATGAATCCGCTCGCCATTCCGTGTTCCGTTTTGCCGGGGCAGGACGATGCGTTTGAGCCCAACGATTCCTGCGGCGCGGCGGTTGCGATGGCGCCGGGGACCTATACGGGGCTGTTCGCTTCGTCGCAGGATCCGGATTTCTATTCGGTGTTGTTGCAGCCGGGACAGCAAGTGACGGCGATCGGCAGCACGAACAGCTCGGCTTCCGGGGTGATCTTCCAGATCCTGGATGATAGCTGTGGGCTTCTGGCGCTGGGGGCGGGGCCCTTGCGCCATACAAACTACTCGAGTCAGACCGAAGTCGTGAGGGTGGCGCCCTACACCTTGGGTACATCCCTCGGGTGGTGCATGGAGTACGATCTGACCCTGCAGGTTGCGGACAACCCTTGTGCGGCCATCGGCGAGGATCCGTTGGTGTTCCACCCGGACTATGAGTATCTATCTTCGGGGCACTATCCACGTTTGCTGGTCGAAGGGGTGCGGACCTTCGAATTGTGCGTGCCGGCGGGGAATACGCTCGATTTGGACCTGGAACTCGACTCTTTCGTGGGGCTGCTGGAGGCGGAAGTCGTTTGTTATCTTCCCAATGACAACTGTTTTTTCTTCCCTGTGCTGACCTCCGGCAGCGGGCAGAGTTTCTCGCTCCAGTGGCCGAATCCTGGTCCGGACGAAGCGGTTGCCTGGTTGATTCTGGAGTACATCGGCCCCCCGGCCGACTGCAATCACGTGGATCTCGTGGTGAGCGGCGCGGGGGGCTGCAACGGCGTTCTGGAGACGGCTTCCTTCTGCGATCCGGCCAACGTGAATTCCAGCGGATTGCCGGCGGTGTTGTTTGCCAGCCAGCCCTTCGGGCCAGCGAGCCTCGTCCAGTTGGAGGCCGTGCAAGGGCCGGCGGGACAGTTCGGCTATCTGCTCGTGGGCACCCAGACCGCCGTTCCGGGGTCGCCGCTTGGCGGCGGGCGGCTCTGCCTCAGTGGCGCCGGGGGCAACCTGATCGGGCGATACAACACGACCATCGCCGGGCACAATTCCTTGGGGCAGTTCGACGCCTTCGGGAGGTTCCAGAACCTCGCCGGCACCAGCAACTCGGCGTTTGGGTACGTTTTGCCTGCCACCCTGCCGTGGGGGGCGACGATCTCCGCGGGCAGCACCTACCACTACCAGTTGTGGTTCCGCGAGTCGGGCGGTCTGTCGAACTTGACTGGTGGCGTGACGGTGCTCTGGTAGGTCCGGCCCGGGCCCAAGGGCCATCCGCCAAACGCTGCGCTATGGGCACGCGGCGGGTATAAGGGAAGGCCGCCGGGATCTACCGGCGGCCTTCTCTCCGCACCTGCCTGACCATGAAGCACCTGCTGACGCGCCTTGCGCTTTTGACCTTTGCCCTGCCCTTTGCTGCTGCCCAGGGGCCGGACTGTTCGGCGCCGGTGGCGCTTGCGGGCCTGGGGACCTTTGCCTTTAACACCACCGGCATGACGTCGTCGGGGTTCAACGGGGGCGGAAGCTGCTCCAGCGGGGCGAACTCGGTGAACCAGGATGGGTTCTTCCTGTGGACCGCGCCCGCTTCGGGGGCCTACCAGTTCGACACGAACGGAACGGCGTGGGATACGAAACTGGCGATCCATTCGGGCAGCGGTTGTGCGGCGAGTTGCATCGGGTACGACGACGATGGCGGCACGGGGTTCCAGTCGGAGATCTACGTCACCGGGCTCGTAGGGGGGCAGCCGTATCTGATCCAAGTCGGCGGGTATGGCAACTACTCGGGACCGGGGGTGCTCAACATCCAGTCGGATCCGTGCGGCGGGACCGATGGGCTCGAGGACAACGATACGTGCCAGACCGCCTGGCCGGTGGTGCCGGGCACGTACACGGGATTGATCGTGACGGCCGCGGATCCGGACTTCTACGAAGTGATGGTGCCAGCCGGCTACCGGCTGGATGTGGCTACGTTTGCGACGAACGCGGCGAACACCGATGTGCGCACGTTTGACTTGAACTGCAACTTCATCCAGTTCCCGAACGAACCCTTCCACTTTCAAAACACCACCGCGGCGCCGATCCTGCTGCGCTGGGAGGTGAAGCGCGCGGCCTTCTCGAGCGAGCCGTGTTCGGTGTACGACATGGACGTGGCGCTGGGGCCGGATGTGTGCCAGACGAGCGATGTCTTCGACCCCAATGACTCCTGCCAGACGGCGGCGGTGCTGGGGACAGGCACGTACACTGGCTTGATCGTTTCGACGCCGGACCGGGACTTCTACCGCGTGGATGTGCCCCCGGGGCAGATCCTGCAGGTTTCGTGGCAATCGAGCAATGGCACCGATCTGGACATGGATCTGCACATCGGGGCTTGCGGGCTGGGAACGGCGGTTGCGGGCAACTTCTTCCATGTAAACACGGGCACCCAGCCCGAGATGGTGGTGTTCGAGCCCTACAACACGACGTGGCAGTTCCCGTGCAGCGAGTACAGCCTGGACGTGTACGTGGGGCCGAATCCGTGCAACGCGCCCGATGATGCCTACGAGCCCAACAACTCGTGCGCCACGGCGACGCCCATGGGCAATGGCACCTATCCGGGACTCGTGTGCAAGCAGGGCAACGACGACGATTTCTCGTTCACGGTGGACGCGGGGGCGACGGTGACCTGCGGCATCCTGTTTGCGGATATCACGGCGGACCTGGACATCTATCTGTACGAGGCCTCGAACGTTGCCTGCGGCACGAACACGTGGTCGCAGACCCTCGACTATGGTCTTTCCACGACCGATGACGAGTGGGTGACCTGGACGAACACGACCGGGGCGCCGGTGGACCTCGTTCTCGAGGTAGACTTCTGGGGCGAGGGCTTGCAGACCTGCAATACCTACGACCTGGTGATCGCGGGCACGGGTACGGGCCAACTGTCCACCTTCTGCGATCCGGCCAACAGCAACTCGACCGGGGCGCCTACGATGCTTTCGGGAACGGTGGGGACCGGCAGCGGATCGGGGCTGCGCCTCGAAGCCAGCGGAGGTCCGGTCGATCAATTCGGGTACTTCCTCGTGGGCGATCTCGCCGTGGATCCGGGCCTGCCGGTGTCCCAAGGGCGCTTGTGCGTGAGCGGGCAGATCGGCCGCTACAACCTGACCGGGGCCAGCACCTCGGTGGGTCGCTTCAACGTGTTTGGGGTGTTGATTAACCAAGTGGGTACATCGAGCACGGGCACCGGGTTTGATGTGCCCGTCAGTTTGCCCTTTGCGGGCAACCCGTCGATCGCTGCGGGCGACACCTGGTACTTCCAGCTCTGGCACCGGGAGAACGGCGGACAAGCCAACTTCTCGAACGGTCTTGCGGTGACGTTCTGATGGGGCTTGGGACCGTGGGGACCTGCCGGTCGCCACGGTCTCTGTTGCAACAAAGGGTGGGAAAACCGATTTCCCGGCCAACAGCGAAGGGGTGGGTGGCAGGAAAGCAGCAGTGCGGCTTCCCGCTGGTGGGGATTACGTAACTGTAAGGTGGGCCTAGGGCTGCAGACCTTCGGTGCGGATCTTGCCGGTTTCTAAGCTGAACTGACGTTTCCGTCGCCCCCTGCCTCCTGCCCCTTCTGCCTTGCTCGGTATCTCCCTAGTCGCCCTTGCCGTCCTGGTGCTCTTGATCGGGCTCGTAGCGGTGCGCCGTCGCGAACGGGAATCGGCGGTGGCCACCACCCACGCGATCCGCGAAGCGCGCCGCCGCGGCAGCGACCGCGCGATCCTCCAGCACCCGCACGTGGACCGCACGCGCTGCATGGGTTGCGGGCTGTGCGTCAAGGTCTGCCCCGAGGAGGGCGTGCTCGAGGTGGTGTTCGGCCAGGCGCGCGTGGTGCATGGGGCGCGCTGCGTGGGGCACAGTCGGTGCGAGGAAGTCTGCCCGACCGACGCGATCACCGTGGCGTTGGCGGACCTGGATCAGCGCCGCGACATCCCGGTGCTCAGCGAGCAGTTCGAGGCTCCTGGGCGACCCGGCCTGTTCCTAGCGGGGGAGGTCACGGGCCAGGCCCTGGTGCGCACGGCCATCTCGCAGGGCTCGTCGGTGGCGAAGGAGGTCGCCCGGCGCCAGCGGGCGGGCGTATTGCCCAGGCCGGAAGGGGGCATCGACCTGGTGGTGGTCGGCGCCGGACCGGCGGGGCTAGCTTGTACCCTCGGTGCGTTGGAGGCTGGGCTCGAAGTAGCCTGGATCGACCAGGAGGACTGGATCGGCGGCACCGTGGCGAAGTACCCTCGCCACAAGCTGGTGATGAACCGGCCCGTGGAACTGCCGATGCACGGCACCCTGGATCAGAGCCAATACCAAAAGGAAGAGCTCACCGAGCTGTGGCAGTCGCTGCTCGAGCGCTTCGAGCTGCCCTTCAGCGGCGGCTACAAACTGGAGGGCATCGATGCCCTGCCCGGCGGGGGACTGCGGGTTCTGACCGAGGGCGCCTACATGGACACCGGCGCCGTGTGCCTCGCGATCGGTCGCCGCGGCAGCCCGCGCAAGCTCGGCGTGCCCGGCGAAGAGCAGTCGAAGGTGATCTACTCGCTGATCGATGCCCAGGCCTACGCGGGCCGGCACGTGATGGTGGTGGGCGGCGGCGACAGCGCGATTGAGGCGGCCCTGGGGCTTTCGATGCAGGAAGGGTCGGATGTGACCTTGTCCTATCGTCGCCACGACCTGTTCCGCCTCAAAGCCGAAAACGAGCGCAAGATCCAGAGCGCGATCGAACATGGGCGGGTGCGCGCGGCTTTTGGTACCGAGGTGGAGTGCATCGAAGCCGATCGCGTCGTGCTGCGCGCCGCCGATGGGGCCCTGACCGCATACACCAACGACGATGTGATCGTGCTCGCGGGTGGTGATCCGCCGTATCCGCTGCTCGAGCGTTGCGGAGTGAGTTTCGACCCGGCCCTGCGCGAAGGGATCGTGGAGATCGGTGAACGGGGCAGCGGTTTGGTGCCCGCCCTGTCGGGAGCGCTGCTCGCGTCGACCCTGATCTTTGGCTGGGCCCTGTACCGCAGCGACTACTATCTGCTGACCCTGGCGGAACGTTCGCACAGCGAGTGGAACGATTGGCTGCGGCCGGCGCGCAACGCGGGGCTGGTGGCGGGTTTGCTCGCGACGGTGGCGATCCTCGTCAACCTCTCGTACCTGCTGCGACGTAGCACCTGGGCGCCGCTGAGGTTTGGCGCCTTGCGCACCTGGATGACCGCGCACGTGATCACGGGGGTGGGCGCGGGCCTGCTCGCGCTGCTGCACTGCGGGTTCCTGTGGCACCAGAGCCCGGGCGGCGTCGCGCTGGTTTCGCTCGGCGTGCTGATCGGCACTGGGGCGATGGGGCGCTACCTCTACGCGTTCCTGCCGCGGGCCTCGAACGGCCGCGAGTTGGCCCTCGAAGAGATGCAGGGCAAACTCGCTTCGCTGCAGGGGCAGTGGGAGGGCGACCACCCGGGCTACCGCGAGTGGGTCGAGCAGAAGGTGCAGGACCTGGTGGCGGGAGTGCATTGGTCCCAGAGCGGCATCGGTCGGGTGAAAGCCCTGATCGGAGCGCCGGGGCGTCTGCGTTCGGTCTTGCGCGAAGTGCGCAGCGAAGGTTCGCGGCTCGGGGTACCCGAAGAGCGGGTGCGTGACCTCGTGCAACTGGCCCGGCGCAGCCACCGGTTGGCCCTGGCGACCACCTGGTACGAAGAGCTGCGCACGGCGATGGCCTCGTGGCGTTACGTGCACCGCTGGGTGGCGGTGCTCCTGGTGCTCGTGCTCGGATTGCACATCTTCACGGCGCTCAAGTACGCGCGCTTCGGATTCGGAGGAGGGAACTGATGCTGCGCCGCTGGTTGCGACCGGAGCTGGGTCTCAGCCTCGTGGCCCTGGCCGCGGTGGTCTGGTACACGTTGCGGGTGGCGGAGACGCCTTCACCCGGGCCCTTGGCGGCGGTGCACGCGGCGGTGCCGGAGCTCAAGGGCTCCGACGGCTGCGTGGCTTGCCACGGCGAGCACATGGCGGCGGCGGACCTCGACAAGGCCTGCCTGGAATGCCACGAGCCGATCGCACTGCAGATGCAGTCGGGGGTGGGGCTGCACGGGGGGGAGAACGCGCGGCTGGCCTGCGGGGCGTGCCACGGGGAGCACCGAGGCGATGACTTCGCGTTGGTGTCGGCGGCGGCGTTCTTCCGCGCCGGGGTGGAGAAGGTCGCCGAGTACGACCACCAACACGTGCAGTACGAGCTGACGGGCACCCACGCCGAACTCGAGTGCAAAGCCTGCCACAAACACGCGCAGGACGCGCTTTTGATGGCCGGGCAGCGGCGTTTCCTGGGCCTCGATCAGTCCTGCACCACGTGCCACGAAGACGCGCACAAGGGGGCCATGGGGGATGGTTGTGTGGTCTGCCACGGGCAAAGCGATCCGTGGAAAGACGCCACCGGCTTCGACCATTCCACGGCGTTTGCCCTCGATGGGGTGCACGGGGGATTGTCTTGCGACCAATGCCATCAGACGGGCACCGAGTTCTCCGTGACCGCAGAACTCAAGGATCCGGGGCGCGAGGCGCGTTCGTGCAGCCAGTGCCACGAGTCGCCGCACCGGCCCACGTGGCTCGCCCAGGTGGGCGAAGACTGCGCGGGGTGCCACGACCTGGTAACACCGGCCTTCGGTGGCGCGGGCGGCAAGCTCACGCTCGAACAACACGCGGTCACCGGGTTTGCCCTCGACGGGGTGCACCGATTGGTGGCCGATTCCGGCGCGCTGGATTGCGCGCGGTGCCACGGGCCGGAACTCGCGTATGACGCGGGGCACCTCCAGCGCAGCGCCTGCGCGGATTGCCACGAGGACCCGCACGGGGATGGATTCGATCAAGGCTCCCTCGCCCGGGTGGTTGCGGACCTGGCGGGTACGCCGCGCGAAGGGTGCGAGCGTTGCCACAGCCTGGAGGTGGACGCGTGGAAACCCGCGCCGGGTTTTGACCACGCGGTGGCCACGGGCTTCTTCCTGAAGGAGAAACACGCGGAGCTCGACTGCGAACTCTGCCACCGCACGGCGGACAAACGCCCCTTCGGGGAGACCTTGTTCCCGGGCGCGGGCGCGGCGTGCAACCGCTGCCACGAAGATCCCCACGCGGGTGCGTTTGCCTCGGGGGTCAGCGCCATGGCGGCCGGCGGCACCGATTGCGCGAGTTGCCACAACGAGCGCGACTTCCTCAAGGTCGAAGACTTCGACCACAACCGGACCGGGTACGAGTTGACCGGCGCGCACCTCAAGGCCGACTGCGTCACCTGCCACAAGCCCGTGGAGAATGGCCGCCGTCTGGGGCCGGCCCTGCCGGTGGATGACCTGCTCAGCGGGCCGATGCGCTTCGACTGCGCGCGTTGCCACGAGGATCCCCACGGCGGGGACTTTGACGGGGTCGGCATGCCCCAGGAATGGCAGGGCCGCGTGGGATGCGCACGTTGCCACGGGACGGAGGACTTCCGCGCGCTGCCGAGCGGCAACTTCGACCACAACGTCTGGACGGCGTTCGCGCTGAACGGCGCGCACACCCAGACCCTGTGCCGTGATTGCCACGGGGTGACGGAGAACGGCAAGATCGTGCTCTCGCCGTTCGAAGTGCTGGCTCAAGGCCAAGTTCGCGCGTGCAGCGAGTGCCACGACAGTCCGCACCAGGGGGTGTTCCACCGGTTGAAGCGACTGCGGGATCACCGCGGCAAAACCGATTGCGCCTTGTGCCACGTGGAGACTTCGTTCCGGCTGCAGGACGAGGAATTCGACCACGGGGACACGGGGTTTGCCCTCGAAGGCCGCCACGGGGAGATCGGTTGCGCCGAGTGCCACAACCAGGTGACCCCGAACACCATGCGGCACCGACTGCACCACGCGCCGGGCAAGAACTGCGCCGATTGCCACGCGGATCCGCACCTAGGGCAGTTTGCCGGGGTCAAGGGCTGCAACGAGTGCCACACGGGCTTCACCGCATTCCAGATTCCGGACTTCGACCACGAAACCACCCGCTTCCCGCTGGATGAGACCCATGCGGCGGTGGCGTGCGACCAGTGCCACAAGACCGCCACCACCACCGCCGGCGAAGAGGCGGTACGCTATCGACCCCTGGGGCGCAAGTGCGCCGATTGCCACGGCCCGGGACCGATTCCCGTCAAGTGAAGAACCTCCCTCTGCCCCTGACGTTGTTCCTGTGCTTGGGCCCTGCCTGGGCCCAGGAGAATTCCCTGCCCGCTGGTTCGGCCCAGGAGACCACGACGGTGCGCGTGCGCGTACTCTGGGTGCAGGACGGACTCGCGCGCATCGACTTGGGCGCCACGTCTGGGTTGAAGGCCGGGGATCGCGTCGTGTTGGAGCCTTTGGGGGCGAGCGAAGTCACCGCCGAGGTCATCGATCTCGGACCGGGTGAGTCGACCCTGCGCCTGCCCCCGGGAGCCACGGGCATCGTCGCGGGGGTGCGGGGCCGGGTGCTCGTGCCCGTGTTGGTGATCGGCGAACCCCGCGCCGGCACCGACCGACCGCCGATCGAATGGTCGGAGGAGAGCCAGGCTTGGCAAGGCGGCGCGACGTTGCTCGAACCAATCGAAGCGGGCCGTCCCGAACAGCGGCCGACGGTGTGGAGTGGCGATGTGCACCTGGGGGGCAATACCTTCCGCGACGCCACGGGCAGCGATCGCAGCGATGACCGCTATTGGGTGGGCACGCGGCTGCGCGGGCAGAACCCCTTCGGCCGCGGCGGCGACCTCGAGTTGGTGGTCGACTACGAGGCGCGTTCGCTTTCCGTGGACGGCACGACCCCCGGGCTCGAAGACAACTCCGATTCGTACCTGCGCGTGTCGCGCGCCTCGTACGTGTTGGGCGGCACGCGTTTCGACCATGAGCGCTACGAGATGGGCCGCTTCTTCCCGCGGGACTTTGCCGAGCTCGGGTTGCTCGACGGTTTCGAATGGTCGCGTATCAACGCGGATGGCACGCGCTACGGCGCTTCGGCGGGTTTCCAACCTGGCTTCGGCCCCGATCTGCCGTTCGAGGACAACCTGGCGATCAGCGGATTCTGGCAGGCCCTCTACGGCAGCGAAGACCGTTCGCGCCTGGGGGCTGCGGTGCAGCAGACCTGGTATGGCGGCAGCGCGGACCGGACCTGGGCCTTGATGAAAGGGCATTGGGAACAGGCGCGCCAGTGGTTCCTCGACGGTCGCCTAGCGGTGGATTGGTACGACTCGGCCGATGCGATCAAGTCGAGCGGACTCGAGGTGACCGACGCTTCGGTGCATCTCGAGCGGCGCTTCGACCGAACCGGCGCGTGTTACATCGAATGGGCCGACAACCGTTGGCCCGAAACGCAGCGCGCCCTACCGGCTCTGCAGGATCCGGACCTCTTGATCCGCGCGCACACCACGCGCAGCGGGGTGGGGGGCTGGTATGCCTGGAACGACAAGCAGCGCAGCGAAGCGCGCTTCCAGCAGTGGGAGGACGAAACCGATTCGGGATCGTTCGGCGAGGTCAGCTTTGAGCAGCAGGCCAGCACGGGACTTTGGACCGTGGCGGCGTATTGGAACGATGCACCGTTCAGCACCTCGCGCGCCCTGCGCCTGTCGCACGGTGCCGATTTGTGGCACGGCCGATACGGCTCAAGTCTAGAGGTCGGCAGCTTCGATCTGTTCGACCCGGAGGGAACCACCACGGCGGAAAGCCGGGTGTTGGTACGGGGTTTCTGGGGGGGGACCCTGATGGAGGATCTGTTCGGCACCCTCGACGCAGCCGTGTACACGGGCGGCGAGCAGGATGCCTGGTCCTTGGGATTCACCCTGCGGAGGAGCTTCTGATGGCCGCTCCGTGGGAAGAGCAATGGAACGTGGTCCAAATGGCCGCAGGCTTGCGCAGCATGCGCGTGGCGAGGAGTTCCCGATGAGAAACCAGCGATCGATTGTCCTGTGGGCGGGGCTGCTGTTCGGCGTGCTCGTCATCGCCTGCAGCGTGCAAGACCTCAACAAGGCGCCGGAAGGCCCGGAGAACGGCTGGTGGCAGGGTTTCGGCCCGGTGGTGCCCCACGAGAACTTCCCAGGGGACTGTTCGCTCTGTCACCTGGGCGGAGATTGGAAGACCCTGCGTCCGGACTTCCACTTCGACCACGGCATGCAGACCGGCGTGCCCCTGCGCGGGGCCCACGCCCAGGCGCAGTGCCTGCGTTGCCACAACGACCGGGGTCCGGTGCAGCGTTTCTCCGAGCAGGGCTGCGCGGGTTGCCATGCCGATGTGCACCAGGGCAACCTGGGCGGTCAGTGCAGCAACTGCCACAGCGAAGAGCATTGGCGCGTGAGCGATGCGGTGAAAGACCACGCGCGCACGCGTTTCCCGCTGGTGGGGGCGCACACGGGCACGGCGTGCCGCCAGTGCCACTTGGGCATCGAGCAAGGGCAGATGACGCCGCTGGATACGGCCTGTGCCTCGTGCCACCGGGATCTGCTGGCTTCGATCAGCGAACCCGACCATTTGGGATCACCTCGCACGGTTGGACCTCCAGGACTGCGATCGGTGTCACCGTCCCACGAGTTGGGGCAGCGGTGGGTTCACCCACACGGCGTTTCCCCTGGCGGGCGTGCATGCGACGATCGATTGCACGCAGTGCCATATCGGTAACGTGTTCAGCGGGGACGCCGAATACCTGCTGTCGGCTGCCACTCGGATGAGTACGCGGCGACCAGCGACCGCCCCACGCGGCGGCGGGTTTCCCGACGGTTCTGCGAGGTCTGCCACAACTCGCCTCACCTGGCATTCGATGCCCAGTTTCGATCACTCGTTCGTTCCCGCTGACCGGTGGTCACAGCCAGGTGTCCTGCCAGTCTTGTCATTCCAGCGTGGACCGTGTACAGCGGTCTCGATTCCAGTTGCGTCTCCTGCCACCTGTCGGATTACCAGGCAACACGAACGATCCCGAACCATGCAGCCGCGGGCTTCCCGACGAACTGCGAACTGTGTCACAACACGACACAGTGGGATGGAGCGGGATTCACCCATGCCTTCTGGCCGCTGACTGGGGCGCACAGCCAAGCGACCTGTACCGATTGCCACACCGGCGGGGTGTACGCGGGCACGCCGAACACGTGCGTCTCGTGCCACCTGTCGGACTACCAGGGCGCCAACGACCCGGACCACCAGGCGCTTGGTTTCCCGACCACCTGCCAGGACTGCCACAGCACCTCCACCTGGGATGGGGCGACGTTCGATCACGACTTCCCGATCGGGCCCGGGGATGACCACGGGTTCCTGTCGTGCGTGGACTGCCACACCACGTCGGGCAGTTCGAACTTCTCGTGCACCCACTGCCATCCGCACCGCCAGTCGCGCATGGACGACGTGCACGAGCGACGAGGACGACTACGTCTGGTCCTCGCCGGCCTGCTACAACTGCCACCCGGACAGCCAGGTGCACGACTTCCCCCTGCCGAACAACAGTCCGCCCATGCGGGCCCGGCGCACGGCGCCCCGCACCCCGCTGGAGCGCTTCTTCGGCAAGCCGGGCGTACCAAAGTGAGTCCCGCCGGCGTGCTCCCCCGCGGGGGCACGCCGGGTCCGGGGGATTTCCCTGGGCCGGCTCCAACGCGCCCAGGTCCCGGGCCGTAGACCGGGGGGCCTATGCTGCCGAGCCCGTCCATATGCCATACTAGGGGGGTCCTGCGACCCATGAGTACCCCCCCTGACCGCCTCCAGAGCCCCGAGCCGAGCTCGCGGGAAGAGGACGGGCGCCTCGTATTGGCCGCCCAGGCGGGGGATCCGCAGGCCTTTGGCGAGCTGGTGGAGCGCCACCAGAGCCGGGTCTGGCGGGTGGCGCGCGGTCTGGTGGGATCCGATGAGGACGCCCAGGACATCGCCCAGGAGGCCTTCCTGCGGGTCTACCGCGGGCTGGAGGGTTTCGATCCCCAGTTCGCCTTTTCGACCTGGCTGTACCGCATCGTCACCAACCTGTGCATCGACCACCTGCGCAAGAAGCGGCGGCACACCAGCTTGTCCGCTGGCGCCGATGACCTGGACGACGGCCCGTTGATGACCGACCTGCCGGATCCCCGCGAAGAGGGGCCGGCGGATGGTTTGATGGCGCTGGAGACCGCGGGGGAGGTGCGCACGGTGCTCGAGGGCCTCGCGCCGCACTTCCGCACGGCGCTCGTGCTGCGCGAACTCGAGGGGCTTTCGTGCAAGGAAATCGCCGACATCGTGGGCGTCACCCACGTGACGGTGCGTTGGCGCCTGCACCGGGGACGCAAGCTGTTCCTGGACGCGTGGAACCGCCATCACAACAACGAACAACATCCAGGCGAGGGCCTGGAGGAGGGAAGCGATGACGAACTCGTTTGAGCGCCCGTGTGAAGAGATCCGCCAGATGTTGCCGCTTATGGACGGCAGCGAAGGGGGAGCGGGTGAACTGGACAAGAACCAACGCCTGCTGGTTGCCGCCCACCTGGAGGGCTGCGCCGGCTGCGCGGAGGAATTGCGCGATCTGCGGCGGGCGCAAGCCGTGCGCCGCGAATGGTGGTTGCAGGACATTGGTCCGGCGCCGGATCTGCGCAGCGCGGTGATGGCGCGCATCGGGGCCGAACCTACGGCGCCAGCGGAGTTGCCTGCGGAGTTGCCTGCGGTGCGGCGCGGCGGTGCCTGGCGCCGGTTCAGTGCCATGGCCGCGGCCGCCTGCCTGGCGGTGGGGGCCTGGGGACTGTTGCGGCAAGAGGCGGCCGTGATTCCGAATGGCGGAGGGGCGCTGGTCGCGGCTCCCCATGGAAACGAACTGGCCGGGGGCCCGGCGGCGTCGGCGTTGACCGCGGCCGCACCCGAAGCGGTGGTGGAGACGGGGCCCGAAACGCCCGAGGGCCTGGCTCCGGCCGGTGGCCTGCACCGGGTTGCGGAGGGGCAGGGGTCGCTGCTCGAAGAGGCGCGGCCTTGGGGCCTGGAGGAAGCGCCCGCAGTGGACTTCCGGCCGCGCGAAAACCCGATGATGATGGTCGGCGGACACTGATCGTCCCGCTGTGCAAGAACGCGCCGCCCGCCCCCTCCATGTGAAGGGGGCGGGCGGCGTCCGTTCAGGAATCTGCATCCACGGACGGAACCGGAGGATGCGCCGCGCACGAACTTTTTCCGCGCCCGCCAACAGCCCCGGGCCAGGTCCGTATGGCGCGGCCGAACGCCCCCCAATTGGGGGCCTTCAGGAGGAAAGAAACCAATGAAACGATGGATCTGGATTTCCCTGTTGCCGCTGGCGGGCTGGGGCTTGGCTTCGGCCGCCCAGCAAGTCGGTTCCCCGGCGGCGGAGGACGCCGGCAAGTTGCAGCGGGTGCAAGGGGGCATCGAAGTGCAGATGCCCGTTGCGCCACAGGCCCTGGATGCCGACGCCTGGCGCGACCTTTTGAGCGCGGCGGATTTGAACGAGCGCGAAGCGAACTACGATCGGTTGCTGCGCGAGGCGCGCAACAACCGCGAGCTGCAGACCTGGTTGGAGGCCCGCGCGGCCGAGCCGGGGGAATTGGCCTGGACGGCGCGCCTCGCCCTGCGCGAGCTCAAGATGCAGGACCCATTCGTCGGTTCGCCGTATTCACCCTACTCGGCGTTTGGACCGGGCATGCGCTCGATGGGCGATCCCTTCGAACGCATGCGTGAAATGCTGGGGCAGGATCCGTTTGGCTCTGGGATGTTCGGCCCCGACTTCGGCTTCCCGCAGGGTTGGGATCCGTTCCAATCGGGGTTCAACCTGCAGTTTGGCCCGGGGACTCAAAGCGAAGGCGAGTCCTACTCGATCGAGATGAGCCCGGACAAGGTGCGCGTCGAGTGCAAAACCTTGAAGGACGGCAAGGAGGACCTGAAGGTCTACGAAGCCGAGAACATGGAAGAGTTGCTGCGCCAATTCCCCGAGTTGAAGGAACACGTGGGCGGCGGGCAGGCGGGCCTCGTTCCGTTCGGCGGACCCGGTCTGCAGCGGGTGCCGACACCCGGCGGCATGCGGCAGGACGTGCTCGGAGTGTACCTCGATGCCGATTCCCTGACCCAGGGCAAACTGGTGGTCACGAATGTGGCGCCGGACACTCTGGCCAGCAAACTCGGAGTGGCAGCGGGTGATGAACTGCTCGTGCTTGATGGGCAGAAGATCGCCTCACGCGAGGACATTGCCCGGGTGCTGCGCGACCGCGACCCGAAGGACCGCGTGCTGCTGAGCGTGCGGCACCAGGGGGGCGAGTTGGCGGACTTGGTCTGGCGCCCCGAATAGCGGGTGCCAAAGCCCAAACGCACGCGGGGCGCGGCGGCCATCGGCCGTCGCGCCCCGCGTGCGATTTCCGCGCCGGTTTCAGCGCCCCATGTCGTGTTTGTTCGCTTCGATCCACTCGAACGCCTGGCGCACGTTGGGGTGATCGAAGGGGTCGGTGGAGAGGCTCAGGTAGCGCTCGAGCGAATCGGTCGAACGCTGGTATTCCCCCAATTCGCGCAGAAGTTGGCCGCGGCGCGCATAGATGTCGGGCCGAGCGTCGTCGAGCGCCATCGCGCGATCGAGCTCGGTCAAGGCGGCGACCAGGTCCTTGCTGCGATGCAGCAATTCGGCGCGGTGGATGCGCACGTCGATTTCGAGCGACTCGTTCGCGAGCAGGGTCTTCTCGATCTCCGCCGTGGGCTCCGAGCGGGACTCCATCTCGCGCTGGCGCTTGATGTAGACGTTGTTGGATTCGCTGATCGACTGCAGCAACTGCGCCGACCATTCGAAGCTGGCAGCGTAGTCCTTGGCCAAGGCGGTGGTGCGCATCAGGCCGTTGAGGGCCTCGAACGAGCCGGGGAACCGTTCGAGCGCGAGTTTGTACGACTCGATGGCCTGCACCCAGGCGGTCTGGGCGTTCGTGCGCAGCTCGGCGACCCGGGCGGTGGGGTCGGCGGCTTCGGTGTAGGTCTCGCCCGATTCGATGTTGCGCGCGGCCTGGTCGTAGAAGGAACCCTTGCGCTCCATGGCGCCGCCCAGGCCCAGGTGTACGCGGTAGTCGTTCTTGGCCGGGTGATCGCGGAAGATCTTCTCGGCGGCGAGCACATCCGGCAGGGTGCCGCGCGTCTGGTAACAACGGCCGAGCATCAGGAGCAGGCGTTCGTTGTCGGGGTCGATCTCCAAGCCGCGCTGCACCTGGTCCTGGCAGCGGTCGAGCTCGCGCATCTCGTAGTACCGCAGGGCGCGCTCGAAATAGAGGCCGACCTTCTCCGAGTCGGTCATCTCGCCCTTTTCGTTCGGGTTGGAACGGCAGGCGAACAGGGCGGGCAGGAGCAGCAGGGCGATGAGGCGCTGGGATCGTTTCATGGCGGAAGGGGGAGAAGCGGCGGAGCCGCAGGTCCGTTCTATAGCGGCGGGCGGCGGGCGGTCTACGACTTGCTCCGGGGATTTTCCCCCTGGTGCCCCTGGGTGGCGAGCAGGGCCTTCAGGCGCTCGCTGTCCATGCGCACCGTGACCCGTTTGCCACCGGCCAGGGTCACGAGGCCGGGTTTGGCGCCTTTGGGCTTCTTGACCTGCTTCTGGTGCACCACGTGCACCGAGGCGCGGCTGGCGTTCTTGAGGGGGGAGAAGTGCACGGCGAGCATGGCGGCATCGAGGATCGCCTGCTGGCTGGGTTCGCGGCCCCGTTCGGCGCGCAGGATCACGTGGCTGCCGGGGGCGTCGGCGGTGTGCAGCCAGAGGTCGCTGCCGCGGGCGTGGCGCAGGGTCAGTTCGTCGTTGTCGCGGGCGCTGCGACCGACGCGGATCTCGACACCGCCATGGCCTTCGAACGTGCGGTAAGGCAGGCGCGGCGGAGCTTCCTTCTTCTTGCGCGGATCGGCTTCTTGGGCGGGATCGAGCAGGCCCGCGTCCACGGCCTGCTTTTCGAAATCCTCGGGATCCGCGCAGGTGGGCGCGGTTTCGCAGAGTCCTTCGAGCGCCGCCACACGCTGTTCCTGATCGGCGATCTCCGCCGGCAGATTCTCCGAGCTGCGCGTGAGTTTGCGGTAGCGGGTGAAGTAGCGTTCGACGTTCGCTGCCGGGTCGAGTTTCGGATCGAGTTCGAGCGTGCGTTCGCCGCCTTCGGGGTCGAACCAATCGGTGAGCGTGATCTTGCTCTGCCCGCGTTTCCAGCTGCCCAGGTGGCCCTTGAGCAGATCCCCGTCCTGCCGCACTCGTTCGGCCTTTTGCGCCGCCCGGCTGCGATCGTGCAAACCTGCGAGGCGCGTGCGTGCACTCTGCAGTTTGCGGGTCAGGCGCGCGGTCAGAGTCTTGCGTTGCTCTTCGCGGTGCAGCGCGTCCGCTTCGGCACCGAGCGTCAGTTCCACGCGCTGCGAAAGCGGCGCGGCCGCGTAGGGCGTGGTTTCCTTAGGCAGGGGGAAATCCCCTTCGAAGTCGACCGTCTGCGCGGGCGCGGGGCCGCCTTCGGGGGCGCGCCAGGTGCGGCCGACCTCGAGGCGCGCGGGGCGACCGCCCGAGGGTTCGGGCAGGGAAACCAGCGGCGCGAGCAGCGTATCGCCGGGGCCGAGCAGATAGAGATTCGCGTGCAAGCCGAAGAGTTCGAGCAGCAGCGAGCGGCCTTCGCCGGAAGGGCCCGGGTGGAATTCCACCAGGGCGATGCGGTCGCCGCGCACGGGAGTCACGGCTTTGATGCGCGCGCCGACGAGGTCACCCGCGACCTGCTGGTAGAAGGGGCCCATGGGGCCCTTGTGGCGCCAGGTGCGGCCGATCTGCAGGTGGAGGCGGGCGGCTTGGCGGCTGGCGGAGAGGCGCAGGCGCAGCACGGGCGGGCCGCTACCGCCGGGGCCTTCGATGACGAGCATCAGGTCCCGGGGGGGCAGGGGCGCCACGTCCTTGACCACCAGACCGCGCAGCAGGCGGTCCAGTTCGGCGGTCAGGGGCACGAGGTGCGCGGCGCTCAGTTTCATGGGGTGGCGCTAGGATCGCCCGCGGGCAATCGGAAAACCAGGGCGGATCGGCGAGGGGGCAAAAAAGCCGCCGGGCGCGTCCCGGGCCGCGTTGCGCGGCCGGAACGCGCCCGGCGTGCCCGAGGGCGGTGGGATCAGCGGCCCAGTTCTTCGGCCACGTTGTAGACCCAGGGCTCGCAGACCGGGGCCCAGTCGCTGATCTCGGCCGCATCGCCGAACCACAGGCCCAGCTCGAACTTCGCGCTATCGGCGCCGTCGGAGGCGTGCACGAGGTTGTT
Organism: Planctomycetota bacterium; assembly: GCA_041398705.1. Taxonomy (GTDB): domain Bacteria; phylum Planctomycetota; class UBA1135; order UBA1135; genus NORP259. The sequence goes on along the minus strand of JAWKUI010000005.1, from coordinate 105,298 downwards.
CGAGAAGCTCATGCCGTAGTCGCCGCGGATCGTGCCCGGCTCGGCTTCCCGGCTGTTGGTCTTGCCGACCATTTTGCGGATCACCGCGATGGCGTCCTTGCCTTCGAGGGCCAGGGCCACGACCGGACCGGAGGACATGTATTCCACCAAGCCGCGGAAGAAGGGGCGCTCCTTGTGCACGTCGTAGTGCTTCTCGAGCAGACTGGAGGGGAAGGTGCGCATCTTCATGCCCACGAGCTTCAGGCCCTTGTTTTCAAAACGCGCGAGAATGGTGCCCACCAGGCCGCGTTGCACGGCGTCGGGCTTCAGCAGTACGAGGGAACGTTCCATCGGATTCGGGATCGGTTTTTGGGGGTTGGAGGGGCGAGAAGTGTAGCGGCGGAGGGGGCCCGGGTCGAGCCCGTGGGGGCGCTCCGAGGGCCGCGGGAGGGGAATTCCCAAAGGGCGCCGCCGGGTGCGCTGCGGCCGATCGGGACCACGGACGAGAAAAGCCGCCGAATCGGGTTCACCGCCCCGCAGAAGGGGGAAAAAGGCCCGGCCTGACTTGACTCCAGGGGCCCCATCCCTACATTCTTTCGCCGTCGAAGCCAAACGGAGGCCGCGCCTGCCCGCAGGCCGTTTCCGGGGTGTCGACGAACCCCTGACTGGACCCCACTCGCTGGATCCCCCCGGCCCACCAGGACCCCCGGCCATGCTCCCGGACCCCCTTGACACCGATTCCGACCCCGACCGGGGCGCGGCACCGGACGTGGGGGACACCGGCGACCCGAACGGGACCTGGAGGCGCAGCCAGAAGTCGCTCAGCGACTACGGCCGCTTCGCCTCGGTGGGGCTGCAGTTCGGCATCGTGCTGGTCCTGTTCTCGCTCGCTGGGTACTGGCTCGACCAGCGCCTCGGCACGACCCCCTGGTTGTTGGTGACCGGGGCGGGAGTGGGGTTCGTAGGCGGCCTGGTTTCGATGATGAAGCGCATCCCCGTCTCCAACACGCGGCGCCGCAAGCGCGACGCCTGACCCCAGCTCCCCCCGCCCATGTCCATGCCCCGCAGCCTCATCGGCTCGATCGCCGCCATCGCGGTGATGGCGTTGGCGTCCCTGCAGTTGCAGGGGGTGGTGCGCATGGGGGCCTGGTCCGGTTTCCTGCTGGGCCTGGGTGTGAGCTGCCTCATTCTCTCTTCCCAGGCGCGCGCCCTGGCGAACAAGCCGGCCAAGGTCTTCGAAGCCACGCTGCTCGGTTTCCTGGTGAAGATGCTCGTGCTCGGCGCCATGGCGATGGCCGTCCGTTACTGGGCTCCGCTGGCCGAGCGAATGGACTGGCGAGCGTTCCTTTTTGCCTCGGGAGCCGTTATGTTCCTGCTGGCCTTGCTCGGGGCGATCGATACCGCGAAGGCCCTGCGCGCCTCGGCCGGCGCCTCCCAGGGGAGCCCGCTGCACCCCGCCTCCCATACAGCCGGAGCCTCGTCCGCCGAGCGCCTGGCAACCCAAGCCCCCGTTTCTGAAGGAAGGACTTCCCTGTGAGTTTCCTGCGTTACGTCCTGATGCTGGCCGTGGTCCTCGGCGCCTGTTTCCTGTCGAGCACCTACTCCGAGCATCACAGCACGAACAACGAGAACGCCTTCGAAGGGCTCTACATGCACTTGATGCCGGCGGCGTTGGTGCATGGGGAGCACGCTCCGGAAGCGACGCACGGGGATGCCGAGGCCGGCCACGGCGCTGAGGCGGTCCACCATGTGGCTGGGGAAGGGGACTACCTGCTCGCGATCAACGTGCCGCTGCCCGCCTGGGCCGATGGCGCGCCCGGCATCGAGGGTTCCCAGATCGTGCTGACCAACCTGCAGATCTTCCAGATCGCTGCGGTGATCCTGATCTTCCTGGCCTTCAGCGGCGTGCCCGGCTATCTGCGCACCGGAAAAGGCGATTGGCTGACCCGCATGATGACCGGTTTCGTGCTGTTCATCCGCGATGAGATGGTGGTGCCGAACCTCGGCAAGGAAGACGGCCGCCGCTTCCTGCCGTTCTTCTGCTCGCTGTTCTTCTTCATCGTGTTCATCAACCTGATGGGCCTCGTGCCCGGTTCGGTGACGCCCACCGCGAACATCTTCGTGACCATGGCGCTCAGCCTGGTGACCCTGGCGTCGATGGTCGGCCTCGGCATGGCTGCCCAGGGCCCGGTGGCCTTCTGGAAGAACCTCGTGCCGCACGTGCCCGGCTGGATGTGGCCGATGATGTTCTTCATCGAGGTGGTCGGCCTCTTCATCAAGCCCTTCGCCCTCATGATTCGTTTGTTCGCGAACATGACCGGCGGTCACATGGTCGTTCTGTCCTTCATGGGCCTGATCTTCTTCGTGGCCGGCAAGGAGTTCAACTCGATCGCGTGGGGGGTCTCCGTGCCCGCCGTAGGCTTCGGTGTCTTCATCATGATCATCGAAGCGTTCGTGGCCCTGCTCCAGGCCTACATCTTCACCCAGCTTTCCGCCCTGTTCGTTGGTGCGTGCCTGCACCCGGAACACTAGGATAGTCGGCCCAAACACTGGCGGGAGGGGCGCAAGCCCGGCCTGCCAGCCAACAACCCGAACGGAACTTCGCGGCCACGGTGGCGGCGATAGCTCCACCCAAACCCCAATCCCGTAACCGAGCCCTTTTAGGGCCCACCCGAAACTTCCGTCATGCTGCAAGAAACCCAAGAAGTCGTCAGCCAGGTCATGTCGATCGACAAGATGGGCGCCGCCCTCGGTGCCGGCCTCGTCGCCATCGGCGCTGGTATGGGCATCGGTCGCATCGGTGCTGCTGCCAACGAAGGCATCGCCCGTCAGCCCGAAGCCACTGGTGACATTCGCGGCAACTCGATCATCCTCGCGGCTCTGATCGAAGGTGTGTGTCTGTTCGCCATCGTGCTGTCGCTCCTGATCGTGCTCGGGTGATTTGGGTGTCCTGAGGCCCGCCCCGACCGGGGGCGGGCCCCAGAAGTCCCGCCTGTGCACAACAACTGCCCTTATCCGTCCCTAGCCTCGACCACGACATGAACCACTGGATCGTTCTGGCCGCTGAAGGGGGTTTCAACCCTCTCGATATCGCGGGCATCGGCGCCCTTTTCTGGACGCTCGTGATCTTCCTGATCGCGCTTCCCTTCATGTGGAAGATGGTGTTCGGTCCGATCACCCAAGCCCTTTCCGATCGGGATGGGCGCGCCAACGCAGCGATCGAAGCCGCGGAGCGCGCGGGTGTCGAAGCGGAGTCGGCCCGGGCGGCTGTGGAAGTCGCTCTCGGCGAAGCCCGCATGGAAGCCCAGAAACTGGTCGCTTCCGCCAAAGAGCGGGCCGAAGTCCGGGAACGCGACATCGTCGACAATGCCCGCAAAGAGGCCGAAGCCATGATCTCGAGCGCCCGCAGCACGATTGCGGCCGAGCGGGACAAGGCCCTGTCCTCGATCCGCGAAGAGGTCGTCCAGCTCAGCCTGGGTGCCGCTTCGAAGGTGCTGGGGCGCAACGTCGGTTCCGAAGACGACCGCCGCATGGCTTCCGAGCTGGTGGCTGGCGATTCCAAAGGCAAATAACCCGCCTTAGCCGCCATGAGCTCCCAGAACCAAGTCGCCGACCCCGTTGCCTCGCGCTGGGCCCACGCCCTGCACGATCTGGCGACCCGGAACGGCTCGCTCGACGCCGTGCGTCGTGACATCGCTCAGCTGGCGGCCGAGGTCGCCGTGCCGAAGGTGCGCGAGTTCCTGCGTCAGTCGAGTGTTCCGAAGGCGGTGAAGCTGCGCGCCCTCGAGCCGCTGCTGCAAGGCATGTCGAAGGCAACCTCGAACGCCATCCGTATGGCGGTGGAGCGGCGCCGGGAAGCATTGCTGGTGAACTTGCCCGCGGCCTTCCAGGCCCGGGAGAACGAGCTCTCCGGCGTGCTGAATGGGGTGGTGGAAAGCCCCCGCGAACTGGGCTCCAGCGAGGTGCAGAACCTCGAACAGAGCCTGACTGCGAAATTCCACAAGAAGGTCGTGCTCACCCAGCGCAGCAACCCCGACCTGGTCGGTGGCGTGCGCATCTTCGTGGGCGCGCACATGATCGATCGCTCCGTGCAGGGGCGCCTGGAAATGCTGGCTTCGCGCCTGCGACACGTCCCCCTGTCCCACTCCTGAGTTCTCCCCCGAACGCCCCCCTTCGGACCCCATCCGGTCCAAACCCAAACGATCAATATGGACCTCCGACCCGCAGAAGTCACCTCCATCCTGGCCAAGGAGATCGAGTCCTTTGGTGGTGAAAGCCAAATGCAGAGCGTGGGCACCGTGCTCACCGTGGGCGACGGTGTGGCCCGCATCCACGGCCTCGACAACTGCATGATGAACGAGCTCCTGGAGTTCCCCGGAGACGTTCGCGGCGTGGCCCTCAACCTGGAAGAGGACAACGTGGGCTGCGTGTTGCTCGGCAACGCCTCCCAGGTCCGCGAAGGGGACACCGTGCGCGGCACCGGCCGCATCATCTCGGTGCCGACCGGCCGCCAACTGCTTGGCCGCGTCGTGGACGCCCTCGGCAACCCGGTGGACGGCAAGGGCCCCTTGGGCACCTCCGAGTCCGACCTGCGCCCGATCGAGCAGCCGGCCCCCTCGGTGGTGGAGCGCCAGCCGGTGCACGAGCCGATGCAGACCGGTATCAAGGCCATCGACGCCATGATCCCGATCGGCCGCGGCCAGCGCGAACTCGTGATCGGTGACCGTCAGACCGGCAAGACCGCGCTGCTGGTGGACACCATCCTCAGCCAGAAGAACACCGGTGGCGGCAACCCCGACAACCCCGACCAGGTCATCTGCGTGTACGTGGCCGTCGGTCAGAAGCAGTCCACGGTGGTCGACATCGTGCGCCGCCTCGAGTCCGAGGGCGCCATGGCCTATACCATCGTCGTTTCGGCTTCGGCTATCGACGAGGCTTCGATGCAGTACCTGGCTTGTTACGCCGGCTGCACGATGGGCGAGCGCTTCCGCGACGAAGGCCGCCACGTCGTCATCTTCTACGATGACTTGTACAAGCAAGCCCTCGCCTACCGTCAGGTGATGCTGCTGCTGCGTCGCCCGCCGGGACGCGAAGCCTTCCCCGGCGACGTGTTCAACCTGCACAGCCGTTTGCTCGAGCGCGCGGCCAAGCTGGCCTCGAACGCCCCCGAGATCAACCCGCGCTACGTGGCCGGCGGTGGTTCGCTGACCGCTCTGCCCGTGGTGGAGACCCAGGAAGGCGACGTTTCGGCGTACATCCCGACCAACGTGATCTCGATCACCGACGGCCAGATCTTCCTCGAGTCGAACCTGTTCAACTCGGGTATCCGTCCCGCCGTGAACGCCGGTATCTCGGTGTCGCGCGTCGGTGGTGCCGCCCAGATCCCCGCGATGAAGAAGACCGCAGGTTCCCTGCGTCTGGACCTCGCCCAGTACCGCGAACTGGCGGCTTTCGCCCAGTTCGGTTCGGACCTGGACAAGGCCACGCAAGCGAAGCTGACCCGCGGTGAGCGTCTGGTCGAGATCCTGAAGCAGGGCCAGTATGTGCCCGCCAAGGCCACCGACCAGGTCATGCTGATCTTCGCCGGTACCTCGGGCGCGCTGGATGACCTGCCGGTCTCCAAGATCGCCGAGTTCGAGGTCGCCCTGCGCGAGCAGATGGCCACCATGCCCGAAGTGGCCGAGGCCATCGCCGTCGCCAAGAAGGACATCCCGGACGACGCCAAAGAGACCCTCAAGAAGGTCTACGCCCAGATCAAGGCCCAGATCGCCTGACGCCGGAGGCAGCATGGCTGGTATCAAGGAACTGCGCGGACGGATCAAATCCGTCGGCAACATTCGCCAGATCACCCGGGCGATGGAGATGGTGGCCACCACCAAACTCCGTCGTTTCCAGGATCGGGCGATCGCGTCCCGCCCGTACTCGGAGGAGATCTCCGGGTTGGTCGGGCGCCTGTGCCGCGTGCTCGGCGACGGGGCTGCGGGTCAGCCCCTGCTGACGCCCGGAACCGGCGACAAGACCCTGGCCCTCGTGGTCACCTCGGACCGCGGCCTGTGCGGTGCGTACAACTCGAACCTGCTGCGCAAGATGGAGATCTGGCGCCGCGAGCACGGGCGTCCGATCGACTACCTGGTGATCGGCCGCAAGGGCTTCGGCTACATGGATCGCCGCGATTTCTCGATCAAGCGCTACCTGGCCGAGCCGTCCCTGGAAGCCACCGACTACCGCCACGCCGCCATTACGGCGCGCATGCTGGTGCGGGAGTTCCTCTCGGGCGAGTACCGCGACGTGATGCTGATCTTCACCGCGTTCGAATCGCTGGTGAAGTACGTGCCGAAGGTCGTCACCCTGCTGCCCGTCTCCCCGGACGAGCTGGTGGGGGACGCGGACAGCAAGGCCCAGGCGGAAACCCTCATGGAACCCGGCCCCGAGGCGATCTTCGAGTCGCTCGTGCCGCGTTACCTCGAGACGCGCGTCTACAACGCTCTGCTCGAATCGCTGACCTCCGAGTACGCCTCGCGGCGCTTCGCCATGACGAACGCGACCGATGCGGCGACCGATATGCAGCGTGAATTGCGCGGCCGCTACAACAAGCTGCGCCAGGAAAAGATCACCAAGGAACTGCTCGACATCGTCGGCGGTGTGGAAGCCCTCAAATAGCGCCGCCCCCGAGTTCCTACCGACCACCCCAATCCCACCCCATACACCGAACCTCCCATGTCCACCTCTGTTGGAACCGTCGCCCAGATCTTCGGCCCCGTCGTCGACGTGCGCTTCGAGCACGGCAAACTGCCGGCCATCTACAACGCCGTCACCCTGAAGGACGCGTCGAAGGACATCGACATCACCCTCGAAGTGGCCCAGCACTTGGGCAACGACGTGGTGCGCTGCATCGCCATGGCTTCCACGGACGGTTGCCGCCGCGGCATGCCGGCCACCGACACCGGCGCGCCGATCTCGGTGCCGGTGGGGGAAAACACCAAAGGCCGGATCTTCAACCTGCTGGGTCAGCCCCTGGACGTGGTCGCCCGCGGTCAGATGGCCAAAACCGACACCTGGCCGATCCACCGCCCCGCTCCCACCTTCGAGCAGCAAGAGGCCGTGTCCCAAGTGTTCGAAACCGGCATCAAGGTCGTCGACCTTCTCTGCCCGTTCGCCATGGGTGGCAAGATCGGTCTGTTCGGGGGTGCCGGCGTGGGTAAGACCGTGCTCATCCAGGAACTGATCCGCATCACCGCGGTGGAGAAGGGTGGTTTCTCCGTGTTCGCCGGTGTGGGTGAGCGGACCCGTGAGGGCAACGACCTTTGGCTCGAGATGTCCGAGGCCAAGTACAAGACCGATGACGGCGGCGAAGCTTCCGTTATCGACAACGCCGTGCTTGTGTTCGGCCAGATGAACGAGCCGCCGGGTGCCCGTCTGCGCGTGGCGCTGACCGGTCTGACCATGGCCGAGTACTTCCGCGAAGAGAAGGGCCAGGACGTGCTGCTCTTCGTCGACAACATCTTCCGCTTCGTGCAGGCCGGTTCCGAAGTGTCCGCTCTGCTGGGCCGTATGCCCTCCGCCGTGGGTTACCAGCCCACCATGGCGAGCGAGATGGGTGCGCTCCAGGAACGCATCACGTCGACCAAAGACGGCTCGGTGACCTCGATGCAGGCCGTGTACGTGCCCGCCGACGACATCACCGACCCCGCCCCGGTGGCCACCTTCGCCCACTTGGACTCGACCATCATTCTGGACCGCGCCATCTCCGAGCTGGGCATCTACCCGGCCGTGGACCCGCTCAAGTCCACCTCCCGGATGCTCGACCCGCACGTGGTCGGTCAGGAACACTACGAAGTGGCGCGTAAGGTCCAGGAGACCCTGCAGCGTTACGCGGACCTGAAGGACATCATCGCGATCCTCGGTATCGAGGAACTGTCCGAAGAGGACCGCCTGGTGGTGCACCGCGCCCGCCGTATGCAGAAGTTCCTCGCCCAGCCGTTCTTCGTGGCTGAGCAGTTCACCGGCATGCCCGGCGTGTTCGTCGGTCGCGAAGACACCGTGCGCTCCTTCAAGGAAATCCTGGAAGGCAAGCACGACGAGCTGCCCGAAGACGCCTTCTACATGGTCTCGACCATCGAAGCCGCCGTCGAAAAAGCCAAGAAGATGCAGGGCTGAGCGCCCTCATAGCCCCCTGAACCTATGGTCGACTCGATCACGCTGCGCGTCATCACCCCCGAGCGGGTACTGGTGGAAACCGTTGCCTCCTCGGTGCAGTTTCCGGGCCTCGACGGTCTGACTGGAATCCTCAAGGGCCACGCCCCCCTGGTGTCGGCCCTGGATTCCGGCGTGCTCTCCTGGAAGAACGACGCCGGCGGCGACGAGATGTTCGTCTCCGGCGGGTTCTGCGAGGTGCGCGACAACGTGGTGCGCGTCGTGACCGAAGCCGGCGAGCCGGTGCGCGAGATCGACGTCGAGCGCGCGGAGAAGGCCGCCGAGCGTGCCCGGGAGCGCATGGCCGGCAAGCACATCGACTTCGACAAGGCGGAGTTCGACCTGATCCGTGCCCAAGCGGCCCTGCGCCGCGCCTTGATGCGTCAATCGGCGGCTCGCCGCCGGAGTCGCTGACCATGGCGCGCGCCCCCTGGCAGCGTACGCACCGCATCGGTGCCCTTTCCGAAGCGCAGATCGGCCAGAAGGTCGTGCTCAACGGTTGGGTCGCAAAGCGGCGCAACATGGGGGGCATCTACTTCCTCGACATCCGCGATCGATTCGGCCTCGCGCAAGTGCTGCTGACCGGCACCGAAGAGCGCATCGGCTGGTCGATGGCGGAGGGGGAGATCCTCTCCCCGGAAGACGTGCTGTCGGTCACCGGCACCGTGCGTCGCCGCGAGCAGCCGAACCCGGACCTGCCTACCGGGCAGATTGAAGTGCTCGCCGAGCGCGTCGAGGTGCTGAGCCGCAGCCCGCTGCCGCCCTTCGAGATCGAGCGCAACAGCGAAGCCAACGTCGAGTTGCGCCTGCGCTACCGCTACCTCGACCTGCGCCGGCCGGACATGCAGGAGAAGCTCGCGTTCCGCTCGCGCTTCATCGGCGCCATGCGCAACGCGTTCCTGCAGCGCGACTTCCTCGAGGTCGAAACGCCGATCCTCACCCGGGCCACGCCCGAGGGCGCGCGCGACTACCTGGTGCCGAGCCGTGTTCACGCGGGTTCGTTCTACGCGTTGCCGCAATCGCCGCAGATCTTCAAGCAGATCCTGATGGTGGCGGGCATGGACCGCTACTTCCAGGTGGCGCGTTGTTTCCGCGACGAGGACCTGCGCGCCGACCGCCAGCCCGAATTCACCCAACTCGACATGGAGATGTCCTTCGCCGAAGAAGAAGACATCTACGAGACCTGGGAAGGGGTGCTGCGCGACACCTTCCGGGATGCCATGGAGGTCGAGCTGCCCGAGCACTTCCCGCGCCTGACCTGGCACGAAGCGATGACGCGCTACGGCGTCGACAAGCCCGATACCCGCTTCGGCCTGGAATTGCAGGACGTGGGGGAATGGGCGGCGAGCTGCGGCTTCGGAGTGTTCGAAGCTGCCATCGCGGGCGGCGACAGCGTGCAGCTCCTGTGCCTCGAAGGCGGCGCCGAGTCGTACTCGCGCGGCGCGATGAAGAACCTGGAGAAACACGCCCGTGACCACGGTGCCAAGGGCCTCGCCTGGTGGAAACCCGGCGAGGAGGGCGGTGCGGCTGGACCGGTGGCGAAGTTCCTCGAGGGCGAGGTCGGCGAGCGCCTGCTGGCCCAAGTGGGCGGCAAGAGCGGCGACCTGCTTCTGTTCGCCGCCGGACCGCGCCCCTCGTGCTGGCGCGTGCTGGGCGAATTGCGGGTCCGCATCGGTCGCGAACTCGGCCTGGCGTCCGCGGGCCAATGGAACTTCCTCTGGGTCACCGAGTTCCCCATGTTCGAGTGGGACGAAGAGACCCAGCGGTACTACTCGGCGCACCACCCGTTCACCGCTCCCCAGGACTGGAACCTGTCCGGGGATCTGAACGGCATGCCCAGCCGCTCCTACGACCTGGTCCTCAACGGCTGGGAGTTGGGGTCGGGCTCGGTGCGGATTCACCGCCAGGACGTGCAGCAGAAGGTGTTCCATCTGCTGGGAATCAGCAAAGAGGAGCAGCAGCTCAAGTTTGCGTTCCTGCTGGAGGCCCTGTCCTACGGTGCGCCGCCCCACGCGGGCTTCGCCATCGGCCTGGATCGCCTGGTGGCCCTATCCCTCGGGATGGACTCGATCCGCGACGTGGTGGCCTTCCCGAAGACCCTGCAGGCGGTGGACCTGATGTGCCAGGCCCCCTCGCCCGTGGAATCCCAGCTTTTGACCGACGTACACATCCAGCTTCGGCAGGAACCGTGACCTGATTTCCCGAGCTGCCCCCGGAACTGGCGAGAACGCCCCGGGGGGCCTATGCTCGGGGCTTACGAGTGGGGCCAGGGGCCCCGGACTCTCCATCGCAACCCAAGGAGCCCAGTGGGCAAAAGAAAAACCCAACGCAAAGAACCCACCGGTCCGCAGTACCGGAAAAACCAGCGGATCCGCGTGCCCGAGGTCCGTCTGATTGACGAAAACGGGGAACAGGCCGGCATCGTCGAAACGAACGAAGCCCGCCGCCGTGCCAAGGAACTGGGACTCGACCTCGTCGAAGTCTCGCCGCAAGCCCGTCCACCGGTCTGCAAGATCATGGACTATGGCAAGTTCCTCTATCAGCAACGCAAGAAAGAAAAGGCGAGCGCGAGCCACAACAAGGGGTCTTCGCAGCTCAAAGAACTGCGTGTGCGTCCTGCCATCGATACGCACGACCTTACGTACCGCCTCGACAACGGCCGCCGCTTCTTGAGGGCGGGCCACAAGGTCCAGGTCGTCTGTATCTTCAAGGGCCGCCAGATGGCGCACCCCGAACACGGCTTCGACGTGATGAAGAAGGTGGCTGAAGGCTTGGCCGACGTCAGCAAGGTTGAAGTGCCGGCCAAGATGATGGGGCGGCGCATGACGATGCTGCTCACCCCGGTCGGCGCGAGCCAGCAGAAGAAAGGCGCGTCCACGACTCCGAAGCGGGCTCCGAAGCCCGGGCGGGACGGGGAAGCCGCCGCAGCGGCCCCGGTGCTCGAGGCCGATGACGAGCTGGACGACGAACTGCTCGATGATGACGACCTCGATGACGATCTCGACCTCGATGATGAGGACGAAGACGAGGACGAGGACGAAGGCGGCGACGAATAGGCGCGCGCCGGGAACCGGGGAGGCCCAAGGGCCTCCCCGGTCGCATTTCTGGGGCGGCCGGTTTGGGCCGCTGGTGGGGGGCGCGGGGCCTGGAATGGCCCAGAACGGGGTTCCAGGGGGCATCCGGGGGCCCCGATCCGGGCAACCTCCGGTCTGGGCCCCTCCTCGCAGGTTACGTGCCGGTAAAGTTTGGGATCCTGGCGGGGCTGCCGCCCGTCCAAGGGGGCCGGGGCTTCTGATCGGCCCCCCCTCTCTCCCAAACCCTGACCGAACCAACCAATGGCGAACCGAATCACCCAATCGTCCTGGGTCCTGGCAGTTGCCGGGGTCCTGGCCCTGCCGGCCATGGCCCAAAGCCTGGACAAGGTGCCCTTCCCGATGACCCCCACGGGCCAGGCCCTCGTCCCCGGAACGATCGAATTCAAGCAGGATGCCCAGGCCCTGGCGGGCCTCGTCGGCCGCGACCACATCCTGATGAACAACGTGCAGCTGCCCGGCGGCGGCGCCGTCGAGCTCGACCTGATGCCGATGAACTTCCAGACAGGCTGGGTCGGGATGCAGGTCAACGGCCAGCCGGCGATGATCGACACCGTAGACCTGACCCTGTGGAAGGGCAAGGTCACCGGCGATGCCGAGTCCGACGTCATGCTGGGCCTCTCCAGCCACGGTAGCTACGGTTGGGTGCGCACCGGTGGGGAGTACTTCCACCTGCTGTCCTTCGCCGGTCCGGGCAACGACTGGGCCCACGCCCAGACCCGCTTCGTGCCCGACTCTGTGATGGCGAACATCGGCGCCCCCGCGCTGCCGACCTGCGAAACCGACACCAGCGGCCTGACCATCCCGTGGAACCCGCGCGATGCACAGTACGGCCAGCCGGGCGTGCAGACCTCGGCCCTCGGCGTGGTGCTCGAGTGCAAAGTCGCGGTGGAAACCGACTACCAGTACTACCAGAACTGGAACAACCTCACCGCCTGCCAGAACTACACCCTGACCCTGATCGGCTCGATCAGCGATCGCTACGCGAGCCAGATCGATGTGGTGCTGACCTACCCCTACCTGCAGTTCTACACCTCGAGCAACGATCCGTGGACCGCGCAGAGTGGCGGTTCGGGTGCGATGCTCGACCAGTTCCGCACCGCTTGGGCGGGGAACATCCCCGCCGGCGCTAACCTCGCGCACTTCATGAGCGGCGCGAGCCTCGGGGGTGGCGTGGCCTACCTCGACGTGCTCTGCAACCAGAACTACGGTTTCGGCGTCAGCGGCAACATGACCGGCGGAACCCAGTTCCCCGTTTCCCAGAGCTCGAACACCTGGGACTTCGTCGTGATGGCCCACGAGATCGGCCACAACTTCAGCACCTCGCACACCCACAACTACTGCCCGCCGCTGGACCAGTGCCCGCCGTCGCAGTACTTCGGGCAGTGCCAGAACAGCCAGGTCTGCATCTCGAACGGCACGATCATGAGCTACTGCCACCTGTGCTCGGGCGGCATGAACAACATCACGACCTTCTTCCACCCGACGGTCGTGACCGTGATGCGTAACGGCGCCACCAGCTCCTGCCTGGGTCCCTGGACCGGCGGCGGCTGCTCGCCGGACTCGATGGAGCCGAACGACAACTGCAACAGCACCGTGGCCTTGGGCCAGGGCAGCTACCCGGGCCTGACCGCCTGCGATACCGATTCGGACTACTACTCGATCCAAGTGGCGGCCGGTGAGCAGCTGACCGTGACGACGGCTTTCACCCACAGCAACGGCGACATCGACGTGCGCCTGTCGGATAGCACCTGCATCACCACCCTGGCCACCGGAAACTCGGTGACCAACAACGAGGTCGTCACCTGGACCAACAACACCGGTGCCGCTTCCACGGTGAAGCTCGAGGTCTACCTTCTTGGCTCGGGTGGCAACGACTACGACCTGACCATCGCGCTGGTCCAGACCGACCCCTGCGTGGGCGCGGCCGACGACTCGCTGGAGAACAACGACACCTGCGCCACCGCCTATGACATGGGCAATGGCACCACCACGGGTCTGTTCGTCTCGAAGACCGATGCGGACTTCTACAGCTTCTGCGTGCCCTCCGGTGGCACCCTGACCCTGGACGCCCTGTTCACCCACGCCAACGGCGATGTGGACATGTTCCTGTACGACCCCGCGAACTGCGGCGGTGGTGCGGGCAACAACCTGGCCCAAGGCTACTCCGCCACCGACAACGAGCACATCAGCTACGTCAACACCGATTCGGTGAACAAGACCTTCATCTTGGAGGTCAACGTCTACACGAACAGCTCCAGCAACTGCAACACGTACTCGCTGGTGGTCGACGGTGCCGATGGTCTCTGCGGCGTGAACAACCCCCTGGGTACCCTGTTCTGCTCGCCCGCGGTGGTCAACTCCCGTGGCGTGCCGGCGTACATCTACGCCCAGGGTAGCGCCTCGGCGGCGGCCAACGATCTCGTGCTGACCACGGTGAACCTGCCGCTGAACCAGTTCGGCTACTACCTGTGCAGCCAGAGCCAAGGCTTCGTCGCCAACCCGGGCGGCAGCATGGGCAACCTGTGCCTGTCCACCAACATCGGCCGCTTCTCCGCCCAAGTCCAGAGCTCCGGCTTCCTTGGCGAGATCCAGGCGGTCATCGACCTGACGGACATGCCGACCAACCCGCACGAGCCCGTGCTGGCTGGCCAAACCTGGAACTACCAGCTCTGGTACCGCGACTTCCTGCTGACCTCGACCTCGAACTTCTCGCCGGGTATCGAGATCCTGTACCAGTGATTCCGCGCGGAACCCGTCCTTGAGGGCGGGAACCGGAATCCGGACCCCGGTGCGCCTCGTGGCGTGCCGGGGTCCTGTCTTGGGGGCGGCCCGCCAGCCCCCGGCTATACTCGGGCCATGAGTGCCAAGACCGATGCCTACTGGCGGGCGAACCTGAGATTGCTCGCGGCGGTCACCGCCGTGTGGTTCGCCGTCTCCTTCCTCTGCGGCATCGTGCTCGTGGAGCCGCTGAACCGCTTCCATATCTGGGGCTACCCCCTGGGCTTCTGGTTCGCCCAACAGGGTTCGATCTACACCTTTGTGGTGCTGATCTTCTTCTACTCCTGGCGCATGGCGCGCCTGGACCGCAAGTTCGGGGTCGAGGAGTAGGCCGTTGGACCTCAAGACGACGACCTATCTGGTGGTGGGGGCGACCTTTGCCCTGTACCTCTTGATCGCCGTGCGCTCGCGGGCGCGTACCACGGGGGAGTTCTACGTGGCGGGCGGGGGCGTACACCCGATCGCCAACGGCATGGCCACGGCGGCGGACTGGATGTCCGCGGCTTCGTTCCTGTCGATGGCGGGGTTGATCGCCTTCATGGGGTACGGGGGCTCGGTCTACCTGATGGGTTGGACCGGAGGGTACGTGCTGCTCGCGTGTTTCCTCGCGCCCTACCTGCGCAAGTACGGCAAGTTCACGGTGCCCGAGTTCATCGGGGATCGCTACTACTGCAAGACCGCTCGGCTGGTGGCCGTGGTCTGCCTGATCGTCGCTTCGGTGACGTATGTGATCGGTCAGATGAAGGGCGTCGGCGTGGCCTTCTCGCGGTTCCTCGAGGTGCCGTACGAGGTGGGCCTCGGCATCGGCATGGTGATCGTCTTCGTGTACGCCGTGCTGGGGGGCATGAAGGGCATCACCCATACGCAGATCGCCCAATACTGCGTGCTGATCTTCGCCTACACGGTGCCCGCGGTGTTCATCTCGCTGCAGCTCACCGGGTCGCCGATCCCGCAGCTTGGGCTCGGCATGCCGATCCAGGGGGAGACCCTGACCGTGCTCGAGAAACTCGACCAGGTGCTGCAGGACCTGGGTTTTGACCGCTACACGACCCAGACGCGGCTGAGCCAGTGGAACATGGCGGTGTTCACCTTCTCGCTGATGATCGGTACCGCCGGATTGCCGCACGTCATCATGCGATTCTTCACCGTGCCGAAGGTGCGCGATGCGCGCAGTTCGGCGGGTTGGGCTTTGCTCTTCATCGCGATCCTGTACACGACCGCGCCGGCGGTGGCGGCCATGGCGCGGCTCAACTTCACGCGCACCCTGCAGGCGGGGCCGGTGGGCAGCGCCGAGGGCAACTTGGTGTATGCCGAGCGGCCCACTTGGTTCAAGAACTGGGAGGCCACGGGTTTGCTCGCGTTCGAGGACAAGAACGGCGATGGGCGCGTGCAGCACTACGGGGACAAGTCGCAGGCGTTTGCTCCGCGGGCCGAGGCGTTCGGCTGGAAGGGCGACGAGATGACCACCCTCGACCGCGACATCATGGTGCTGGCGAACCCCGAGATCGCGGGCTTGCCCAACTGGGTGATCGCGCTCGTGGCGGCGGGGGGGCTGGCGGCGGCCCTGTCGACCGCGGCGGGGCTGCTGCTTGCGATCTCCTCGGCGATTTCGCACGACGTGGTCAAGGGGGTCTTCCGCCCCGACATCAGCGAGAAGGGCGAGCTGCGCGCGAGCCGCTTGGCCATGGCCGGCGCGATCCTGGTCGCGGGGTTGCTCGGCCTGCGTCCCCCCGGGTTTGCCGCGGGCACGGTGGCCTTGGCTTTCGGCCTAGCCGCCAGCTCGATCTTCCCCGTGCTCGTGATGGGCATCTTCAGCAAACGCATCAACCGCACCGGGGCGATCGCCGGCATGCTTTCGGGGCTGATCGTGACCCTGCTCTACGTGTTCCAGCACAAAGGGGTGTTGTTCATTCCGGGCACGTCGTTCCTCGGCTCGATGCCCGAGAACTGGTTCCTGGGCCTCGAACCCAACGCGTTTGGCGCGGTGGGGGCCGCGGTGAACTTCCTGGTGGCGGGGGTCGTCAGCCACCTGGGGCCGCCGCCGCCGGCGGAGGTGCAGGAGATGGTCGAAGCCCTGCGCATCCCACGCGGGGCGGGACAGGCGGCGGAGCACTGAGGCGCTAGCCGCGGCCATGACGCTTGCGTACCTCTCGATGCCGACGGCGCCGCCGTGGGTGCACATGGTGTTCGAAGCCGCGGCCTACGCCATCGGCTATCGCGTGTACGCCCGGGGGCGTGCGCGCCAAGGGGACGGCATCGACGACGAGTCGCGGTTGACCGTGATCCTCGCGGCAGCGGTGGGGGCGCTGATTGGCTCCAAGGTGCTGCACCACGCGAGTCATCCGGCGTTGCTGAAGGGGCGCGGGCTGGACCCGGCCTTCTGGATGGGCGGCAAAACCATCGTCGGCGCGTTGATCGGCGGGTGGCTCGCGGTCGAGTGGGTCAAACGCCGCATCGGGGTGACCCGGGCGACCGGAGACCTGTTCGTCTTGCCCCTGATCGTGGCGATGGCGGTCGGGCGGATCGGTTGCCTCGTGACCGGCCTAGCTGACGATACCGTCGGAGTCCCGAGCGCCCTGCCCTGGGCGATCGACTTCGGCGACGGCGCGCGCCATCCAACCGCCGCCTATGAGATCGTCTTCTTGGTGGGGCTCGGCTGGCTGCTGCGCAGGCCCGTGCCCGGTTGGCCCGAGGGCCGCCGCTTCCGGGCCTTCCTGCTGGGGTACCTGGCCTTCCGACTGGCGGTGGATTTCCTCAAGCCCTACGAAATCCTCGGGGGATTGCGCGGAATCCAGTGGGCGTGTGCCGTAGTCCTCGGGTACCACGGCTTGCGCGCCCTGCGCCCAAAACCCCAGGGGGAGTCCATTGGCTGAAACCAGGCCCTACATCTTCTACGACAGCGCCATCTCGATCTGCAGCACGTGCTTGCGGAGGGTAGAGGCTAAACTCGTGCTCCGCGACGGCGAGGTGTGGATGCACAAGCGGTGCCCCGAACACGGGGGCGAGCGTGTGCTGATGGCGGACGACGCCGAGTACTACCGGCGCGCCCGCGAGGTGTTCTTGAAACCCTCGGAGATGCCGCGCCGGTTCCAGACGAAGGTGGAGGCGGGTTGCCCCTACGACTGCGGCTTGTGCCCCGACCACGAGCAGCACTCGTGCCTTTCGATCATCGAGGTGGGGGATGGCTGCAACCTTTCGTGCCCGGTGTGTTACGCGGGGTCCGGTCCGCACCGCATGTTTTGGCATCCGCTGGCGCGCATCGAAGCCATGCTGGATGCGGTGGTGGCGAGCGAAGGCGAACCCGATGTGGTGCAGATTTCGGGCGGGGAGCCGACCCTGCATCCGGATTTCTGGCCGATCCTCGACGCGGCTAAGGCGCGCCCGATCCGGCACCTGATGCTGAATACGAACGGCATCCGCATCACCCAAGATGAAGGATTTGCCGAACGCTTGGCGCAGTACATGCCCGGCTTCGAAGTCTATCTGCAGTTCGACTCCCTGCGCCGTGAGCCCCAGCTCGCCCTGCGCGGCGCGGACCTGCGGCGCGTGCGCGAGCAGGCCATCGAGAAGTTGAACCGCCTGGGTTTGTCGACCACCTTGGTGGTCACCCTGCGGCGTGGGCTCAACGACGATGAAATCGGCGGAATTCTGGAATACGCCGTCCAGCAGCCCGCCGTGCGCGGCGTGACCTTCCAACCGATCCAGGACGCGGGGCGCAACGAGGGGTACGATGCGGCGCGCGACCGGCTGACGCTGACCGAGGTGCGGCGCCGCATTCTCGAGCAGACCGGCCTCTTTCAGCCCGCGGACCTGCTGCCCGTGCCGTGTCACTCGGACGCGTTGGCCATGGGGTACGGGCTCAAGACGGCCAAGGGGTTCGTGCCCTTGACCGGCCTGATCGACGAGCAGACCCTGATCGAAGGCAGCCGGAACTCGATCACTTTCGAGAACAACCCCGAACTGCGCCAGGCCGTGTTCGAGGCCTTCGCCACCAACCACTCGCCCGAGTCGGGGGCAGCGAGCCTCAAGAGCCTTCTGCTCTGCTGCTTGCCCAAAATCGCCCTGCCGAAATCCATCGGCTACAAGGACCTCTTCCGCGTGATCCTCATGCGCTTCCAGGACGCCCACGACTTCGACCTGCGCAGCGTGAAGAAGTCCTGCGTGCACATCGTGCACCCCGGCGACCTGCGCATCATCCCCTTTGACACCTACAACCTGTTCTACCGGGGCGATCTCGAGCAGCGCGTGCTAGCGCCCCTGCGCCAGGCGGCCCAAGGAGCATTCCTGTGAACGACGGCACTTCGCCCGTGCCCGGAGGCGGCTTTCGCCGGGGCTTTGCGATCGCCTTTATGGTTCAAGCGGCTGGCATTGGTTCCTGTTGGCTGCTTTTCATGGCGGTCGAGTGGGTTCTGCCCTTTGTGCTGATCGGACTCTTTCAGTTCGTATATCTGTTGCCGGTTGCCGGGTCGCTGGCTCCGCGGAGCAAGGCCTTTTGGAAGGGGTATTGGATGAGTGCCGTGGGGGTTGCGCTGATCAACGGAGGCTGTTTCGTTTCGCTGATGACCCACTATCGATCCTAATCCCGTTCCGTCGCACTCGCCTTGGCTCGAACCATGCAACAAGCTCCAGACCCTATCCCCCGAACCGGTCGGGAATTCGGCAAGGGGTTCGCGTTCGCCCTTCTGGGGCACGGCCTCGGCATTGGCCTGTTCTTGTCGCTCGCCACGTTCACCACCTGGTACTTGCCCTGGATCTTGCTGGGCGCGTTCCAGTTCGTGTACCTGTTGCCCTGGGCTCGCTTCCTGGCGCCTCGCCGCGCCGCCTTCTGGAAGGGGTATTGGATGAGTGCGGTCCTTGTGGCTTTGATCAACGGCTCGTGTTTCCTGTACGTGATGCGCAACTTATGATGGGACCCGCCCAGTGCGTCTCCGTTGTGCCCGCAGCTCTCTAGTGGCGGCCGAGGCAAAATGCTCTTTGGAAGGGATACGGGTTGGTTGCCGGGTCCTTCGATCCGGTCAGCGGACTGTGTTCCATGACCCTCCTTCGGAGCCTTTGAACCGCAGGAAACCGATCCGTCCCTTTCCCATTCCATTACCGGCCGCGTTATCCGATGAAGCAAAGTCACCTGCCCAGCGATCCAAGCGCGCCTCCCGGGGACCTGCTTCGGGGGGGCGGCCGGGGCTCCGCCATTCATGGGTTCGGGGTCGGCCTGGGGTTGCATTTGCTCTTGGTCCCGGCGTTAGGGGGGATCGGGTACCTGACACTGCCGCCCGAGGGTCAGCCCTGGTGGCAGTGGATCTTCTATCCAGGGGTGAGTCAGTTCGTGTACCTGCCCCTGGCGGTTCACGAGGCTCGCCGGATGGGGGCGGGGCGGGGCTTCCGTCAGGGGCTCCTGCTGTCCGGGGTGGCCCTACTGCTCCTGGGAGGGCTGTGTCTGGCCCAGGGGGCTGGCGGGCTCGGAGGGGCAACCGTGGACTCTGGGGGCACGGTCTCGGGGGGCTGATCCCCCGGCGGGCGGGCCAGCCCCATTGGGCAGGGCCGGGTGGTCTGGCGCCCAATTCGGTCACTGGTCCGGAAATCGGGCCCTGGGGGGCCCTGCCAGCCGCGCCGGGGCTTGCCCTGGGCCTCCGGATCGGTATGATTTCCCGCTCCAAGCGACCGGGCGGAGTGCCCGGGAGCCCCTGCAAGCGGTTCGGTATGCCAGCGAGCAGGGTTTCGAGGCCGGGTGGCCCAGGCTGCCCCAGATCCGAGGAAGTCCCATGCCGAAGATGAAATCCAAGGGCGCCGTCAAGAAGCGCTTCCGCATGACCAAAGGCGGAAAGCTCAAGTCGAACCGCCCGCAGCGCGGTCACATGCGCGCCAACAAGGACGCGGCCTTCCGCCGCAAGAAACGTACTGCCCTCGTCACCGGTGGTGCCTGGGCGAACCTTCTCAAGCGCATGATGGGAGGTGGCTGATCCATGGTACGTGTCACCTATGGCGCTCCGCGCGCCCAAAAGAAACAACGTCTGTTCAAGCAGGCCCGTGGTTACCGGGGCGGCCGCTCCAAGCTCTGGCGCACCGTTCAGGAAACCCTGCTGCGTTCGTGGGCCTTCGCCTACCGGGACCGTCGCCAGAAGAAGCGCCAGTTCCGTCGCCTGTGGATCCTGCGTATCAACGCAGCGTCCCGCATGCGCGGTATGACCTACTCGCAGTTCATCGACGGCCTCAAGAAGGCCAGCATCGACCTGAACCGCAAGCAGCTCTCCGAGCTCGCGATCCACGATCCGGCTGCCTTCGACTCGCTGGTCGAAGAGGCGCGCTCGGCCCGCGCCTGAGCTTCCGGATCTCTTTGCGCCCCGGCGCAGCCCCACGGCCGTCAGGATTCCTGGCGGCCGTGGATGTTTCCCGGCCCCGCGTCCACCGCCCCTGTTTCGCCATGACCGATTCCCAACTGGATCCCGCCCGCCTCGAAAGCGAAGGCCTGGCCCGCATCGCCGCCGCCGGCACCGCCGCGGAGCTGTCCGCCATCGAACGCGACTACCTGGGCAAAACCGGCCTGGTCGCCGGCCTGCTCGCCGCGATCCCGAGTCTGCCGAAGGAGGAGCGCGGCGGGGCGGGCAAAGCAGCGAACCAGGTGAAAGGCGCGCTCACGCGGGCGTTGGAAGCACGCGCGCAGGATCTCGAAGGCCTCGCGCTCGATGCCGAACGGGCTGCGGTGGGCTTCGACGCCACCCTGCCGCCGCCGGCCGTGGAGCGCGGCGGACTGCACCCGATCACGATGGTCACGCGCGAACTGGAAGACCTGTTCGCGCAGATGGGCTACCACATCCTCGACGGGCCCGAAGTCGAGCGCGACTGGTACAACTTCGAAGCGCTCAACATCCCCGCCGATCACCCCGCGCGGGACAGCCAGGACACCTTCTATTGCCAGGGCAGCGGCAATCTCGTGCTGCGCACTCACACCTCTCCGGTGCAGGTGCGCGCCATGCAACGCTTGAAGCCGCCCTTCCGCGCGGTGGCGCCGGGCAAGGTCTTCCGCCAGGAATCGACCGACGCGAGCCACGAACACACCTTCCACCAAATGGAAGGTCTGGTGGTCGACAAGGACGTGTCGGTAGGGCACCTGATCGGCGCGATGAAAACCCTGCTCGCGGGCATCTTCGGCAAGGAAGTCGAAGTGCGCCTGCGCCCCGGCTACTTCCCCTTCGTCGAGCCGGGTTTCGAACTCGACGCCCGCTGCCCCTTCTGCCAAGACGGCTGCAGCGTCTGCAAACGCACCACCTGGATCGAACTCCTGCCCTGCGGGCTGGTGCACCCCGAGGTGCTGCGGCACGGCGGCATCGATCCCGAAGAGTGGAGCGGATTCGCCTTCGGTCTGGGCCTTTCGCGCCTCGTCATGCTGCGCTACGGCATCGACGACGTGCGCCACCTGCTTTCCGGCGACCTGCGTTTCCTCGATCAATTCTAAGGGCCGACTCCCATGCACATCTCCTACAACTGGCTTGCGCGCCACGTGGACCTGTCCGGCATCACGCCCCAGGAACTCGCCGAGAACCTGACCCTGTCCACGGCGGAAGTCGAGGATCTGTTCCCCTTCGCGCCGCACCTGGGCGACGTGGTCGTGGGGCACGTGCTCGAGCGCGTGCCGCACCCCGATGCGGATAAACTCGGCGTGTGCCAGGTGGACGTGGGCGGGCCCGAAGTGCTGAACATCGTCTGCGGCGCGCCGAACGTGGCCGGCGGCCAGAAGGTCGCGGTGGCGACGGTGGGCACGCGTTTGCCCGGGGACTTCAAGATCAAGAAGTCCAAGATCCGCGGCGTGCCGAGCGAAGGCATGATCTGCAGCGAACGCGAGCTCGGTCTCGGCGACAACCACGACGGCATCTGGGTGCTGCCCGCGGACCTGCCCGTGGGCACGCCGGTGAACAAGGCCTTGGGCATCGAGGATTGGGTGATCGACATCGACAACAAGTCGCTGACGCACCGGCCCGACCTGTGGGGGCACCGCGGCATCGCGCGCGAGGTGGCGGCGATCTTCCGCCGCAGCCTGAAGCCGCTCGATACCCGCCTGCCCGAACTCGGCGGGGGCGCGGCGTTCCCCGTGCGCATCGACGATGGCGCGTGCAGCCGTTACCTCGGCCTGGCCATCGATGGCGCGCGCCAGGAAGCTTCGCCGACCTGGCTCAAGTTCCTGCTGCTCGCCGTGGGGCAACGGCCCCTCGACCTGCTGGTGGACCTGTCGAACTTCGTCATGCTCGACCTCGGTCAACCGAACCACGCCTTCGATCGCAGCCGCTTGAGTGCGCAGGGCATCGTCGTGCGCAAGGCGCGCGCGGGCGAGACGATGACCACCCTCGATGGGGTGGAACGTTCGCTGACCGTGGATGACCTGCTGATCACCGACGGCGACCGGCCGGTGGCGCTTGCGGGCATCATGGGCGGCGAGGACTCCAAGGTGGAGGGCGATACCAGCAAGCTCTTGCTTGAGGTTGCGACCTTCGCCCCGGCGGTGATCCGCCGCACTTCGTCGCGTCTGGGTCTGCGCAGCGATTCGTCGGCGCGTTTCGAGAAGAACCTCGACCCGGTGTTGCCCGAAGCAGCGGCGGGGCACTTCGCGCGCCTCTTGCGCGAGATCCAGCCGCAGGTGACCTTCCCCCTCAGCCTGTCCGATGCGGGCACGTGGAGCGATCCGGCCCATCATCTGACCGTGCGCGCGAGCCGCATCAAGAGCCGCCTGGGCGCGCCGATTACCGATGCGGAGATCGTGGACATTTTGCAGCGCCTCGAACTCCAGCCCCGCCAGAACGGAGACGAGATCACCGTGCAGATCCCCTCGGCCCGGGCCACCAAGGACCTCGGCATCGAAGCGGACATCGTCGAAGAAGTCGGGCGCATCTATCGCTACGGCAACATTCCGGTCACGCCGCTCGTGGGGAGTTTGAGCCCGGCGGATTCCGATGCCCGCCGCAAGCTGGTGCGCCGCATCCAGGACCGACTGGCGGGGGGCGCGCGCTTGCGCGAGACCCTGCAGTACTCGTTCGAAAACGACGCGGTGCTTAGCGCTCTGGGCATTGCGGGCGAGCCGCGCGTCGAGGTGCAGAACCCGGTGGCCGAGGGCCACGGGCGCATCCGCCGCAGCCCCCTGCCGAACCTGCTGGCCGCCGCCCAGGCGAACCGTCAGCGCCATGGTGCGGTGGGGCTGTTCGAGGTGGCGAAGGGGTATCTGCCCGAAGCGGCCAATGAACACGGCGAGCCGCACGAGGTGCACCTCGTGGCCGCGGTGCTGGCCCTGCCGCCGGCGAAGGGCGCCGGCGTGGGGGATGGCGCTTTGGCGCGCCTGCACGGCATCGCCGCGGACCTACTCGGGCACCTCGGGGTGAAACTGTTGCACGCGGGCGAATTGCCCGAAGGCCACGGGTATCCCACCTTCCTGCACCCGAAGAAGCGCATCGCCCTGCGTTCCGCCGCCAGCGAAGCGATCGTCGGGTTTGTGGCGCAGCTGGATCCCGGCCGGCAACAGGCGGTCGGATTCGATGGCGACTGCACCAGCGACCTGGCGGTCATGGAGCTTTCGATCGACCGACTGCTCGAAGAGGAACCCTCTGGGTCGCGGTATCAGGCCCTGCCGCGTTTCCCCGAAGTAAAGGTCGACGTGGCGGTGCTGGCCCCGGATGCCATCCCCGGCAGCGAGATCATGAACCTGATCGAGCAGGCGGGCAAGAGAGCACGGTGAAAGGCATCGAACTCTTCGACCAGTTCCGCGGCGAAGCCCTGGGCGAAGGCAAGCGCTCGCTCGCCTTCCACGTGCGCCTCGGAAGCGACGCGCGCACGCTGAGCGATCAGGACAACCAGAAGTTCCTGCAGCGCCTCGGCAAGTCCCTGGAGGACGCCGGCGCCCAGCTCCGCAGTTGAATTGTGTAACGTACGGAAGCGGGTTTAAGTTGTCACGTTATTCGGCCACCACGATGGTCGGAACGACCATCGTGGTGGCCGATAACGTGACAACTAAACCCGCTTCCGTACGTTACAATTCAACTGCGCCAAAACCTCCGCCCCATGGCAACGCAATTCTTCAATCCCATCGTCGTCGGCATCGCCGGCGGGAGTGGCAGCGGCAAGACTTACGTCGCCCAGCGCATCCAACAGCGATTGGGGCCCGCGTCGTGCCTGCTGCTCGACAGCGACGCGTACTATCGGGACCTGTCGCACCTGACTCCCGATCAGCGCGCCGTTTTCGACTTCGACGTGCCTGGGGCCATCGAATGGGGCCTCTATCATCGGCACGTGCATGCACTCCGGGCGGGTCAGTCCATCGACAAACCGCGCTACGACTTCAGCACGCACACCCGCCGCCCCGGTTCGGAGTGGGTGCATTCCCGGCCGGTGATCCTGCTCGAGGGCATCCTCGTGCTCGCCGAGGAACAAGTGCGAGAGTGCATGGACTATCGGGTCTTCGTTGACACCCCGGCGGACCTGCGCCTGGCCCGCCGCATCGAGCGGGACATCCGCGAGCGGGGGCGCACGGCGGAGAGCGTGCTCATGCAGTACTCCGCCACCGTACGCCCCGCCCACGAGGCTTTCGTGGAGCCGAGCCGGCGATTTGCGCACGTGACGATCCCCAGCGAGGACCCGCAGTCCGTGGCCAACGCCGTCGACTTCATCGTCGCCGGACTTTCGAGCCGGAAACAACGTTACATACCGAACCAGGTTCGATCAGTCCCACAATTCGCGGGCGTGCTTCGCACGCCGCGAATGTGGACTGATCGAACCTGGTTCGGTATGTAACGTTATTCCCGGCGCCTAAGCACCGAGCAGCAGCCAGACCGATCCGTACATGTGCTGCTTGACGATCGACTCGCGTAGGGCGAAGTGGGCTTCGTACTCCGCTTCCAAGTCTTTGTCGGGCTCGCCGTCTTCGGGGAATCGCTCAAAGATCTTGCTCATTTTGGCCGTCCACTCGGCGAGTCGACGGGCTCCCTCCTCCGGGTCGACTCCTTCGGCATAGACTTCGTAGGCGACCGAGTCCCCGACGAGCAAATCCCACTTTCCGTCTCCGTTCACGTCGTCGATCCAGACTCGGGCGGATCCCTGGGGCCGGTCGAGTGTCGGGGCTTTTGTCAGGACCTCCTCACGATCGCCGTGTCCTTTCGATTGCAGCAGCAGCACCGTGTGCTCGAAGACGGGCGCCTGGCGGGTGCCCGTGTTCCAGAACAACCGCACACTGCCGTCGGCGGCGCCGGAAACCAGATCCAGGTCTCCGTCCCGATCCCAATCGATCACGAAGGGATCGGAGTGCATCGGCACGCTCAACGGGCCCTTTGCCCCTTGGATCACGGCAGCTTTCGGCTCGTACTTGCCGGGGCCGGTTCCGCGGAACCACTGGAACTCTCCGCGGAAGTTGCCGGTCACGATGTCCAGGTGGCCATCCCCGTCCCAATCGACGGCAAAGGGGCGCGTACAGATGCTGGTGGTCGGGTCTTCTTCGCTCGAAGGCATGGTCAAGGGATTGCCGTCGGTACCGAGCAAGGGAGTCGGCTTGGCAAAGCCCGCTTCGGTGCCGCGCAGGACCTGGAACAAGCCGGCCATCGAACCTTCGAGGCGCGAATAGGATCCCGAAAGGATGTCGATCTTGCCATCGCCGTCAACGTCCACAAACTGTGGCGTGGAACTAGTGCATCACCAGACGCCGGGGACCTTGGCCGGTTCGCCTTCGGCTTGCAGCCAGGTGCCGGCGGCGAGTTCCGCCTCGTCCTGATTGCGGAAGACCTGAATCTTGCCCTCACGGAATTGCCCGACGATGAGTTCCTTGTGGCCGTCGCCATCGATGTCGTAGAGGCACGGCGCCGCGTACCCGGGGGATTCGATGCGCAGGGGGGCGCCGGCGGCTTGCAGTTCGAGCGGGGCCTGAAACTTGGGTGCTTCCAGGCCCTGGATGGGCAACAGCGGGAGGATGGGCGGGAGCAGGAGGTAGAGCATGGGAATGGTTCTGGGCAAAGGAGCCAGGGCGCCAAGGAGTAGGGCGGATTGCGGAGGTGAGCCGCTCGGGAAAAGCTATGGGGACCGGCCGGATCCTGCAAGTCGGGCACGCGGTGCGGGATCGAGAGCCCGGCGCGGAGCCTGGTTCCACAGGCCTTTGGGCGGATCAGGGCACAATGGGGATGTTCCAGACCACTTCAAGCGTTTCCGAATCCAAACATCGAAGGCCTGCTTCGGTCGAAATGACAACCCTGCCGCTGGGGAGATAGGTGGCGTCGAGGTAGACGCCCTCATGCAGCGTCCGCACGGATAGGCTGCCTGTCCTTTCACCGGGAACATATCCAAGCGCGACCACCGCTCCCGGTGCGAGCACCAAGAAGTGCTCTTCGTCCAACCAGCGCACGGGCGGCAAGCTGCGGTTGCGCACTTCGAGGTACGGATTGAAGGGGCTGGGCAGCGAGAGGTTGGCCTTGCCTAGGACACGCCAGTCCCTAGAGTCCAGCAAGAGAATGCTCGACCGGTAGGAAGTGAGCATCGCGAGTCGCGTCCCGCGCGGAGAGTAATCCAATTCCCGAACGACGTCATCGGGAATGAACATGGGCCCCTCCACAGGATCGAGGATCTCCGACCAAGTGGCCGTTTCCATAGCCACGCCGTCTCGTTTGGCCCCATTTGGGTGGGATTGAATCCAGCCCGGCCACTGCGTGCAGGTTGCGATGGCGCAGCGCTCGGCGGACTCAAACGCGACGCTGTGTGTCTCCGGAGGGGGCTCGATCTTCGTCCAGTGCTGCAGTCCGGACACGGTCCCCAGCAATTCTTGGGTGAGCGTGCCGCTGGGGTCGAGGGCCACCCGCCGACCGGGGATCGCTCGCGGGGGCATCATTTCCGAAACTCGGATCCCAACCAAGTGCTCCAGGTAGTAGCAGCCAGGCGCCTCCAGCCACCGTGCTTGCAGCTCGATTCCGCGCTGGTGCCAGCCCAACCCGGGGAACCAGTCCCGGAGTTCGCCCCACTGCAGGGGATCGCCATCGAAACCCGCATAGACTTGGTTGTCGGGTTGCCAGGTGGGCCAAAGTGCCCAGCGTCCATCGGCGGAAATCACCAGGACTTCGCGCTGGTCGCGACCGACTACCATGTTCTGGATCGCAGCGTAGTGGCGGGCGAAGGGCAAGCTGCGCGGGCTTGCGTCGCCTTCTTGGTTTCGGGGCCAGGTGCGGGTGGTGAGCAAGCGCACGCGGCCGTCGCGCTGACCGAGCAGGAGGTTGCCGTCGGGTAGCGGGCAGAGTATTTCGGCCGGTGAGACGAAGCCAGCGGTGGTTGGGTAGGCGGTGCTGACGAGGGCTTGTGGCGAGTGGCAGAAAAGTGTCAGCAGGAAGGATGCGCGAATGCAGTTGAGCATTTGCGCAGCGTAATGGGGCGGCCCTTGCGGGTTGGGGTCCTGTGCCTTTGTGCCCGGGGAATAGCGTTACATACCGAACCAGGTTAACGATCAGTCCCACAATTCGAGGGCGTGCGAAGCACGCCCTCGAATTGTGGACTGATCGAACCGGTTCGGTATGACGTTATTCCCCGGGCGTCAGGGCGCCGAGGGAGGCGAGCACCGCTTCGGTGAAGGCGGTGGTGCCCACGGCTTCGTGGCGGCGGGACTTGGGCAGCAAGTCGGCGGTGCGCAGGCCTTGGGCCAGGGCGGCGTCGACGGCGGCTTCGATGGAGGCGGCGGCGGCTTCGTGCCCGCCGGTGTGGCGCAGCAACATGGCGGCGGAGAGGATGGCGGCCATGGGGTTGGCTTTGTCCTGGCCGGCGAGGCTCGGGGCGGAACCGTGCACGGGTTCGTAGAGGGCGGTGGGGCCGCCGACCGAAGCCGAGGGCAGCACGCCGAGGCTGCCGAGCATGCCCGCGGACTGGTCGCTGAGCACGTCGCCGAAGAGGTTGGACGTCACGATCACGTCGAAGTCGGCGGGGTTCGTCACCAGGGCGGTGGCGCAGGCGTCGACGTAGAGGTGCGAGAGTTCGACGTCGGGGAATTCCGGGGCGATGCGCGCCACGACTTGTTCCCAAAGGCGCGAGCACTCGAGCACGTTGGACTTGTCCACGCTGCACAGCTGGCCGCGGCGGCCTCGGGCGAGTTGGAAGCCCAGGCGCACGATGCGTTCGATTTCCTCCTCCTTGTAGACCATCGTGTCGATGGCCACTTGGTGGGGACTTGTGCCCGTGCGCTCGCGGGGTTTGCCGAAGTAGAGGCCGCCCAGTAGCTCGCGCACGACGAGCAGGTCCAGGTTCTCCACGTACTCGGGGCGCATGGGCGAACTCTCGAGCAGGCCGGGGCTCATGCGCGCGGGGCGCAAGTTGGCCCAGGCGTCGAGCAATTGGCGCAGGTCGAGCAGGCAGCGCTGGGGGCGCTCCATGGGCGGTAGGTGGTCGAAGGCCGGGTCGCCTACGGCGCCCAGCAGTACCGCGTCCGCTTCGCTGGCGGCTTGGCGGCTGGCTTCGGGGAAGGCCACGCCCGATTCACGGAACGAGGTGGAGCCAAACGGGTGTTCGGCCAGGTCCAGGGCGATGGAATCGCGCTGGCAGACCGCTTGCAGCACGCGCACGGCGGCCCGGGTCACTTCCGGACCGATGCCGTCGCCGCCGAACACACAGACCTTCAGGGGTTTGCTCATGGGGCAAACAGTATAGCGGAGGGGCCGCCAAACCGCCCCTTTCCGGGCCCGGGGGCCGGCCAAATGGGGGCGGAAAAGGGGAAGGCCCCGCGCGGGGGGACGCGCGGGGCCTTCCGAAGGGGTTTCGTCAGAGACGAAATGTTTGGGCGCCAGGCCGGATCAGAGGTACCGGCAAAGGGAGGAAGCCGGCGGGCTGATCAGGGAGGGTGGGGACGGCGCAGCGCCCAGTGGGGAAATGCATTACAGGGGGGGGCCGGAGGGCTGTCAACGGAGGCGCGTCAAGGAATTTGCCCTGAATTGGGGCGGTTTCAGCCCTGGGACGGGTTTGGGCCCGCCCCGGCTCGGGAACTGGGGGGAGGCCGCAGGAAACCCCGCCCAGGGCGGGCTATCCTTGCACACCATGGTCAAGGTCTGCCTGGTCAATCCCCCTAGCCCGCCCGAGTTCCGCGTCAGCCGCGGCTTGATGGGGGGCTTCGGCATGGCCGTGGGGCGCGAGCTGCTCTACCCGCCGATCGAACTGGCCCACGTGGCCGCGGTGCTCGAGCAGGCCGGCCATGAGGTGCGCATCCTCGATGCCGACGCGAAGGACTGGGACGCCGAGCAGGCGGCCCGCGAGATCCTCGCCACCGGCGCCCAGGTGGTGATCCTCGATACCTCGAGCACCTCGCTCGAAGCTGACTTGGCTCTGGCGCGGCGCGTGCGCGGCGGCGGGCCAGCTAGTGTGGGCTTGCTCGGCAGCCAGGTGACCTTTGCCCCCGACGAGATCTTCGAGCGCGGCGGCGTCGACGTGCTGGTGCGCGGCGAACCCGAATATAGCGTGCGCGATCTCGTTGCAGCGGTGGCCGAAGGCCGCAGCTTTGCCGGTTGCGCGGGTTTGTCTTGGCTCGGGGCCGATGGCGCGGTGGTGCACGAGGCCGATCGCGAGAAGATCGAAAACCTCGACGCGCTTCCTTTGCCGGCCCGGCACCTGCTCGACAACTCGCTGTACCACTTCCCCGGATACCGCGAGGCGGTGACCACGGTCAAATCGAGCCGCGGTTGCCCCTTCGATTGTTCCTTCTGCGGGTACACCCTCGCCCAGGGCCTGCGCTTCCGCTTCCGCAGCCCGGAGCACGTGCTGGCCGAGATCGACGACCTCTACCGGAAACACGGCCTGCGCCACATCGTCTTCCGCGACCCGATCTTCACCACGCGCAAGGATCGCGTGCGCAAGATCTGCGAGGGCATTCTCGAACGGGGGTACAGCGACCTGATCTGGCAATGCGAGACCGCGGTCAAGACCCTCGACCGGGCCACCCTCGAAGTGATGGCGCGCGCCGGCTGCCGGCACATCTCGCTGGGCATCGAGTCCGGCAACCAGATGATCCAGGAGCGGCACTGCGGCAACAAGCTGAACAACCACGACCAGGCCCTCGCAGTGTTCAAGGATTGCCGCGAGCTCGGCATCGAGACGCGCGCCTTCTGCATGATCGGGTTCCCGGAAGAGACCCCGGCGATGGCGGACGAGACGATTGACCTAGTGCTGCGCCTCGATCCCGACCAAGTGCAGTTCTGCGCGGTCACGGCCTATCCCGGCACGCCGCTCTACAAGATGCTGCGCGGCACCCGCGAGTTCGACTTCGCCACGATGACCGGGTTCCAGGCCCTCGAGGGCAACGAGCACATGACGGCGCCCGCGATCGAAGCCAAGATCCGCGAGGGATACCGGCGGTTCTACCTGCGCCCGCGCCGCATCCTCCGCGAGGCCGCCCGGCCGGGTCGCCTGGCGGCCCGCATTGCGCGCTACTTCACCCTGTTCCGGCGCCGCGCCTGAGCGGGCAATCGCCCGCCACTGGGCCTGAAAGCAACGGCGGCGCCGAAATGCGGCGCCGCCGTTTGTTTTCAGGGCACGCCGGCCGCGCTCAATACACCAAGCGCACGTTCGAGATGCGCGCCCCGGTGTCCTGCACGAACAGCCCGACCTGGCCCGCGGCTTTGCCGAAGGGCACGTCGTGGAAGCCGACCATCTGGCCGTTGATGAACATCGTCACGCGCGTGCCGGTGATCTCGATCGCCATGCTGGCGCGGGTGTGCGACACCTTGCGCTTGCCCGGCTCGGGGCGCACGGGGAAGGCGTCTTTCATGGCCTGGCCGTCTTTGGTCAGTTCGAACAGACCGGCGATCTCCTGCTCCGGCATCCAGACGAACGAACTCTGGCCCTGCTGGCTACCCGCGAAGGACAGGCCCACCACGGGGTTGTTGCCGCCTTCGGACAGGTTGAAGTCGGCTTCGAAGCGGAAGGGCACCGGCGGCGGGTCCTCGAGCCGCGCGGACACGACGTTCTTGGTTTTGGTGGTGAGTTCGCCGCCCGAAGCGGCCCAGTCGCCGGTGGTGCTCCAACCGACCAGTTCGCCGTCGAGCTTCGGCCGGTAGCCGCGCGTGAGGCGCAGGCCGGTTTCGCCCTGGATGGCGGCTTCGGCTTCGGCCAGGCGCGCATCGCCGGAAACGAGGCGCGAGGCGTTGCTCAGCATGAACAGCGCGGTACGCGGGAACCCCGCCTCGCGGTATTCCTTCGCGGCGGCGAGGGCTCCGGTCACGTAGCGGTCGACGTTCTCGCGCAGGCCGGTGCCCACGGTGGGGTCGAGGGCCAGGAGTTGCTCCTCGGCCAGGGTCCGCAGCTCAGCGGCGGTGCGGCCCGGGGCGCTGGGCAGGGGCTTGTCGGCGGCGGGGGCCTGACGGGCCGCGGCCTCGAGTCGGCGCCAGTGGTACACCGCCTCGTCGACGCGGCCCATCTCGTTCAGCACCTCGGCCAGTTCCAGGCGCACGCCGGCGTTCTGCGGATCCTTTTCGAGGCCCCAGATGAGCGACTCGCGGGCGTACCCCGGTTTGCCGTTCTTGCGCTGCACGCGCGCCCGTTCGAGCAGCACCTGGGCCTGCTCCGGTCCGCCGAAGTAGATCGCCGCCAGGTCTTCGATCCACTTGTTCCAGTGGGTCTCGAATTGCTTCTGGTCGGTCACTCCGGGCACCGCAGCGCGGTCGATGAAGTACTCCTTGAAGCGCGCGCGGATGTCGTCATGCGTGTGCTTCTGTACGTTCTTGTACGAAGCGAGGAAGTCCGCGTAGATCGGCAGGTAGATGCGCTCGGACTTGGCGTCTTCGTAGTTGTGGATGTAGTAGACCAGTCCCCAGCCGTACGAGTAATACTCACCCGGGTACGAACCCGGCTGGTAATAGGTCAGCACGTCGTCCAGGGGCAGGGGCTCTTCTTTGAGCTGGTAGGCGAGGCTCGCCAGGCGGCCCTCCGGGATGCGGTTGGTGGCCACGCTGCCGCCGGGTTGCAGGAAGGCGCCCTCGAAGTAGCTGGCGGTGCCCTCGTTGAGCCAAGTCAGCTTGAGCTCGGGGGCCACGATGCGCGTGAACTGGTGGCTGGCCTCGTGGAAGAGGGTCGACCACAGGTCGCCGATCGTGCCGCCTTCTTCGCGCGGGTCATAGGTCGCCACCCGGTTCTCGTCGGGCACGAAGAAGCCCCGCACGCCCTTGTCGATGGCCCGGCCGCGTTTCTCGAGTTCCCAGCGGTCGAATTCCTCGCGGTTCTTGTACACCTCGATGGTGCACGAACGCATGGTGCCGCCGCGGGTCTTGTAGCCGAACACCTCGCGATAGAAGGCGTTGATCTGCTCCATCGCATCGAGGAAGGCATGGGTGAATTCGTACCCCATATCCGAGCGCAGGATGTAGTACTTGCCCTTGACCTCGTAGAAGCTCTCCCAGACGTTGTTCTTGCGGTCGACCAGGCGCTTCTTCTTCTCGTTGACCTTGCGCTGGACGGGAATGTCGATCGGAATGCCCGAGGCGAGCAGGCCTTCGACCGCGGTCTTCTTGTCGAACAGCTCGGTCAGGCGTGCTTCGGCTTTGACCTCGAGCGGGGTGCCATAGCAGAGCTGCAGCAGATCGACGGCGTTGGTGTACAGCTTCTTCTTCTGGCAGGCGCGGGCCATGTCGAACAGGCCACGGCCGTATTCCTCGATGAGGGCCTGGGAGCCCGCGCCGGGCAAGCTCATGGCGACCTCGGCGGCCTGCAGGGTGGCGAGCAGATCCTTCTGGTCTTCACCGACGAGGCCCAAGGCCATCTGCAGGTGCCAGGCGGCGACGTCCTTTTCACCGGCCGCCAGGGCCTGGTCGACCACGGCTTTGAGCGCCGCCGGATCGTTGGGGCGGGATTCCAGGTCGGTGACCGCCTTCTTGAGGGCTTCGGGCCAGGTGTCCGGGTTGGCGGCGGCGACCGGCGCGACTTCCGGAGCCTCCTCCTCGGGTTCGTCATCGTCGAAAACCAAGGGCTCGACGGTCTGGGCGAAGGCGCGGGTGGCAGGGCCGAAGGGCAGGATCCATGCCAGCAACGGCAGCAGAAGGAATCGTTTGGTGTTCAGGGAGGCAATCACAGGCCCCATGCGACCGGATCGGCCGGTGATTTGCAACCCCAGGAAAAAAGTGACCCCCGTGGCTGGCAAGCCAGCACGGGGGTCTCGGGTGGATGCACCGTTCGGGAGGGGGAAGGCCCGGAAAGAGTCAGCGGGGGCTGTCCTTCAACAGGCCAGGAACGGTGCGGATCTCGCGGGGGTCCCTCTCACCGAAACCAAGGGCTCTCCAGTCTTGGCTTCGATGGGCACCCGTGGGTCCCGCGTTGTCGAGCCCACCGTTCCTGATCGATGAGGGGGGGGGTGATCAGGGGGTGGAGTCGACGATCAAGCTTCACGCATCCGAATCCGAGGGGAGGGTTCGATCCGGGGGGAAGTTCTTGGATTTTTTCTGGGCCTCTTCCTGGGCGATCGGCGCGAAGGGGGTTTCGGCCAGGTTCACCCAGGTCTCGGCGCCGCTCGTTTCGAAGCGGACGCGGACCCATTGATTCCAGCGCTCGAGGACTTGCACGCGTTGCGGGGCGGGAGCGCTCTTGTGTTTCTGTTGCATGGCAGTGGGCTGTGGATGAGTACCACCTTCGGTGCCCTGAGGCCGCTTCTTGCGCCTCGCAAGGGGGTTTTTTGCCTTTCCACAAGGGCCGACAAGAGATCCGGAAAAGGGGGCAGGTTTGGTTCCTCCGGGTCGATGTTGTGGGGTTTTTCTTGGGGGCCCGGGCCGCGATCGGGGCCTGGTTTCTCGGGTTTGGGCCGCGCCGCTACACTGGAGTGCCACCCTGCCCCCGGCGGCAGGGGCCATGCCGGTACCCTCCCCGGGCGGCGCGGGCCTGTCCGCGCCCCTCCTGGCCGACCCCGAGCCCATGACCGACCACATCGACAACATCCTGCACGAGAACCGGACCTTCCCGCCGGACCCCGCTTTCCAGGAGCAGGCCTGGATCAAGAGCCGCGCCCAGTACGAGCGCATGCACGCCGAGTCGGTGAATCAACCGGAGGTCTTCTGGAACCGCATGGCGCGCGACCTGCCCTGGATGCGGCCCTTCTCCAAGGTGCTGGACTGGAGCGACGCCCCGCGGGCCCGGTGGTTCGTGGACGGCCAGCTCAACGCCTGCGACGTGTGCCTCGACAGCCATGTGCGCGAGGGCCGCGGGGACCGGACCGCCCTGCTTTGGGAGGGGGAGCCCGGGGACCAGCGGCGTTTCACTTATGCCGAGCTGCTCGCGGACGTGCAGCGCTTCGCCGCCGTGCTCAAGGCCCGCGGCGTGGGCAAGGGCGACCGGGTGGCGATCTACATGCCGATGATCCCCGAGCTCGCCATGGCCGTGCTGGCCTGCGCGCGCATCGGCGCGATCCACTCCGTCGTTTTCGGCGGCTTCAGCGCCCAGGCCCTGGCCGACCGCATCGAGGACGGCGCCTGCAGCGCGGTGATTACGGCCGATGGGGGCTGGCGCCGGGGTAAGGTGCTGCCGCTCAAGGCCGAGGTCGACGCGGCGCTGGAGCTGGCGGATGGCGTGCAAACCGTGCTGGTCGTGCGGCGCACCGAGAACGAGGTGGCCTGGGACGCGGAGCGCGACGTGTGGTACCACGAGGCGGCGGCCACCGCGGCCGCCGAGTGCCCGTGCGAGCCCATGGACAGCGAGGACACC
This sequence comes from Planctomycetota bacterium, assembly GCA_041398705.1. GTDB lineage: Bacteria > Planctomycetota > UBA1135 > UBA1135 > NORP259. The sequence continues at coordinate 70,595 of JAWKUI010000005.1, read as the reverse complement.
CTGTTCCTGCTGTACACGTCGGGATCCACCGGCAAACCCAAGGGCATCATGCACACCACGGCGGGGTACCTGCTGGGGGCCATGCTCACCACGCGTTTCGTCTTCGACCTGAAGCCGGACGACGTCTACTGGTGCACCGCCGACGTGGGCTGGATCACCGGGCACAGCTACATCGTCTATGGGCCGATGGCGAACGGCGCGACCCAGGTGATGTACGAAGGGGCGCCGAACGCGCCGGCGGAAAACCGCTTCTGGGACATCTGCGAGCGGTACGGCGTCACGATCTTCTACACGGCGCCGACGGCGATCCGGGCTTTCATGAAGTGGGGCGACGAACACGTCACGCGCCACGATCTGTCCAAGCTGCGGCTGCTGGGCACGGTGGGGGAACCGATCAACCCCGAGGCCTGGATGTGGTACCGCCGCGTGGTGGGCGGGGGCCGTTGCCCGATCGTCGACACCTGGTGGCAGACCGAAACCGGCGGCATCATGATCACGCCGCTGCCCGGCGTGACGAGCACCAAACCCGGCAGCGCGTGCATGCCGTTCTTCGGCATCGACGCCACGATCCTCGATTCGGAGGGCAATGAGCTCGGTGCGGATGACGGCGGCCTGCTGGCGATCCGCAAACCCTGGCCGGGCATGCTGCGCGGCATCTGGGGGGACGAGCAGCGCTTCCGGGACACCTACTGGAGCAAGTGGCCGGGCAAGATGTACTACTTCCCCGGGGACGGCGCGCGGCGCGACCCGGACGGGTACTTCTGGATCCTGGGCCGGGTGGATGACGTGATCAACGTCAGCGGCCACCGTCTTTCGACCATGGAGGTCGAGAGCGCCCTGGTGAGCCACGAGTCGGTGGTCGAGGCGGCGGTGGTCGGCCGGCCCGACGAGCTGACCGGCGAGGCCATCGTGGCGTTCGTGATCCCTGCGGGCGGCGTGGAGCAGTCCGAAGGGGTTGTGCAGGCCCTCAGCGAGCACGTCGTGCGCGAGATCGGCAAGTTGGCGCGGCCGGCGGAGATCCGCCTGACGAACGCCCTGCCGAAAACCCGCAGTGGCAAGATCATGCGCCGCCTGCTGCGGGATATCGCCGCGGGGCGCGAAGGCAACCAGGACATGACCACCATCGAAGACGCGGGCATCCTCGAGCAGTTGCGCGGCAAGAACTGAACGCGCGGCCGTGAGCCCTAGAAAAAGAGGCGGCCCCGGAGAGGACTCCGGGGCCGCCGTCTGGATGGACTGGGCGCAACGCGCCCCACTGCTTCATTCGTAGTACTGGGTCGATTCGGTCACCACGACCGGCCGCTGCAGGCGGTCGGAGGTCAGCGACGCCTTGAGGCGGCGGTCGCCGGCCTGGCTCGACTGGATCACCAGGCGCCAGGTGGCGGTGGCATCCGGCTCGAGGGTGTCGAGGGCGCTGAACACGATCTTGTTGCCTTCGGCACGACCGTTGGTCGGACCGGCGGCGCGCACCAGTTGCATGCCTTCGTCGAGGGTGATCTCCACGGCGATGTGGTTGCCGGCGGCGGTGCCTTGGTTGTGAACCTTGACGTTGTAGGTCACCGACTCACCCACCGGGACGGGGTCCTGCAGGTCCTCGACCGCGAAGTGCAGGGCGGCGAGGCCCTCCAGCGCAGCGGTCAGGCTGGCCTGGACTTGCGCACCCTTGCTGGCTTTTGCCATGGCGAGCAGTTCCATGGATCCGGTTTCCGAGGGCATCAGGTGCACGGTCATCGACTTGCTTTCGCCCGCGGCGAGGTCGCCCAGGTTCCAGGTGGCGACGCCGTCCGCCATTTCGGCGGGGATCGACGAGCGCACCATCTCCATGCCCTTCGGCATGGGCTGGCTGACTTTGACGTCCTTGGCGACGGTCTGGCCGACGTTCTTCACCGTGTACTCGATCTTGCCCGGCGAGCCGAGGAAGAACTTGCTGGGGCCATCGGCCAGGATCTCGATGCGGGTGTCTTCCACGCGGATGGCTGCGGCGGAAGCTTTCACCGCGCTGCCGCCCTGGAAGCTGGCTTCGGCGGCCGGGGCGAATTCACCGGTGCTGACGGCTTTGGCGCGCAGCGCCACGGTACGGGTCTGACCCGCGCCGAGGTCGCCGACGTTGGCCACCAGGCTCTTGTCGCCGTTCGGGCCTTCGAGGCCGGCGGGCAGGTTGACCGCCACGTTCACGTTGCGGGCGGTGCCGGTGCCGTTGTTGGCGACGTTCACCTTGAGTTGCACGTCGTCACCGGGGCCGGCGGTCTCCGGGCCGGTCATCGTCAGGGCCAGGTTCGGGGAAACGACGCGCACTTCGCCCTTGAGCACCTTGTCGTAGCTGGCGAGCGAGAAGCTCTCCCAGTTGCCGTCTTCGACGGCCACGGCGCGGATGCTGATCTCGCGGGTCTCACCGGCGCCCAGGGTGCCCATGTTCCACAGGAGCTTGCCGCCCTGGTTCGACATGGCCTTGGGGTCGGTGTCGACCGCGTGCAGCGAGTTCGGCAGGCGATCCTCGACGAACACGTTGTCGAGCGCGTCCTTGGTCAGGTTCTCGACCAGCAGGGTGTACTGGAACTCGGCGTTCTTCTGGACCTCGCGCGGCATGGACTTGGTCAGCAGCAGCGCGCTGGTGGATTCCTTGCCGGTGGGGATGGCCTGTTTCGTGGTGCGATAGTCGGCTTTGTTCGACTCGTTCGCGCGCGCTTGGCTGCCGGTGTCGACGGTGGCTTCCGCACCATCCCCGTCGATCACGATGACGGCGCTGTTGTCGGCGACCGCTTCGACGGCGGCGGTGTTGCCACCCGAAGCATCGGTGCTGGTGCGGTTTTCGCGGGGAGCCCAGTCGCGATCACCGTAGTTGTCCTCCAGCTGGGCGCAGGCGCTCGCAATAACTCCTGCCAGGAGCGAGAGGGCCAGAATGCGGGTGTGTTTCATTGGGCAGACGGTTGAGTTGGGTTTGGAAGCTCTGGGGGAGGCCCGGTAGGGAGTCCCGACCTGCAAAGCTATCCCATGCAAGTGGGAGAAGGCGGGCCCACCCGCCTGGAAACTCGAATCGATGCGGCCCGTCCCTCTTGGAGACGCCGCGCGGCGATTCAAACGCCCCCGGTACCCAAACGGGACGCCTGGCCCCCTTCGGGACCTTCGTTGCGCCACCAGTCCCCGGCGGCGACTTCGCGGATGCCTTCCGCAAACGGGCGCGGGGCCCAACCCAGCTCTTCGCGGGCCGGGCGGATGTCATGGTCGTGGTGCAGGGAGAAGTATCCCGCGCCGCGCCGTTCTTTGGTCACGTCCTTGAACAGGCCCTTCAAGAACAGGGCCCGCTGCACCCACCGGCGGGGGATGTTGCGGCGCCGGATCTTGCCACCCACGGCTTCGATCGTCAGGTCGATGAAGTCGTTGAAGGCGATGCCCTCGGGGCCGGCGATTTCGAACACCCGGAAGTCCTCGTGGGCCTTCTCGTAGTGGAAGAAGCGCACCAGGGCATCGATCAGGTCGTCGATGTGCACCGGATTGATCTTCGAAAGGCCCTCGTGGTAGATCCAGTAGCTGCCCTGCTGCTCGGCGCACTTGCGCAGCAGCGGGGCGGTGTGGCGGTAGTCTTCCCGGCCGTAGACCAGGGTGGGGCGGAAGGAGGCCCATTTCAGGCCAGAGCCCCGGATGATCTTCTCCTGGACCCGCTTCGAGTCCCGGTAGTAGCTGTAAACTGGAACCCCGATCACCGCGGACGAGACGACCACGAACATCAGGTCGGCCTTTCCGTTGCGGCGGGCCTCCTGGACGAGGTTCTCGGTGCCCTGCACGTTGACCGCTTGCATGACCTCTTCGCTGAAGTGATCGTGGGCGCTGGCCAGGTGCACCAGGTAGTCCACTCCCGCCAGGAATCCATCGAGGCTGTCCGCCTGGGTCAGATCCCCCTCGAAGACCTCGAGGCCGGGGGAGTCGGCGGGCACGGGCAGGGCGTCGCGGCGGCCGGGGCGGCAAAGGACGCGCACGGTGGTGCCTTCGCCCAGCAGGTGGCGGACGAGATAGCGGCCGATGAAGCCGGTGGCTCCTGTGATGGCGATCCTCATGGATGGCGGGCGCGGATTGCGGGCCCAAAAAGGATACCCTGGCCCCTGGCGAATGCGAACCGAGAGACCGGAGAACGACCTGCCGCTGGCCATTGTGGCGGCCCTGGAAGGGGAATTGCGGCCCCTTGTGGCTCGCGCCTACCGGGTGGAGTCCCCGGGCCCGGAGCCCCGTTGGCGCCTCCCGGAAGGCCCAATGCTCGTTTGCACGGGGGTGGGCAAGGTCGCCGCCGCAGCGGCCACGGCGCGGTTGCTCGCGGAGGGGGTGCGCGGGATCCTGATGGTGGGCACCGGTGGCGGCATCGGGCACGGACTGACTCCCGGCGACATGATCTGCGCCGAGGGTTGGGCGCAGTGGGACCTGGGTGTGCGCATGGGGCGCGAAGGGGCGTGCCATGGGCCCTGGGTGCAGGCCTGGGCCCAGTCAGCGGGTGCCCGGCGCGGTCTCATTCTGAGTGGCGACCGCGGGGTCTTCGATCCGTGGAGCCGTCGCAAGTTGCGTCGCGCCTGGCCCGAGGCGCTGTTGGTGGACATGGAAGTGGCCGCCGTCGGCGCTGTGTGTGCGGCCGCCGGCATCCCCTTCGCGGCCCTCAAAACCGTCTCGGATCTGGCAGGCGTGGGAGCAAAGAAAAGATTCGCCCAAGAATTCGCCGAGACAGGGGGACGCGCGGCCGCCTCACTCCTTGTCTGGAACGACGCTTCGTCCAAAGACTCCTGGCGCCGAGCATTCCCGATCCCCGATGTTCCCGGCCCCATTTCCGGGTAGCATTCCACCATGGCCCACCCCTCCGCACCCGACTTTCCCACCGCTACGGCGGTTTCCGGAAAGGAGAACGTGCAAAACCGCACCCGCGCCCGGGAGCAGAGTTTCTTTCTGAGAAACTTCCACCAGGTGGCCATGTGCACCCAGGTGCTGGTGGACCTGTTCCTCGTGGTCTTTTCGTGCCTGGCGGCTTGGTGGGTCCGCGAATCCTTGGCCCCGGCGACCTCGCGGACCCCGCTTGTCTACTACGTCGAAGCCTTCTCGCTGTCCGCTGCGGTCTGCATGGTCTGCTTCCGGTTCTTCGGGCTGTACAACCCGATCAAGAGCCTGCTCAACGTGCGCGAGTTCTACGGGGTTGCAAAAGCCACGGCCGTCGCGTTTTTCGCGGTGCAGGTGCACCTGTTCTTCCTGCGCCCCTCGAGCACGGTTTCCGACGGCACCTTCCGCGTGTTCTTCTGGCTGCACGAACGCCTGCAGCTGCACGTGGATCCGAACGTGATCTCCCGCGCCACTATGGTGCTGGCCTTCCTGTTCATCTTCGCAACGATGATGGTGGGGCGTTTCCTGTCCTTCCGCCTGATCCAGCACTTCCACCGCAGCGGCATCGGCCACCGCAACCTGCTCGTGATCGGCGCCGGACCGGTGGCCCGTAGCCTGCAGCGCAAGTTCCTGCTGACCCCGACCCTGGGCCTCAACCTGGTGGGTTTCGTCGACGAGGATCCGAGCCGCAACGACCACAGTGTCGGCCGCGCCCGCATCCTGGGCACGGTCGAAGACCTGCCGCGCCTGATCGAGGAGCACAAGGTTGGCGAAGTCATCGTCGCCCGCCCGGACGATCCGCCCGAGGCGATCGAGTCCTTGGTGGAGTCCTTGGAGAACCTCGGCGTCGAGTACTCGCTGGTGCCGCGTTTCTACCGGCTGTTCGACACGGGGCGCGTGCACATCAGCAACGTGGACGCCACCCCGCTGATCAGCCGGGCCCACCACCGCCCGAACCTCTGGATGCTGGCCGGCAAACGCACCGGCGACATCGTGATCTCCGCCCTGTTCCTGGTGCTGGCCCTGCCGCTGCTGCTGGTGCTCGCCCTGGCGATCAAGTTCGACAGCAAGGGCCCGGTGCTCTTCTGGCAGACCCGCATCGGCCGCGGGGGCAAACCCTTCCGCATCGCCAAGTTCCGCACGATGTACCTCGACCGCTGCGTCGACGCCGTGGCGCCCACCAGCGACGCGGATCCGCGGGTCACTCGGGTGGGGCGTTGGCTACGTCGTTACAGCCTCGACGAGCTGCCGAACTTCTGGAACGTGCTGATCGGCGAAATGAGCCTCGTAGGCCCGCGTCCGGAGATGCCTTTCATCGTCGAACGGTACGACCGGCGCCACCGCGAGCGGCTGCTCGTGAAACCCGGCATCACGGGCCTTTGGCAGATTTCCTACGCCCGCCAGTACGCGATCCACGACAACCTCGACTACGACATCTACTACATCGAGCACCAATCCGTGCTGCTCGACGCGATCATCATGGTGCTGACGGTGGTGGCCGTGGTGCGCGGCACCGGGGCCTACTAGAGCGGGCGCGGGCATGCGGGTGCTGCATGTGATGGAGTGCACCATCGGGGGCACGCGGCGGCACCTCTCGGACCTGGTGGCGGGGGAGTTGGCCGCCGGGCACGAGGTGGGGGTCGTGGCGGCCGTGGTGCGCGATGCGGGCATGGCGGGGGACTTGGAGCGCCTGAAGGCCGCTGGCGCGCGGATCTGGCGCCTCGACATGCAGCGCGCGATCCGGCCGGGCACCGACTGGAAACACTACCGGGTGCTGCGTGGCATCCTGCGTGAGTACCGCCCCGACATCGTGCACAGCCACAGCTCGAAGGCGGGTGCCCTGGCGCGCCGCGCGAGCCTGGCCGAAGGCATCGGGAAGCGCATCCACACGCCGCACACGATGGCGTTCCTGTTCTCCTCGCTGTTCTCCCCCCGCAAGCGCGCCCTCTTCCGCTGGGTGGAACAGCGCCTCGCGCGCCACACCGATCGCATCATCGCCGTGAGCGGTGACGAAGGCGAAACCCTGCGCACATCCGGGGTGCTCGACCCGGCCCTCGTGCGCGTGGTGCCCAACGGCATCGACCCCGCGCCCTTCCAAACGGCCCAGCCGCTCGACCTGGCCGAGTTCGGGTTCGATCCGTCTCGACCGACCCTCGCCGTGGTGGGCCTGATCTACGCGGCCAAGGGCCAGGACCTCGCGATCGAAGCCCTCGCCGGACTCGCGCGCCGCGATGTGCAACTGCTCCTCGTCGGCCCCGGCGACACCGCGCCGTACGAGCAATTGGCCCGCGAGCGCGGTGTCCGCGAGCGCGTGTGCTTCACCGGCGCCCGCAACGATGTGCCGGCGATCCTCGCCTCGGTCACGGCCCTGCTGCTGCCCTCGCGCTGGGAGGGCATGCCCTACGTCGTGCTCGAAGCCATGGCCGCGGGCAAACCCGTGCTGGCCACCCCGGTGGACGGGGCGCGGGCCGCCGTGCTCGACGGCGAAACCGGCTTCCTGGCAGACGCGATCGATGCGCCGGCGGTGCAGCGCACGATCGAACGCCTGCTGGCCCTGGACGAAGCCGGCCGGGCCGCCCTGGGGGCGCGCGCAAGCGCGGAGATGCAGCGACACCACAGCCTGACGGCCATGGTCCAGGGCACCCTGGATGTGTACGCTGAGGTCCTGTGAAGATCCTGCACGTGATCAGCACCCTCGACGTGGGAGGGGCGGAGATGCACATCCTGAGCCAGGTCCGTGGCCAGGTGGCGCGCGGCCACGAGGTGCGCGTGATCGGTTTGATCGGTCAAGCGACCTTGAAGCCGGACTTCCTCGCCGCGGGAGCCCGGGGGGTCACGCTCGTGGGATCGGGGCCCGCCGCGCTGCTGCGCCTGCGCGCCCACATGCGCCAGGCCGACGTGATTCACACGCACCTCTTGCGCGCGGACTTTGTCGGCGCGGCGGCAGCCCTGCTCTGGGGGCGGCGCAAGCGGCTGATCAGCGGAAAACACAACGATGAACGCGCGCTGCAACGCGGTTGGTTCGCGCGGTTGCACGGCCTGATCGGGCGCCTGCCGGTGCGCACCATCGTGCTGTCGGACCACGTGGCGCGCTACATGCGCGAGGTGGGACGCCTGTCGGGAAAGGGCATGGTGACAATCCACTACGGGGTCGATCCCGCGCCGATCGAAGCCGCCTGCGCCCAGGATCCCGAAACCCGCGCGGCCCTGCGCCGCGAACTCGGGGCCGAACCCGGCGACGTGGTCTGGATCTGCGTGGCTCGGCTCGCGCCGCAGAAAGCCCACGACGTGCTGCTTGAGGCCCTCGCCCAGGCGCGCGACCGTTGGCAGGGCCCCGGACGCCTGCGCCTGTGGATCGTCGGCGATGATCCCTTCGGCGATGGCCGTGCGCGGGTCACTGGGTGGGCGCAAGAACGTGGTCTGCTCGCGGATGGCAGCGCGGTGCTCACGGGCATCCGCCGCGATGTGCCGGCGTTGCTGGCGGCGGCCGATGGCTTTGTCATGCCGAGCCGCTGGGAGGGATTGGGGCTCGTATTCCTCGAAGCGATGGCCGCCCGCCTGCCGGTGCTCTCCACCGCCGTTTCCGCGATCCCCGAGGTGGTGGTCGACGGCGAAACCGGTCGGCTCGTGCCGCCGGACGACACACGCGCCTTGGCCGACGCGTGGCTCGAACTCAGCGCCGATGCGGAGCGGCGCGCCGCCATGGGCGCCGCCGGGGCGCAGCGGGTGCGCGCGCACTTCGCCCCGGATCGAATGGTCGAATCCACCTTGGCCGTGTACCGGGAAGTGGCCGGACAATGAACACGAATTCCGTGTACGTGCTGCCCGCCGCGCCCGCGCTGGAGTTCACGATCAAGGGCGAACCCGAGCACTTCCAGGTGGAAGAGCTGCCCGGTCGGGCGGCCAGTGGTTCGGGGGAACACCTGCATCTGTGGGTGGAGAAGGTCGGCATGAGCACGCTCGAAGCGGTGCGCGTGCTCTCCCGCGGCCTGCATCGGCGCACTTCGGACTTCGGCTGGTGCGGTCGCAAGGACCGCCAGGCCTTGACCCGCCAATGGATCTCGGTGCGCGGCGCGCGCGAAGAGGATCTCGAGCGGCTGCATTCGACCAAGGTGCGCGTGCTCGCCTGGAAACGGGATGGGCGCAAGCTGCGCCTCGGGGAACACGCGGGCAATCGCTTCCGCCTGTGGCTCGCGGGTCTGCAGCCGGGCGCAGCCGGCGTGCTCGAAGACCATCGGGAGGCGTTCGAACGCACCGGGCTGCCGAACTTCTACGGCGAGCAGCGCTACGGTGCCGCCGGTCTCAACCCGGCGTTGGCGCGGGCGTGGTTGCTCGGGGAGACGCGCGAGTTCCTGCGCCTCTACTTGGAGCCGCCGCATCAAGAGCCGGCGGTGGGCGCGGCCCTCGGGCCGCTGCTCGCCAGCGCTGAAGCGGCCGACTGGCGCCGGGCGAAGGGGTTGCTCGGCGAGCTGCCGCGCAGTGTGCATTGGGTGGCGGAGCAGATGGCGCGCCGGCCCCTCGACGAAGATTCGCTGCTGCGCGCCGTTCCGCGCGAGGAAGCGCGCCTCTTCAGCGATGCCCTGCAAGGCGCGCTCTTCGATCGCTGGCTCGCGCACCGCATGCAGGAGCACGCGGATTGGTCCGCGCCGAGGTTCGGCGACTGCGTTGGGGGCCCGGGTCTGCGGCCGCACTTCGTCAGCGACGAGTATCCCACCCGCCCCGAAGAACAATTGCTCGGCCCGCTCTTCGGCAGCGACCTGCCGCCGCGCGGGCACGGCTCGACCGGGAGCGAGTGGGCCGATGCGACGGCACTCGGTTTCGGTCCAGAGTTTTGGTTGTCGGCGGGCGAGCGTGCGCCGCGGGGCGCCCGGCGCGAGGCGGTGGCGGCGGTGTCCGAGTGGTCGGTGGAGTGGGGCGAAGGGGGCTGTTGGCTCGGTTTCGCCCTGCCGCCGGGGGCCTACGCCACGACCGTACTGGCGCAACTCGGCAAAGATTTCGCATTGCCCGCCCTGGGAGCGGCCCGATGAGAGACCCGCGGCCCCAAGGGCCCGGGCCCGGGTCCAGCCCCGCCGCGGGGCCTTCCGATAAGGCGGGACCGGCCCGTCCGGCCTCCCCGATGGATTCCTCCCCGACCGCAGACGAGATCGCCGTCTCCGACCAGGTACACCGTGGATCGGATCGGCGTATGCAGCCGACGCCGCGCTTTTCGCGGTACACCTTCGGCGGCGGGCGGCGGCAAGGTGCCCGGCGGCACTGGGAACGCGAGGGGCTGTACGTGGACCGCTACAGCCTGTGGATTCTGTTGGTGGCGATCTGGGTGGCCCTGATGAACAGCGGGGATAGCTACTTCACCCTCGTTCACCTGCAATCCGGCGGCATCGAGCTGAATCCCTTCGCCGCGATGCTGCTCCGTACGGGGCGGATCGGGTTCGTGGCCGCCAAGGGGGTCATGATCACCCTGGCGCTCTTGGTGCTGATCCAACACAAGAACTTCTGGTTGGCCCGCCTGGGCCTGGTGGTGGCGGCCCTGGCCTACACGGCCCTCAACGCCTACCACCTGTCGTTGTTCTAGCTGGGTTCTAGCTGGCCCGGTTGGGAGCCGGTCGCCCCTGTGGTAGGCTCGGCCCCATGCGCATCGGAATCTGCTCCCCCAGCGCCCTGGGCGTGCCCCGGGGAAACTCGGTGGCGGTGGAGCGGCTGGTGCACCACTTGCGCCGCATGGGCCACACCGTGGAGGTGTTCGTGCCCGGGCGCGGACAGCGGCCCACGGGCACCTTCCACATCGTGCACGCGTTCCATGCGCGCACCGGCGGAGGCCCGGGCCTGACCTGGGCGCGCGACCTCGGCGTGCCGCTGGCGCTCACGCTGACGGGCACCGACATCAACGTCGATCTCGAGCAGGGCGGTCGCCGCGAGGAAGTGCTGGCGACCCTGGTGCAAGCGGACGCGGTGGTGGGGTTGCACGAGTACCAACTCGACCTCGCCCGTGCCCTGTCGCACCTGGCCCTCGGGGCGGCGGAAGTGATCGCGCAGGGCGTCGAGGTCGGGCAGGATCCGTACCTGTTCCGTTCGCTCAACGGCTTCGACGAAGACGACTTCGTCGTGCTGCTGCCCGCGGGGTTGCGACCGGTGAAGGCGCCGCACATGGCGCTGGAGGCGCAGCGCCTGCGCGCGATCGACCAGCCGCTCTGGGAACTCGCCTTGGTGGGGCCGATGCTCGAGGAGGCGTACGGGCTCGAACTGCTCGAAAAGGTGCAAGCGGCGCCGCACGCGACCTACTGCGGTAGCGTGCCGCACAACCGCATGGGGGCGGTCTATTCCGCCTGCGACGTGCTGCTCAACACGTCCGAAAGCGAAGGCATCTGCCAGGCGATCCTCGAAGCCCAAGCGATGGGGTTGCCCGTGCTGGCGCGGGACATCCCGGGCAACCGCGTGTTGGTGGACCATGGCCTCGATGGGCTGCTCTTCCGGGACAGCGCCGACCTGGCGGAACAGGTCTGCCGGCTGCAGCGCGAGCAGGGGCTGCGGCGCACCCTGGTGGAAGGCGGTCTGGCCCGGGCCGAGGGCTTTCCGACCGCCCGCGAAGAGGCGGAGCAGTACCTGGCCCTGTACCATCGCCTGATCGGCTGAAACCGGGGAAGACCCCGCGGCTTCCGTCGTCCGCTTTCGATTATGCCCCCGAAATCCTGCCCTTCCCCGATCCTCGTCACCGGTGGCGCTGGTTTCATCGGCGCGCACCTCGTGCGGGAGTTGCTCGAAGCCGGGGCCCGGGTGCGCGTGCTCGATGACCTTTCCAGCGGCCGTGCCGAAAACCTGCCCCTGGACCACGAACGGTTGACCTTCCGCCAGGTCGACCTGCGCGATCCCGAGGCCTGGTTCGCGGGCGCACCCAGCGAGTCCGAACGCATCGTGCACATGGCGGCCGTGGTCGGGGTGCAGCGGGTGCTGGCCGATCCCGAAGGGTGCTGGAATGCGCACCTGGCGATGGCGGCGGCGGGCGAGGCGTTCGCCCGGGCGGCGGGGCACCGGGGCCTAGTCCACCTTTCGACCAGCGAGGTCTACCGGCCGAGCCGCCAGCCGCTGAACGAAGACGCTGCGGTCTGGAGCGAAGGGGACGCGGGTTGGGGGCAGGGGCGTTGGGCGTATGCCTGCTCCAAACGCGAGGTGGAACGGCGCTGGACGGCGGTCTTTGGCGACGCGGTCAGCCATGTGCGCCTGTTCAACGTGGTCGGCCCGGGGCAGAGCGCCCGCAGCGGCATGGTGCTGCCGCGTTTCGTCGAAGCGGTGCGGGCAGGCGGCGAGCCGCCGATCCACGGCGACGGCAGCCAGGTGCGCACGTTTGGTCACGTGCGGGCGGTGGCCCGGGACCTGGCGGATTGGGTTCTGCGGGACCAGCGCCCCGGGGGCGCGCTCAACCTCGGCGGCACGGCGGTGACCACGGTCCGCGACCTGGCGAAACTCGTGCTGGCCCAGGCGGGGCGATCGACGCAAGGTCCGCTGCCCGCGGTATCCGGCGCCCCCCTCGAAGAAGTAGCCTATCGGGTGCCCGACCTGGACCGCGCCCGGGCCGAGGGCCTGATCGCCCGTCCCTGGGACCTCGAGGCGATCGTGGCCGACGCCTGGCACCACCATCCCCGCCCGACCTCCGATAGCCGCAGCCATGCGCATTCTCCGCATCCTCACGCGCCTCAACCTGGGCGGCCCGGCGCGGCAGGTGCTTGCCAGTGATCCGCGGCTGATCGCGCGCGGACACGAGGTGCGGGTGCTGTGCGGCGAGCCCGAGCCTGGGGAAGGGGATCTTCAAGACGAGTTGTCGGCGGCCGGGGTGCCGGTCCAGCGCATCCCGGACCTGGGGCGCCGCGTGCACCCCTGGCGCGACCTGCGCTGTCGTCGCACGATCCGGTTGGTCATGGCCGATTGGCGACCCGACGTGGTGCACACCCATGCGTCGAAGGCCGGGCTGCATGGGCGCTTGGCTGCGGCCTCCCTCGGTATCCCCGCCGTGCACACCTTTCACGGGCACGTGCTCGACGGACACTTCGGCCCCTGGAAACGGGCGCTCGTGGCGGGTACGGAGCGGCGCCTCGCGCGCCAGACGGCGCAGCTCATCGCGGTCAGCCGGGCCACGGCGCGGGAGCTGGACGCCGCGGGCGTGGCGCCGGAGTCGGCCTTCGAGGTGATCTACGCCGGTGGGCAGTGGGCGGCGCTCGAAGCGGTGCCGCGCCACGGGGGGCGCTTGCGCCGCGAACTGGGCCTTGGGCCCGAAGCGCTGCTGATCGGGGTTTTGGCGCGGCTGGCTCCGATCAAACGTCCGGCCCGGGCCCTCGAAGCGTTTTTCCTGGCCGCGCCGCACCTGCCCGAAGCACACCTAGTGTTCGTGGGGGACGGACCGGAACGCAGCCGCCTGGAACAAGAGTTGGGACGGACGCACGAGGAGTGGGCTCGCCGCGTGCACCTGGCGGGTCACTGGGGGAAGATGGGGGACGTGCTTCCCGACCTCGATCTGCTGCTTTCCGCCTCGCACCACGAGGGATTGCCGATGGCGTTCCTCGAAGGCGCCGCGGCGGGAGTGCCGGCGGTGGCGACCCCGGTGGGCGGCACCGACGAGTTCGTGCGGCACGGGGAAACCGGGTGGTTGGCCCGGGATCCGGCCGGCCTGGCCCAGGGATTGATCGAACTCGGGCGCGACGGGGCGCACCGGGGGCGTTTGGCGGAACAGGCCCGCGAGCGTTTGCACCGCCAGCACGACGCCGAGGCGTTTGTCGATCGGCTCGAAGCGGTGTACGCGCGGGTGACGGCGGGGAGGTCCGGGCGATGAATCTGCTCATGGTCAGCGGCGATCGGCAGATCGTCATCGGCGAACGGGGACCCTTCTATTCGATGCAGAAGGAGTTCCACCGCCACTTCGATCGCATCGACGTGATCGTGCCCGAGCCCTCGGGGCCGATCCGCGTCAGCGAGATCTTCGGCACGGTGCACTTCCACCCGTCCGACCGGGCGCGGGGCAAGTTCAAGGGGTTCGTGAAGGCGAAGGGGCGCGAGTTGCTGGCGGCCCACGGCCACAAGCTGATCGTCAGCCACGACTACGGCCGCTTCGCCGGTGGGCGCGCCGCTTCGGCCCTGGCCCGCAAGTTCGGCATTCCGCATGTGAGCGAGCTGCATCACATCCCCGGCGAGCCGTTCGCCGAGAACCTGCACGAGCGGCTCGAGCGGTTGCTGGCCAAACGCTACGTGGCCTGGGCCAAGAAGCGCGTGGCGGCGTTCCGCGTCGTCAACCAAGGGCCCATGCCGCGGCTGCTCGAGTCCTGGGGCGTGCCCCCGGAGAAGATCGCGGTGCTGCCCTCGCAGTACCTGGACTTCCACGTCTTCCGCCCCGAAGGACCCTCCGGTCCGGAGGTTTTCGACCTGGTGTTCGTGGGGCGCATGGTGGCGAACAAGGGCATCGATCGGTTGCTCGATGCGCTGGCGGTGGCGCGCAGCCATGGCTTCCTGTGGCATTCGCTGTTCGTCGGCAAGGGACCCGAACGGGCGCGCTGGCAGGCGAAAGCCTCCGAACTTGGCCTGTCCACGCGCTGGATCGAATGGGTCGATGCCCCCGAAGACCTGGCGCACCTCTACCGCTCGAGCCGACTGGTCGTCTGCGCCAGCACCTGCGAGGGCGGGCCGCGCTTCACGGTCGAGGCGATGGCCTGCGGGGTGCCCTGCGTATCGACGCCGGTGGGGGTCATGGAGGAGCTCCTGGCGGACGGGGTCGCGGGCCGGTTGTGCGGCTTCGATGTGCCGAGCCTCGCCCAGGCCCTGGAGCGTGTGCTGGGGGATGAACCGATGCGCCTCGCCATGGGGCAGGCTGCGGTGGAATCCGTGCAGCCGTTCGAATACGCTGCCGCCTTGGCCGGTTACGCCGGCGGCCTGCGGAAGATCGCGGGCGAGCCCCCGAAAGTCCTATGAAACTGGTTTTTGTCACCCAGGTCTACAACCCAGACCATGGGGTGCTTGGCTTCGTGCCCCGTTGGGTCCAGGGGCTGGCTGCGAACTGCGAGAAGGTGCTGGTGCTCGCCCTCGAAGCCGGCGAGAACCTGGAGTTGCCGGCGAACGTCGAGGTGCACTCGCTCGGTCGCAAGGGGCGACTCAACCGGTACCTGAAGTACTACGGCCACCTGCGCCGAGCGTTCGGCAAGGACGGGTACGAGGCGCTGCTGGCGCACATGGTGCCGCGTTACGCGAGCCTCGGGGATAAGTTCGTGCGCCGCTCGGGGGGTCGCACGTACCTGTGGTACACGCACAAGGGCGTCGACGCGCGCTTGAAGCGGGCCGTATCGCTGGTGGACAAGGTCTTCACCGCTTCGGACGAGTCCCTGCGCATCGACACGCCGAAGAAAGTGGTCACCGGTCACGGCATCGACGCGGCGCACTTCGCCGGTCGGCCGAGCCGCCGCAAACCCGGCGACCTGCGTCTGCTCAGCGTCGGGCGTCTGACCCCGGCCAAGGATCCGATTACGTTGATCAAGATCATGGCGGAACTGCACCGCCGCGGCGTGCGCGCCACCCTGGAATGGGTCGGTGCGGGCCTGGTCGCCACCGACGAGGACTACGCGCGCGAGGTGCTGCACCAGGCGGAGGTGCACCGCGTCAGCCGCTTCATCGAGTGGGCGGACACCGTGCCCTATCCGCGCATCGCGCCGAAGTACCACCAAGCGGACCTCTTCCTGTCGAGCAGCCTGACTGGCAGCGTTGACAAGGTAGTGCTCGAAGCGATGGCCTCCGGCATGCCGGTGCTGGTCTCGGGCGAAGCGTACCCGCCGCTGTGGACCGAGCTCGGCTCCGATGGCGACATCCTGCACTTCCAGCCCGGTGCAGCCGTGGAAGCCGCCGACAAGATCATCAAACTTTGGAATCGCTCCGAAGACGAACGCAACGCGCTCGGCGCGCGCCTGCAAGCGATCGCCGCGCGGGATCACCAGGTGGATGCGTTGATGGCCCGCCTGGTCCAAGAGATGCGGGGTTGAAGGTCGAAACAGAGCTCTGCGCACCCGTGCTGCGGGTGCTGCGCTGGATGGGCGGCCTGCGCAGTCCCCAGGGAGTGTTGCTCTGCCCCGAACACCGCATCGAACACACGGGCAAGAACGCGGGCGTGTTGGTCATGGCGGCCGAGCTGGCGCGGCTCGGCGCCTTGGATCGCACCGAAGCGTTTGCCCTGGCGCGCGAGCAAGCGCTGCGCATCACCAGCCGCCTGGAACGCGAAGGAGAAAGCACTTGCTGGACCTTCCGGCCCGGACGCCACGATCCGTACAACTGCAGCAACAACGTCATCGACGGCGGCGCGGCCAGCGATGGGTTGGTGGCGGCTTTGGAGGCGTTCGAGGGGGATTGGAGTCCTGGCGAACGCGATCTGATTTCGCGCGCGGCGGTGCTGCATGCGCAGACGTATCTGCGCTACGCGGCCTTCGACAAGGGCATCGCTGCCCAGCGCGCTTGGGCCTTAACCGGTGTCGCCCAGGCCTGGCGGGAGTCGGGCCACGGGGTACTCGAATACGCCACGGTCGAAGGGGTCAAGGACATCCTCGCTGGCATGCGCAGCGACGGCAGTTTTCCGTACCACCCACTGCACGCGAATCCCGGCCACCCCGGTGCGAGCGATGCTTCGGCGTTCTACCAGGGTCGCATCACCGCGTTCCTGATCTTCGCGCTGCAGGCGGTTCGCCGCGATGCCGCCCAAGCGCGGTGGAAGGATGGCCTTCATCAGAGTCTGCTCTTCCTCGCGGCGCTCTATGGGCCGGATGGAACCAAGGTCGCCTCCGTCGAGGCCAAACCCTGGTACCACGGGGCCGAATACGAAGTGGCCAGCCATCCGTTCGACGTGTACGCGTTGGCGCGCGGGGCGCGGTTGTTTGGGGACCGCCAGTTGGCCGCGACGGCGTGGAAGGCGTGGCAGGCTTGGGCGCGGCACGTGGACGAACACGGCCGGCCCCAGTCGCACCTGCCCGGACCCGGGCGACGTGCTTCGTACCAGTGTGCGGTGTTCTGGGCCGGGCATGCGTCCTGGGCGGCGCGGGCCTTGGAGGATTTGCAGTGGATCGTCGACCAGGGGCTGCACCGGGCCCCGGCGGCCGCGCCGCGCGTGCGCGTGTTTGCGGACGCGGGGCTGGCGCGGTTGGAGAACGCGGACGGGGTCGCGTGGGTGCGCGGGGCTGCGCCTCCGGCCAACGGCTTGCATGGCAGTCCGCGGGCGGGCGGCTTGTTGCAATGGACCCTCGCGGCGGGGGGCGCGCAGCTTTCGCGGCGGCGCTTCTGCCAGCACGACGAACTCGAGTGGACGCTACGCACGGGGCGCATCCTGCGGCTCGGCGCGGGGCGACGGGCGGCGGCGGGGGACTGGCGGTTTTCCTTGTGGTTGCTGCGCAATACCCGGCGCCGGTCGGGGCTGCTCGCCGGGTTGCGCGAGCCTCTGCGCTTCGCGCGCCGCGGTTGGTGGGATTTCGCGCAGCCGGTGGCGAGCAGCGCCTGGTACCACGGCGCGAGTCTGAAGGCGATCGAAGGCGGGGTTGAAGTGCGCACACGGCTGGCGTGGCGCGATGGCAGCCCGGCCTCCGACAAACCGCTTGTGCGGCGCTTCACCATCGATGAAGCGGGGCTCACCGTCGAGGATCGCTGGCCCGAGGGCGCACCGGGCGGGGCCAAGCGCGTCGAACCGGCGCGTGCCCAGCACCTCGTGTGGCAGGCGGGCAGCGCGCGTTAGCCGCGTTCAGTCGGCGGCGGAGAAGGCGATCAGCGGCGGACCAAGGGCGATCGGTTGCGCGCTTGCGGCGGCGCAGGATTGCCAGGGTTCGTGGGCGGCCTTCTCGAGGCGTGCGCGGAATTCCGCCTCCAAACCTTCGGGCACCAAAGCCCATACGCTGCCGCCGAAACCGGCGCCGAAGGGACTGGCGCACAGGGCACCCGCCGCGTGGCAAGCGTCGGTCACCCAGCGGGTTTCGGGTACCTGATTGCCGAGCCGGTCGAAACTCGCTTCGCTGGAGCAATGGGCGATGGCGGCGAAGTCCGCGGTGCGGCCGGTCTCAAGGGCAACGCAGGCGGCGGGCAACCAAACCTCGCTTTCGTCGTGGAAGTGCAGGAAACGCTCGCGTAGGTCCGCGCGGCCCAGACGCGTGAGTTCGGCGGCGAGGGAATCGCGGTCGATGGCGCCTGCGCGCAACAACGCCGCGAGGCTGGGCGCGGGGTTGGGCGCGGGGTTGGGGTCAGGGTTCGGGTCACGGTCGGGGACAGGGCCCGCCAGGCGGCGCGCGATCTGCGCGACTTCGTTTAAGGTCTGCGACAGGCGGTTGTAGGCTTCGCGGGCGCCAAAGGCCTTCTCCGCGGTGACGCCGCTTTGCACGACCCAGAAGCGGTGGCCGGTAGGCACCGGCAGGCGCGTTTCGACGACGGTGGGATCGTACGAGGCGCAGACCATTTCGCTGGGGCGGCTGCAGAACATCGCCGTGTGGTCCTCGCTGCCGCCGAACGTGCCCACGCCGCGGTCGCCGGCCAGGGGGCCGAAGGGGCTGCCGTTCTCCAGGCAGGCGGCGAAGAGGGCCTGCTGTTCGGGGGTGGTGAGGAAGGGTTCGAGTGCGGGCGGGGGAGTCGGAAGCAGCACGCGAGCGGTGGTGACGAGCAGGGCGCTCGAGCTGCTCATGCCGGCGGCGAGGGGCAGGCTGGCGGCGAACCGCAGTTGCGCACCGCCCGGCGGCAGTAGGCCCAGCCGTTCGAGGCGCGCGGCGACGACTTGGGGATACCGGCCCCAATGCTCGGGCAGCTCGCCGGTGAGTCCTGCGCGCGAAACTTGCCAGGGGCGCGTCTCCGCGCGGCTGGTGGCGTGGTACTCGGGTGCGGCGGTGTTCCAGGCCAGGCAGACGATGCCGAGCTCGGGGGCGGCGACGAGCGAACGGCCGCCGCCGTAGTCGGTGTGTTTGCCGAGCACCTCAAGCCGGCCCGGGCAGTAGACCGCGTGCACGGGCGTATCGAGCGCGAGCCCATCCGCGTGTGCGGCCTGCGCGAGTCCGGTGAGCCACTCGGCGTGGCGCCGGGCCCCGTCCGGCGTCATGCCGCGGCGCCGCAAGGCTTCGCAGGCCTGGTCCTGGTCTTGCCAATCGCGGAGGTTTGCGGTCATGGCTCTACCGGTTGTCCGGCCAGGCTCGCCTGCACTTCGAGGATGTCGCCGGGGCGCGAGAGGTCGAGCACAGGTCCGTCCGCCGGTACGGCGCGCACGACCATGCCCGCGGCCATGGCGAGGCGCACGGCGTCGGGCAGCTCGAGTTCGCCGCGCGCGGACGGGGTCACCCGGCGGCAGGCGTCGAAGATGCGCGCATCGAAGTACCAGCAGTTCATGCTGACCGCGCGCGGGGTGTATTCGGGCTTTTCGTGGATCGCGGCCAGGTTTCCGTCGCCGTCGATCTCGAGGTCGGCAAAGGCGCGCAGCCGCTGGTCGCGGGCTTGCGCGCCCCAGTGGGCGGGCAGCAGCGTGACGGGGGAAAAGGCCGCAGTGGCGGGCACACCGGCGGCGCGCAGGGCGGCGAGCACGGGGACCGGGTAGGAGTTGTCGCCGTTGCAGACGAGCAGGGGCGCGTCGCCGACGACCTCGGCGGCGGCGAGCACCGCGTCGGCGGTGCCCCGGGGCGCGGTCTGTACCGCAAACGCCACTTGCAGGCGACGCGGCGGATGCGATGTGTACCACGTGCGCAGCTCATCGCCCGCGGGGGAGATCACCAGGCAGACGCGCGTGAAGCCGGCTTCGGCCAGGTTGTGCAGGGCGTAGTCGAGGAACGGGCGGCCGGCGACGGGCATCATCGCTTTGGCCCCCCGCGCGGCGGCGCCGAGCTGTTCGTGGCTCAGTCCCGCTTGCTCCGGCGCGGCCAAGGTTTGCCGCATGCGGCTTCCGGCGCCCGCCGCCAGGACCACCGCCCAGGGGGCAGCGTCAGTCACGGGCGTGGTCCTTGTTGGAGAGGGCCGCGAGCATGGAGCGGATGTCCGCCATGCCGCC
Organism: Planctomycetota bacterium; assembly: GCA_041398705.1. Classification (GTDB taxonomy): domain Bacteria; phylum Planctomycetota; class UBA1135; order UBA1135; genus NORP259. Next base: position 50,731 of record JAWKUI010000005.1, on the reverse strand, counting down.
GATGCAAACCCAGATGACGAGGGCGGCGTAGCCGACGAGGGTCAGGCCGAAGATGACGGCCCAGAAGGTGGCCCAAGCGTTCATGCCAGCGTCTCCTTTTGGCTGGTTTGGGATCGGTCGGGGAAGAGCAGCGAACCGGCGAACATCAGGATGATGGAGAGGGCGACCGTCATCAGGCTTAGCGATTCGTTGCTGATCGCCCGCGCTTGCAGGAACGACTCCAGGCCCAGGAAACCTTGCACCTCCTTCAGGCCCAAAACCGCGGTCGTGCCCGAAAGCAGGGCGAGCCAGGCTCCGGTGCGCGATGCCTTGCGCCAATAGAGCCCGGCGAGCAGGACCGCGAACGCCCCGGTGAAGTAGATCGCGCCGCTGACGGCCATGTAGTCCCACAGGTCCTGTTTCAAGGGATACCACATGCTCCAGACCAGCAGGAATCCGGCGATCGCGACCAGCAGCAGTCGCGTGATCCCGAGCCGGGCCTTCTGGCTGAGGCGACCCCCCTTGAGGGGCGCGATCACGTCTTCGACGAGCACCGTGGCCCAGCAGAGCAGGTACGTGTCGTGGGTCGACATGAAGGCCGCGAGCATGCCCGCGCCGAGCAGGCCGAGCACGCCAACGGGCAGGATCTGGCTCAGGAACACCGGCATGGCGCGCATGGAGTTCTCGCCTACGATCGCGCCTTCGGGGGTGAAGAAGTAGGCCCGCAGGGTGGGATCGGCGGCGGCCCAGGCCAACGCGCCGATGCCCAGGAACTGGGGCAGTACCGAGCGGATCATGAACCCGAGGGAGGAGAGCTGGTAGAGCTTGCGCACCACCTGGGTGTTCTCCGCCGCGCAGGCGCGCATGACGGCGGTCTGCCAGACGGAACACGAAATCAGCCCGAGGAACACCATCCAGAGCACGTAGTCGGTTCCGAACGCGCCCTCGCCGAAGGGGTCGAAACCCCCGGCCCCGTGCACCTGTTCCACCGTGTCCACCAGGTTGCCCCAGCCGACTTTCACCAGCACGAGCACGCAGGCGAGCAGCAGGCCGAGCGACAACACCGCGAATTGCAGGAAGTCGGTGATGATGACCGAAACCATGCCGCCCATGGCTGTGTAGATCAGCACCATCACGATCATGCCGGTCATGATCCAGTTCAGCACCATCGGGTCATGCACCCCCGTCAGCCCCGCGACGAACTCGGCGCCGGCCTTGAGGAACAGGCCCATGTTGAGGATGCCGGACAGGGCCAGGATCAGGCCGCCGAAAATGCGCAGGTTGCGCGAGCGGAAACGCAACTCGTAGTACTCGGGGATGGTTTTGACCTCGGCTTCGCGCAGCGGCACGACGATGAAGCCGGTGATGCCGACCACCAAAGTCGTGATACCCGCCGCGAGGCCGATGTGGAACGCCGCGAACCCGCCGGTGAAGCCCTTCTGCGCGCTGTACATCGCGGTGATCAGGCCGAGCTCCGAACCGACCATGGTGGCGATGCCCAGGCGCGTGCGCAGGGTGCGGCCGGCGACCACGAAGTCGCCCATGTCGTGGATGAAGCGGTTGACGTAGACCCCGACGCCCACGGTGAGCAGCAGGTACACGGCGACGATCAGGCCGTCGATCCAGGAGAAGTGGGAAGCGGGCATGGGGGGCAGGGGCCGGACGCGGGGGCTTCAGTGTACCGAGCGCCGCGGGACCGGGAGGGGCCCTTCGGTGCGCTGGGTCCCGTTCCCGGATCCACCCGGGGATTCCTGGCTACCGGGCGGCGGGCCCTCGGGTAGGGTGGATCGCTGGAGCGTGTCATGAAAGCCCTACTTTCCCTCGCGACCCTGCTGCTGGCGGGGCAACCGCAGTCCTTGCAGTTCCGGGCCCAGCCCGAACTCGAGCTCCGGCGCAGCCTGCACGAGCGGCAGGAGCTGAAGCTGACCGACATCCGGATGGTGGTCGAACAGGGCGAGCACTCCGAAGACGTGTCTCCGGGCGCCTTCGCGGAGATGGAGATGGTGCTCGAATCCCAGGCGGAGTGGACCGATCGCTTCGAGGCCGTGCACGAGGGGCAGCCGCGGCAGGTGCAACGCTCGTTCGACCGGGTCCAGGCGCGGCGCACCCAGAGCGGTGGGCGCGGGACGCGGCCGGGCAACCCACACGAACACGACCGCGAGCGGTACAGCCCGCTCGTGGGCCAGAACGTGCGTTTCACATGGAAGGAAGAAGAAGGGGAGTGGCGCACGGCCTACGTCCTCAAGGAAGGCCAGGCGGAACCCGATCGCGCGTGGCTGAAGGAGCTGCGTCCGGAGGCGGACTTCCAGTCCTTGCTGCCTGCTGAGCCGGAGGGGCCGGGGCAGGAGTGGGAGCTGTCGGCCCAGGACCTGTACGCTGCGTTGTATCCCGGCGGTTTCTTGGGGCAGTGCGATGGCGAGGAGAACTTCGCCACCGCGGCGAACCTGCACGTCGGTTTCCGCGATGGGCTGGAGGGGCAAGGCACGGCCCGCTGGAAAGAAAACAAAGACGGGCGCGCGGTGATCGAATGGACCGCCGAACTGGGCACGACGATTGCGGAGGAGCCCGGCATCCCGGCCCATGCGACGGCGCACTTCCGCATCGAGCGCAAGACGCGCTACAAACTCGAACTCTCGGGCGCCCTGGTGTGGGACCTGGAGCGCCAGCGCGCGCGTACGTTCCACGCCAAGGGACCTTTGGGAGTGGAGATCGAAACCCGCAACATCGCCGATGAGGGACCCGTGACGATCCGCACTCAGGTCTTGCAAGGCACGTTCGAGGCGAACGCCGAAATCGAGTGAAACCATGAGCGGTGCGGAACCCGCCCCGGCCCTGGTGCTGGTGGCCAATACGCGGCTGCCCTCGCAGCGCGCCCAGGCGTTGCAGGTGTTGCACGCGGCCGCGGGTTTTGCCGCGGCGGGGCGACCGACGACGGTGCTGCATGCGTTGCGGCGGGACACCCAGGTGATGCCGCGTGCGGAGCTGCTCGCGCAATACGGCGTCGATGCGGCCCTGCCCCTGGAGATCCGCGGATTGCCTTGTGTCGATGCCATCGACCGGGTGCCGCGCCGGTTGCAATACGTGCCGGCCCGGGTGCAGGAATGGACCTTTGCCCGGTCGGCGGCGCGGGCGATCCGGCGGGACTTCGCCGGGGCGCGCGTGCTCAGCCGGGAGATCGAAACCGCCGACAGGCTGCGCGGTCGGCCCGGGTTGTTCCTCGAGATCCACCGCGTTCCGGGCGGGCGCATCCGGCGCGCGGCCCTGCGGCGGGCGGCGGCGTCGGCGGCGGGGGTGATCGCGATCAGCGGCGGGGTGCGCGAGGATCTGGAGTCCTTGGGGGTCGACCCCGGCGCCATCCTGGTCGAACACGACGCCTTCGACGGGGCTCGGTTTGCGGCGATGCCGAACCGGGAAGAAGCGCGCCGCGAGCTTTCGATTCCCGCCGAGCGGCCCTTGGTCGTGTACACCGGCGGCCTGCTCGCTTGGAAGGGGGTCGATGTGCTGATCGAAGCGTCGCGCACCCTGCCCGATGTGCACTTCCTCATCGCGGGCGGCATGGACCAGGACGTGGCCGCGGCGCGCGGCCAGGCGGCTGGCTTGGACAACGTCCGGCTGATCGGGTTCCAGCCCCCCGGCTGCATGCCGACCCTGCTCGCCGCCGCCGACCTCGGCGTGGTGCCCAACCGCAGCCAACCGGCGATCAGCTCGCGCTACACCTCGCCGCTCAAGGTCTTCGAGGCCATGGCCGCGGGTTTGCCCCTGGTGGTCAGCGACCTGCCGAGCCTGCGCGACATCCTCGGGGACCACCAGGCCCTGTTCGTGGCGCCCGACGATCCGCGCGCCCTGGCGGCGGGCATCCAGCAGCTATTCGCCGACCCCGTCCGGCGCCGGAACCTGGGACAGGCTTTGGGACAGGCCCGAGATCACCATACCTTCGCCGCCCGGGCCGGCCGTATCCTGGAATGGATGGACCGCCGCGTGGTCCGCCTGCCTTGACCATGAAGGTGCTCTTCCTGACCGATTCCCTCTCCGACCTCGACGGGGTCGGGCGCTATTCGATGCGCCTGATCCGGGCGTTGGAGGTCGAACGTGCGGACCTCGAAGTGCACGTGCTGCTCGCCCGCAAGCACCGGCCGACCTCGGACCAGGTGCCCGATCATTGGAAGGTGCAGGTGGCCCTGCCGCCCGACTACTTCTACTACATGACCCCGGCGCGTTATTGGTTCTGGCGCATCTGGGGCACCTTGCGCACCCTGTGGGCCGGGCGCGATGCGGACCTGATCCATGCGATCAAGGACTTTCCGCACAGCCAGCTCGCCACCGACGCTGGCCGGATCCTGCGCAAGCCGGTGGTGGCCACCGCGCACGGCACCTACACGATCCAGCCGCTGATCGCCGAGCGCCATCGCGATCGGGCGCGCAAGACCGCCCTGGCCGTGGACCGCATCATCGCGGTCAGCGCGTACACGCGGCGCCTGTTGTGCCAGCACATGGAGGGCACGGGTTTTGACGAGAACAAGGTCAGCGTGGTGCACAACTGCGTGGCGGCGGATCGCTACGTGGATTCCCCGGCCATCGGGCCGCGGCCGTGGCACGGCGGGCCGTTCAGCCTGGCGATCGGCGAGATCAAGGAACGCAAGGGGCACCACCTGTGGCTCGAGGCGTGGATCCGGATGTCCACGGAGTTCCCGGATTGGAAGCACTTCGTCGTGGGACGCCTTTCTGGCGACGAGTACCAGACGCGCCTTGAAGGCCTGGTGCGCGCGGCGGGGTTGCAGGACCGGGTGTTCTTCCTCGGCAACGTCAGCGAAGCGGAGAAGATCGACCTGTTGCAGCGGGCGGAGATCTTTGTACACACGCCGGTGACCGCGGCGGATGGCGGGTTCGAGGGGTTTGGCATCGTGTACCTCGAAGCCAGCGCGGCGGGCACGGCGTGCTTGGGCACCAACGATTCGGGCGCCGAGGATGCGGTGCTCGACGGGCGCACCGGGCTGCTGGTGGACCAGTCGGTGCCGGCGATCACCGATGCGCTGCGGCGCTTGATGGGGGATGACGCCCTGCGCGCGCAGATGGGCGCGGCGGGCCGCGAATTCGCCCGTTCGATGAGCTGGCAGAAGAACGCGCAGAAGGTGCTGGGCCTGTACAGCGAGCTTTGGGAGGAGTAGGTGCGGGTCCTCTTCCTGTGCGAGATCCCTGATCCCGGAGTGGGGTCGTCGGTGCGCCAGATGTACCAGCATGCGCGCTGGCTGCGGGCGCACGGGCACGAGACCGCGGTGGTCGCCACGGTGCGCGATCCAAAAGACGCCACGGAGACCGAAATCGACGGAATGCGCGTCTTCCGGCTGCATTCGGACTACAACGTGCGCTTTCGGCCTTGGGTGAGCCTGCACAACCGCGTCATCGACGGGCCGCTCGAGCGCATTCTGAACGAGTATCAACCCGACGTGGTGCACGCGCATCTGGTGCATACGCACCTCGGCTACCACGCGCTGACCCAGGCGAAACAATCCGGCGCGCGCGTGGTCTTTTCCGCCCACGACGTGATGGTCTTCTGCTATCAGAAGCTGACGTGTTTCCATGGCGGGGAAAGGACCGGCGGCACCGGCAACGACGTGGTGGCGCGCCTGGGCAAGTGCATTCCGTGCCAGCGCCTGCGGTTCCGGCCGGGGCGCAACCATGCGATCCAGAAGGTCTTGCAGCGCGACGTGGACGTATTCGCGGTGGTTTCGGAGGCCCTCGGCGATGTCTTGCGCGCGAACGGCATCCGCGTCGATGCCATGGTGCACAACGCCTTGGCGCCGATCGAACCCTTGCCGACAGCCCAGGAGACAGGCGCCTTCCGGGCGCGGCTCGGGCTCGCGGGCAAGCAGGTGATCGCCATGGGCGGGCGGCTGCACGAGCAGAAGGGCGTGGCTAAGTTGCTCGAGATGCTGGCGCTCTTGGCCCCGCGTTTTCCGGACCTGCGCCTGCTGGTGATGGGTAAGAAGGACATCTACACCGGCGAGTTCGAGCCCCTGGCGCGGCGTCTCGGGGTCGCGGACCGGGTGGTGCCGACGGGCTGGCTCGATGGGGCGGAACTGCAGAGGGCCTACGCCGCCACCGACATCTTCGTGACCCCCTCGATCTGCTTCGACACCTTCGGCCTCGTGAACCTGGAGGCCATGCAGCACGCGAAACCGGTGGTGGCGACGGTTTTCGGTGGCTCGAAAGAAGTCGTGTTGCATGGCGAGACGGGCTTCATCGCGAACCCGTTCGACATCGGGACCTTTGCTGGGCACCTGGCGGAACTGCTCGAGGACCCCGCCCGCGCCACCGCCATGGGCCTTGCCGGCCGCCGCCGTTGGCAGCAGCACTTCACCATCGAGCGGTACGGCCGGGACTTCGACCGGCTCTACCGGCCCGCGAATGGTCCCGATTCGGGCCGGGGCGCCTCCCCGGGGCCCTTCCAGGGTTAAGATTCGCCGGTGAGGGCCGCTGCCCTGGCAGGAATCTGACGTTTCCGGTAGATTTGAGTGCCGGAGACGGCCGATGGTCCCCCTGGAGTGCCAGGGGACCCGTCCCGCCCCCGGCTCTCCCGATCCAGACCGCAGAAACCATGCGCAAGACCCTGCTCACCTACGTCAAGCCGCACGTCCAGGAAGACCCGCTGTCCATGATCCTGGGCATCGGATACCTCGGAGCCCAGCTCGAGCGGGAGAACATCCCGATCGCCCTGCACGACGAGCGCGTGGGCACCGACCAGGAGATGAAGGCGGTCATCGAGGCCAACGACATCATCGGTTTCAGCGCGCTCACCCCGAACATCCGGCGTGCGATGGCCTGGGCCAAGTACGCCAAGGAGAAGGGCAAGATCACCATCATGGGCGGCCCGCACGCCTCGGTGGACCAGGGCGTGTTCCTCGACTCCGGGCACTTCGACTACGTGCTCAAGGGCGAAGCCGAATACACCCTGCCGCAGCTCCTGAAAGCCATCGACGGCGGCGTGGACGCCGACCTCGAAGACGTGCCGGGCCTGGCGGCCATGCGCGATGGCGAGCTGTGGGTCGACAACCCCGCTCCGCCGCTGATCAAGAAGCTCGACGAGCTGCCGATGCCCGCCCGGCACCTGCTGCCGATGCAGAGCTACTTCGAGAACAACCCCGAGCGCCTGATCTACATCTTCACGACGCGCGGTTGCCCCTTCAAGTGCATCTTCTGCCAGAAGGAACTCACGGGCCGCGGTTTCCGCGTGCGTAGCACCGAAGCGATCGTCGACGAGCTCGAGCACATTCTCAAGACCTACGATCCGGGCGTGATCCTGTTCGTGGACGAGATCCTGACCCTGCGCAAGAAACGCATCCACGAGATGTGCGATGAGATCCTGCGCCGGGGCCTGAAGTTCGAGTGGGTCGCCAACACCCGCGCCGACTGCGTGGACTACCCGCTGCTCAAGCACATGCACCGCGCGGGTTGCCGCCGCATCTACTACGGTTGGGAATCGGGCAGCCAGCGCATGCTGGACGTGCTCAAGAAGGACCTGACCCCCGAGCAGATCGTCGAAGCCGCCCGCATGACCCGCCGCGCGGGCATCTGGGCTAAGGTCTACCTGATCGTCGGCTCCCCGGGCGAAACCGCCCAGGACATCGCCGAAACCGAAAAGGTGCTGCGCCTCGCCGGCCCCGACCTGATCCGCATCTCGGTTTTCAACCCGCTGATCGGCACCGAGTCCTGGGACAACTACCAGGCCTCGATCGACATCGCCGACCTGTCCGAGAACTACGTGTCCTCGAACCGCTCCGGCTACAAGCACGAGCACTTCACCCAGGTCGAACTCGAGGAGCTGCGCAAGCGCATGGTGCGCTCCTACGAGAAGTGGTACTACTCCATGCCCCAGCGCGCGCGCCGCTTCTACGAACGAGCCCTCTACTACATGGAGAACCCGCACTACGGCCGCAAGCGCCTCGGCCGCGCCGTGGGCCTCGTGCCCGCCCCGGCCCCGAAGGTGGTCACGCGCCACCACTAGGGCCTGAATCGAACAACTCTTGTTGTCCATCCCACCCCGCCCCGTCCGGCTGTCGCCGGGCGGGGCGGGGTGCTATCGGGCCGGGCTTAGCGCTTCAGGCTGCAATCGCTGCGATGGGGCATGGCCTGGGGACAATCGCAGATGTCGATTCCGTCGATGAGCCGGATGACATCGGGGTCGGTGGGCAGGCAGCGGAAGCGCGTGTGTTTCAACTGCTTGCCGAGGCGATAACTCGAGGAGGGATCGTGGATGACAGCGATCAAGTACTCGGCGAGTTCTCGGCCTTGCACGTCGAGGCGCGGGCTGGCCTCGCGCAAGAACGGCAGGGCGGGCCGGCCGATGCCCACCAGGGCGCTGCAGGCGATACGGGCATCGCCCGCCGCCTGATTGTCATTCAGGTGCGGGAGCAGTTCTTCGCAGAGCTGCGCCACATGGTCCTTGTCCCCCCGCCAGGCCAAGATGGCGGCGGCGAGCAGGCGGCGCTGCGCATTGGGCTGATGCAAGGCTTCGAGCAGGTGCGGGACGGCGGGGTCGCCATGTTCCAGGAGGCACGCGGCGAAGTCTGTGGCGTTGGCGAAGTCGCCACTCCAACCGGTATCCCGAATTTCATCGGAACCCAGGCCTTCGACCAGGTTGCGCCAGAGTTTGGGCGAAGGACCCTCGGGCTTGGTGACGGTGTCCAGCAACAGGAAGGTGGCGTACTGCCGCTGCTGATAGTCGTCGGAATCCAAAACGGCCTCGAGGGCGGGCCGGGACGCGGGTAGCAGAGTACGCAGGGCGACGAGGGCGCTTCCGGCATTGAAGCGCACGTCGTCATCGCGCAGGTCCTCGATGTACTCCGCCATCGATTGCTTGGCGAGCAGCCATTCTTGGTGCCTGCGTTTTCCTTCGGCTTCCTTGGCGCGGAGGGCAGCTTGTGCTTCGGCGGGGATCTCCGGGTCCAGTGCGGGTGTTCCCCCCGCGGCTTGCACTCCGGGAGCGGAGAGCGTTGCCATCGGTGGCGTGGGAGGGCCCAGCGGGTCTTGGGCGTTGGGTAGGATCGTGTTTGCCTGAGTCGGGATTGCCTGAGTAGGGATTGTTTGAGGAGCGAGTCCCCCCGGTGCCTCGATCTTGATGGCGGCGCGGGATTCCGGTGTGGGGGCGGTCAGCGGAGCTGGGGTGGGGATGGCGGGGTCTCCTGGGCGCACAGCGGCGTGCAGGAGACCATCCGGCTGGGGACCTGGCTCAGGTCGCTCGTCGGCGGCCGAATCGGTGCGGTCATGGGTGAGCTTCCACAGGCCAAGGGGCAATAGCAGGACCACGAGAATGGGGAATACCGCGCGTTTCATGGGAGCACCCTAGCGCACGAGCACGCCGCCCCAGGCGGGCGTTTCGACGGCATCTAGGCTCCTTCCCGGATCTGTGATCGCGAGGGATTTTCGCGATTGCGTGTCCTGGAAAGGGGGCGCGGGTCAATTGGAGGTATCCTGGGACTTACCCCGGGCCCGCTGCCCCCGATTGACCTCAACTCTTTGGATCCCATGCGTTTGCTGTTTGCCCTTGCCCTTCTGGTGTTTGCTCCCCGTGCCTTGGCCCAGGGACCGGTGGTTGGATTTGCCTACGACTGGGTTGGTTTTGGGCACTACTCGTTCACGGCGGAGGCCGGGGACTTCTTTGCGACGTATTCGGAGACCCTGATGGGCTCGAGCGGCGCGGAGGAGTTCGACCTGGATGCGAGCGGGACTACGGCCTGGAGTTTCCAGTTCAACAACGGGGTGATGGGGACGAAGAACCTGGTCACGGGGGCACTGACGCCGGTGGGGCCGAGTGGTATGCCGGGCAACTCGATCTATGGGCTCACAGCCCACCCGGACGGGCACCTTTGGTACGCGATGGTGCGCGTCGGCACCGACTATCAGTTGTGGGCGGGCACCGTCAGTCCCTTGGCCTTCGCGCCGGTAGGCACTCCTACGTCGGGGCGTTTCCTCATCAATCTGGCGTGCAGCGGATCTGGGCAGCTCTTTTCCGTCGATATCCAGAACGACTGCCTGGTGCGCATCGACGCGAACACCGGGGTCATGACCACCGTGGGCAACTTCGGCATGAACATCAACTACTCGAGCGGCCTCGATTTCGACTGGGCCACCGGGAAGCTGTACGGATCGCTAATGACCACTTTGGGTGTCGAGCAGTACTTCGCGGAGATCGATCCGGTCACCGCGGCATTGACGCTACAGGATATTCTGCCGATCAACCGGCAGTTCCGCTTTGCCATCGCCGAGCCGGCGCCGCTCGATCCGAGCGCTTGGTCGGCTTTCTGCAACCCCGCCGACCCGAACTCGACCGGCAACCCGACGTTCTTGCAGGCGGGCCCGTATCCGTGGATCGGCGGCGGGTTGCACTTCGATGCGATTCACGGTCCGAGTGGGGAGTTTGGCTACCTGCTCGTGGGCAGCGGGATGGCGGACCCGGGGGTGCCGGTGAGCGAAGGGCACCTGTGCCTGTCGCTGGCTCCGGGCGAAGTGATCGGCCGCTACACGATTGCGGGCACACCGATGAATTCGATCGGGCAGTTCAACGGATTCGGCGTGATCGAGAACCTGGTGGGCACTTCGACCACGGGATACGGGTTCGACCTGCCGGCCACCCTGCCGTTGGTGGGCTCGCCGTCGATCCTGGCGGGAGAGACCTGGTACTTCCAGCTCTGGCACCGGGATGCGGGGTTGGGGCCTGGGGCTTCGACGTTCTCCAACGGGGTGGCAGTGAACTTCTGAGGGGCTGCGGGATTTTGAGTCCCAGGTTGTGGCGGGCCAGCTCAGTACGGTCGACACTTCGAATCATGGGTTCGGGATGCGAATCCCACGCCGACGAGTAACACGAGCGACGCGGTTCAGGTGCAGTTCCAGTAGAGGCCGGGCCGGGGTGCCCCAGGGCGCTTGGCGCGGCTGGGGCGCGGTGGGCCAACGCTTGGGGCGGGGGCGGCAAGTCCTCTGAACCGGGGCGGCGTAAACCTGGGAATGGGAAGCGGGAAACGGCCCCTGGGGGCTGGGAATCTCGCCCCTGGGGTGTCCCAGGGCCTAGAATCGCCGGTAGCAGCCCTTCGGGCTGAGACTATCCCCTAAGCGTAACATCATGCGATCTCGTCGTATCTCCCTGTGGTGCCTGCCCCTGACCCTGCTCGCCGCCTGTGGTGGCGGAGGCGGTGGGAGCACTCCTCCGACCCCCGTATTGAACACCCCCGCAGACGGCAGCGTGCTGGGCGGGGTGCAGAGCGTGACCTGGGTTTCGCCGCAGAACACGGCGTCCGTCACCTTGCGTTTGTCCTCGGATGGGGGCAACAGCTACGCCCAGACCTTGGTCACGGGGCTGGCCTCGAACGCGAGTTACTCGTGGGACACGAGCACCGTTTCCGATGGTGCCCAGTACCGGGTGCTCGTGGTGCCGTTTGACGGCAACGGCACCCAGCTCACCACCTTTGGCAACAACGCCAACTTCAGCGTCGACAACACCGCGCCGGTGCTCACCTTGAGCAAGCCGAACGGTGGCGACGTATTTGGTGGGGTCAGCGCCAGCGTCACCTGGGCGACCACCGACGCGAACCCCGGCACGGTGGAAGTGCGCTTGTCGAGCGATAGCGGGGCCACCTACCCCGACCTGCTCGCCCCGGCGGCCCCGGATTCCGGCGAGTACCACTTCGACGCCACCAGCTACGCGGAAGGCACCACCTACCGCATCCGCGTGATCCCGACCGACCTGGCGGGCAACGTGGGCGCGGCGGATTCGTCCGATGGCGATGCCGAGATGGACAACACGCTGCCGACGATCAGCCTGCAGTCGCCGGTGGGTGGCGAAGTATGGAGTTCTCTTCGTGACATCGCGTACACCGCGGCGGATGCGAACCTCGATCACGTCGAGATCCTCTTGTCGAGCGACAGCGGCGCGACCTACCCGACCGTGATCGAGGCCAATGCCCCGAGCGTGGGACCCTACTCCTGGAACACCGGTCTGTACGCCGACGGCACCACCTATCGCATCCGCGTGGTGGCAGTCGACGAGGCGGGCAACCGTTCGATCCCGGCCGACAGCCCGGCGGACTTCGAGCTCGAGAACATCGTGCTTGTGGAAGACGCTTACTTCACCGACGAAGACCTGGACGGCACCCTGAGCGCCGGCGACCGGATCTTCCTGGCGTTCAACGAAGAAGTCGTGGTCAATAGCCCGACGGAAGCCGACTTCGAGATGTACGTGACCGGCGATACGCTGGGCACCGGTGGCGGCGTCACCGACCTCAACGAGGTCGGTGAGATCTCCATCGACCTGGGCACCGGCATGGATTTCCGCGTACGCGGTGATTTCGATGCCGATGTGGTCACCGCTGGCGCTCCTTCGGGCATCGACGTGGCCAACCCGATCTCGCCGGACGCGATCGAGAACACCCTTGGCACCGACGTGGCCCCGATCGGCGGCGTGGACATCCACCCCGGTTTCGTGCAGGCGCGCCTGGAGACCGGCAGTGACGAAAGCTTGGCCTGCGCCGCTGGCGATATCGACGGCGACGGCGACATGGACTTCGTGATCGGCCGCAACGCGGGTTTCGGCATTGCCCTGCGCGTGCGCAATGGTGCCGGCCAGTACCCCTTGAGCCCCAACTCGCCCGTGGGCAGCGATACCGTGCACGCGGTGGAACTCGGTGACGTGGACGCGGACGGCGACCTCGACATCGTCGCCGGCAACGCCGGTCCGAACCGCGTGTGGTTGAACGATGGCGCCGGGTTCTTCGTCGACAGCGGGCAACTGCTGGGCAGCGCGATCACCCTGTCGCTGGCCCTGGCGGACCTTGATGGAGACGGGGACCTCGATATCGTCGAGGGCAACGACTTCTCGAACCCGGTGCGCACCTACACCAACGACGGTACCGGAGTCTTCACCCAGACCACCCAGAACCTGGGCGGCTACAACTCCGTGGCGATCGCCACCGGGGACGTGGACGGGGACGGGGACATCGACGTGCTCGTGGGGAACGTGGGCATCGCCGGTACCAACAACCGGATCTGGAAGAACAACGGCACGGGTGTGTTCACCCAGGGCAGCACCGTGGGCGCGCCGGTGACCGAGGACATCGGGCTGGCGGACCTGGACGGCGACGGCGACCTGGACGCGGTGGCGATCGTCATCGGCCAGAACGAGACCTACTTCAACAACGGACTCGGTGTGTTCAGCGCCCCGGCCCAGTACTTCTCGAACGGGGAGAACCGCGGCCTGGCCCTGGCGGACTTCGACGGGGACGGCGACATCGACGTGCTGGTGGGCAAGTACACCCAGCGCGACGAGTTGTGGGTCAACGACGGCACCGGTGAGCTCGAGCGTATGCCCCAGCAGATGGGCGACAGCTCGGCCGTGGACGTGGCGATCGGCGACTTCAACAAGGACGGCGACCTCGACTACTTCGCCCCGGGCGGCATGCAGGACGATGACCTCGTGTGGGAGAACTCCCTGACCGGTGTGTATGGTTCGACCGCCCTGGTGCAAGGCCCGCCGGTGGACGCGGATGTGACCACCACCTCGGGTGCTGTAGCCGGCGACTTCAACCGCGACGGCATCCTGGACCTGGCGGTCTGCCGCCTGGACGGGTTGCACTTCCTGCGCGGTCTTGGGGACGGCACCTACGCCGCCCCGGTGGACATCCCCGGCGGTTCGGCGGCTTTGGGCCATCTCAAGGCGGCGGACCTGAACACCGACGGCAAGCTCGACCTGATCGAGTACGGCGATGCGTCCCAGGCCAAGGTCTACATCGGCAACGGCAACGGCGCGTTTGCGACCGGCACGACGCCCTTCGGCAGCGTGCCCGCCTCGGACGTGGCGGTGGCGGACATGGATCGCGACGGCAACCCGGACGTGGTCGTGTTCCACGCGGGTAGCGACGACGTGGTCTACATCGGGGATGGCTTGGGCGGCTTCACGGCGGATCCGAACACCATTCCCGTGACGGATTCCCAGGCGGGCGCCGTGGTGGACTACAACGCCGACGGCGAACTCGACATCCTGGTCTGCACCCCGACGGGCCTGGTTCCGATTCCCGGCGGCGGGGGGACGTGGATCCCGGGTAGCAACGTGGGGACCGACGACCTGATCTCGATGGCGATCTGCGACCTCGACGGCGATGGCGACATGGATGCCGTGTGCGGCACCGCCGCCAGCGGCGCGCGTTCCTTCTCCAACACCGGTGGAGGTTGGGGCGCGGGTACCCTGTTCGGCAGCGGCGTCGGCCGCTGCATCTCCCTGGCGGACGTGGACTTCGACGGGGACATCGATGCTGTGCTCGGCAACGATGGCGGCCCGGGGCTGTTCCTCAACAACGGCTCGGGCAACCTGACCACCGCGGGCCAGACCTATGGCACCGGGGACGTCTACAGCCAGATCCTGCGCGATATCGATGGGGACGGGGACCTGGATCTGTTCCAGGGACTCGCCAACCAAAGCGACCGCATCTGGTTCATGGAGTGATTCCAGGACCCAAACGCGCCGGGCCCCGGCTCCCCGTGATGGGGGGCCGGGGCCCGGTTCTTTTTGGGGGAGTGCGCAGGCGCGCGAGGCCTCAGGCGGGCACGATCTGGGCGCACAGGGCGCGGGCGCGGCTCTCGAGCTCGCTCGCCTGGGCGAGGAAGGCGTTACGCGCGGTTTCATCCTTCAGGTCCTTGGCGTTGATGCGCACGTTGAGTCCCGCGCCGCGCACGGCGAGTTCGGCGCACAGGGCGCCGACGGCCACGTCCGAAGCCGAAGCCTTCATGCCTTCTTTCGCCATGACCTGGGCCACTTCGAGGGCTTTGCAGCCCGCGGCCATGACCCGCAGGGGCACTTCGATCGCGTAGCGGGTGGCTTCTTCGAGGGCTGCGGCGCGCGCATCCCCGGAGAGACCCCAGGCGTTCATGATGCCCTCGAAGGCGCGCGTGTCCTCGTCGACCAGGGCAAGCAGTTCGGCGTGCAGGGCCTTGCCGCGTTCCGCCTGCTCGCTGAAGAACAGCCAGCGTTCATCCCAGCCGCGCTTGTGGCTCGACAGGTTGGCGACCATGGTCGCGAGGGCGGCGCCGAGCGCACCGACCAGGGCGCTCACGGAACCGCCGCCGGGGGCCGGGGCTTCCGATGCGGTCACCTCGGTGAACTGCTGCAGGGTCATCGACACCAGGCGGCGGTCCGAGGCTTTGGCGATGGCGTACTCGATGATGCGCTCTTCGGGCTTGAAGGGGGACAACTCGTCGAGGCCCATCGAACGCACCGCGATGTGGATCAGCTCACGGTCACTAACACCCAGGCTGCGCTGTTGTTTGGCGAGGAAGTGCCGGCCCGCTGCGAGCATCGACGCCAGCGGCACCATGCCCACGAGCTCGCTGCCGGTGACGCGCACGCCGCGGGCTTCCGCACGTTTGCAGCACTCGTCGAATGCCACGTGCAGCGGCGTCACCGCGGTGTTCGTCAGGTTCATGGAGATCTGGGCGATGCCGTACTCCTCGATGAACCAGCCGATGCCCTTGACGCACTTCAGGCTACCCGGTTCCCAGACCGGCTCCCCCTGGGCATCGCGCACGATCTCGCCGGTGAGCGGGTCCCCGTCGCGTTTGATGCGGCCCTTCTCGCGCACGTCGTACGCGATGGCGTTCGCGCGGCGCGTCGAGGTGGTGTTCAGGTTGACGTTGTACGCGAGCAGGAAGTCGCGCGCGCCGACGGCGGTGGCGCCGGTTTTTGGTTGGAAGGTGGCGGGGCCGTAGTCCGGCGCCCACGTGGGATCGGCGAGTTTTTTCTGCAGGCCTTCGTACTCGCCGCTGCGCACCGTAGCGAGGTTGCGGCGGCGCGGCTCGCGGGCGGCGCTTTCGTAGCAGTAGATCGTGAGGCCGACCTCATCCGCCAGGCGCTGGGCGAGGGTGTGGGCAAACGCCGCGCACTCTTCCATGGTCACCCCGGCGATCGGCACCAGCGGGCAGACGTCCAGTGCGCCGAAACGCGGGTGCTCGCCCTTGTGCTGGCGCATGTCGATGCGTTCGCAGCCCGCCTTGGCGGCGCGCACCGCGGCTTCGATGACCGCCGCGGGCTCCCCGACGAAGGTGAATACCGTGCGATTGGTGGCTTTGCCGGGGTCCACGTCGAGCAGGGTCACGCCTTCGGTTCCGCGCACGGCGTTCGAAATGGCGTCCAGGGTGCTTTGGTTGCGGCCCTCGCTGAAGTTGGGCACGCACTCGATCAGTTGCTTCATGGTTGGGTCGGGCCGGACGGGGCCGGGCGCAGATGGGGGCGAACAATGTAGCCATGCCGCGGGCGGGCCCCAAGGGATCGCCCGGGAGCCCGGCCGAAGGCTTGCCGCCGGCCCCCCCGGCCGCCAAGATTGCGCCATGGCCGACGCCCCGAGCCCCATCCCGACCCCGCCGGAGCTCACCGTGTCGCCTGGCGGCGGGGCGCGGCGGCCGGACCAGGTCGGCCTGTTCGAGACCTGCTTCGGGAAGTCTGGGGGCGAAGCGGTGCTCGCCTGGCGCTATGACCGCTGTCCCCACGGCTTGCCGGTGGAGCTCTTGGGCGAGGTCCAGGGGCGTGCCTTGGCGGGTTACGCCTGCAACGCCCGTCGCATCGGTTTCGGTCCCGACGCGCCGACGGTGGGGCAGACCGGCGATGTGATGAGCCACCCCGATGCCCGGGGCAAGGGGTACTTCATGGCCCTGGACCGGGCCGCGATGGAAGAGGCGCGCCGGCGCGGTTGGCCGCTGGTCTTCGGCCTACCGAATCGCCAATCCGCGGGCATCTTCCTCGAGAAGCTCGGCTGGCAAGGGGTGGGGCGGCTACGGCCGTACACCTTCGTGCTGCGGAACGGGGCGGCCGCGCGGGCGGAGCGCCTGCGGGCGGGGCGGCTAGCCGCCTGGAGCACGCCGCTAGCGTTCCTCGCGGGGCGCGCACGGCGGGGCCGGCTGGCGCATGGGGCGCGCCACTGGGTGCAGGAGCGTGTGGCGGCCTTCGGGCCTTGGGCCGCCGAACTGGCTGCCGAGATCGCGCGGGATCAGGTCTGGATGGTGCGCCGCGACCTGGACTACCTCGCCTGGCGGTACTTCGGCGGACCCAACGCGGGGCGCTTCGAGGTGCTCGCCGTGCGGCCCGAGGGCGGTGCGCCGGCGGGTTTTGCCGTGTGGCAGAAGCCGGAGGCCGCGGGCGGCGTCGCGTTCCTGGTGGACCTCGTGGCGCGGCCCGGGGAGGCCGAGCGGGCGACCCTAGCCGCCGCACTCGAAGGCGCGCACGGCGCTGGGGCCTGCGTGCTGCGGAGCCACGCGATCGACGGCAGCCCGTGGCAGGCCTTCTTGCTCGAAAACGCCTTCCAGAAGCCCAAACCGGAAGACGAGAAGTGGATCATCGTGCACGTGCTCGATCCCGGCCATGCGTTGCTGCCCGCCGCCCTGGAACCCGCGCGCTGGTTCTTCCGCGACGGGGACCGGGACGACGAATTGCTGGGATGATGCGCGCCACGAGACGATAGACTGAGCACCGATGGCCTGGAAACACCGCCTCAAGCAGTCCCTGCGCAGCGCCTACAGCGGCGCCGTGTACCACACGGGGTTGTGGCGCGTCTTCCATCGGATCATGCGCCGGCGCATGGTGATCCTCGCGGGACATTGCGTGGGGCCGGCGCCGGGCCTGCCGCGCGACATGACGCTTTCGCCGCGGCGGCTCGAGGAGATCATCGCCGCCCTGTCGGCGGGGTTCGTGTGGCGCACGGTGGGGCAAGGCGCGGTGGACCTGCGGCAGAACAGCCGGGGGCCTTCGTTCGCCGCGCTCACCTTCGATGACGGCTACCGCGACAACTTCGAGGTGTTGCTGCCGATCCTCGAACGCACCGGTGCCCAGGCGACCGTGTTCCTTGAGGGGCGGCCCCTGCGCGAGCAGCGCGTGAGTTGGAGCCACCAGTTTTTTGCGCTGGTGCACCGTCACGGGCAAGACCCCGGCGAGATCGCGCGCCAGCTCGCCCAGGTTCCCGGCATGCCGCACGAGAAGCTCTTTGCGGCGGCGGAGACGGACAAACGCGAGTATCAGGTCAAACGCGTACTCAAGTACGAGTGCGATGCGGCCGTGCGCGACCGCGCCCTGCAAGCTCTCTTCGAACGCCATGGCGGCGACGAGGCGGCCTTGTGCGCGAGCCTGTACATGACCCCGGCGATGGCGCAGGAACTCGCGGCGCGCGGCGTGGAGCTCGGCGGACACAGCGACCGCCACGAGGTGCTTTCAACCCTTTCCCCCGAAGCGTGCCTCGCCGATCTGTTGGCGGGCCGGGCGGCCATGGCCGAGGTGTTGCCCGAACCCCTGAGCGACACCTTCGCCTACCCCTACGGCCGGCGCTGGGACTGGAACACGGCCAGCCAGCAGGCGGTGTTGCAGGCGGGGTACTCGCTCGCCCTGACGACGCACCCGGGGGTGTACGAAGGCCGCGGCGACAGCCTCGCGGTGGGCCGCGTCATGATCGACGAACACACGCCTATCGCGCACATCGTGTGCGAAGCCTGCGGCGCGTATCAGTTCCTGCGCCGACTAGGCCTGGAACTGGCCGAGTGACGGCAGGGCGCCGATGTTGTAGCCGCCATCCCCGCCCGGGGTCTTGCCGTCGCCCAGGAACTTGAGCAGCAGCACCGCCGCGAGCACGAGCACGATCGGCAACACGATGTAGATCCAGTTGTCCTTGAAGAACTTGCCCATGGGGAGACCTAGAAGAGGGTGTAGATGAAGGGCGCGACGAGCGGGGACGAGGCCGCCACGACCAGCAGGCTGCCGATCGAGAGCAAGATCATCACCAGCGGCATCAGGTACCAATGTCCGCGGGCCACAAAGGCGGTGAAGAGTTCGCCGATGGTGCGCAAACGGTCGCCGAGTTTGTAGGCGATGAATCCGAAGAGCACGATCAGGGCGAGCAGGAACACCACGCGGCTCAGGTGCGGCGGCAGCACGGCGAGGAGCTTGGACCCGCCGATGGCGATGCCGAAGACCAGTCCGAGCAGTCCGCCGACCTTGGCGAAGCAGGCGGCGACCTTCTCGTCTTTGTAGTGGGCGCCGTAGAGGCTGCCGAGGATCGCCACCAGGAACAGGTACGCGAGCAGCCAGCGCGGCACGTGGGACTTGTGCGCGGGCGGCGGGTCGGGCATGTTCGCCAGGGGCGTGGCCTGGGCGGCGGCGGGGGCGAGGTCCTTGAGCGCGCCGTGCAGGTATTCGGTGAAGACCCGGTTGCCGCGCGGGGTGAAGTGGAAGTCCACGTCGAAGTAGAGGGGGTCCTCCGAGCTCGATGCGGCACGCAGGGCGGCGGTGGGGTCGAGTACTTGGAGGCCTGCTTCCCGCGCGGCATCGGCGAGCAAGGTCACCGGTCGGTTCGGGTCCCACAGCGAGCGGTCGAGGCCCATGGCTTCGCTCGAAAGCTGCGCGTAGGCCTCGTCGACCGCCGCGTGGCTCGGGATCACGACGACCACGGCGGGCACACCCAGGTCGCGGGCGGTGGCGGCTAGGGCGCGCATGCTGCCGGTGGTGCGGGCGACCGCGTCGTTCAGGAACTCGGGTTGCCGCACCAGGTTCGGGGCGAATTCCTTGCGCACGGGATGCTCGCCGCCTTCGGGGGTGAAGGTCTCGAGTTTCGCCTTCTTGCGCAGCAGGTTGCCCACCGCGGTGGAGGCCCAGAAGCCGCGGCTGCCGGGATCTCGCAAGGTGTCGGGCTCGCGGGTGCCGTCGGCGGTGAAGCGCGGCTTGGGGAAGTTGAAGTAGTTGCGCTCGCCGTTATAGAGGATGTCGTTCTCGTAGGCGAAGAGCAGCACCAGATCGGGGTTCCAGTCGGCGCCGTGCTCCTGCAACCAGACGACCTCCTGGTCGGTGGAGTAGCCCTCGGCGCCGGTGTTGACGATGTCCACGTCACGGCCCTCGGCGTTCCACCAGTGTTCGAGTTGGTCGACGAAGAGATCCTCGCGGTTGACGGAGTATCCCAGGGTGAACGAGTCGCCGAGCGCCAGCACGCGGGATTGGCCTTCGGGGCCTTTCACGCGCTGGTCCTCGTCCTCGCGCAGGCCGAGTTTGTTGAAGCGGAAGTGCACCTCGAACTCGGGGTTCTTGCGGGTGACGTCCAGTTCGGGAACCTTGCTCCACCCGAGGGCCGGGTCGAAGTGGTTGAGGATCTTGACCGGCCCCATGCCGAGCACGCGCAGGCCGATTTCGAAGACCCCCAGGAAGACGGCCAGACTCACCAGGATGGCGAGGAAGACGTTGAGCGCTTTCATCGGGGTCAGCTCACCATCTGGGTGACGGAATCGCCTTCGTGGCGCAGGTGGAACTTCGTCTCGGCGATCTGCTTCTTGGCTTCGGGCCGGATGACGTAGTTGCCGAGCAGCAACAGGTCCATGCCGCTCAGGCTGAAGGTGTTGAAGGCGTGGGCCGGGGACTCGACGATCGGTTCGCCCTTCAGGTTGAACGAGGTGTTCATGACCACCGGCACGCCGGTGCGCCGCCCGAAGGCTTCGATCATGGCGTGGTAGGCGGGGTTGGTGTCCTTGTACACCGTCTGCAGGCGGCCCGAGCCGTCTTCGTGGGTGATGGCGGGCAGCACGTCGCGCTTTTCCTCGCGCACCGGGGCCACGTAGAGCATGAAGCGCGCCGGGAAGTGTTTTTGCGCGTCGGGGATCTCGAAGAACTCGTCCGCGCGCTCTTCGAGCACCGACGGCGCGAAGGGGCGGAAGGCCTCGCGGAACTTGATCGACGCGTTGAGCTTCTCCTTCATCTCCGACCGGCGCGGATCGGCGATGATCGAGCGGGCCCCCAGGGCGCGCGGGCCCCACTCGAAGCGGCCGCGGAACCAGCCGCAGACCTTGCCGTCTTCGAGGGCCTGCGCCACGAACTCGTAGAACTCCTGATCGTCCGCGAAGTGCTCGTAGGCGATGTCGTTCTTCTTGAGGAACTCCTCAATGTCGGCGTCGCTGTGTTCGCTGCCGAGGTAGGCGTGATCGAGCGCCGGTCCGCGCGGTTGCTCGAGCAGGTGGTTGTAGGCCCAGTAAGCAGCGCCCACGCTGCCGCCGTCGTCGCCGGGCGCGGGGTGGATGTAGACGTTCTCGAACGGCCCTTGACGCAGGATCTTGTAGTTCGCCACCGAGTTCAGCGCCACGCCGCCCGAGAGGCACAGGTTCTTCATGCCGCCGGAGAGCTTGTGCAGGTGGCCAACCATCTTGAGCAGGATCTCTTCCGTCACCTTCTGGATCGACGCCGCCATGTCGCAGTAGAACGGGTCGAGCGACTTGTCGCCTTGCTTCGGGTCGCGCCGCGGCCGGCCGAAGTGGCGCTCGAACTCGGGCGAAAGCGTATCGTTGGTCGAATACTGGTACTGGAAGTACCGCATGTCGTGCCACAGGCTGCCGTCGTCACCCACGCGGATGATCTCGTAGATGCGGTCCACGTACTTGGGTTCCCCGTAGGGGTGCATGCCCATCAGCTTGTACTCGCCTTCGTTGATCTCGAAGCCGCAGTAGGCCGTGAAAGCCGAATAGAGCAGGCCCAGGCTGTGCGGGAAGCGGATCTCCTTTTGGATGTCGATCTTCTTGCCCCGGCCGATGCCCATGGTTGACGTCGTCCACTCGCCGGCGCCGTCCACGGTCAGAATCGCGGCTTCTTCGAAGGGCGAGGTGAAGAAACCCGCCGCCGCGTGGGACATGTGGTGATCGCAGAAGAGGAACTTCGAGCGCGGCAGCTTCATGCGCCGGGACATCATGGACTTGATCCACAACTTGTCCGAGATCCAGCGCTGCATGGACTCCCGGAAGACCGCCGCTGACTTCGGGAAGGTCGCCATTGCGGTCAGCAGCATGCGCTCGAACTTGACGAAGGGCTTTTCGTAGAAAACCACGAAGTCCACGTCGTCGAGGGTGATGCCCCCGCGAGCCAGGCAGAAGTCGATCGCCAAGCCGGGGAACCCCGAGTCGTGTTTGACTCGGCTGAAGCGCTCTTCCTCCGCGGCGGCCACCAGGACCCCGTCCTTGACCAGGGCGGCCGCGGAGTCGTGGTAGTAGAAGGACAGTCCGAGGATGTTCATGGGTCAGTCTTGCTTCCGGGCGGTGCGCAGGGAGGCGGGGGGGCGCTCCCAGGTCAGCCAGTGGCCCTGGGAGGCCTTGCGCAGGTGCAGGGGGTCCGCAAACCGCTGGTAGACCAGGGCAAAGGGGCCGAGCACCAGGAAGTAGAGGGCGGTCAGCAGCATCCGGGAGAGCAACTCGCCGAAGCGCTCTGAGAACTCGAGCAGGGGTTTCATGGGGGACCGGCCCAGGCCGGGGGGGCAGTATACGGGGGGGACCCGGACGTGCGCCCCGGTGGGGGGGAAAAGGGGGGGCAGGAGACCGAGGTCGAGACCTCGTTTCCCCGATTGATGCTCGCCCCGGCCGCGGGCCGGGGCCTGGAACCCAGCGCAGGCCACCGGGGGGCACGTTGCCCCCGGTGGCCCGCGGCCGGGTCCGGGGCGCGGCAAGCCGACGCGCCTCGGACCTGGATGCCCAGCACAGGGCACCTACTTCATGTTGAGCAGACCCCGGTAACGCTCGCTGCGGCCGAAAATCCCGTCCGCGTTGTCGTCGCGGAAGATCTCGAGCTCGACTGACGAGCCCCCGTCGAGGGCGCCGGCGATGCGCACGAGTTCGTCGCGGCTGGCGATCTGTTGGGTACGGATGCCCTGCTGTGCCAGGCGGAATTTGGCGCCGAAGAGCCAGTCGCCTTTTTCCAGTCCCAGGTCCTGGGCGGGGCCATCCGGCCGCGTGCGGTCGACGAGCACCACGAGGCCCTGGCCGGGTACAGCGACTTCCTCGGTGGTCAGCCCGAAGCGTTCGTACAAGAGTCCGTCGGCCCGGTCCCAGGGGGTGAGCACCTTGCGCTCGGTGCCCCCGTCGCGGGCTAGCTCGATTTCGGTCTTGCGGTTCGGACTGGCCTGCAGTTTGGCCTTCAAAAGGGTGCCCTCATCGGTCACCGCCTGCCCGGCGATGCCCACGATGCGGTCGCCGGGGCAGATGCCCACCTGGGCGGCCGGGCTGCCCGGCCAGACCTTGCTGACGCGGAAGTTGCTGCCCTCTTCGAACTCGAAACCCATCCACGCCGTCTGGGCGTCGGGGAACAATTCCTGGGCGAGCACCTCGCGCACCCGGTCCACCGGAATCGCATACCCGATGTTCTCGGCCTGCGTGTTCATCACCGAGTTGATGCCGATCAGCTCCCCGTGCACGTTGAGCAGGGGACCGCCCGAGTTGCCGAAGTTGATCGACGCATCGGTCTGGATCAAGTTCTGGAAGTTGAGCTTGTAGCGGCCGCCGACCTCGACGTTGCGGTGCAGACCGCTGATGATGCCCTCGCTGACCGTGTGGGTCTGGCCGTGGGGGTTGCCGATCGCGACGACCCGCTCGCCGGGCATCAGGTCGCTCGAGGTGCCCATGCGCACGGTGGGGAACTTAGTACGCGGTCCCGAACCATTCGCATCGTGCTGCAAGCGGCTGCCATCGGTCAGCCCCGCCACCGGCATCTCTTCCATCGGATCTACCGGCCCCGTGATACGCAACAGCGCCAAGTCCTCCAACGGCCGGAAACTCAGCAATTCGGCCCGATACAGCGTTGGATCATCCACGAACGAAACCTGGATGCGCCCCCCGCGATCGGTGTCGCGCACCACGTGGTAGTTGGTGATCACATACCCGTCCTCGTGGATCACCACCCCGGTCCCGCTGCCGCTCTGGACTTGCACCAGGGGCCGATAACTGAGCGGACTCTGCACCGGCGTGCGCGTCTCGGTCTGGATGTAGACCACGGCCGGGGACACCGCCCGATAGACCTGCACCACGGGGGTCACCCGCGAGTACTGCTTGAGCGCATCCAGGTCCGCCTGGGCATCCGGGCTCACCAGGGCCGGCAGGGCGGCCAGGGCAAACATGGGCAATACATTGAGCATCGTTGTCGCTTCTCCTTGTCCCCCCTCTGGGGACCCTTCCCTTACGACATTCGGCCCCGGGATGTGAGCGCGGGCTCGTCAGGAATCGGCCGGGGGCCCATTTGCGGGGCTCAACGTGGACTTTGGCACTGGGGTCGTGGGACCTAGGATGAGCACCTTGGGGTCCACGGAACAGCAACCCTCCGGAAGCCCAATCCACTCCAAACGGATCCGGCCCGCAGGCTTGCATTCGCCAGCGGGCCGGAACTTCGAATCTGTTGAGCGGGATTCTCTCAGGGCTCAAACGTCACCGACAGGCCGTCGGTGAAGTTCGAGGTGGACTGGCCCGCGAGGAAGTCGCGGTGCCAGGCGGTGAAGTGCCAGGTTTGACCGGCAGAGACCGTGGCCGGGCCAGTGGGAGTCGGCATGGCGGTCAGATCGACGGTCAAATCGATGTGCCCGTCGGCCCCCGCTAGGGAGACTTCGCCGGGGCGGTTGAAGCGGCCGATCGAGCCCCCGAGGCACAGGTTGCCCATGCTGCCCGCGGGTTGGAGCGCCGGGGCGGCGGCGGTGGCGTTGAGGAAGTAGCCGACCGCGGTGGCGGGCAGGTTCCAAGCGTTCAGCACGAAGTTGCCGGCTCCCACCGAATTGCTACCCGTGGCGCTAATGCGACCCGGTTCGCCGGTGGTGTTGGGCACCGCTTCGCAGAAGTTCTGGCCGAGGGGGGCACCCACGGCGAAGAAGGGGCTGGTGGCGGAGCTGTTCTGGAATCGCGTGTCCGCCGCCACGACGCGCACGGCGACTTGGTTGATGCCGCTGCTGGGGGGCATGTGCCAGTCGTAGTGGCGGGTGGCGCCGTCGAGGCCTTCCACGAGCGTGTGCCAGGTGCGGCCGCCGTTGTAGGTGGCCTGCAGCTCGAAGCGCGAGAGGCCCTCATCGTCACCGGCGGTCCAGTCGAGGTCCAAGGTTGTGGCGGAACGCACCGACGGAGCGAAGGACGTGGTCCAGGCGACCGAGGGAGGCGTATCACCCACTGCCGCGTTCGGACGGACTTCGAAGTAGTCCGTGAAGTCGTAGATCCACTGACCACCGGCGCCGGCAGTATACACGACCATCAGGCGGGCGAGGTCCGTGCTGTAGGCTGGGGCCGTGTTCAAGACCTGCATGCAAGAGGAAGCGAAGCCCGCACCGAGCGGAATGCTATCCCCATCTCCGTCGAGCAGGAAAGTCGCATCGTAGCCGATGTTCATTCCAGCACCACCGTAGGTTTGGCCGCAGATCTCGAAGCGCTCGCCAATCGTCATGGGACTTGCTGGAGTATCCGGCTGGAAGCCCCCAGTTCCGGGAAGGACCACGGGGGTCACCGCACGGAATTCATCCCACCCCATCAACCCCGTCGAATCCCAGGCTTCCACGCGGAAGATTCCCCAGTCCGGGTAGTTGCTGGCTGCGGGGGAGGGCGGAACGGTGATCTCCCAGGACCGGGCCGTGGAGGGAATTCCGCTGGCCAAGGTCACATAGGTCGAGCTTGCGCCGTGGGGGGCGTGGGTGATGCGGAACGATTGGATCGCGTCGGAGTCCTGCGCTTGCCAAGTGAGCCAGACCTTGTCGCCCTCATCGAAGAGTTGCGAATGGCGCTCCAGCCGTACGACGGGGGCGTGGCCCGCGGGCGGGGGAGTGCTGCGGAAGGGCAGCACTGTGTTGCCCCCTAAGCACGGATCCCCGGTGCCGCCAGAGTTGCTCGCGTGCTGGGGACCGCTCGGGTCACCCCAGTAGTTGTTCATTGCCGGATCCGGCAGGCCTGAGTGTTGAGTGTCCAGGGCCACGTTGTTGCCCTCGAACCAGTTCGGGTTGTCCAGTCCGTTCAAATCGGACAAGGCGCTCGCAGTCGAACTGCCCGAAACGACGCCATTTTGGTTGTTGAAGAATCGGTTGCCCCGGGCAACAACCCGCCCGGCATTGCCCGGGGCAATTCCGGTCACGTTGTTCTCGAACAGGCTGTTCTCCACGGTGATGGACGCTTGCTGGGCTACCACGCCCGCGGTCATCCGGCGGAACTCGGTGTACTCGACCCGGCTGTCCGCGTTGCTAGCGCCGAAGCGGATCCCGCCCCAAGTGGAGGTAGGAGTCAAACCTTCAAAGACGATCGGGTTGTCGGGCGTGCCTTCCAGGTTGAGCACGGAGCCAAAGTCCGCGCGGAACACGGCCAATGGACTCATGAGCAACCTGGCGCCGGGGCTCACGTGGAGTTGCCCGCCCACCGTTTGTGTTGCGCTGTAATCGACGCGGTAGGGAATGGCCATGGCTCCGAGCCGCACAATGCCCTCCGCTCCAGCACTCTTCATGTGGATCTGGTTGAATCCGTTACCCGTGGTCGGAAGTACGGAGCCATCGAGCAAGCCGCCCCCGATCAGTGAAACCGGGTACACATTTCCCTGCAACGTGTTGTTCGCGCCGAGCAAAAAGTCGCCTCCGCTCAATTGCAGACAGGAGTCGGTGGTGTGCCCTTGGGCAGTCACTCCGTCGATCAGTTGATCCTGAGCGCCAAACCCGCGGTGCACCACCAGTTCCGTGTTGTCAAACATGCAGTCTTCGATATCGAGCCAAGCATGCACGGACTCGACCCAGGCGCCCTGGGTGAACTCGCAATCTTTGAGCACCAAATGCCCTCCTCGTCGGCCTGCCTGTCCAGAGGCATAAAAGCCGTTGTTGGTGCCGGTGCTCTTCACCGATTGGGCCAGAACCACCCCCGTTTCATAGGCATGGGCGGTCGTTTCCAAATCAACGTGTTCCAGGTGCACGACGCCGCCAGGCAGGGCCGAAAGGGCGTCAGGACCGAAGATCCCGCGACTTCCCGGCCCTCCCTTCAAAAGGACGGGGTCGGTGGCGGTTCCCTGGAACCAGGCTTCGCCCGATACCAGTAGCTTGGCACTGAAAGGAAGGTCGATCACACTTCCGGGCCGGGCGAGCAGCGTGCCTTCGACGCGCAGTTCTTCGCCAGGATGCACGAGCACCGTGGCGCCGGATTCGATGATCACTCCTGAGCCGGCCGGGATCGTCAACATGTCGCAAATCCGGTGGGGGCTGCCCGCCGCCGTCCAGGTGACGGTTTGTCCAGGGCCAGGCACTTGGGGATATCCCGTGCAAGTCGGAAGAGGCGGGCTGAGGACCTTCAGGCTGTCGATCATCAAGGACTCCGTGCACGGATTGGTGGTTCCAGCGATGAAGCGAATCGCGATCCTTCCGCTCCCCGGGATGGTGCCAGAGATCTTCTGCCAGGAGTTCGGCGAGGGGAGTACGTAGGCGATGGTGGTAAGGAAATCGCCCACTTCGAAGTTTCCGTTCCCCGTACTCGTTCCCCCCGACGCGGAGTACAGGACTTGGACTTGGGACGTGGTGTTGGAATGCAACTGCCGGCCGTACATTTCAAATG
This sequence comes from Planctomycetota bacterium, assembly GCA_041398705.1. Lineage (GTDB taxonomy): Bacteria > Planctomycetota > UBA1135 > UBA1135 > NORP259. The sequence continues at coordinate 23,398 of JAWKUI010000005.1, read as the reverse complement.
TCGACCCCGCGACTTGTCCTTGAATGGGGGGCAGGATGATCCAGTTCGAAATCCAGCCAAAGCCGACGCCCGAGGAGAAATCGGAGCCCAGGTTGCCCGAGCCCGCATGGGGAGGCGGTGTGAAATACCCACAAGGCTGGAAGTCATAGGGAGCTTTCCGCCACGTGTAGGGCCCGGGCGAAGCGCAACTCTGATTGCGGAACTCCCAGCCCTGCTGCTCGAGCGAAGCCGGGCCCAGCTGACCAAGCACGTCGGGGGACAGGTTGTCAAAATCCTCCTGGAACAAGATCTGACCGCTGGCCAGGCCCTGCGTGGCCCCCAGCAACGACAGCCCAAGGGCCGCCCCAAACAACCAGGCCCGTACGGCCCGTCTACCGCTAGCAAACATGCTCAACTCCTCTTCGCTGTGGAAATCCCGGCGCCTGGGCCCTTTGCCCCGGCGAGTTGTTGGAAGTGCAACTCCCGTGCCGGTTTCCTAGGACCACCCTGCGGGCCCCCAGGGCGTTCCCGGGTCCAGAATCTGGAAGTTCCGGGTCCGGATCCTGGAGCCCCGATCAGAATTCCTGGTCACTCGACTCCCTGGAAATGGCGTGCTAGGGCAGCCTGGGAAGCCAGCAATCCAGCTCTGAGCTGGGGGATCAAACCCGCGCGAACCGACCGTGGTAGAACCGGTGCTCGCGCGAACCGAAACGAAATCCTGCATGCGAACCCGCTCGGTCTTCAGTCGATTCGCGCTCCTTGCTCTCGCAGCAGGATGCGCACATAGGATGCCCGTTCCAACGCATCCTTACGATGGCAAAGACCTTGCCGCCATCGAAGCGGAGGTTTCTGCCTATCAGACCTTGCGTCCAGGGAGCGCGCACATGGACTGGCTTGGGAAAACCCAGGCGGTTCTGACCATCCGGGCCCCAAACGGCTCATCGGTGGGGTATTCGATCTACATCGTGCGGATCTGCGTAGTCGCTTGCGAGGCGGCAGGCATGGAGTCCGTGCGTATCGTTGCGCAAAGTGGCGGCGAAATCTGGAACACACTTTGGTTGGAGTTCGCCGACCAGGCAGATCCCGCGCAAGACGTGCCGGTGCCGACGCCGCCTGTGTGGCCTGCATGGGTTCGGTCACCCTTGGAAGAGCATCTCCTGCACGGTGCGTTCTTTGATCGGCGCAGGTTCGACATGATGTGGGAGGAGTTCCAAAGCAAGTCCGCATCAAGCAAGCCCGAAGCAGCCTCGCATGGGGGCGAAGGAGGGGAGCAGGCGGCTCAACGATGAGGTTCCTGCACTGGAAGCCAGGGGGGGCCGATTTGCTGTGCGGATCATCACTGCACGGTATTCATCGTAGGTCCCTAGAGCCGTGCACCAAATCTTGTGTCCAACTCTCCTGTCAGGAATCGAAGCCGCTCCGTTTGCAGCATCGCGCCCCGGCCGACCATGCAGGACGCCTGCGAACCGGGCTGCAAAGCGCCACCGAAGGCCGGGCCCCCGGACCTGTGCTTCAATGGCGCCCGCGGAAAAGGACCTTTCCTCGGCGAAGTCAATCAGTCGAATGATCCGGAAGCGCCCGGACCCGGCGTGGTAGTATTGCGCTTGTCCGAGTCACGATGCGCATTTGCCCAAAAATACCTTTCTGGATCTGGCTCGCGGCGCTGCTGCCGTGGGCCTGGTTTTGGCTTTGGCTCAAGTTGCTTCCAGTGGCCACCAACTACAGAGAAGCTTCCACCAACGGTTTAATCCTGATCCCCATCGTCTTCATTCCCGGCGCGGCCCTTTCGGCAATCCTTGGCTGCGTTTGTGCGGCCTACGCCATCGGCATTCGGAGTCGAGCATGGACGTTGGCGAGCCTGATGGGCTCCACTTTCTTGGGTTACGCGCTTTGGATCTTTGCACAAATCTACGCGTCCTGACCGCATATCGCGAAAATGTTGATGGCCAAGGGAGGCTGCAAGCCTGACCGAAGCGAGTGCCAAAGAGGGGCCCCGGGTGGCTCTAGGAAATGGTGACGAGCCTCTCACACTGCACCACACCCTCACCCGGGGCCTGGAGCTGCCCGGCAGGTGGTTCAGCTCCGAGGAGAAGGTAGTGGCGAAGAATCGCCCGGTCCCGTGACGGTGTTGTTAGGAATGAGAGGGTAAATGCTGCGACAGGGTCGTCTTGCGCTGTTTCCCGATGCACGGGCATGCCTTGCGAATTGCGCTGTAGGGATCCATCGGCTAGGGTGATCCGCTCTGGGTAATATCTCATCGTACGATTCCTGCCGAATGTCAGATGTCCTCTTTCCCTAGGCCTCCTTTGTCGATTTGGCTCTCCGGGATTCTGCCATGGTGCTGGGTGTTCTTGTACGTAAGCCAAGTTCCCAAAGACCTTGAGATGCCAGCTAGCGGAGGAAAGGCAATTGAAGTCCTTTTGTTTGCAATCGCTCCATCTTTTTCGTGGTCCGTGGCTGTTGGTTTGAATTGCACTTACGATGCCATTCGCCATCGGGACAGGCGTTGGGCTATGGCCGGCCTACTCGGATTCTCCTTTGCGATTTTCGCGGCAGCGCACTCCGTCGTGTTTTTGCTGGAATCTTGATGGGGTAGCTAGTTGCGAAGAAGGGCCGTTTGCCATTCGCTACGACCATTTGCACCTGCCTGACGATCCGGTTCTCCGGAATACTCGAAGGGAACGGGGCACTATCGAGCGGCAGTCTGTGCGATACTCTGCGGATCTGCATCCGGAAGGCTCGCAGCACACACCCATAGGAAGACCCAGGTTCCGCATGAAGAAGAAAGTCGAATTCCAGAACAGCAACAACCCGAACATCACGCTGGCTGCCTACCTGTTCGAGCCGGAGCCGTTCGATGCTTCCCAGAAGTACCCCGCAATCGTGGTCACTCACCCGGGGGGCGGCGTCAAGGAACAGACCTCTGGCCTCTACGCCGAGAAACTGGCGACACTCGGATTCGTGACCATCGCGTACGACGCCTCGCACCAGGGAGAGAGCACCGGCGAGCCAAGGCAGCTCGAAAACCCCTACATCCGCACGGAAGACGTCAGTGCGGTGGTGGACTACCTGCACACCCTGCCCTTCGTCGATCCGAATCGGATCGGGGCTCTCGGAATCTGCGCGGGAGGGGGCTACACGATCCGCGCCGCCATCAGCGACCGCCGCATCCGGGCGGCCGCCACCGTCAGCGCGGTCAACATCGGCGCCATGGTGAATCGTGGCTGGCTGGGCGACCAGGACATCCAGAATGCCCTGGGCATCCTAGAAGCCGGTGCGCAAGCCCGCACGGCGGAGGCCACGGGGCATGGCCTCGTGCAGATGCCCATGGCCCCGCTCAAGAAGGAAGACACCCCGTACGCCGACCTCAAGGAAGCCTGGGAGTACTACCACACGCCCCGGGCCTCCTGCCCGACGGCCCCCGGCTGGGGCACCGCACGCAGCCTCACCCAACTCGCCACGTTCGACGCCTTCCACTTCGCGGAGAACTTCCTGACCCAACCCTTGCTCGTCATCGCCGGCAGCCAGGCTGAGTCCAAGTGGATGAGCGACGACCTGATGCATCGCGCAGCGTCCAAAGACAAGCGCCTGCACATCATCGACGGCGCCAACCACATGATGCTCTACGACATCCCGCAGTACGTGGACCAGGCGACCGAGCAGCTCGGGCCTTTCTTCCGCGCGAAGCTGTAGGGGCGGAATCGGCAGACACCAGGGATGTGCCCCAGCCAGCGCTGTTGCTCGCGGTCCGGGTCTTGCAAGGCTTTCGCTAGGCTTTCGTTTGGCAGCAAGGGATTGTGCTCCTACTTCCAGGTCCCGGGGTCCTGGACTGGATTCCGGCATGGCGGACCTTACCGCGAAAGGCCATGGCATCGATTGATGGCATACGCACTCCACCCCGGGGAGAGCACGGGGTCCCTTGCTCCCTCGAGTGTGGCTTTTCTTGCGGCTCTCCGCCAGTTCTTAGGGAGGAGCTCGGGTCAAGCGCATAGTCCGCTCAAATTTACCCCTCCGTGCAATTGGCAATTCGAGCGTATGATCACCGTTATCGCTGTTCCAGATGTCCGCAGTACATAGACCTCCGCTTTCGATTTGGATTGCAGGGACTCTGCCCTGGTGCTACTTGGGGCTCTTGTTCGCAAATCGACGGTTCAACTATCTTGATATGCTGGCTGTCCCCGCAACAATGGCCGTTGCGATCTTTGTCCTGATCTTCGCCTGGTCCTGGTCCGTGGCCGTAGGTTTGAACTGCATGTACGATGCCATTCGCCATCGAGACTGGCATTGGGCATTGGCTGGGATACTCGGGTTCTCCTTTGCCCTCTTCACTGTCGGTCTAATCATGGGGGCCTAGGGAGCCACGATGTCTTGGGTGCAGCTAAACCCGGCAGCCTTCTCCTTCCGGCGACATACATTCGGCCTCACCGCTTGGGTTCGCTGAAGGTTTGAAGAGAATGGGAGACGAGTCTGGGTACCCTCGGATCTCAGAGACGAATGCAAATCTCCGTCTGCAATCTCGCCGCACTCTTGCTGGCGCCGGCGGCGACGGCCAGGGGAATGTCGGATGAAAAGCAGTCCTCCTTGACCAAGCCATCGGCCATGGAGTCCCCCGCAGCGATCTCGCGGTCCACGGCGAGGAGGTCGCCGCGTTTGTCTGCCCAATGGAGTTCGGACATGGGAGTTCAAAGTTCGGCTGGTTTCTTCGGAGGCAGCGGTTGGACCTACTGGCCGGCTCCGTCTTGGGAGGGCTCTGATCCCTGTTTCTCGGCGTTCTCCCGTTCCCACTCTCGGCGGAACCCGTGCCGGGCGCCCGCGGCCACGAGTTTCTGGTACATGAGATCCGAGCGGGCGAAATCGAGTGCAGCTTCGCAATCCAAATCTTGGATATTCGGGTCGGCGCCGTGGGCGAGCAGGATATCCACGATATCCGGGTGGGCGTCGCGAACGGCAAAGTGCAGGGCCGTTTGGTTTGTTGCGTCCCGGTTGTCGACTGTGGCACCGCGGTTGAGCAAGTACAACACGGCTTCTGGATCGTTTTCCTCCACAGCATTGATCAGGGGGCAAAAGCCCATGGAAAAGCTGTCGATGTCTGCGCCAGCGTCGAGCAGCAGGGGAACGGCTTCCCACTCAGCATCCACGATGATCGGACGACCCTTGCTGTAGAGGCTCGCGCCCGCGCGCAAGAGCACCCGCACGGCAAGTAGGGAGCCGGTGGAGGCAGCCTCGTGAAGAGGGGAGTTGCCATATTCGTCGATGCAATCGGGATGAACTCCGAGGGACAGGAGCCACTCCAGCACGGTTGCTGCGTCGGTCCTGGCTGCGACGTGGGTCATGAGCCATTGAGGCGGTTCGTCGGTGGAAGTAACCCTGCGGGCACGGCCGGGCAGATCCGTTTCGTGGTTCGGATTCTGCAAATCGAGCACTTCGGCCCCACGTCGCACGAGTTCCTTTGCTACTTCCAGCTCGTCCAGAGCGACCGCTATTCGCAGGGCTGGCTCCAGGGGGAAGTCCGCTGCCGCATCGAGTGCCGCAAGGCCATCGCCCATGGCGATCCCCGTTGCCACCGGGCCTCGATCCCGAAACTGTGCGCGACGGAACTCGGGTCCGATGAACTTTTCCAGGGCAAGCAGCGCGGGCCGGTTTCCGAAAAGGAAACAGCGGTAGAACAGGCTGCGCATCATCGGGACGTCGATGTCCTCCGCCGTCTTCCTTGCCAGGACTCTGTTCAGGCGAGCGAGATCCTTCTTGTCGGGTTTGCCAATCCAACAACAAAGATCCGCTTCCAAATCGTATTCCTTCGGGGACCAGTAAGGAGCAGGCATGGTGGGTAGTCCTTATGTAAGCAAAGAAATGACATCTGCCGCGTCCGTCATGGGATGCAAGCGCAGATCAAGGCGCGGAACCCAAGGCCAAGCACGAGTGGCCGGGCCCGGGAGCTGGAGTTTCCGCCGGAAGGCTGTGGGGGGGGCCCTGGAACAGGCCATGTGGAGGGAGCTCCGGCCCACTCTTTCTGTTCAAGGTCAGGCCCGCACCCATCTCGGCGGCGTCGCCCGGGGCTGCCTGGGGCCCGTGCAAGTGCACTTCGGGGCCGGCGCGGGGCGGGGGTGGTGGACCGCACTGGGCTCGAACCAGTGACCTCCACGATGTCAACGTGGCGCTCTAGCCAACTGAGCTAGCGGTCCTTGAGGGGCGGGAGTCTACGGAATGGATTGGGGGTTGTCGAGGCTTTTTCTGGGGGCGGGGGAGGATAGACTCTGCGCCCCGAAACGGGCCCAGGGCCCGGCCCCCCCGATATCCCCCCCGACCAGGAAGCCTGCTTTGAAGATCGGCGTCGTCAAAGAGATCAAGACCCACGAGTACCGCGTTGCGTTGACCCCGGCGGGGGTGCACGAGCTTCGGCGGGATGGCCATGAGGTTGTCTTCCAGGCGGGAGCCGGGATGGGCAGCGGGCTGGAGGATGCGGCCTATCTGGAAGCCGGCGCGGTGTCGCGGGCGACGGCGGCCGAGGTTTGGGGCGAGGCGGACATGATCGTCAAGGTCAAGGAGCCGCTCGAGCCCGAGTGGGCCATGATGCGCAAGGGGCAGATCCTGTTCACGTATCTGCACCTGGCGGCGGACAAGAAGCTGACCGAGGCGGTGATGGCCACGGGCAGCCACTGCTTCAGCTATGAGACCCTCGAGGTCGGTCGTTCGCTGCCGCTGCTCGAGCCGATGAGCGAGGTGGCGGGTCGTCTTGCCATCCAGGCCGGCGCGAAGTACCTCGAGAAACCCGCCCAGGGCACCGGCATCCTGCTCGGCGGCGTTCCCGGCGTGCGTCCGGCCAAGGTGCTCGTGATCGGCGGTGGCACGGTGGGCACCAACGCGGCGCGCATGGCGGCCGGCCTCGGCGCCCACGTGACCGTGATGGACATCAACCTGGACCGCCTGCGGTACCTGGACGAGATCCTGCCGAAGAACTGCGACACGCTGTTCTCCACCCAGTACGCCCTGCACGAACAACTGAAGACCGCCGACTTGGTGGTGGGTGCGGTGCTGGTGCCCGGCGCGGCGGCCCCGAAGCTGATCAAGAAGGCCGACCTCGACCTGATGAAGCGCGGTAGCGTGATCGTCGACGTGGCCATCGACCAGGGTGGTTGCGTGGAGACGGCCAAGCCGACCACCCACGAGCACCCGACCTACATCGTCGACGAAGTGGTGCACTACTGCGTGGCGAACATGCCCGGCGCCGTGCCGCGCACCTCGACCCACGCCCTGACCAACGCCACCCTGCCCTGGATGCGCATGCTCGCGAAGAAGGGCTACAAGCAGGCGGTGCTGGATTCCGAGCCGATGGCCAAAGCCGCCAACGCCATCGGTGGCGTTTTGACCTGCGAGGCCGTAGCGGCCGCCTTCGACATGGGCTGGAAGCCGGCCCGCGAAGTCGTCGCGTGAGCCGGGCCGGGCCTTGCCCGCTGGGGGGAACCCCAGGGGCAAGTCGGCCGGGTGAGTCCGTTTGAGTGGGAAGGCCGAGCGAACCTGCAGGCCCTTCCAACAGAACACCCTCTTCAGACGAGCAAGCTGGCCCAAACAGATCGAACAAGGCGCCCCGCTCCTAGGCCAATCGCCAGGGCGGGGCGCTTTGCGTTGGTCCCCCGCAAGGCCGGCGTTCCCAGCCCGGATCGGGTCCGGCTCGGCGTGCCGTTTCCCTTGGGCCCCGCCCCTTGGCCCGGGTACCCTTGCTTGCCCGGCGGCCACCCACTGCCACCCACAGCCACACACTGGCGCCCACGAACGCCGCCCCCGCCCACGCCCGCCATGACCCTCGCCCTGCTCGAGGGGGCCGATGCCCCCACCAGCCCCCTGACCGTCCTGATCCTGGCCGTGCTGCAGGGCTTGGCCGAGTTCCTGCCGATCTCGTCGTCGGGACACTTGGTGCTCGGGCGCGCGGCGCTGGGCCTGAAAGAAGGCGGTCTGGCCCTCGACGTGGCCCTGCACGTGGGCACGTTGGCGGCGGTGGTGCTGGCCTACCGCCGCGACGTGCTGCGGTTGTTCCAGGACCTGTTCGCCGGGCGCTTCGCCATGTGGATCTGGCTGATCGTGGCCACGATTCCGGCGGCGGTGATCGGCATCGCCTTCAAGTCCCTGATCGAAGAGGCTTCGACGAAGGTCTTTGTGGCCGCTTCGGGTCTGTGCGTCACCGCGGTGTTGCTCTTGATCGGCGAAAGCCGCCGGCCGAAGGAGGCCGCGCCGGTGGATCCGGACAAGCCCTGGGGAGACCTGCGCCTAGGCCACGCCCTCGTGATGGGCCTGTTCCAAGCCCTGGCGATCGTGCCCGGCATCTCGCGCTCCGGCTCGACGATCTCGTCGGCGTTCCTGCGCGGCATCGATTCGGTGCAGGCCGCGCGCTTGTCGTTCCTGATGAGCCTGCCCGCCATCAGCGGCGCGGCGATCCTCGAATTGCCCGACCTGTTCGAGCACGGGGTGGGGGACCTGGGTGTGGGCTGGATCCTGACCGCGATGGCCGTTTCCGCCATCGTGGGGTTCCTCGCCCTGCGCACGCTCATCCTGGTGCTCTCCCGCGGCGCATTCCGCTACTTCGCGGCCTACTGCGCGGGCCTCGCGGGTGTCGCCTTTTGGTTCTTGAACTGATCGACGGCGTCGTCGGCGCGCCGCGGCCGTTAGCATGCGCGCCATGGCTCACCTCGACCCGAGCGCCCCGCGCGCGCTGATCACCGGCATCACCGGCCAGGACGGAAGTTACCTGGCCGAGTTCCTGCTGGAACGTGGGTACCAGGTCTTCGGCCTGCTGCGCCGCTCGTCATCGCCGCACCTCGAGCGCATCGAGCCGATCCTCGAACAGGTCGAGCTGCTCTCGGGCGACCTGCTCGACACCGGCAGCCTGGTGCGCGCGTTGGAGGAGGCGCGACCCGACGAGATCTACAACCTCGCCGCGCAGTCCTTCGTACCGATCTCGTGGTCGGAACCCCTCTCCACCGCGAGCGTCACCGGCCTCGGCCCCCTGCGCTTGCTCGAAGCCATGCGCCAGGCCGCACCCGAAGCGCGCTTCTACCAGGCGTCCACGTCGGAAATGTTCGGCCGCGCGCCCGCGCCGCAGAACGAGGACACACCCTTCCACCCGCGCTCGCCGTACGGGGTCGCCAAGCTGTTCGCCCACTGGGCCACCGTCAACTACCGCGAGTCGTATGGGCTGTTCGCCACCAGCGGCATCCTGTTCAACCACGAATCCCCGCGCCGGGGCCTGGAATTCGTCACGCGCAAGGTTTCGCGCGCGGTGGCGCGCATCGCGCTCGGGCTCGACGAGCGGCTCGAACTCGGCAACCTCGAAGCGCGCCGGGACTGGGGTCACGCGCGCGATTTCGTACGCGCCATGTGGGCCATGCTGCAACTGGACGAGCCCCAGGACTTCGTCATCGCCACCGGCCAGACCCACAGCGTGGGCGAGTTGTGCGCGGCGGCGTTCGGCGTGGTGGGGCTCGATTGGCGCGACTACGTCGTGACCAGCGCCAAGCTGTTGCGCCCGGCCGAAGTGGACCACCTGGTGGGGGATGCGAGCCGCGCGCGCAGCGTGCTCGGTTGGCAACCGGAGGTGTCGTTCGCCGAGCTCGTCCGCGAAATGGTCGAATCCGATCTGGCCGCCCTGCAGGCGCGCCACGGCCGGCGGATCTGAGGCCGCGCGGCGGCGCTCAGCGGGTGTGTTTGACCCCGTCGGCGTCGTAGGTCTCGGCGCCCGGTTGGGCCTCGCCGTCGACATACTGGGTCACGCTGCGCAGGTTGCCGTTTGAGTAGTAGGTGCGCCACTCGCCCACGCGTTTGCCGGCGGTGTAACTGCCCTCTTCCTGGATCTTGCCCGAGCTGTAGCGGTACATCCACTGGCCCTCGCGCTTGCCTTCCTTGAACTCGCCCTCCGCCAGGTAACCGCCCTCTTCGAGCAGGGACCACGGGCCTTCTTCCTTGCCGAGTTTGAACTGGCCCTTGCCGGTCACCCGACCGGTGCGATCGAAGTAGGTCACGGGCCCGTCGGCCAGCCATTCGCCCTGCCAGAACACCTCTTCGCCCTCGTAGCGCACCATCGGCGGGTCGCCGCCGTCATGGAACGCCTTATGCGGCCGGCGGCTGCCTTCGTCCGGCTTGCAGCCGAACAGGCAGGCGAGGGCGACGGCGACGAGGGCGGTGATGGGCAGGCTGCGGCTCCACATGGCGGCGCGGGGAGGGGGTGGAAGGTCGATTACCGTGCCAACTGGCGCACGTAGGGCAACAGGAAGCGGCCCGGGCATTCGGTGCTCTTCCAGTCCAGGTGCGCGCGCACGGCGTTGCGCGGGATGTTGTAAGCGCGCTGCAGGTTGTGCACGAGTTGTTCGAGGGCGGTCAGGGCTTCGCGGCTGGGCCGTTCGAGCTCGAAGTTGCCGAGCAAGCAGATGCCGATGTTGCCTTCGTTGTTGTTGTGGTTGCCTTGTTTGCCCGCGTGCGCGCCCTGGTACTGCATCGAGCGGCCTTCGTACACGCGCCCGGCGGGGTCGATCAGGAAGTGGTACCCCACGTCCCCCCAGCCGTTCGAGTCCATGTGCCCGCGCTGGATCTTCTGGATCGCACGGCGGGCGTCGCCGACCGAGGACATCGCCGCGATCGACTCGTCCGAAGCGGCGTGGTGCACGGTGATCACGGTCCAGGGGCTGCCCGCGGGGGTCACGTTCGAGCGGTTGGCGGCGCGCGCACCCCACTGGGCCCGGGGGATGACGCCCGGGGGCAGGGTGGTGGTCTGGGTCACGGCGCGGCCCTGGGGCACCTGCAGGCCCCGTTCGGCGCGGCGCACCTGGCTCTCGGTGGCCAGCGGGTCGGCTTTCACGCGCAGGAAGTCCGCGCGGGCGGCGCCGAGGCGTTGGCGGGCGGCGGAGGCTTCGAGCGAACCCTGCTCCTCGGCGTAGAAGTGCATGCGGCCTTCGGCCAGCTGCAGGCGCGCTTCGATGCGCCAGTAGGGATCGGAATGGCGGGACTCGCGGTCGAGCCAATCCTGGATGTCGAGCATCTTCTGCCAGGTGAGGTCCTGCTCGACCCAGGCGGGGCGGCCTTGGACCGTCGTGGGGAGTTCCACGGGGGTATCCACCGGCATGGAGGCGGGGCGCCGCCGGGGGCTGGTGCAGGCGCTCAGGCCCAGCAGGGCGAGCGTCAGGAGCAGGGCACGGCGCCGGCCCCAGGGTTGCGGCGGCGGGGTGAGGAGAGCCATGGGAAGCAGCTTGCCGCCGGCGATGGCCGGGTCCAAGCCCGGCCCCCCTGGAAAACCCGGGCAAGGCACTTTTGGGCCCTCCTATGGGATAGGGGCTTGGAGGAAGGCCGGAAAGGGCGCATCCTGTTTCCATGCGGATTCTGCGTTTCGCCCAGATCCTGGGCCCGCTGCTGGTACCGGCAGCGGCCTTGGCGATGTCCACCCCGGCCCCGAGCCCGACTGCGGCCGCCCTGGGGCGGATCGTGCAGGGGGACGAAGAGGAGTTGGCGGCGCTGCTGGCCGCCGAGCGGGCGGAGATCCACCTGAACCTGCGGCGCGGTCGCTTCTCCGCGGCGAAGAAGCTTTTGCGCGAGCACCTGCGCGACGACCCGGAGGATGGGGCGGCGCTCGGCTTGCAGGCGCTGCTGCGTTGGTACCAGGACGACCTGGACGGGGTGGCGGAGTCGGCGCAGAAGGCGCTGGCGAACCCCGTCGAACCCTGGACGGGCATCGCGGCGCGGGCCTGGTTGCGAGCGCTCGAGGAGCAAGGCAAACCCGCGGAGGCGCGGGCGTTGCTCGAGCCGGGTGGCGCGCTGGCGGGGGTGCTCGATCCCGCGGGGCGCGTGGAAGACGCCTGGTGTCTCGTGCGGCTGGATCTGGCCCAGGGGCTCTTGCCCCAGGCGCGCGAGCGCGCGGCGAGGGCGGCGGTGGGTTTGCCGGCGCAGACCTGGCAGGAGCAGTTGGCCCAAGGCCAGTGTTTCCAAGCGGCGGGCGACCTGGTCGCGGCTTCGCGCAGCCTGGTCGCCGCGTGGGAGACCAGCGCGGCGGGGGAAGGCGAAGAGCCGGACGTGCTCGTGGCCCTCGGCGAGGTCTACTTCGAATCCGAGCAGGAGGTGGAAGCGCGCGGCAAACGATCCGCGGGCGCGCTGTTCCGCCAGGCGCTCGAACTGCACGAACACCACACCGACGCGCTGCTTGGGTTGCACGCTCTGCACCGGCTCAACCGCCTGCGCACCAGCCGTTCGCCGGAATCGATCCTGGCGGAGCTGCTCGACGCGCACCCCAATTGCATCCGCGGGAAACTGCGCATGGCCGGGGATGACCTGGCGGACGGCAACCTGCCTCGGGTGCGCCGCGCCCTGGCGGGGCTCGAACGCGCCGTTCCCGGACGGCGCGACGTGCGCACGCTGCGCGCGGCCCTGTCGTTCGTGCAGCACGAACGCGACCTGTGCGCGGCGTTGCTCGATGAACTGACCCAGGAAGCGCCGGCGGATTCGGGGCCCGAACGGGAGGTGGGACGGTACCTCGTGGAGCTGTACCGCTTCATGGAGGCGATCCCGTTCCTGGAGGCGGCGGTGCACCGCGACCCTGCGGACTTCCGCGCCTGGACCCGCTACGGCGGGGCTTTGGCCAACGTGGGGCGCGAGGACGATGCGCGCGTCGCCTTCGACCAGGCGGTCGAACAGGCCCAAGGACGCCAGGACGCGTGGCGCGACAACATGCGCGCGGTGCTCAAGATGATCGAACGCGAGCACGTGCACGAACGGCACGGTCCGCTCGACTTCTCCTGGCGGGCGGATGCGTCCGAGGTGCTGCGGGCGTATTGGGTGCCGTTCTACCTGGAGGCCCGCGAAGAGTTGGCCCAGCGCTACGGCTTCACGCCCGAACGCACCACGATCGAAGTCTTCCGCGAACACCGCGACTTCTCGGTGCGCAGCGTCGGTTTCGAGGGGTTCCCGGCCCTGGGCGTGTGTTTCGGCCCGGTGGTGACCGCCTTGTCGCCCCTGTCGTCGATGCGCGGCAACTTCTCGTGGGCGCGCACGGGCTTCCACGAATTCAGCCACGTGGTGCACCTGGGCCTGTCCCACAACCGCTGCCCGCGTTGGATCACCGAGGGCCTTGCGACCTGGGAGGAGGTCAACCGCAACCCCTCGTGGACGCGCAACATGCGCCTCGATCTGCTCGAAGCCCGTGCGAACGGCGCGATCATTCCCGTGCGCGAGCTCAACCGCGCGTTCCGCGGGCCGCGAATCCTCTTCGGATACTACGAAGGTGGTTTGCTCTGCCGCATGCTGATCGAACAACACGGGTTTGCGCCGATGGTGCGCGTGCTCGAAGCGTTCGACCGCGGCGCCGACCTGGACGAAGCGATGACCTCGGTGTTCGGCAAGACGCCCGAGGAGATCGACGTGGACTTCCTCGCATTCGTCGACCGGGAACTGGAGGGCATCGATTACGAACCCCTGCACGATCCCGAACGCACGCGGCGTTTGCAGTGGAGCCTGCCCGAGGATGTGCCCGAGGAAGAGGCCGCGCGCCTCGCCTGGGTGCAGAGCTGGTTGACGGTGGGGTACACCCACTTCCAACAGGGATCGGTGGTGGACGCGGCGGAAGCCCTGCGGCACGTGACCCGCGCCGGGGTCGAAACCGCTCGCGAGTGTTTCCTGCGCGCGGCCCTGGCGATCGAACGCGATGACCTCGCCGAGGCGGCGGCGCGACTGGAGCAGGGCTTCGCCCTGGGCGGCAAGGACTACCGCAGCCTGACCACGTATGCCCTGTACCTGCAGGGGCTCGACGAGAACGAGAAGGCCCTGGAGACCTGGCGCAAGGCCGAAGCGAGTTTCCCCGGGTTCCCGGAGGCGTCCCTGTCGGCGGAGCTGCAGCAGGCGCGTTTGCTCGAGGCGATGGGCCGCAAGGACGAAGCCATGCAGGCGCGGCAGCGTTGGCTCGGGTACAACCCCGAGCACTACGAGCTGCACCTGGCGGTGGCGAGGTGGCACGTGGAAGCGGGCCGCACCAGCGAAGGCTGCGAATGGTTCGGGCGCACCAACGAGATCGATCCGTTCCGGCGCGATCTGCACCTGGAATGGGGCGCGGCCCTGCGCTCCGCGGGCAAACTGCGCGAAGCGATCCGCGAGTACGGCGTGGCGCTGATCGTGCCGCCGGAACTGGATCTGGACCATTCCAAGGCCACGGGCCAGGGCGATTCGGTGCAGGGGATCCCGTTGACCGATGCCCGCAAGGCGGAGATCCAGTACCTGCGCGCCGAGATCGCGCAGGAGCTGGGCGACGAAGCTTCCGTGCGCCATTTCCTGCGCGAGGTGATTCTGCTGGACCCCCTGCACAAGGGTGCGGTGGAATGGCTGACGCGCCTGGGCGCCGAATCGAACGAGTGATGCAGAACCTGCCCGATCGCATCGACCGCGACACCCCGCCGGCTTTCCTCGTGCTCGACGGGGTCGACGGTTGCGGCAAGAGCACCCAGGCCACGCGCCTGGCAGAACACCTGCGCCAAGCGACGGGCCGCGAGGTGGAACACCTGCGGGAACCCGGCACGACCCCGGTGGGGGAATCGCTGCGGCGCCTGCTGCTCGATCCCGAGGTAGAGCTGGTGCCCGAAGCGGAGATGTTGCTGTTCCTCGCAGCGCGGCGCACCCTGCTGCACGAGCGCGTGGCGCCGGCGCTCGCGGCGGGGCGCTGGGTGGTGTGCGAACGGTTCCACGCCTCGACCTTTGCGTATCAGGGCGTGGCCGGCGGCATCGGCGGCGAGCGCACCCTCGCCGCGTGTCTCGAGTGGGCCGGCGGCCCCCTGCCGGCGGTGGAGCTGATCCTGGACCTGCCTTTGCCCCTGGCGCTGGAACGGCGCGGCATGGTGGGGGACCGCATCGAAAACCAGGGCAGCGAGTACCATCTGCGGGTGGCCCAGGGATATCGCGAATACCTCGAGCGGGCGCCGCGGGCGCGCGCCATCGACGCGAAAGGCGACGCGGATACCGTGGCGCGTCGCGTATGGCAGGAGGTGTGCGATGTCTGCGCCGGATAAGGAGTCCGGACGCCTCGTCGAGCCCGTTGGACACGGCGAATGGCTGGAAGGCCTGTGGCGTGCGGCGCGCAGCGGGCGGTTGCCCCATGGACTACTGTTCCATGGCAATGAAGGCGTCGGCAAGTACGTGGCGGCGCGCTGGTTTGCGGCGGGGCTCTTGTGCGAGCACGGCCCCGCGGCTCCGTGCCGGGTATGCGGCCCCTGCAAACGATTTGCGAGCGGCAACCACGGCGATGTGTTCGAAGTCGATGCGCGCGCGCACGGCCTGGATGCGTTGACGGTGGCGTTTTTCGCGCCGCGCCGGGAGCGCAGCTCGAGTGGATACCAAGGGCCGTCGGTGGGGGAGTTCCTCTCGCTGCGGCCGGCGGAGGGCGGCATGCGCGTGGTGCTGGTGCGCGAGGCCGAGCGCATGAACGTGCCGGCCCAGAACGCGTTCCTGAAGACTCTGGAGGAACCGTCGCCGGGCACGGTGATCGTGCTCGAGACGAGCCAGGTGGGCAAGCTGCTCGCGACGATCCAGAGCCGCGTCGTGAGCGTGGCGGTGCCCGCTCCGCCGCGCGCCGCCGCGACGGCGGTGCTCGCGGCTCACGGCATCGACGCCGAAGAAGGGGCGGAGTATGTGCGTATGGCGGCGGGATCGCCGGGCCGCGCCTTGCGTCACGCGCACCAGAACCGCCTCGTCATGCGCGGACTGCTCCTGCAGCGCCTGCAGGGCGCGATCGGCATCGCCGAAGCCCGCAGCCGCTTCTTCGAGATGGACGGAGACTTCCCCGGCAAAACCGCCGCCGCCCAGACTCGGGCGCGGGTGGCATGCCTGTTCGACCTGGGCCTCGAATTGCTGCGCGACGCGGAACGGTTGCACGCGGGCGTTCCCGAGGGGGAATTGGCCCACAACGACGGCGTACGTCTGCTCGCCGGCCTGCCCCGTTCGGCCCGGCGCGCCCTGGCGGAGCGCTGGCTCGGCTTGGCCGCCGACGTAGAACTCAACCTGGGGGCGGAAACCCTGTTCGACCGCGCCCTACTGGACTTGCCTTCCCCGGCGGTGACCCGATGAGCGACTCCCTGCGCCGCATCCTCAAGAAACATCCGCGCTACCAGGCCGGAGCGTATCACTTCCTGTTCGAAGCCCTCGAAGATGCCGTGCGCCTTTCGGGCCGCTCCGGCAAGGGGGTGGACGAGCGCCACGTCACGGGTCAGGAACTGCTCGAAGGCCTGCGCGCCCGTTCGCTGGCGATGTTCGGGCCGCTCGCCGCGCACGTCTGGCGCTCGTGGGGTATCCACCGTACGCGCGACTGGGGAGAAATCGTGTTCCTGCTGGTGGACGAAGGCATGATGAACCGTCAGGAGACCGACCGCATCGAGGACTTCGACGATGTGTTCGACCTCGACAGCGCCTTCGTCGAGAACTACTGCCCGAACCTGCCCCCGGCGATCGAACCCAACGCCGGCGGCTGATCGGGCGGAAAGGCCGCCCCCCGACACGATTCCATGGAAGAACACCGCTCCCCCGAACCCCAGACCGTGGCTTTGGCCTGGTCGAATCGCTCCAAACGGGATCTGTGGCTGCTCGGGGTCGGCGCGCTGACCCTGTGGGTGGCGTGGATCGTGCGCGAGGTGCTGAACCCGCTCGTGCTCGCCTACATGCTGGCGTTCATCGTGCATCCGCTGGTGCGCAAGCTCGAAGGCATGGGCTGGTCGCGCGCCAAGGCGGTCAACGTGATCTACCTGGTGGCGGGAACTTTGGGCCTCGTGATGGCGCTCGGATTCGGTTCCCAAGGCGCGAACCTGTTCGGCAAGGTGCTGCGCCAGGCGCAGGATCAGCAGGACGGTCTGTTCATCAACCTCGATCGCCGCTTCTCGGCGTTCGTCGAAGCGAACCGCCATCGCAGTTGGATGGCCTGGATCGTGGAGGAGACCGGCGCGGATCAACAGGCGGAGGGGGATGCGGTGCCCGGGAGCGATGGCGCACCGGCGACGGGCTCTGCGGGGCCGGAGGCGCCGGGTGCCGAAGGCGCGGATGCGGCGGCCCAAGGGACGGACGCGGGCACGACCGGCGGAGGGGATGCGGCCGGGCAGCCGGGCATCGACCTTGAACCCGATGGGGCGGCGCCGGGAGAGGCGGCCGGGGCCACCGAAGAAGACGCGGCCCGACGGCCCGGCGACGGCCAGCCTTGGATCGCGGTGGATGACCACGGCGATGTGCACCTGCTGCCCACCTTGCAGCGGGTCTGGAACCAAGTGGTGCTCGACCTGGACCCGGCCCTGGCGGGCAGCGCGGCCCGGCGCGGGGTGAACCTGATGCGTTCCTGGTTCGGCTCGTTGCTCGGGCTGGTGGGCATGCTGGTGCTTTTGCCGATCTACACTTGGTTCCTGCTGTTCGAGCTCGAGCGCATCCATTCGGCGGTGCGCCAGTACCTGCCGGTGCGCGACCGCGCGCGGTATCTGGAAGTGGCGCGCAAGATCGGCGAGGTGCTCACCGGCTTCCTGCGCGGACAACTCGTGGTGTGCCTGCTCAAAGGCCTGGTGATCACCATCGGCCTGTGGCTGGCGGGCATTCCCTATGCCCTGTTCCTCGGTTTGACCGCGGGTTTCGCGGCTTTGGTGCCCTTCTTCGGCGCCAGCCTGGCGGCGCTGTTCACCTTCCTCGTGGGCTTGCTCGACATGGAGCTCGTGCCGCTGCTCTGGCGCACCGCGCTCGTGTTCGGCATGGCGGAGCTGCTCGAAGGGTACGTCTTTGTGCCGCGCATCCTGGGCTCGACCCTGGGGCTGCACCCGCTGGTGGTGCTGATCGCGGTGCTCGCGGGCGGCGCGGCCCTGGGCATGTTCGGTTTCCTGATCGCCCTGCCGCTGGTGGCGAGTCTGGTGCTGCTCGTGCGCGAGTTCGTGCTGCCGGACCTGGCCGAGTGGGCCAACGAGGAAGACGAGCCGGACTCCGGAAAGGGCGCGCCGGCGGGCTGAACCGGGTGGCCGGTTGGCTCGCGCCCAGGCGAGCCGAACCAGGAAACGACCGCGGGCGGGCCGAATCGGCCCGCCCGCGGTGTTTGGCGCCTGCCTTCGCGCTCAGTTTTGGCCGGCGGCCTCTTCGAGCAGCTCGCGCAGGCTCTTGAGTTCGTCTGCGGAGAGCTGATGGCCTTCGGGGCCAAGCAGGTCGATGGCCTTGCGCAGGTTCTGCACGTGGGCGAGCAGCGCGGGCGGGGCGCTGGGGTCTTCATCGGCGTCGAAGGAGCGCGCGTAGGCGTCGATCTGCTGGGCCTGTTGGCCGAGCTTCTCGAGGTTCTTCTCGATGGCCACCTGCAGTTGGTGGTCGCTCTCGAAGTCGCCCATCGGGAAGGCGCTGCCGCGCTCATCCTGCACCCGGCGGCGCACTTCCATGCGCAGCAGGAAACGCACGTCTTGTTTCGACAGCACGGTACCCAGGTCCTTGTACAGGTCGTCGAAACCCGGGTAGGCCGAGGTGTTGTCCATGTCCTGTTGGGCCAGGCGCGTGAACAGCTCCTTGTTGCCGGGGAACTCGCGATCCACGTACCCGCGCAGCTTGCGGGTGTCCTGCACGCGGCGCATCTCGACGAGTTTCCAGCCGTCGTAGCGGGTCTGCACCACTTCCACGTCGGGTTCCACACCGCCGGGGGAGAGGATGTTGCCCTCTTCGTCGGTTTCGCGGTGGATCGAGCGGCCGGTGGGCAGCAGGTAGCGTTCGATGGTTAGTTTGACGCGCGGCGCGAAGTCGAATTCGCCGTTGCCGTTGTGGTCGACGGTCAGCGGCTCCCACGAATCGTGGCGGCCGTTGTTGTTCTCATCGGAGAACTCGTCGTCTTCCGCGCCGGGCATCGTGAAGAGGTTCTGCACGCTGCCCTTGCCGTACGAGCGTTGGCCGATCAGCGTGGCGCGGCCGTGGTCCTGCAGGGCGCCAGAGACGATTTCCGAGGCCGAGGCGCTGAAGCGGTTGATCAGCACGGCGACGGGCATCTCGGCTGGCACGATCGGGTCCTTTTGGGTTTCCCACTTGCGCTCGCGGCTGCGGATCTTGCTCACCGTGCTCACCACCAGCTTGCCCTTGGGCAGGAACAGGTTGGCGACGTTGCGGGCTTCGACGAGCAGGCCGCCCGAGTTGTTGCGCAGGTCGAGCACCAGCGAGGTGGCACCTTCCGCCATCAGCTTCTGGATCGCGGTCTCGAGTTCGGAGGAGGCCACTTTGCTGAAGGTGGTGAGTTCCACCAGACCCACGCCGCCCGGCAGGAGCTCCGAGTGCACCGGCGGAATCGTGATCGTGTCGCGGTTGATCTCGATCGCCATCTCTTCGGTGGGGCGGTCGATCAGGCCCGGGTCCATGCCCTTGCGCCAGATGTAGATCTTGACCGGGGTGCCGGGGCGGCCCTTGAGGCGTTTGATGACTTCGTCGATCTCCTGGCCGATGGTCGGCCACTCGCCGATGCGCACGATCTTGTCGTCGCTCAGGATGCCGGCTTTGTACGCCGGACCGGAGTAGAGCGGGCGGGTGATGGTGAACAGGCCGTCCTCGCGGTCGATGCCGACGTAGGCGCCGATGCCGCCGTACTCCGCTTCGAGGTCCTGCTCGAAGCGCTGGAAGGCGGTGGAGGAGAAGTACGCGGAGTGTTGGTCGAGGCTGCCGAGCAGGCCGTTGTAGGCGGAGTCGAGCAGTTCCTCGCGGGTGAACTTCGGGCCTTCGAGGTGGTAGCGCTGCACGAAGGCGATCAGATCTTCGAGCGCGCGGATGTCCTTGCCGACCGCACCGCCGCTGACCATGGACTCACGGTCTTCGCGGGCGCGGGCCATCGCGTTTTCGTAGTAGGTGTGCAGGCGTTCCTGCTTGAGCAGCGCATCGGCCAGTTGGCCGCGCGGGCCCGGGTTGTGCGTCAGGTTCTCGAGTTCGGCCTGCACGCCGGGCACGTCGCCCATCACGCCGAGTTGCGCCAGGGCTAGGGCCCCTTCGCCGCGCAGCACCGGGTTTTCCGATTGCAGGAAACCACCGAGGATGCGGCGCGCGCGCGGCACCTGGCGGCCGAGGCCCACCTTGTGACCGGTCATCGCTGCGAGCACGCGCAGGCGCGCGTCGTGGTTTTCGTCTTCGGCGTAGTCGAGCAGACTCGCCGTCATCGCGCCGCGGTCGGGCTCGTCCATCGAATCGACGCCGATCAGCGGCATCAGGTTCAACGCGCCCTGCACGACGGCGGAATCCTTGTCCTCGAGCAGCGGCATCAGCGCGCCGGCCAGGTTGCCCGCGTCGAGCTCCTCGCCGTAGACCCGGGCGGCCACGAGGAAGAGCACCTGCTTGCCGGGCACCTTGTCCTTGCTGGCCTGGGCCAGTTCGCGGTCGAGCTCCTGGTCGAAGGCGGCGCCGAACTCGTCCCCGACCTGGATGGCCAGTTTCTGGGCGGCATCCCAGAGGGTATCCACGTCCCCGCGGGTGCCCTCCTGAAGGCGCAGTTGCACGATATCCCGCAGGTCTTTGGCGGCATCCTGGGCAAAGGTGGGCAGCACCAGGGCGGAAAGGACCAGGGGGGCCACGAAGGGCTTCAGTCGGACTCGCATAGGTTCTCGGTGGGGTTGCGGCTTGCCTCCGGCGGGGGGACCGGCCGCGGGCATCTGGGTGTGCATCGACCGGAAGTCCCGCTCGACTCCAGGGGGGATTCTAGACCCGGCCCTCGCCGGATTGCCGTGGGGACCCTGTTGCAACTACGCAAACGTCCCGCTGGCGCCCCTCCCGGTGCCCGGCGTACGGGCCGGGGCAGGCCCTGTAAGTAATGAAAATGTAGGGAGTAGCGGCTTCGCGGTCGGCTGGGGGCCCTTGAGGGCACGGCGGCGGGCCCTGGGGCGCTAGGATGGGGCCATCGTGTCGAACTCCGAAGAAAGCGCGGGCTTTACCCACGTGCGCCATGGCGCCGGTACCCCCCCCGAGTCCCAGATGGTCGATGTGGGGGGCAAACCCCAGACCAAGCGCCACGCCCTGGCCCGGGCCAAAGTGCGATTTCCTAGCGGGGTGCTCGAGCGCCTGCTGCGCGATGGGGGGCCCAAGGGACCGATCCTCGAGGTCAGCCGGGTGGCGGGCATCCTGGGCGCCAAACGCACCTCGGATCTAATTCCGATGTGCCATCCCCTGGGCCTCGAGCACGTGGAGCTGAGCTTCCACGAGTTGGAGCCGGACGTGCTGGAGATCCACTGCCGGGCCCAGGTCAGCGGCCAGACCGGGGTGGAAATGGAGGCCATGGTGGGGGCCGGGTTGGCCGCGCTGACGGTCTATGACATGACCAAGGGGGTGCACAAGGGCATCTCGATCGAGGCGGTGGAGCTCTTGGAGAAGGGTGGCGGCCGCTCGGGGCTGTGGCGGCGCGGGTCCTGAGCCCGGGCCAAACCCCCCTCAAAGGTTTTGAGCGGGCCCTGGGCGGCGCTATCCTGTTGCCACTGCGGGGCCCCCGGCCCCGAACCGCCCCCCTGGAGCCCCCATGGACCTGAAGCTGATCCGTAACCTCGTCCGCCTGATGGAACGGGGCGAGCTTTCCGAGCTGGAGATCGAAGACCAGAGCGCCCAATTGCGCGTGCACCTGCGCCGCGGCGCCGCCGCGCCGACCGGAGCCCCCGTGATGATGGTGCCGCCGCCCACCGCGGCCCCGGTCATGCCCATGGCCATGGAAGCACCCGGCGCCCACGGCCGGCCCGAGGCGGGCAGCCGCCCCGCTGGCGTGGTCGAGATCACGAGCCCGATGGTGGGCACCTTCTATCGCTCGCCCAACCCCGAGTCCGAGCCGTACGCGGCCATCGGCATGCGCGTGGGTGAGGAGTCGGTGGTCTGCATCATCGAAGCCATGAAGGTGATGAACGAGATCCGCGCCGAAGTGCAGGGTGAGATCGTCGAGATCCTCGTGGAGAACGGGGAACCGGTCGAATTCGGCCAACCCTTGTTCCTGGTCAAACGCGGCTGATGTTCCGACGCATCCTGATCGCCAACCGCGGCGAGATCGCGCAGCGCATCATCCGCGCGTGCAAAGAGCTCGACATCGAAACCGTCGCCGTGTATTCGGAGGCGGACGCGGATGCGCTCTACCTGCGCCAGGCGGATGAGACCATCTGCATCGGCCGCGCGCCCTCGTCCCAATCCTACCTCGACATCCCTTCGATCATCTCGGCGGCGGAGATCGCCGACGTCGAAGCGATCCACCCCGGGTACGGATTCCTGGCCGAAAACGCGCACTTCGCCGAGGTGTGCCGCTCCTGCCAGATCGACTTCATCGGTCCGGCCCCCGAGACCATCGCCTCCCTGGGCAACAAAGCCCGGGCCCGCGAGATCGCCATGTCGGCCAAGGTGCCCGTGGTCCCCGGTTCCGACGGGCCGGTGCGCGACGAAGCCGAGGCGGTCAAGGTGGCGCAGACGATCGGGTATCCGATCCTGATCAAAGCTTCGTCGGGCGGCGGTGGGCGCGGCATGCGCATCGCGAGCAACGAACCGAGCCTGAAAACCGGTTTCCGCCAGGCGCAGACCGAAGCGAAAGCCGCGTTCGGCGACGACACCGTATACCTGGAGAAGTTCGTCGAGCGCCCGCGTCACATCGAGGTGCAGATCCTCGGGGACAAGACCGGCAACATCATCTATCTGGGCGAACGCGATTGTTCGATCCAGCGCCGCCACCAGAAGTTGATCGAAGAGGCCCCGTCGCCGTCGATCAGCGCCAAGCTGCGCGACAAGATCTGCAGCGCGGCCGTGCGGGTGGTCAAAGCCGCCGACTACTACAATGCCGGTACGGTCGAGTTCCTGGTCGATGGTGAAGACAACTTCTACTTCATCGAGGTGAACGCGCGGGTCCAGGTCGAGCACACGGTCACCGAGATGACCACCGGCATCGACATCATCCAGCAGCAGATCCGCCTGGCGGCCGGCGAGAACCTCGGCATCCGCCAGAAGGACGTGCAGCCGCGCGGCCACACGATCGAATGCCGGATCAACGCGGAGGATCCCTCGCGCGACTTCCAGCCGTCCCCGGGGCTAATCACGACCTTCGTGCCGCCCGGCGGCCCTGGAGTGCGCCTCGATAGCCACTGCTTCAGCGGCTATCGCGTGCCGCCGCACTACGATTCGATGATCGGCAAGTTGCTGGTGCACCGGAACACCCGCGAAGAAGCCATCGCGACCATGTTGCGCGCCCTCGACGAGTTCATCATCGAAGGCGTGAAAACGACCATTCCCTTCCTGCAGGACATCCTGGAGCACTCGGACTTCCGGCGTGGCACCCACGACACCGGTTTCGTCGAGCGCTACTACAACCTGCCTTCCAAGCGGTAGATCCATGGTTTTCCAAAAGCTCCCCTTGCGAACCCTAGCCGGCCTCGCTGCCGCGCTGGTGCTGAGCGGGTGTTACATCAACACCCAGCGCTACCCGGGACCG